>NZ_JACOPB010000003.1:0-559398 GCF_014288005.1 Hungatella hominis
TTTATATCTTATCACAGTGATTTGTTTTTGTCAACCACTTTTTTCATTTTCTTCAAAACTTTCTCAGCGGTTCAGCTGGAAGATTTTTGGAAAAGTTTGCCGCCGTTTTCAGCGGCGAGATATATCATATCAAAGCAGCCGACAAAAGTCAACATGTTTTTTAATTTTTTTCATTTCTTTCACAACTGCAATTTATCCAAAAATATTCAATCCTTCAAACACATCCATATTCTGCATCTCAGTCCCGTCTGGCTGAATATATATGGAGCCTTCAACTTTAATCCATCCGATTTCTCCGGAGACTTTCTTTTTTAGACAAATCCATTTACGGTTATCGCCTCCCACAATCACAACTATATCTTCTGTCTGAATGACCGGCCCATTAAGACTGCCCTCCTTTTTATCATAAGTCGGAATCTCTATCAACGCCTTCACTTCATTACCATGTTCATAAAACTCTCGTTCTGTTTCCTCCATTTTTCCGCCCTGCATTTGATACAGACGTTTTGTCATCCAACATTGCAGATGGATGGTATATTCATATGTATACACACCTTTAGCAGTAATTTGAATATTCCCCGGAAAACCTGGTATTCCCCACGCTTGCTTTATCTTTCCATTTACATAACTATAAGCAGTAATCCAACCATCATCACCATCAACTCTGTCTCCCACCAGTAACTGTGTTTGTTTTCCATCCAGATTAGCTATGTATAACCAGTTATATACATTATCTTCCCCACAGACGATGCTGCTGTCCACTTGTATCCTGTATCCACTATAATGAATAGTTGATTCAGACGTATCACCACTCTGAAATTGGATCTTCTCCTTTATACCATCTCCATCCAAATCATGCCATGATCCGGACACAATCGCAACTGGCAATTCATACTCTTGTCCTGGTTTCTTTCGATAGCCCCTGTTAATTTCATTTTGTACAATCAGCTTTATATTTTCCTTCTCAATGTCACTCAGCAGCTGATCTTCCTTTTCGGCAAACGTCATTGCATCATAACGGGGCAGATACCATGTATTTGAGGAAAATACTGCATTAAGAAACGGATCCTCAAAGATTCGGCCATGCCGCGCATAGATCAGGTTACGATAAATGGAGAGTTCTGTCTGACTGTAGTCATACAGACACAATTCATCAATAAGCTGAGTTGAAGTATTTAGTCCGTACTCCATATCACCACTGACATCAAATCCATTCTCCAGGACTTCGCAGAATCCAGCCTTATCAAATTTATTCCCAGCCAGAATCAGACGGTAATCATTTTCCTCACATTGAGAGTCCCGCCCGGACAAAAACAGCATAATACTTCCATCTTCCAGAGTAATATCTATCCGTTCCCGGGATTGGTTGAAGGTTCCCATATATCGGATATCTTCCATGTCTAAAAAAGCTTTAACCTGTGTCAAATCGGTTTTTTCTTCCGGCCAGCCAGTGGCGTTAATCACCACATCAAGCGCGCTATGCTCTGATTTATCCGCCAGTAATTCAATATATTCTCTGGTTCTCACAGTCTCAGCCAGCTCGCTGTCATCTGCTGAATGAAGATAATAGATTGTTTTCTGCTCTCCTCCTGACTCCATCTCAGAAATGCTGTCTGCCAGCTCCTCTGCTGTCACAGATTTCCCATTGACAGTTAATCCGTTACTGTTCCATCCATCTTCATACTCCAACTCTGCCACTAATACATTATCACGAACAGTCAGGTAACGGGTAAACTTCCCTTCCTGTGATTCCATAAGATAAACTTTACCTTCTTTATACAGAAACGTTGTTTCAGGACTTACATCTGTTCCCGGATTACTAATCCTGCATGGCCCCATGATATTCATCAGACCCTGTTCTGGTGAATATCCATAGATTACCTGCTGATCAACCACCTGACGCTCCGAATCACCAGCATACGCACAATAAAGTTCTTGTTTTCCATCGCCATCAAAATCAATCAACCTGATAATTGCAGTTCCATTCATAATCCCACCATTGTCGAAAGGCATACGATCAATTGCACCTTCTCCATGTAATAAGATTAACTGGTCTATAACGTTTAAGTATGCCTTTGCAGCCTCCTTAGTCACCCCATCACCTGTATCCACGTTCCTTTGCCTTATCGTTTCCTCTGCCGTCATTTCAGTCTCGATTGTCTCATGTACTGACTCCCTGAGCTGTGTCATTTCTTCTGGTAATGCATCCGTTGAGTCCGGAATGCCTGTCACTATCGTTTGGCTGCATCCACTAACGCATAAACTCACTGCCAGTAGTATAATAATAGCTTTATTATTCATTTGATTCTCCCACGATTTTTTTCACACACATCAATATATGGCAACTTTATTTTACAATCAACCTCCATTAGTGTTTGATTAGTCAAACCAAAGTTACCTATAATAATTATTAATGGCAATACCGATAGTAGCCCAATGATTTGCTTTCCTCGTTCCATCTCAAGCTTTATCTGCTTCTTCTATCATTTATTGGATGCTTTCGGCAATGGAGGGATGAAATACTCCAACACTACTATTTAAAAAATCAAAAAAGCGGTTCCGGGAAAACCCGAAACCGCAGATTTTCACTATAAATCAGGATAACTGAAGCAGCTTCCTGCAATACCAAATGATTACAAATCAAAATACCTCTGGAATTCCGCCGGATGCGGAATCTGAGACAGTTCCCGGCTCTCCGCTCTTTTCTTCTTAAGCCATATCTCAATCAGGCGCTCCGGGAACACACCTCCCGCTGTCAGATATTCATGATCGGCCTCCAGAGCATTAAGCGCCTCATCTAATGTCTTCGGCAGCGACTGGATCTTTGCTTTTTCTTCCTCCGAAAGATCATAAAGATTACAGTCAAATGGCCCCCAGCCATGTTTTTCCGGATCGATCTGATTCTGAATACCATCGAGTCCCGCCATCAGAATCGCCGCATATGCATAGTAAGGATTCGCTGTTGCATCCGGATTTCTCAGTTCAAACCGTTTTGCCTTCGGAGTCTTTGCATAAGCCGGAATCCTTATCACGGCGCTTCGGTTGGATGTGGCATATCCGATGGTCACCGGCGCTTCGTATCCAGGCACAAGACGCTTAAAGGAATTTGTGGACGGATTGGTAAATGCACATAAGGATGGGACGTGTTTTAACAGTCCTCCTATAAAGTAGTGTGCAGTCTTACTGAGACCGGAATATCCATCCTCATCGTAAAAAACCGGCTCCCCGTCTTTCATCAGCAGCATATGGACATGCATTCCGTTGCCGGCCTCTTTGTAAATGGGTTTCGGCATAAAGGTAGCAGTCCTTCCATCCTGAACCGCAGCGTTATGGATCACGTATTTGATAATCATGGTCTTGTCCGCCATATCCACCATATCGCCAAGCTCCACTTCGATCTCCATCTGCCCTGAACCGCCTACCTCATGGTGATGGTATTTTACATCCACGCCCCATTCCTGAAGCATCATACACATTCTGCTTCTTAAAGAATAGGCTGCATCCTGAGGCGCCGCGATATGATATCCGCCGCCTCCGGGTACTTGAAATCCTTTGTTGTCGGCCGTCTCCCTGCCGCTGTTCCAGGCCGCCTGCCTGGTATCCACGGTAAAAGCCATTCGCTGCGGTTCCACCATGTAGCTGACACTGTCAAATAAATGGAACTCGAATTCCGGCCCAATCAGCATCTGGTCCGCGATCCCCTGTTCCTTCATATATTGAATGGCCCGCAGGCTTACATTCCTGGGATACTGGTCAAATGGCTTGTTTTCCTTTCCTATGACGCATACGTCTCCGCACATGGTCAGCGTCGGAATCTCTGTAAATGGATCCACCACAGCAGTTTCGGGGTCCGGTATAAATACCATATCACTCTTTTCCACCGGGGCATATCCATAGTTCGAACCATCAAAACCAATCCCCTGCGTAAAAATCTCTTCATCAAACCGTTCTACCGGAATGGTGATGTGTCTCCAACGGCCGTTTAAATCCGTCATCTTGAAATCAATCATCCTGATTCCCTTTTCTTCGCAGATGCGCAGAACCTCTGTACTCTTTGACATAGTTTCCCCTCCAAATCAGATTGTCAGCAAAATTTGCCTGTTATATTGATTCTACCATATTCCGAAGAAATTATCGCCCCTTTAAACGGCTTTTCCTGCAATATTTTTTGTATTTTATCCTATGCCAATTGTTTTCTGGCAGCTCCGTATATTTGCAGTCCGCCTCCCTCATCAGCCGGGAGGCGGATATCCATTCCATACGGTAAACAACTGTACCGCCCTTCATTCTTGTTACATCAAAAAGGTTATGGATCAGACGCTGGATATCCAGGTTCTTATGGTATGCGATCCCAAGGTATTCCGCATACTGTTCCACAGTTACAGTTCACTCCCCACCAGTGGCACCGCAGTCCGGTTCGGCCGGGCAGGCTTCCTCAGCCTTTCCTGTGACTTTGCAGGGTATTAGAAGTTCTTAACGCGCAAAATTTTTCGTTCAGGTAAAATTCCCACTTGTCTGAGCGCAGCGAGTTTGGGAATTTCACCTGGTTTTTAGAAAAATTCTGCGCGTTTAGAACTTCTTATGCCCGAAACCGGAACTGGAAAGGCTGAGGAAGCCTGCCCGGCCGAACCGGACTGCGGTGCCACTGGTGGGGAGTGAACTGTAACGTTCCACAAGCAGAAACTTTCTCATCAGTAAAAGTTTGCTTGACAGTCCCCCTTTACAGGCATATAATTATACTGACCAGTCAGTACAACTTTGGAGGGATCACAATGGCAAGGGCAAGCAAAAAAGACTTAATTATAAAGACTGCAAAACAACTATTTGCGGAAAAAGGGTACGACGCCACAGGCATGGAGGAAATCGCAACCAATGCCGGTGTACCCAAATCTCTCATTTACTACCACTTTAATAGCAAGGAAGATCTGCTAAACGCTGTCATTACAAAATTTGTTGACGAATACAATGAGATCCTGCATGACAGCCGGGCTGAAGGAATTGAAAAGATATCCGTGTACATGGAATTTCTCAAACAGAATCGGGACTGCGCCAGAATTCTCATGAGCGAGTCTTTAAAAAGCGGAAGCAGCCAGACGATACTGTATCAGGTGCTGGCTCCGTTGATGGAGATCGACGGGGAACAATCATCAGATAATCCGAAAATGAACCATGCCCATTGGCTGACTGAATTCTTCACAAGTATTCTTCCCAGCATACTGTTTGTCTGTTATGAGGACAGTTGGTGCGATTACTTTGGCATATCGGCTGGTCAAATGGAAGAAGACTATTTTACCGCTTACAGCCTGACGCATGGGGCTTATCATGAGCATATCCACAAAGTT
This sequence comes from Hungatella hominis, assembly GCF_014288005.1. Lineage (NCBI taxonomy): Bacteria > Bacillati > Bacillota > Clostridia > Lachnospirales > Lachnospiraceae > Hungatella > Hungatella hominis. Next base: position 5,343 of record NZ_JACOPB010000003.1, read on the forward strand.
AGTAAATGAGAAATAATATAGGATGGGAAACAGATAAAATCAATTACACAATAAAATCCAGCGATAAACAGGGAGGACACACGAATGAATCAGGAACAAGCCCAAGCATCACAAGACAGATCCAGATCTATGCATAACATCTTTACAGTTGCATTCAGCCTGCTTCTTTTCATCGGGATAGCGGTATGCGCTATCTGTGATACCGCGATTTCACGATCGTTTACATGGTCGCTGTATCCGATCAGTGCGATTGTCTTTACATGGCTGGTATTCATCCCCATGATCAAATTCGGTAAAAAAGGAGTTTGCGGTTCCCTGCTCATGTGCAGTATTTTTATTGTACCGTTTTTGTATGCGCTTGATAGACTGATCGGGGTCAGCGATTTATTTTTTCCTGTCAGCATCAATATGGCTTTCATTGGAATTGTGTATCTGTGGTGTATTTTCTTCCTGTTCCGGGTATTTCGGACACGTAAATTACTGGCGTCAGGTATAACTCTGCTGTTGGTAATTCCTGTCGATCTGTTCGTTGCATTTACTCTTTCCAGATTCATCGCCGAGCCGTTCAATGCATGGCATATAATCAGTTATTTTACAATCGCAGTAATGGCCATGGTACTTATTATATATCAAAGTTATTCGCGTAATTAATTCTACAAAAAATGGCTGAAGTCTCACGACCTCAGCCATTTTTTCTGTTTGGGGAGTTTTTTCAGCCCCTTTTTCATCTATGCTTTTACACCTGTACTCCAGAACCAGCACTTTATGACATTACTGATAAATATTATTGATCTTCCAAACACCATTAAAACGATACATCGATAATCCGGAATCTCCGCCCATCTGCACGCCGGCGTCACCGACATTGGTCAGCTTATCCACGTCCGTCCGGTCTATGGCATCTCTCAGCTTTTCCGTAAACAGCTTATCTTCGCCCATTGCGACTAATTCCTGCGGATTTCTTATTTCTTTTAAATTACCATTTTCCTGGACGATCGTCAAAGGATAGTTGCACAGCTTTGCCATGGTGTCCATATCCTTGTATGAAAATGTCTTCTGGATCGTGACTGCTGCCTCCTTTATGTCTTTTATCGCCAGTCCGTCACCAGCCGCGGTATCCAGATAAATACTGTTTACTTTCCATTTCTTCTTGAATTTGTACAGGTTCAGGCCATTGTCTCCGCCCATCTGCGCGCCTGCGTTCCCCTCAGCCTGAAGCTTCGCTGCGTTGGTGGAGGCGATTGCATCCTGCATTTTACTGCTGAAAATGAGTCCGGAGTCCAGTTTCTTAAACGCTGCCTTATCTTTGATCTCCACCAGGGAACCGTCTCCGTAGACGATGGTCAATGGGAAATTACATAAACCGGCCAGCTTCTCCATATCTTTGTTTTGAAATGCAATCTGCACCGCCTGGGCCGTATCCTGAAGGCCGGACTGGGACTGCCTCGTTCTTGACTTCGCGGCCATCACCACATTTCCCGTAGCCGCAAAGGCCGGGACAGACGGCACTGCTCCTGCAATCGCCACCGCACACATACAAATCACTGCAAATCTTCTCATAATGAATACCTCGTCTTTCTATTTTCTTATTACAAACGATTAGACGTCTGGTATCGGTGAAAAGTTTCAGCAATCCAGTATTTCCTCCAGCGTTCGCCATCCCAGCACCGCGCATTTCACCCGGGCGGGCATATGGGCAATGTCCTGCAGGGCGGCAGCTTCCTCCAGTGCCTCTAGATCCGCCTCCCCTGCCGTGCCCCGAATCATCTGAAAGAAGTTTTCAGCCAGCTTCACGGCCTCTTCCTTTTTCTTTCCGATCACCAGGTCCAGCATCATATCCGCGGAAGCCTGGGAAATCGCGCATCCGTCGCCCACGAAGGATCCATCCTGTATTACTCCGTCCTCCACCTTCAGCTTTAGCCAGATATCATCTCCGCAGCTGGGGTTTACGCCCTCAAGCACCAGATTGGCATCCGGCAGATCGTGCTTGTGAGCCGGACGCAGATTGTGTTCCGTCAAAATCTCATTATAAAAACTTCTATTCTCCATATCCCATCTTCCTCCTGATTCCGGCTGTGCTCTTCAAAAATGCCTCTATCTCCTCACGGGTATTATAAAAATATATGCTGGCTCTGGCAGCAGAATTGACCTTTAAATATTCAAACAATGGCTGGGCACAATGATGCCCGGCGCGGACGGCGATGCCATCTGCATCCAGAATTGCGCTCACATCGTGAGGGTGAACGCCATCTATGGTAAAGGTCAGAATTCCACAGTGTTCTTCCGGCCGCTCAGATCCCAGGACATGGACGTGCGGTATCTGCTTAAGTCCCTCCAGGGCCATCGTTGTCAATGCAAGTTCCCGGCGATGCACCTCATCAAATCCAACACGTTTCAGATAGCGGATCGCTTCCATAAGCCCCCAGGCTCCCGCCGCGTTGACGGTGCCCGCCTCAAACTTATGAGGCACCGGGGCGAATACGGCCCCTGTTCTGGTGACAGAGTCAATCATCTCCCCTCCAGTGAGGAAGGGCGGCATCTCCTCCAGCAGTTCCCGTCTCCCGTACAGCACACCGATGCCCATGGGTCCCATGAGCTTATGGCCTGAGAAAGCCAGAAAATCCACGCCGGATTCCTGTACATCGATCGGCATATGAGGCGCGCTCTGTGCTGCATCCACGACCACAACAGCCCCTCGCTCCCTGGCCATGGCCGCGATCTGGCGTATGGGGTTCTCGCATCCCAGCACATTGGACACATGGGCCACAGCGACCAGCCTTGTACGGTCAGTAAATGCCGCCTCCAGACGTTCCTGCGTAATCCGGCCGTCCGCCTCGCACTCCAAAAATCGTAAAACTGCTCCCGTCTTTTCCGCAGCCATCTGCCAGGGCAGCAAGTTACTGTGGTGCTCCATGATGCTTACCAATACCTCATCCCCGGCCTTCAGCCGGGACAGTCCGTAGCTGTAGGCCACCAGATTCAGGCTCTCCGTGGTGTTTCTGGTGAAAATGATCTCGTCGGAGGACGACGCATTGATAAAGCGCCGCACTTCGTCTCTGGCTTCCTCCAGGCGTTTTGTGGCCTCCATGCTCAGGGCGTAGAAGCCGCGCATGGGATTTGCATAGCTGTGCTCATAAAAATCCCGCTCCGCCCGGAGTACACAGGAGGGCTTCTGAGCCGTGGCCGCACTGTCTAAGTAAATCACCGGATTCTCCTTAAGCAATGGAAAATTTTCGCGGTATGGATTTCTATCTTCCATTTTTCTCCACCTCCTCCAGATAATCCTGCACTATCTGCTCCGCGGCTTCGTCGCCAATCTTCCGACAGACGGCATCCAGCCGGGCCCTTGTTATCATTTCAGAGGCAGCCTCATGGCTCATGCCTCTGGAACAGAGATAGAACAGCAGTTCGTCATCCAGTCTTCCGATGGTAGCTCCATGGTTTCCCTGGACATCCTCCTCTGCACAGAGAATCAGGGGAATGGTCTGATTGATCACGTCGTCTCCCAGAAGCAGCACCTCCTCCTTCTCCTCTCCCTCTGCCCCAGCGGCTCCAAACTTAAAATCAATGGTTCCGCGAAAGAGCTTAAACGCCCGGTCCTTAAGCACGCCACTGGCCAGAATCCGGCTCCGGGATTTCTCTCCCCGATGGTTCGCCACGTAGTTCATGTCAAATCGCTGGCTGTCCCTTCCCAAGTAACCCACGTCGACGTTCATCGAACTCTCTTTCCCTGTAAGGTCCGCCTGGCAGCCTGCGTAAGTCTCCGCACCGCCCAAAAACAGCTGGATTACCTCCACGGATGATCCCTCGCCGCAGCTTCCGCCGATATCGCTTAAAAATGTATAGCCGCTTCCCAGTAGCTGGAGCTGAATCAGCCTCAGTCTGGCGTTTTTCCTGACCCGGAACCGGGTCTGGACAGCGGTCAGCCCCGCGGCCTCCGGCGCAGAGGTGAAATCCATAACCACGTTTAGAGTTTCGTCCTCCTGTACCAGAAGCTCCACGGTCTGGAAGCTCTTTGCTCCGCTGCCGCAGACAAAATGCAGCGCGGCCCGCCGCTCTTCTTTTGACGGCCCGGACTGGATCCGAATCGCGTCCGTATTCGACTCTCGCGCCAGTCGGTCCATATCTTCTCCCATCCCGGTAGCAATGGCCGAGAAATCTTCTCTCCACGCAACCGCTTCCGCAAATCCTTCCGTGATTATCGTGGGGGATTCCCCTGCCTCTATCCCATTCAAGCCTGCCTCATTCATTTTCAGCCAGTTCCAGGTCCTGGCCGGCAGCCTGTTTATCTTCAAATCAAGTCCCTGTCCCATAGGAGACCTCCTTTCCTAAACTAACCAATACTGCCCTTCATCTCCAGCCGGATCAGGTTATTCATCTCCACGGCATACTCTAATGGCAGCTCTTTGGATACATTATCCGCAAATCCGCTGACGATCATTGCCCTGGCATCCTCCTCGCTCAGTCCTCTGGACATGAGGTAAAAGACGGCCTCGTCGCTGATCCGCCCGATCTTGGCCTCATGGCCGATGTCCGCGTCCGGGGTCCGGATATCCATAGCAGGAATCGTGTCCGACCTTGATATCCGGTCCAGCATCAGGGATTGGCAGGAGACAGCCGATTTGCTGTTCTTCGCCCCCCTGGCCACCACCACGGAGCTGCGGAAGGTGCTTACGCCCCCGCTCTTGGATATGGATCTGGTGTTCATATAGGAGGTCGTCTCCGGAGCGGCATGAACCACTTTCGCACCTGTGTCCAGATTCTGCCCTTCACCTGCAAAGGTGATTCCGGTGAACTCCATTCTGGCCCCGCGGCCCTTAAGGATGCTCATGGGATATAAGTAGGAAACATGGGAGCCAAAGGAACCGGACACCCATTCGATGGTGCCTCCTTCCTCCACCTGGGCCCTCTTGGTGTTCAGGTTATACATGTTTTTAGACCAGTTTTCAATCGTGGAATAACGAAGCTTCGCATTCCTTCCCACAAACAGTTCTACACAGCCTGCGTGAAGATTGGCCACATTATATTTAGGTGCGGAACATCCCTCGATAAAGTGAAGGTCCGCCCCTTCATCCACGATGATCAGTGTATGTTCAAACTGCCCCGCTCCCGGCGCGTTCAGCCGGAAATAGGATTGCAGCGGTATTTCCACGGAAACTCCCGGCGGCACATAGACAAAGGAACCACCTGACCAGACGGCCCCGTGGAGCGCTGCAAATTTGTGATCCGAAGGCTTCACCAGCTTCATGAAATGCTTTTTCACCATGTCCGCGTATTCCCCCTTCATGGCGCTTTCCAGGTCCGTATATACCACGCCCATCTCCGCCACCTCCTGGCGGACATTGTGATAGACCAGCTCCGAGTCGTACTGGGCGCCTACGCCAGCCAGGGATTTCCGCTCCGCCTGGGGGATTCCCAGACGCTCGAAGGTATCCTTGATCTCCTCCGGCACATCGGACCACTTCGTCTTCATCTTTGTGTTGGGGCGCACATACGTGGCGATGTGGCTCATATCCAGCCCCTCCAGGGAGGGACCCCAATCGGGAACTCTCATATTATTGTATATCTGCAGGGACTTTAGGCGGAACAGCTCCATCCAAAGCGGATCCTTCTTCTCTTTTGAGATTTGCTCCACGATTTCCGGCTTTAAGCCTTCCTCTATACGGTAAACATCCGTTTCTTCATTTCGGATGTCGTAAATACTTCTGTCGATATCATTTACATATGTTTTTTCTTCCATCTCTGTCTTCCATCCTTTCCGGATGCGCGGACTGGAGTGTATCTGAAAATTACTTTTCGTCACACTCTCTAACAGCCCGCCTGATCCAAATATTGTTCAAACCCATGTTCGTTAATCTGTTCCACCAGGGAACCGTCTCCTGTCTTCACGATTCTGCCGTCTACCATAATATGGGTTTTGTCCACACGCAGGGACTCCAGAATCCGGGTGCTGTGGGTGATAATCAGAAGACCTCCATCCCGGCCCTTCTGGTACTCTTCCACGCCCTGGGACACGGTTCGTACCGCATCCACGTCCAGACCGGAATCCGTCTCATCCAGTATAGCCAGACTGGGCTTTAAGAGCAAAAGCTGAAGAATCTCCGCTTTCTTTTTCTCACCGCCGGAAAAACCTGCATTTAAATCGCGGTCTCCATAGGCCCGGTCCATCTGCAGCAGTTCCATGGCCTTCTCCAGCTCCTTGCGGAAATCCCACAGCCGCACTCTGGCGCCCCTGCGCTGTTCCACAGCGCTGCGGATAAATGTGCCCAGCGGAAGGCCCGGAACCTCCAGCGGATTCTGGAAGGAAAGAAACATTCCTGCCTTAGCCCGCTTATCGGCCGGCTCTTCGTTGATCCGTTTTCCCTGAAACCAGATATCTCCTTTCGTCACTTCATAGCGAGGATTTCCCATCAGCGCGTACCCCAGCGTGGACTTACCCGCTCCGTTCGGCCCCATCAGCACGTGAGTCTCCCCCTTTTTAATCTCCAGATTAATACCATGTAAAATCTCTTTATCTTCCACATTGACTGATAATCCATTTATTTTCAGCAATTGTTTTGACATATAGTCCTCCATTCCGCCTGAAAAGGCTTTTCTCTCAATAACCTACTTATTTACTTGGTTATATTCATCATAATATCATAAACCTACTTTGTCAATAGGTTTGTAACTATATTGGCTATTGATATTCCTATTTACCTTGTTGTATAATAGGATTATATAACCAGCGCCGCCCGGTACTGGTATTGCGGAAGGGAGGGATGTCAAATGATGATTTCAACGAGGGGACGTTACGCACTGCGGGTTATGCTGGATCTGGCACAGCAGAACACCGACAGGTACGTTCCTCTGAAAGAAATTGCGAACCGTCAGGACATTTCCGAGAAATATCTGGAGATTATCATAAAGGTCCTCGTTCAGAATCAGCTTCTGGCCGGCCTGCGCGGAAAAGGCGGCGGTTACCGTCTGACGAAGGAGCCCGGCGAATACACTCTGGGCGAGATTCTGCGTCTGACAGAGGGAAGCCTGGCACCGGTCGCCTGCGTAGAGGAATCCTATGCGGAATGCTCCCGGCTTGAATGCTGCCTGACGCGGCCTGTATGGCAGAAACTGGATACGATCATTAATGAGTATCTGGATGGGATTACGCTGGAGGATTTAATTAAAGCTCCGCAGAAACTGGTGTAAAAAGGAATGGAAACTTAGAAAAAAGGAACGTCGAAATTGACGTTCCTTAATTATCTCTATATCAACGCGTTAATTGCTCAACTGATAAGTGCTATCAGTAAATGCTATCCCTTTGCAGCGGCAGCGGTTTTCCTGTACTCCCCAGGAGTCATGTTCAGGGTCCTTTTAAACAGCGTACAGAAAAATTTTACATCCTCGTACCCTACAGACTGCGCGGCCTCCTGAATACACAGATCACTGCCGGCCAGCAGCTCACAGCACTTCTCAATCCGGATCTTCTGCAGGTATTCCAGCGCTGTCATCTCCGTCTCCTGACGAAATTTCCGGCTGATATACTGCTGGCTGTAATGGTATTCCCGGCAAAATTGCTTCAGTACAGCCTTTTCTCTGTAATTTTTATCCAGATACCGGATCGCTTCCAGCACTGCCGTGCTCCGCGGCTGTCTCTCCCTGTCATCCTTTTTGCTGTCACAGACGATTTTCCGTATGGTCAGAATCAGAATCTCGGTCAGCCGGCACCGGAATACCTCTGTGTATCCCACTTTTTTCTCCTGGTATTCCTCCTGAATTCCCAGGATCAGTGACAAAATACTCCCCTCCTCATCATGGAACACCCGATTCGCAGAAGGCTGCCCGAAGCACCATTTATAGTAACGGATCAGGGACACCCGCAGCACTTCTTCAAAGGACCGGCAGTCCGCCAGTGTATCATCTATCATCTCGGGCAGAAACAGGCAGTTAATCAGAGTAAAATCCCTGCATTCCCTGTAACTGTGCCTGCTGCCGTAATCAATGATAAAATAGTCTCCGGCCTCCACCTCTCCGGATCTCACCTCTCCGTCCGCATCACGGATCGTATGCAGCGCACTGCCTCCTGTAATATAGGCCAGTTCAAAAAAATCATGGTCATGCATCTCCACGTCCTGCTGGCAGAAAGGCATGACCACAATCTTGTCCTCCCGCTCCGCTGTCAGTCCTATCAGTTCAATTGTATTCCGTTCTCTCATAACAGGATAAATTCACCCCCCATTTTAGTCTGAAACAGTTCTTTTTATTCATATTACAATCTGGTATCCTAGAAGTCAAGACAAACACAAGCAGGAGGAATTCATTATGGATTGGAAAGCAAAATGGCTCAAGCCGGCCAACGATTTCGGAAACGCGGCTCCCGTATTTTCCACAGATTTTGCGTTGCCACGGACTGTAAAACAGGCCCGTCTCTTTATCACCGCGCTGGGCGTATATGAAGCTGCACTTAACGGCCGCAGGATAGGCCAGTTTGTGCTGGCTCCCGGATGGACGACCTACTACAAACGGCTTCAGTATCAGGAGTATGATGTGACGGATTTACTCAGGGCGGAGAACCGTCTGACTGTCACCGTCGGAAAGGGCTGGTATCACAGTCCCATGCCCGGATTTACCACATCGGACTTCCAGAAGGGCCTGGCCGCCCGCCCCATGGGGCTGCTGGCACAGTTGGAAATCACCTATGAGGACGGACAGCACAGCTTCATCGTCTCAGATGAAAGCTGGTCCGTTTCCGAAAGTGCGGTCCGCTTCTCTGAGATCTATGACGGAGAGATTTACGACGCTTCCTTTATCCCTCCATGCTCCGGGACGGCCGAGACCTTTGACGGGCCATACGAAACGCTGATTGAACAGCAGGGCGAAGAAATCCGCGAGCAGGAACGGATTGCGGCGGCCCGCATCTTTACGACTCCCAAAGGCGAAGTTGTGGCAGACTTCGGGCAGGAAATCACCGGTTACGTGGAAATCAGCGTAAATGCCAAAGCCGGGGAAGAGATCCGGCTTTCCCACGCAGAGGTTCTGGATAAGGATGGCTGTTTTTATACGGAAAATTACCGCAGTGCCAGGGCGGAATACTGCTGTATATGCCGTGATGGACTACAGAGCTGCCATCCGCACCTGACCTTTTTTGGTTTTCGCTATATTCGGATCGATGCATTTCCCGGAGGTCCCGGTGCGGCGAAACCGGAAAATTTCACGGCTGTGGTCCTCCACTCCCAGATGAAGCGAACGGGACGCTTGAGCTGTTCCAATCCTCTCTTAAACCGTCTCTTTGACAACATCATCTGGGGGCAGAAGGGGAATTTTGTCGATGTCCCTACCGACTGCCCGCAGAGGGATGAACGCCTCGGCTGGACCGGAGACGCCCAGGTATTTGTGCGCACCGCATGCCTGAACTATGATACCGAAAAATTCTTCACGAAATGGCTGGCTGATCTGGCTGCCGACCAGGGGGAGGACGGCTATGTGGGCCACGTAATTCCGGATCTGCTAAAGAAACAGCCTGCCAGCGCCGCCTGGGGCGACGCAGCCGCGATCTGCCCCTGGGCAGTTTATCAGGCATATGGAAATACAGAGATTCTCTCCCGCCAGTTTGAGTCTATGAGAAAATGGGTCGATTATATCACGGCGCATACCACGACGGAATATCTGTGGACCGGAGGCGCCCATTACGGGGACTGGCTGGGTCTCGATGCCCCCTCCGGCAGCTATAAGGGTTCCTCCAGAGAAGACTTCATTGCCTCCGCATTTTACGCGCATTCGGCTGCCCTGGTGATTAAGACCGGACTCGTTCTGGGAAAAGATATGGCAGCGTATGAAGCGCTCCTTCAAAACATTGTTTCCGCTTTCCGCAGGGCCTATCCGACTTACACGACACAGACAGAATGTGTTCTTGCCGCCCATTTTCATCTGGCCGAAGACTGCCAGGCCGCGGCGGATCAGCTTGCGCTGATGATAAGAGAATGCGGAACAAAGCTCCAGACAGGCTTCGTCGGAACGCCCTACCTGCTGCACGTGTTAAGCGATTACGGCCATACGGATCTGGCTTACTCCCTGCTGCTGCGAGAACAGTATCCGTCCTGGCTGTATCCGGTAACAAAGGGGGCCACCACCGTCTGGGAACACTGGGATGGAATTATGGAAAACGGGGATTTATGGAGCAGGAACATGAATTCCTTCAATCACTATGCCTACGGGGCTGTGGCAGACTGGGTATACTGCTGCGCGGCGGGAATTACCCCGGCAGAGGGATATCCGGGATACAGTAAAGTCCGGATCGCCCCCGCCCCCGATGCACGTCTCGACTGGCTTGAGGCCTCCCTCGACACGAGGCATGGCCGGATTATCTCCCGGTGGAAGAAGCAGGATTCACTCTGGCGCTATGAGATCACAACACCGGTGGACGCCGAAGTTGTGATAGATAGGAAAACCTTCCTCGTGGGAGCCGGGAGTTATATTTATCACAGTGAGAAACAGTAATCCCGGTCGATAATTCTGATATATGGTCTGCTTGCGGACAGTGATAAAATATTACAACAAAAAAGACGCACTGTGTATTGTATGGTACCCCTGGCTGGCAAACAGCAATGGCTCCGCTGTACACAGCGCGTTTAGTAAGATGTTTTGTTTATTGATTTATTTGTCTGTTTATATACTATTCTTTATAAAGTTAGTAACTAAATTTTCTCGTATGCAACCAGCGTATCCAACGGAATCCGTGTCTTCCCATGTCTGTCCGGATCTGCCGGTTCTTCATCAGCATATCCAATCACAAGGATATTGACCGGTTCCAGGTTCTCAGGAAGGTTGAATTCCTGTGAAAGAATATCCGGCTTAAAATAGCATACCCAGACAGTTCCCAGTCCTAATTCTGAAGCCTGCAGCATCATGTGATCGGTGAGAATAGAGGCATCGATATCTCCAGTCTGCTTCTTATCAAACCGCCTGAAAGCCTGCCTTCGGACCGAAATTCGAACGGGTGATGGATTTGAAAAACTTTGGAACGAGCCTGCAGCATCCGGGTATCTTCATCAGCCTATGAAGCATATCCGCCATGCGCCGGCTTCTCCATGCATAATAATCCTCGATGAAATCCGCAGCCTGCTCTCTCGATTCTCCGTTGACAGTCAGTGCATCAAAGGCCGCTATCCCCGGATAAATACGTTCTCTCGTATGCATATACATGGCCTTTGGCTCCTGTGCGTTTTCTTCGCAGATCTCCTGGTAGAGGAGGAGCTTGAGAAATTCGAGTTTCTGGAAGAATACACCCTGGCGCAGATCGATGACAGCTGCCCGGGACTTCAGGAACTCATGACTGAAAGTGATGTAAATGAGATCAAGGGAATTAAAAAGACGGTGAACCGGAAATTGCTGAAAAGCATTTTGATTTCTTTTCTGGCAGCGGCTGTCCTGGTTCTGCTCTCCGGCCCCATATGCAGCCGTATTTTCTATAATCCGAACCGCGGTTATCAGGAAACGTATGGCGGAGACGGTCAGTTTTTTATTGATGCGGCGGTATTTACCGAGCTGCACTCTCCTGGCTATACGACGAATTGGGCCAAGGCGGTCCCCGGCTTTCCGGGCAGCTATCATGTGGAGATACGCCAGAGCAATCTCTTCCACGGTCGCGAAGAAACATTTTCCGGCAGAATCGTGCGGGGGAAAATGGCGGGCAGCGAATCTTCCCTGACCGGTTACTATTCCAATATTTTAAACCGGACAGGATCTGTACTGGAGACGTACTGGCATTTTCCTCCTATGAATGCATTTGGCCGAAAATTAGAAACCTTCTGCATGACGGATGAGGATGGAAACGATGAGTATCGGCAGCCGCAGGAGGAAATCGACAGCCAGCTAGAGCAGCTGGATGAGCTTCCTTCCTCCTCCTGGGCCGCCGCCTATATCACATTTGACGCCCCCATGTCCCTGGAGGCCTTCAGCAGTCTGTATCGTCAGTGGGTGGCCGATCAGGGCAATCTGGATATCACCTATGCAGCCGTAACGTGCAGCGAACCAGGGTATAACATGAACGTCGCCGGATTTGATCCCGCTGGAACAGGTGTATTCTCAGAAGCAGGCGTCTATCCGGAAGAAACGTATCCATATCTGAGGCCAACGACGGCCAGAGAACTGAACGGCGGAGAAGCACTGGAAGAAATCTGGGAACAGCATTTCACTTCCATGCTGCAGTATATGTCTGACAGGCCGCAGTTTTTAACAGCCATGGCCGATGTAAACGGGATCAGCCAGGAATATTACGAAGAACTGGCTTCCTATGTGAAGGATCATGGCATTCAGATTTTCGGCGTTATGATTCAGGGAAATGTAAGTCAGGTGATCTCCTTTGCAGAGCAGGAAAAGGTGGATGGTGTGTATGTGGAAGACGCGAAATTGTCCGCGCTTTCACGGTAACATATCACAATCAATTTCCAAGTAATAATTGTCAGAGTAATAATAAAATGCAGGCGTAAGATTAAGAGGACAGGCTTATCCGATCTTACGTCTGCATCTATTTTCTTTCATGAATGTAACATTTACCTTCCCTGGTTCCAGCACCTGCACTGTTCAATCCGCCTGCCGCCGTCTCCCTGCGCTTCATCATATGCAAACTGCTTCAGCAGCTCACAGGGAAAATCCCCGCACTGGCCGCAATGCTCATGCTCCCGGGTCTCGCAGCAGGTTTTGACCGGACATCCCTCACCCCAAAATGGCTTATCAATATGTACACAGCCTTTACACCCCATTTCCTCCTTATAACCGCACGAACTGCACAGGATACCGCATCTGGATTCAATCATCATAAAAACTCCTTTTTGATTTCCATTATAGCAGAGGGAACATGACAGCTATGGGTCATGTCTCCTGATATCTCTGCAAAATATTTTCAGACTGCCGTCGGATATCCGCCCTCAGTTCTTCCGGTTCCAACACGTGCACCTGATCGCCAAAGCTGAGAATCCACTGCCGCATGTTCTGATAGCCCGCAAAATCCCATTCAAACAGCAGTCCCCCGCTCTCACAAGGCACGTAGCTGTCCCTGCCGTATTCGTCAATCAGACGGTGTCTTTCCGTTTCTGTAAATATCGCCTTCAAGCGAATCGTATGAGAGGAAAAGTAAGCATCAAAATCCAGCCGTTTCTCCGGAATCTCGCGCGGAACAAAGTGTTCCTCCAGGACGGACAAGTCCCATAGGCGGTTCAGCTTAAAGAGACGGTAATCGTTTCTGCTGTAACAGAATCCAAAAACGTACCACGATGACCACTTGAAAATCAGCCGGTATGCCTCAATTCTGCGCTGGCTTTCCCCATTTTCACTGTAGTACTGGAAAGAGATCATACGCCTGCACCGGACTGCTTTTTTAATCAGGCCGATTTTGTGTGTCAAAGCGTCGTGGTAATGGGACGCAAGGTCAATCACCATGGTATCGTCAACGACAATCTGCCGTTCCCTGCTCGACAGCTTTTCCATAATTCCACTCAGGTATGCGCCTGGGGATACGCTGTCAATTCCTTTTAAACCGGTTAAAATGGTCTGCAGTTCTTCCTGCGTAAAGAGCGTCTTGTCTATCTTATAGCCGTCTGAGATGGAGATGCCTCCGTCGAATCCCTGAATCGTGATCAGGGGAATCCCGGCTTTACAGATCGCTTCAATATCCCTGTTGATGGTTCTTCTCGAAACCTCAAAACGCGCCGCCAGCTCCGGAGCGGTCACTTTGTCCTGCTGCAGCAGGATTGTAATAATTCCAATTAAGCGTTCGATCTTCATATTTTATCACCCAGTGACATTGTATCACGGGAAACATGACATTACATAGTCATGTTTTTTATTTATTCCATTTATTTTTCCAGCCGCACTACGTTCCAGCTATGTCTGCCCAACACCGAAGTAAATATACCATTTTCCACTCTGGAAGCAGCCGAATGCACCGGTTTTACTGTATCAGGCGCAAGTTCCGTGTTCTCCGCCTTCAGATCATCATGTGTCAGCACGAGATGTTCTTTTACCTGGTATCCCTCAAACTGGCGCAAATCGCACTCAATTTCTGCATCCTCCTCTAACTCTTTATTCACTGCAAAAAGTCAGAACACCTCAAAGCAGTCAAAATAAGCGGAACCGCCGGTTACCTTCGTCGCATAGCTAAACAGCGCAAATCGATACCCCACAAAATGGGTCAGCCGGTAGGACATCTTTAACTGGCTGCCAATCCGGTTCCAGTTGCTGCAGTCCAGGCTGTAATAAAACTCTGCGGTATCCGCCATATCCCGAAAATCAAAGTCAACACGGAGATATATTTTGCTCTGCTGCAGCGCTGTGCTTTCCACAATCACCTCCGGCTTTCCGGTCTCATAGTGCATCCTGGAAGGTTCAAACGGTTCCGGCTCCGCCATCGCCATGATCACCTTAGCCGAAGCCTCCGTCTTCATGACGCCTACGTATCCATACTGATCCTGGAAAGCGCCAAGGCCAGCGAAATCTCCCGCCTTCATCTCCGATGTATCAAGCACCACACGGCCGGAACAGACAGGCCCAAAGGTCCTCTGTGTCAATGTGTTGTGCGCATTGGACAGGTTATCGCAAATCGTACCGTTTATTAATTTAAGCCATCCCGGCCTTTCACTCAGCGACCAGAAGCGGTCATCACAATTATGATTCCACTGCCACCACAGCCCCAGCGCTGTCTGATCATCAAAACCATCCGACTGCACAACATCAATCCTGCAAAAAGCCTTAGAATTTACTGTGTTTATATCAGGCAGCCGTCCATAGTCTCCAAACACCGGCCATCCGTCCTCCCAGGATACCGGAACAAGCACCGGTATCCTGCCTGCCGAACCGTGATCCTGAAACAGCAGTGCATACCATTTACCATCTCCCGTTTCAAAGATTCCGCCCTGTGCAACTCCTCTGTTATGAAATCCCATATCGCTGTCCAGAACCACTCTTCCCTCATACACGCCGTCAATTCTGTCTGAGCGGTAGCACAACTCCATCCTCCTTCCGGAAGACCGGTCCGCAGGAGGCCACGCAATCAGAAAAATATAATACATGCCATTCCGTTTATAAATATGCGCTCCTTCGGCAGGAAGGCCGCCTGTTCCTCCCACATCGGCACTCGGAATAATCACCTGATTCATGCCATCTGCTTTAACCCCCTTCGCATCAGAGGTTAATTCCATCACACGGATAGTCCCGCTGCCGTATACCATATAGACTCTGCCATCATCATCAAACAGCAGGGACATATCGTGGTAAATGCCGGGAAGCGTGTATCTCTCCCATGGCCCGTCTTCGATGCTCCGGGTCTGAAAAATATACGTTTTATCGGAATTATATGCCGTAAACACAACATACCAGGTATGGCCGTCATGTCTGATACAGCTTGCCCAGGACCCTCTCCCATAGTCGTGTTTTCCATTCCTTAAAGACATCTCATCGCTGTTTTCCAAAACATCATACACGTAATTAACAATTTCCCAATGAATCAGGTCCCGCGATCTCATAACAGGACAGCCCGGCGTAAAATGCATCGTCGTGCTCGTCATGTAATACGCATCACAAGCCCGGACCACATCAGGATCGGGTATATCCGTCCACCACAGGCGCATTTCTCTGGTCTCTTTCATCGGCTGCCCCCTGTTACTCTAAAGAGAAGGAAGCCACACTGATCCCGCCTTCGCCTTTGAATTCAAAATACAGCGCATGGACACCATCCGGAATCGTAATCTCAGCAGAATTTTCCACCCATACGTTGGAATAGCCTGCCGGAATCGTACCCAGGCACTCCCCATCCCATCTGGTTTTCACTTCAAAATAACCGCTGCCATAGCCTCTTGTTTTCAGCGAAATCCTCGTAATACCGCTGCAGTCAAAATACTTGAATCCTGCGATTGTGGAATCCTGCATATTGGCGATGTATCCAGTCTCTTCATCGCCATCCCGTCCATCCTGTGTGATTCTGGCATATTTTCCGTCGATCCAGCCTGCATGGTGGAGCAAGTGGTCGTTATCCATTGTTTTAGAAAATAGATTACAGGCAATATACGCGGGATACTCTCCCTTCCCGACCAGTGGGCCTCCATTTAAACCGCATGAGGTCATCTCGACCTGCTCTATGGAACCATCTTCCCCGATCTGAATCGGCTCAGCGCAGCCCTGTCTGCTGAAATTAGTTCCGTTTGTATGCCTGTGGTAAAAGATATACCACTGATCCTTTATTTCTGCCAGCCCGCCGTGATTGTTGCCCGGTACATACGTACGAAGGCCGGCCGGTTTCTGGTGCGTGATGTTACCATCGCAATTGCTGACAATCACTCCGCCATACACATATTCTTTCGTTGGATACCGGCTGACCGCATAACACAATTCATGCATTTTACTCGAAGAATAGACAAAATAATACGTATCTCCACTCTTTCTGATCGAAGGCCCCTCAAAGAACTCGTGTCCCTCAAAATCAGTTCCGGCACTGTAACAGTTTCCGGGAACTATGATGACCGGTTCCTCCGTTATGGTCACCATATCCGGTCCAAGCACGGTCGCCATGGCGCCTTTCCGTGATTGATCGCCGGGGCCGCAAAATCCCGTATAGAGACAGACGCTGCCGTCCTCCATCATGACTGCCGGATCAAATTGAGGCTGATCGCTGTCCCGTTCCCCCAGACGTCTCCCGTCTGAATCGTGTACATATCCATAGAAACGGTATTTTCCAGCGGGTGTCTCACTGACAGCCACCGATACAACCGGAACTTTATCGAGTACATAATATAGATAGTATCTGCCATCTGCTCCTTTAACAACGTCCGGCGCATAGAGACACATATGGCCGTCTGCGTTTAGCGGATCAGCCGTCTTTTCATAGATAACGCCCTCATACTTCCAATCGCTTAAATCATCCACCGGCGCGGAATAACACACATAATCATTCAAACAATACGCAAAGCCGTTGAAACGGTCATGGGATCCGTACACATAAACGCGGTTATCAAATACATGGGGCTCGCCGTCGGGAATATATTCCCATGACGGCAGATAGGGGTTAAACGCCTGTTTTTTCATTTTGGTAATTACCCTCCCTTTCCGGGCATACTCAGCCCTTTACGCCTCCCAGCACGATGCCTTTTACAAAATATTTCTGCAGGAAAGGATATACCGCAACAATCGGCAGGGAGCCTAAAAATATCTGTGCAGAACGCAGCGTGCGGTCCGAAATCGTCGCCATCTGCTGTATCTCTTCTCTCGTCATCATGCTGAAAGAACGCTGAACCGCAATCGTCTGTATGTATGTCTGCAGCGGATAGTTATCCGGATTGTTCATCAGAATCAGGCCATCAAACCAGCTGTTCCAGTTTGCCACCAGGGAAAACAGTAAGAGCGTGGCCAGCGCCGGTTTTGACAGAGGCACATAGATGGTCCACAGAGTCCGCCAATGGCCTGCTCCGTCGATAAAGGCGGCCTCTGCAAGCTCTCTGGGAACCTCACGGAAGAAATTAAGCAGAAGAATCACACTGAATACAGGTACGGCGCTGGGAAGAATCAGGGCCCAGATGCTGTCCAAAAGACCGAATTGCCTGATTACCATATACCACGGAATTAAGCCGGCATTAAAAATCATTGTGACAAAGAAGAACCATGCATAAACAGTCCTGAACCGGAAGCTTCCTTTCGGCTGAGACAGCGGATAAGCCGCCGTAATCGTGAGTAATATGCTAAGGCCCCCACCCATGATAATTCGTATAACCGAAACCTTCATGGAGCGCCAAAAAGCAGGACGCTTTGCCACAAAGGAGTAGGAGTTCAGGGTAAATTCCTTTGGCCACAGTGAGACACTTCCCGCTGAAGCGGCTGCGCTGGAACTAAAGGATACGGCTGCAACATGAATCAGCGGAATCACACAGATCAGCGCTAGTAAGAGCAGAAAGGCTGTATTCAATACAGGAAACCATTTAAATTTTTTTCGAGTTTTCATATTCCGCTCCCTCCTTAAAATAACTGATAGTCTGCAAACTTATAGGCAAACCAGTAAGAAACTGAAATGAGCGTCAGTGAAATGACCGATTTAAACAGGCCCACTGCCGTAGCCACTCCAAACTGTGCCTCCAGCATACCGATACGGTACACAAACGTATCTATAATATCTCCGCTTGCATACACAGGCGGGCTATACATGTTAAATACCTGGTCAAATCCGGCATTCAACACATTTCCAAGGCTTAATACCATCAGCAGGACAATCACCATACGCATACCGGGGAGGGTAATATGCCATATCTGCTGCCAGCGGTTTGCACCGTCCACCTGAGCCGCCTCATATAAGCTTAAATCAATGCCGGTAATAGCCGCCAGGTACACGATCGTCCCATACCCGAATGATTTCCAGGTCTCCGTTACAATCAATGTAAACGGAAACCATTTGTTATCTCCCAGAAAGAAGACCGGCTGCCCTCCGAAGGCTTTGATCACCTGGTTGACCAGGCCGTCTCCAGGAGCGAGTATGTCGATAAAAATACCGCCAAGCACCACCCAGGACAGGAAATGAGGCAGGTAAATGGCCGTCTGAATGCCTTTTTTTAATGTGTTGTGTTTTACTTCATTGATCAGTATGGCAACTATGATCGGAATCACCAGTCCGAAAATAATCTTCATAACAGCGATAGACAGCGTATTCCATAGTACGCTGGTAAAATTCGGCAGCTTAAACAAATAACTGAAATTTTCAAATCCAATCCATTTTTGATCGCCAAACAGGCCTTTGGCCGGAATAAACTTCTGGAAGGCGATAACAATTCCTGCCATCGGCAAATAGCTGAAACAGATCAGCATAATTACACTGGGGAGTATCATCAGGTGTAATGGCAGTTCCCGCATTTTTCTGCGCTTCATAAATGCTCCTCTCTTTCCTTTTAAAAAATGAGAGGAAAGGTTTTTATGAAACCCTTCCTCTCGCAACCTCATTCCTGATTTTTAACGGACTGATACCATTCGTTAACCTCTTCTGTCATCTCAGCTCCTCCAAGAGCGTTCCAGTTTTCAACGAACTTATCAAACTCATCAATTGGAGCGTCGCCCATGATGATCCTGACAAACATTTCCAGTTCCATTGTTTTTAAAGATGCCTGTTTTTCTACCATTGTCGGTGTAGGCGCGCCAACAAATTCTTCTCTCATTACCTGGCCGTTCTCGATATAACTGTTCAGCGCGTGGAAGACTCCGTTTTCTCCATATATCTTATCCCAGCCCCACTGAGTCGTATCTCCAGCCTTCCATGCCTCCAAATTACTCTGAATTACGGCAGGTTCGCCCACTAAAATACTCATATCACCAAGCTTTCGTGCTTTTTCAATTTCATTAAATGCCTCAAGATTCTTATTCGTCGGAGCCGGCGCAACCGGTGAGAACTTCCATACGCCAACCGCCCCATTTTCTACCGGCATATAATAATGATTAAAATCATTATCCTCGCCCCAGTTTTTTTCAAGGTGCATATTTACTAATTTGACAACAGCTTCCGGATTCGGATAGTCTTTGCGTACCGCATAGTACCACTGGGTACGGAATTTCTGCGGAACCTTCGGCAATGTGTCATCCGCGGATACGATCGGATAACCAACCCAATCCGCTTCCGGATCATTCTGATAGTTGCTGATCAGCGGATACATCGGATTCCACTGCTCTCCAAAATCAATACCAAGCTTTCCGGCCGCGATCATCTCTGCCACCTTTGCGCCATCCTTAATTCCGAATTCCGGATCTATCTGCCCGGCCGCATACATATCGGCCAGCGCCTTTAAGGCATCCTTTGTTTCCGGCAGCACGCTGCCCCAGGCCAGCTTTCCGTCATCCGTCTTCACCCACATGTTAGGATACGAATGGTATCCTGCGAAAAACCCTTCTACGCCCATGGCGCCGCTGTACAGAGTTTTCGTAATTGCCAGTGAATACGTGTCATCTACGCCATTTCCATCGGGGTCCTGTTTAGCAAAGGCTTCTGAAATACTGAGTAAATCCTGCATAGTCTTTGGCGGTTCCAGATTCAGCTTATCCAGCCAGTCCTGCCGAAGCCATAGATAATGGGTACTCTCTACCGATGCATCAGCGTAAGGCACAGCCATTAATCGGCCGTCGAAGGTTGCCGACTGAAGGATTCCCGGTCCTTCCGAATCATAAACCTCCCTCGTTAAATCGCTGGCATATTTATCGTAATACTCCGTCATATCTGCAATCATGTCTGACTCTGCCAGCTGCTTCAATTGCGTACGGTTTACAATCAGAACGTCCGGCAGATCGCCGGAGGCTATCGTAACATTTAACTTCTGTGTATAGGCATCATCGTTAAGACCGCCTCTTACCGTCCAGGCGTAACTGATATCAATGCCCAATTCCTCTGAATACAAATCCAGCCACCGGTTCTTGTCAATGGTCTCCCCCGGAGTTTTTGGCAGGATGTTGTCGTTCAGATCATTATCTACCGTACGTGCAAATGTCATTTTCACAGGCGGATCATATTTTCCAAATGGATCTCCGTCCTCAGCGGCAGCATTCGCTTCCACGGCAGAAGTACTGTTTTCACCTGTTGCATCTGCAGAAGATGACGAACCGCCTGTATTATTACCCCCGCAGGCAGTCAGCAGCATACTGCCGATCAATATAGCAGATATGCCGGTACTAAAAATACGTTTCCTCATATAGCCCTCCTTGTTTTATGATTTATCACCAATTTGTATTTTTATTATACCTGTATTTTTAGTCATATTCTACAATCAACTTTTGATTTTCTTAACATATCTTTACTATATTTTTTTCCACGTCTTTACATATCTTTGCATATTTTTACATCTGCTTTTTACTTTCATGTCTCTTGGCAGAATGAAACGTATCCCGGTATTCCTGGGGCGACATACCTTCCGCTTTTTTAAACAGGCGTGTAAAGGAGGCGGCGGTATCATAGCCAACCTTTCTTGCAATTTCGTAAATCTTTTCATACGGATTTTCAAGTAATTCCTTCGCCCTTTTTATCCGCGCATTCTCTATAAAGCTGGAAAGCTTATGGCCGGTCGTCTGATGATAGAGCCGAGAAAGATAGGAGGAATTTAAATATGTTTTTTCAGACAGGCTCGTCAGGGATAAATCTTCCGACAAATGGCCTTCAATATACTGCTGCACAAATGCTATGATCTCATGTGTACGCTTGCACTGCTCTTCTTTCTGTAAATCAAAAAGCTTATGAAATAATTCCAGAAGATGATCGGCCGCCTCCTTCCAGGTGCCATAGCTTTCGCTGTCCTGCAGTTTATTTATATTGTAAAATTCGGAAAACTGAGATGCAAGCTGGGAACGGTTCATACAGGAAAGAAAGAAGGTGATAATCGTCTGGTATGCCTCCAATGCAATACCATCATTTTTATCCTGTATTTCGCCGAGGGGCACCAGCCATTTTTTTAAGGACTCAAAATAGTCCTGCTCTTCCCCGGTTTCAATGGAGTGATATAAATCGCTTAAATCTTTGCGGAATAATAACCCCTGCAGCTCAGCCGCCGCATGGTCAGCTTTTGCATCCTGAACCGGAACGAAGTTCTGCCTCTGCTTCCGAAAATCCCTTTCGTCGAGAATGGTTTCCACATCATGACTGATATGGTGGCTAAGTAAGTCCATCAGAGAAACATACTTTTCTGCAATCTCCTTCCACCCGCATGGCCTTTCTGCCAACGCAAAATTCACTGGGGCATCCAGCTTCTCCCGACAGGCCGACTGAACGATCTCAAGCGTTCCCTTCAGGAAAACGCTCATACTGCCGTCATCACGATCCGAAAATGGCTGTGACTTTCGCGGCTGGACAAAAACAGCAATCCTATCATCTTTCAGCGGGACAGCAAGACTGTCAACGTGCATGGAAAAATATCTGACAAGCAGTTGTTTGATCGAATACATGATCTGATTTTTTTCCCAGAAATCAATCGACTTGGGCAGCGTCAGTATTTCTCCCAAAACCAGCATCAC
This sequence comes from Hungatella hominis, assembly GCF_014288005.1. Lineage (NCBI taxonomy): Bacteria > Bacillati > Bacillota > Clostridia > Lachnospirales > Lachnospiraceae > Hungatella > Hungatella hominis. The sequence goes on from NZ_JACOPB010000003.1 coordinate 27,333, forward strand.
CGGTTCGTCTGCTTTCAAATGGATAAAGAGCCGTTCGAATTCTTCCGTATTGATTTTTAAAGAATGGTCACTGTTAAGCAATGCATAAAAATACTTCTGGCAAAACAAATCCTGAGCAAGATTAATCTGATCTTTGGCGTTTTGAATCATCTCATTCGTTTGATTCTCATCTTTCAACTCCTGAACAACGCTTTCCACGGTCTTTATAATCTTGTCATATCCCTCCGTCTTTAATAAGTATCTCACATTACTGTATTGAATCGCCTTATACGCATAGTTAAATTCACTGTGTCCCGTCAGGAAAATCACGCGGCACCAGGACCAGCGTTTCTTGATCTCATCCAGAAGCTGAAGGCCATCGATCTCCGGCATATTGATGTCGGTCAGAGCAATATCAATCCTGGTCCGCCCCAGCCACTGGATTGCCTCCTCACCCGAATACGCTTTATACACATCCAGTTCTAAATTCTCCAGATTGGAGAAAATGTCATATAGCCCATTTACAATAATTTCCTCATCATCTGCAATTAGCAGCCGGTACATACTACCCCCTCCTTACTCCCAATACAAGCTCTGCCCGCAGTCCTCCCAATGAGCTGCGTTTAAGCAGCACGCCGCTGGCTTCATCGTACTGTAACTGTAAACGTCTGTTAATATTCAGCAATGCAGTCACTTCCGCATCATCCGATTGGACTGACAATCGGTTTTGCAGTTCTGCCAGTGTTTCATCCATCAGGCTTTTGCCGTTGTCTTCGACAATAATATGCAGCCTGTCCTGACATATCTCAAAGGATATGGAGATGATCCGGTCCTTCATTCTCTTATCGACCGCATGTTCAAAGGCATTTTCGATCAGCGGCTGTATGATAAGCCTCGGGACCGGATATTGTTCGAATTCTTCCGGACATGGACTGAAATCCACTTCGAGATTCTTTGAAAAACGCATGGTTTGAATGCTGGTATAAGTGCGCGCATGCTCCACCTCCTCGCAAAGAGGAATAATGTCCGTGGAATTTCTGGTAAGATAGCGGTAATACTCCCCCAGATGATTTGTGAACTCTACCAGATTTTCATCCCCCATTTGTGCCATTGTATTGATGATAAAGAAACTGTTATACAGAAAATGAGGTTTGATCTGCGCCTGAAGCTGCTTCAGTTCTGCGCGCTGTGTCAGAATTTTCTGCTTATATGCCTGATCGATCAGCATATTTAAGCTCTCAACCATTTTATTGAATCTGGTGTATAAATAAGCAAATTCCGTGGATCTGACGTCCTCCGGATTCAGACTGATCTGCAGATTCCCCTTTTCCACCTGGCGAAAGACTGCTACCAGGTTTTTGATCGGTTTATTGATGAAACGATGCATAAACAGCGTGAAAACAATGATTACCGATATCGAGGCAAGGATAAATATCCATATCCATCTGGTAAAATTCTGCATTGGCGTGAACACCAGATTCTCCGGCAGATATCGAAGCAGCAGCAGGCTTAAATAGTCCGACCTCGCATACACCGAGTAGTAACGGTAATCGTCAATTTTACCCAGATTGGTACCGCTTTTACCGGATATGGCAAAATCGCTCAATATATCGTGGGGATGCAGGGATCTTCCAGTGCTTGCCATGGCAATCTCATTCGAATTCGTCAGATCAATTAAAAATGATCCGCTGTCCGGATAGATATTAAACTGCTTTAAATCCTCTTTAAATACATCCGGTTTCAGTTTCACTTCTATCACATAGTTACTGTTCTGGCCCGAATTGTCCAAAGGATAGGCCGTCGTAAGATATAATCCGTCCTCATACCGGATAATCTGTGCTCCCTTAAGTCCGGCCGCGGCCTTGATCCGTTCATAAACCTTCGGGTCTGTTTCATCCACGCCCCGGTCTGACGATACGGTCTTATCAATGGAAAAGATGTGTGCACTGACATTTTCCACATAGCTGCTGCTGTACACAATCGTCATAAGACGCGCCTGAAGCTGCCTCATATTGCTGACAATATCGTACGGACTCATAATGCTGTACTGAACTGCAAGGCGGTTAAGATGCTCGTCGTTGAGGCACGTATACTGCAGTATCTTGAGCCGTTCGATTTCATCCTCAAGCTGGTTTAAATAGAATTCTATTTGGGCCGTTGATGACTTTGACAATTCTTCCCGCACGGTATTGGCCCCCCAGTTGCGGATATAGATGCCCAGAATAAAAATAGGCGCCAGAACGATTAAAAAGAGCGTGATTATTTTCTTAAACAGGCTGATATTGAATCTGCGAACGAATGACAGCATACTTCCCCCTCCAAAATATGACGTGTTGCATAATACACTGTATGACATGTTACGCTGTATCAATGGTTATGCAGTGATATACTGAATTTATCATATCAGGTCTGATTGTTTTTAACAATCCTATATTTAACGGCTTATTTGGCGGCGAATGCTTAAGATTGCTGCCCTGGCATTTACCCACCCTCCAAACAGGATTGAAAATTATCAATGGTCAACGCTGCACTGCTTTAAAAACGGGGAACATTTTTACCATGTGTTCTTTCGAAGCTCCTGGCTGTGCAGAGAATACGGTCATCTGTATCAGACTCCGATCATTATGCCCATGGCCGAGGCCAAGGCGATATACTCCAGCGGCACGGAAGACAACTATCCGGCGATTCCGTCCATTTTCAGGAAAATAAACTGCCCGAACTGCGGAAAACCGCTGCAAAACCATCTTCTTGATCTTCATCAATTATTTTAAGAGCATAATAAAAATACCCTAATCGCAGGATTCAGAAGAAAGTCTGTATCATACGATTAGGGTACCAATTACTTTTAGTTCTGCCTGCTGCTTTTATTCATGCGGCATACGCTCATCAATATCCGTTATTTTTCCAATAATGGAATCTATGGCGCTGCTCTTATACAGATTCTGATACTGCACCAGACACCAAAAGTATTCTTCGGTATCCGGGCGCATCACGCGCACTCGGATTTCACCGTATTCCCCGCCAGTCTGACCGCTCAGTACACGCTGAACCTCCTCCTGATCTCCCGCGTAAATAAACGCCCGGTCCAGCCCATTCAGAAAATGGTTCTGTGTCAGCTCCCGGATCTTTAAAAGCTTCGATGCATTGGAGGTGAATCGGATGGTATCGTGCCTGCAGTCATAGTCAAACAGTACCGTATCTGAAAAGTGTTCCAGCAGAAGATAGCGCTGCTGTTCTAAGGAAATCCTGCTCTGAACTCTCACCCAGAAAAGAATCATTGCCGCCGAAACCAGGGCAACCGCCGCAATCAGCCCGGCGATACTCCACATCATATTGTTTACAATGTAGCGCAAATGCATGGTTGCAGCATCGGCCTTCAAACAGACGACCAGATGCCAGTCGTTATATCTCAGCCCGGTCATGGATAAGTAATACGGACTCCCGTCAAATCTGCCTGCCCGGACGCTTCTTGCCTGAGAATCCCCTGCGTCATAGGCGTCATGAAGCTCTTCTATCACCTCTTTTTTTACTCCATAGATATCTAAAAGTTCCAGGAGGCTTTCACCAACGCCTCTTCCATTCGGTTCCCGGATCGGAAGAATCCTGCTGTCCCCGTCAGTAAGAAATACATTGCATATCTCTCCCAGCCCCGGGTCAAACAGCTCTGTAGATATCAGAGCTTCTGCGTTGATAATCCCCTGCACAGTGCCAATGAACACCCCCTCCTTCATCACAGGAACTCCGACTCCGACGCAGTAGATGTCTCCCAGCCGCTCAGAATAAATGATATCCGTCACCACTGTCTCGCCCAGTTTCAGGCGTTCTAAAATCTCGCTGTCCTCCGGCCTTGCCTCCCCGCTCGTAATCAGCTCCTGATACATCCCGCAAGTATAATAGGTATACTGAATCTTCGGACTCACCTTATTCAGCTCACTCAAAAATGTATTGATAAATCCCGGCTCGTCATTTTCCAAAATCAACACGGCTAATGACTGCAGTGTATTCACAACACCATCGATTTCCGTCAGGGTATTTTCGCGCTGTCCCGCAGTGTAAGCATTCAGCGTTTCGATTATCAAGCTGGTAAATTCCTTCTGCGTCCGGTTTCGGTTCACGTTCATCACACCGGTGATGCAGACTCCCAGGAAAAGCGCACAGCAAAGAATGACGATAACATAACTTTTAATCTTACTCTGCGCCCCGCCTTCGTCAGCCGCCTCCTTCGTCTGTTCGGACTGGTGTTCTGACTTATCGGAGCTCAGCAGCGCGGGAAGCGGATATTTTCCGCCCTGGCGTTCACAGACCTGGCACAGTTCCTCCGGCGGCAGCGGTTTTGAGAAGTAGAATCCCTGCACGACGGTACAGCCCAGCCGGAGCAGATAGAGACACTGTTCCTCCGTTTCCGCTCCCTCACACAGCACCTGGACATGGAGACGGTGGGCGATGTTGATAATATTGGGAACGAGCGCCTGATTGCGTTTCTTCAACAGCTCATCATCGGACAAAAACTTGCGGTCTAGCTTCAGGCAGTCGAAGTTCAGTTCCTGCCATACATTAATTCCTGCGTATCCGGAACCGAAATCATCGATGGAGACGTGATGGCCGTAAGCCCTCAGCTGATCGATCAGATGCTTGGCTCCGGCGAATTCCTCCAGCAGAATGGTCTCCGTCAGTTCAAATTCCAGAAGCTCAGGCGGAATCCCATATTCGGCTGCAATCTGGTGGAACACATCTGCCGATTCGGGATTTCGTATATGGAGACGCGACAAATTAACTGAAATACAAACAACCGACAATCCCCGGTTCATCCGGTCTTTCAGGAACTCACAGACCTGTCGGCAGATGATCTGATCCAACTCAATCACAGATCCCTTCGCTTCCATCAGATCCATAAATTTATCGGGCGGAATTACAGTTCCGTCATCACCGATACGCCTTGCCAGCGCCTCCGCCCCTATGATCATCCCATTCGTCAGATCCACCTTCGGCTGCAAATAGAAACAGAACCGGTTTTCATGGAGCGCATTGTAGATTTCCAGTTCATTTTCATGCACGGCTGTAATCTGATCCTTCATGTAATGATCGTAAACCACGGTTTTGAAGGAATACTGATTTTTTGATATTTTGCGCGCCAGATTTGCATTGTCGATGGCCTGTGCAATATTATCATGCTCAATGAGGCAGAGGCCGCAGGCCGCTTTTAATCGGCATGCAGGATATCTCGACTGCAGATCCGTGAGGAATTCCTGCAGTTCTCTGTCCAATCCGCTGATTCTTTCGCCGATATTCTGTCCATTTTTCAGGATATAGAGTCCTACAAAAAAATCGGCAAACAAGCGGCGGCACAACAGAATATTGGGCCGGCTGTCCAGGAAATGATTCATTTCCTGCAGAAGGGAATCCCCGATTTCATTTCCGTAAATGTAATTAACCAGATGAAAATCCGTGATGTCGGTATAAAGTATATAAAACTGTCCGTCTGCCGTTCTCTCTTGTATTACACGCTCCGATTCTTCTATAAAATAGTCATTCTGCTTCATATTCCGTCTTTCCTTTTTCAGTTGGATGGCAGCGTGTATCTTATAATGCAAATTATATTTACCAATCACATCGGATAATGAAAGAAAAATCATTTTCCTGGCAGAAAAAGAGATTAAAAAAACAGACCTGATGACCAGATCTGCAAAACGTCTTATGTAATACAGTAATCTTACCATTGCAATTCGTATAATTTGCATTATAAGAACTGATAAAATCTTCCATATATTACCATAATTGTACTATATCTTCTGACTTATTACAAGACGCCTTCTATAAGACTTTTCGTAACCCGATATGCAAAAGTAAATTATAACTCCTTTTTTGAGGGATTGTAATTTTTAAGTACGGTATATTCTGGCGTTCTCATGCTTAGACACTGACATACTCTGCGTATATGAACAGATGCATGCCCTGCTGGCAAAAAGTATATATCATCAACCTCCGAAATAATGGTGTTTTCCGAACCGCCAACACCTCTCTACAAGTACTCCTCCGTCAAAAGCCCGGCGATAACGGAATTGCCTGCTGCAATATCACTTACCATATCATTGCCCGCCTGGGCCCCGTTAAAAGATAAAACACTTCCGCCGGCTTCCCGCACCAGAAGCATCCCTGCCGCAACGTCCCATATTTTTAAGTTTCGTTCAAAATAACCGTCTAATCGTCCGCACGCAACATACGCAAGGTCCATGGCCGCGGATCCGCTTCTTCGGATATCCTGACAATCCATAAACAGGCGCTTGAATATATCAAAGTTCTTATCCGCGGTCTCTTTGTAATACGGGGAAGTCCCTATGGCGATCAGACTATCCTCCATACGCGCCGCGCGGCTTACCGCTGTACTCTTTCCATTGAGCCGGCAGCCCCGGCCCTTCTGTGCCATAAACAGCTCCTCACTGTATGGATTGTATACAAAGCCAAGCACTACCTCACTGCGCTCCATCAGTGCCAGTGAAATGCAGCTGGCATGGCAGTCATGAATCAAATTGGTGGTTCCATCCACAGGATCGAGGATCCACACAAGGCCGGATTTGTCTATCTCCTGATTCGTCTTTTCCTCACTCAAAAATTGAACCTGGGGATAATCCGCTTCCAAACGCCTGCGTATAAACTGCTGCACCCTGTAATCTACCTCGGTTACGTAATCCGCCTCTCCTTTTATCTTCACACAGCCAGCGGCTTCCCTATCCTGAAACAGTTCCCCCGCCTGCCGAAGAAGTGCTTCCAGTTCCTCAATATTAACTTTTGCCAGTTCCATCCGTTATACACCTTTCCTGATTATATGCTGCATACAGCCTTCCATCCCGCATTACCCGAAATACTGCTGCTGTGTGCGGTTCTATTTTATCCGCAAATGGGGCCACCGTCGGACAATCGCTGTAATAAACCGGTATGCCGGATTTGTAAAGCTGCTCTAAAACTGACGGAGCCGCACTCTCATAGCGCCTGTCACTGGAAGCGCAGATCACGGCGTACTGGGGCGATACCGCCTGCAGTATTTCCGGAGTCAGGCTATTGGCCTGACCATGATGCCCCACCTTAAATACGTCTGCCTTTATATCCCCCCAGCAAGCTTCGTAGTCAGATGCCTCCGCATCGCCAGCCAGCAAAAATGTTTTTTCGCCGCAGGCAATATGCAGAATCATACTGGAGCTGTTCATGCATCTGTCAAGAGCCGGGAGCAGATCCCGTCTTCCTTCCTGGTACAGGGCTTTTAGCTGTGCCGTCTGCCTGTCAAGAGCCTGTTCTGCCGGCCCGAGAATATGAATCTGGATTCCCTTTGCCGGGAACATGGTGCTGCTGTCCGGATAACCTGGTTTCGCCTGAATAACACGGCCTCCCTGCGCTTCCACATAACGGCATAAAGCGGCGCAGCCGTTCAGAGCAGCAATTAGCTTACGGCCGGATTCCTCTCCAGTCCCGTCATTGAGAAGCTTCATGATTTCTGATAACTCAACGGGAAAAGGCTGCCACAGAAATTCAGGACACCATTTTAAAGCAATCGGAAGCAGACCGCATGTATGGTCTTCATGAATATGCGTACATACCATTATGTCGATATGCTTAATGCCTCTTTTCTCCATATAATCGACTGCTCTTAACCTGCCTGTAGACTGATCCGCATACTCTGCCTGCTCTCCGCTTCCACCGTCAATGACCATTACAAACATGCCGTCGCGGCGCTCCGGATCCGGCGCTTCAATCAGAATTGCATCCCCATTTCCCACATTCATAAAAGTGACTTGCGCTGTCCATTCTTCCATTTTATTTCATCGCCTTTTTCATATAAATACTGCTCATAATCAACACAAATACGGTCATAACTATGGCACAGGCACTGGCTAAACCGAATTTCAGGCTTTTTATACCGTATGTATACATGAACTGTGTAATAGTAGTGGTCGTGTTAGCCGGGCCTCCGCCCGTCAGAATATTTACCTTTTCAAACAGTCGGAACGTATCAATCGTACGAAGCATGGCACACAGCGCAATCCCACCGCCAATATTGGGAAGCGTAATATGGCGAAAGCGCTGCAATGCTCCCGCTCCATCGATACTGGCCGCCTGATACTGGCTTTCCGGCACGCCCTGTAAATGGGCATAGATCAGCAGAAAGGCAAATGGAACATTCTGCCAGACATCAATCACCAACAGCGTACCAAAAGCAGTCTTTCCATCATAAAACCAGTTATATACCGGGAGTCCAAGTGCGGTAAATACATCGGTTATAATTCCATAATTCGGCGACAGCATCATACGCCAGATCAGCGCGACGGTGACGGCCGGAAGCAGGTAGGGAAGCAGAAGAAGGGTTCTGACCACCTTCTGACCCCGCTTTAGACTTTTGACAAAGAGAGCCGTCAGAAGTCCCAGCATCACCTCCAATACCACCGCAATCACTGTAAATTTCACCGTATTTGACACTGCCTGCCGGAAATACATATTCTGAAACAGTGCGGTATAATTGGCAAAGCCGGAAAACGGGTGCGTCCCCTTTAAATAGTTATAATCTGTAAAGCTGTAATATATTGTAAATAGTACCGGATATACCGTCATAACCAGCAGGAAAACAATCGTTGGCGCCGTCATCTGACTGACGAAGATTCCCTTTTCCCTCTTTCCAAATTCCCGTCTGACCATCTATGTATTACCATGCCTTTCCATAATTCTAATTTTGTACGGTTTACTGCATTAACAGTTCCAGCTGTGCCTGTGCATCCGCCAGCCCCTGTTCCGTCGTCTTGACGCCTGCCATAATGCTTCCCATTTCAGCGCCCAGAATGTTCGTAAATTCTGTCCACTCAGCGATGGCCGGGCGATAGACTCCACTCTCCAGCGCTTTGCATACGGTTTCCAGGTGTGGGTATTCATTCAGTATCTCTTCATTGGTGAGGCAGCTGTATCTGCATGGTACCCCTCCGTTTGCAATACTCTCCAGCTGTACCTGAGGATCCATGATGTACTGAAGCAGTTCATATGCAAGATCCGGGTGGGGGCTGTTTGCCGGAATACCGATTGTCCATGTGCCATACTCCGAGGTATTGTATACCTGGCCGTCCTTCGCTGCCTTTGCAGGGCTGACCATGTAATTGGCCGCACTGTCCGCGCTTGGCACATACCAGCCAGGCCAGCCGATCGCAAGTGCTGCGGAGCCATTATCTACGGCTGCTGTCACATCATCCTTGGACATTGCAGCGCCGGTTTTAATCAGTTCTGTATAGTAATTCACAGCTTCTGCAAATTCTGCTGTATTTACCGATGGCTTATTATTATCATCGACTACCCAGCCGCCGTATGCCAGCAGGATCGGCAGAAAATCAGATACAATATTATCTCCGGTATCTCCTCTGTAGGCAAAACCGTTAATGCCGGATTCCTTCGACGCTTTCGCTACAGCAAGCATGTCCTCTAAAGTAGTGATTTCCTCCGGCTTGTAGCCTGCCGCCTCCACATTTGCCTTATTGTAAAGCAGAACCGTCACATTGCCAAAATACGGCGCCAGGTAGATATCATCTCCTACCATACAGATTCTGGTAGTGTTGGGAATAATATCATTATCAAACTGGTATCCCATCTCTGATAAATTAGCCAGTACATTGTTTTCCGTAAATTCTGCCATCCAGCTTCCATCTACCATACATAAATCGTAAGTTCCCGTTTCATTGACCGCATCCAGCGCGATTCCCGTATGTAAGTCGTCAAATGACATTTCCAGAACCTCAATCTTACAGTTATGATCCGCCTCGAAATCCGGGAGCGCCTTTTTAATGACCTCTGCATAGGAACCGCCTCTTAATATAAGTGTCATCTCTGCTGTTTCTCCCGGAGCCGCCTCCTGCGCCTGGCTGTTCTCACTCTGCATGGCGCTGTTCGTCTTTGTCTCCGTGCTGCTGTCTGCTGACTGCACAGTCTCCCGGACACTGCTTCCACACGCGGTCAGCGAGGCCGTCATCGCGAGGCCCGCAGCCAGCAATTTCAAATTTTTCATTTTCATCTTTTTCATATACATTTTCTCCATTTCCTTTCATGCTAACTTTTCTTTACTCTATTCTTTCACAGCCCCACTTGATAATCCGCTTATGAGGTAATTCTGTGCAAAGATCACAAAGACTGCCACCGGTATAAACGAGCTTACGCCCCCTGCTGCTACCAATCCAAAGTTTGTAACATTATCTTCTGTATTCAGCACCGCCAGGGCCAAAGGTATCGTATAATTGGATGGGGACCGTGTCAGAATCACGCTGTATGTATATTCATTCCATGCATACAGAAAGGAAAGCATGGCAATCGCCGCAATCCCCGGCAAAACCAGAGGCAGTACAAGACTGGTGAAAAGCTGCCACTCTGTTGCACCGTCGATCTTACCGCTCTCTTCCACTTCCTCCGGCAATTCCTCGAAGAAGGACACCATAAACCAGATAACCAGAGGGATATTAACCAGCATGCACGCCAAGATTATCGGAAGTCTCGTCCCCATCACCCCCATCCTGGTAAACAGGGTATACAGCGGAATGACAAATGCTACCGGCGGCAGCACTCTGATCAGCAGCACCCACCCGGTTACAGGCAGCCTCAGACGAAACCTAAAGCGTTTCCGCGACAATATGTAGGCTGTGGTAAGCCCCAGCGCCAGAGACAGCACAAGCGCAGTCCCCGCATTGATCAGGCTGTTTTGAAGGGCTGTACCAAATGACTTCTGATTAAACAGTTCTGTAAAATGGGAAATGGTAAGCTGTTGAGGAAATAATCCCGCTCCCGAACTGGTTTCCGCCGTCGGACGGATTGCCATGATTATCAGCCAATAGATCGGAAACAGTGTGACAAACAGTAAGACGGACAAACCGATTCCCTTCCATAAAAATATGCATTTTTTTCTCATAAGCCCTCTGTTCACCCGGCTTATATCCCGTTCAGCTGCTGCTTTTGTTCTTACCGGCAGCGCACGCTCTGTCATTTCCATGTTGAATACCTCTCTTTCTACATCTTTCTTCTGAGATGAAGATTCATAATATCTGTTCTGATATAATCATAGGAAAACAGAACAGGGATTCCTTCATCATTTATATGCAGCTGTTCAAGAAGCACTACTGGCTCTTTTAGATACACAAGCGCCAGTTCGTCCCATGCGTTATTGGGATTAACTCCTTTAATGAAGGTATCCGCACCGGCAATTGTGACACCGCACTTATCTCTCAATAACTGAAAGATACTGCCCTTTAACCCCTCATCGAAGATATCACCCACCAGCTTCTCCGGAAATATATTATAGGAAAATACAACCGGCACCCCATTGGCCGTTCTCTCTCGGTTCATCACTACGATCCGATCCTGCTGTGTCAGCCCCAGCCGCTCCGAAACCACCAGATCCGGCGTTTCATGGGTGACGCTGTAGAATATACTTCCCGCTTCATATCCCGCATTTTCAATCATCTGCCCGATGGAGCTTAAAAACATGATTGGATTCTCCATCTTCTGCTTGTTCTCTTTTACATAAGTTCCTGAACCGTGACGCTTGTCCACCATTCCCTTTTGCTGCAGAATATTCAAGGTTTCCCTTATGGTGGATCGCCCCACATGGAATTCTCCTGCAAGCGCTAACTCCCCTGGTATCTTCTGGCCGATCTGCCATTCTCCGTTTCTTATCTTGTTTTCCAGAATTCCTGCTATCTGTTCATAACGGTACTGCATCCTGTACTCTCCTGTTTTCGTTTTATGTCTCGCAATAGTTGTCAGACATCTTTTATGTTTTTAATTATAGAGAGAGGAAGTAAAATCTGTAATCATCTTTACGTAAACTGTTAGTAAAACCGGGCATGTACTGCCAAAGTAAGCAAAAGCGAGTATAATCAGGCGAGGGGAACTAATCAATGAAAGCCAGTGATACTCTGATCTTTATCATCAGCTTATCACTGGCCGGAAGTATTTTATATGGAATTGTATCAAGGATAAACTTACTTTTTAAAGACCAGGAGCATCTCCAGGGAACTGCAGAACATTACGCAGTTCATCCGCCGCTGCGAATCCACTCCACCCATACCGAGTAATATTTCCCCAGAATATGTGCGCCATCAGTGGAATAAGCCACAGACAAATTTCCGTTCTCATCGTCAAAGAGGCTGTTGACATCGATGTAACGACAGCCGGTATCTTCCGCTATATTTTTAATAGATTTATTTAGGGCATCAATTCTCTGGTTATTAAAAATATTGCTTTTGGCGGCTTTTTCCCCTGTTACGTGTAAATTGGCCTCAAGCACCAGGGCTGCCGCAGGCTGCTCTGCGCGGATTCTCTCCACGACAGAGCGGTATTGATTGACAATTGCCTTATCTTCATATCCAAGCTCGTTGATACCCAGCATGAGATAAATCGTTCGATAGTTTTCCGACGCGAACACTTCCTCCAGCGTCTTTTTCTCGCCGCCTTTCACGGATACCCGAGCCTCAAAGAGATTAAATACCGACATACCGGAATTCGCAAATACATCCGCCTGCCCTAAATCACCATATTCGGAAAGCCCCACAGTCCGTGAATCTCCTATAAACAACACACTGGAAAAATCTTCATTAATATCACTCACACTTACAGCCGTTTCTCCTGTCTCCGGAGATGATGGTGTACTCTCCTCTGCGTTCATTGCTTCCATCTTTTCCGTCTCTTCCGCTTCCACCGTCACGGATGCCGCCATTTCTGCGCTCTGTGCCTCCACCATACGGTTGTCCGCAAGTATTGCCCCCGTCTCCCGGGCTATCGATTCGTTTTTCGGTATATCCATTGACAGTTTCGTGGCTGCCATGACAATCATACTGCCTGTCAAAAGAATACTGTACCAATATCTTCTCATCCCACACCTCCGCCTTCAATCATAAATCTAAAATCTGAAATATAAAAACGGATCGTCCATTCCAATACGTATACAATACACACAAGCCCAGAAAACGGCCAGAAGCACAACTGCCGTAACCAGGGAGTATTTATGCCGATTATAAATTCGACAGGGGATATCCGTCATAAACACAAGCCCAGCCGCAATGGAGACCGCGTAAAGTTTTCCATACTTCAAATAATCCCCACTGAAATAGAAAAGGCTCTGTTTCATTAAAAATGGGAACAGTCTCTGAAAATACAGCAGGATCTGTCTGATGTCCGTAACGGCAAACACAAGCCAGGTCAAAGGAATCGTAAGCATCATATAGAGATGTCCGATTACCCGCCGCCGTTCCAGCACCCGAAGCAGTCCAATGCGCTCGATGGACATGATCAGGAACAGCAGAAGCCCCCATATTATAAAGTTCCAGCTGGCTCCGTGCCAGAATCCGGTTAAAAGCCAGACTGCCAGCAGATTCCGAAAGGTCAAAAGGGCCCCTCTCCGGTTCCCTCCCAGGGGAATGTATACGTACTCCCGGAACCAGCTGCCAAGAGTTATATGCCACCTTCGCCAGAATTCCGTCATGGACAGAGACATGTATGGATGATTGAAGTTATTCGGAAGCTTAACCCCCATCATAGTACCCAGTCCCTTTGCCATAAGTGAATACCCGCAAAAATCAAAATAAATCTGCAGGCTGAAGGCTGCAAGACCGAGCCAGGCCAACGGGGTGGAAATGCTCTCATAACCAATCGTCTGCACTTCAGTCCATAAGCCGCCGACCCGATTTGCCAGGAGCACCTTAAAGCCCAAACCAATGGTGAACTCCCTCAGCCCATCCTCAATGGCGCGGAAGGTAACCTTCCTTCTGCCAATCTGTGCCCGTATAGAGGAATACGTCACAATCGGACCTGCGATCAGCTGCGGGAACATGCTGATATACATGCCGAAGCCAACCATAGACCGCTCATAGGGAACCGTTTTTCGATATACATCCGCCAGATATGAAACAGCCTGAAAAGTATAGAAACTGATCCCCACCGGGAGTACCGGCGCAAAAACCGGCAAATGCAATGGAATCCCCGCTCTTCCCAGAAGCAGATTAACGTTTTGGGCGATGAATGCGGAATATTTAAAAAGGATCAGCCAGGAAAGGTTATAGATTATACCGCAGACCAGCCACCTCTTTCGCATCCTCCCCAGCCTCCGCCGTCCTATCAAAATCCCGATTCTGTAGTTGACCAGAATAGAAAGGACCAGGAGAACAAAATAAAAAGGGGTATCCCTGACCCCATAAAAATAAAAACCAAGGCTTCCCGCAAAAAGCCAAAAATTCTTCCAGCTGCATGGGATTATGTAGTAGATCATCAAAAATAGCGGAAGAAACCGAAATATAAATTCTAAACTGCTGAATACCATGTTTTCCCTCTCATTTGTAAATTCCTGCTTCTTTTTTAGACAAATAATTAGGGCAAAAAGTTGCAAATATCGAGTCTTTTTAGAAAACAATTTAAAGATACATACGATAAACAGATAAGAGCTACTACGAAAATAAAATGTTAAAAGGATAACAAAAACAAACGCCCCGGCAAGATGGCTGCTGGAATGTTCGCACAAACTGCACCATCCAAATCCTTTGCAGCCGCTTTCCGTCAGTACAAATGAAAACAGATGCCCGAATCACTTCTTCTGCTAAATGGATCGATCATCCTGACTAAAAAACATTCTTGGCCTGCTCCAAATCCGACGATCCATCTGACTTCAATCCCACCGTTCCCGGTACATCGCACCTGAATAAATGTAAGTTCCCTTCTTATTCCTTACTGCAATTACAAAGAGTCCGGCAAACCGGACTTGCGCGCCGGAGCGCGGTCGCTTCAGCGGCCATACTTCCTTAGCGCGGAGTGCGCATGCCCGATAAAACGGGGCATCGGCATCTGAATCCCATGCACTTTACTTTGAAAAAGTGCATTTATGAGAAAAAATACCTTTTGACACCCGAATCTCACCCAATCTTTTTCAAACCTTTATTCGAAAATAAGTGTTCTATCATCAAATTTTCTGGTCTCCTACAGACCAGACATGTTTTTCCCTGCGGGTATCCGGTCTATTTTGTGCCATTACACCCACCAGGCGATGCGGCACATAAGCCTCCTCAAGGTATGCCAGTTCTTCGCCCGTCAGTTCTGTTTCCGCCGCTGCTGCCGCGCCTTCTATGTGGCGGGACTTTGTAGCTCCAACAACCGGGGATGCTGTCTTTGTTAAAAGCCAGGCCAGTGCAATCTCCGTCATGGATACATTCCGCCGGTCCGCCAGCTCCGCCACTCTCCCAATAATGATATTGTCCTGTTCGGCTGTTTTATCGTACTTAAGACGCGCATAGTTGTCTTCTTCCAGCCGTCTTGATAGTTCCCCCGGATGTCTTGCCAGCCGTCCGCCAGCCAGCGCGCTGTAGGGAGTCAGCGCAATATGTTCCTCCTGACAGTATGGAACCATCTCCCGCTCTTCTTCCCGAAAAATCAGATTATAATGCCCCTGAACGGATACAAACTTTGCAAATCCTTCCATTTCCGCCAGCGCATTCGCCTTTGCCAGCTGCCATGCAAAGCAGTTAGAGATTCCGATGTACCGTGCTTTCCCTGCTTTTACAATCCGGTTTAATCCGTCCATCATGTCATAAAGTGGTGTCTGATAATCCCACATATGATAGATATACAAATCCACATAGTCCATACTCAGATTTTTCAGGCTCTTATCTATCATACGTTCAATGTGCAGCTGCCCGGTGATGCCTTCTGCAATTTCTTCCGTTGTTCGCGGAAGAAATTTCGTGGCGATTATCACCTTATCCCGCTCAGCATAATCCCGCAGCGCCCGTCCCACATACTGCTCACTGGTACCGCTCTGATAAGCGGCTGCGGTATCGAAAAAATTAATTTCCAGGTCCAGAGCCCGTTTGATAATTTCCCTGGAATGATCTTCATCCAGTGTCCAGGTATGCTGGCCGTTCTGTGAATCTCCAAATCCCATACAGCCCAGACAAATGCGGGAAACCATCAGATCTGAGTTTCCCAATTTAGTATATTTCATGTTCTCAGCCTTCCTTCTCCCCTTCTATATTATCTTCTTTCATTTTTCACATGCTTTCTTTATATCTTACTTTTCAAATGCCTGTCTATACTGCTCCGCATCAACTGGTTCACACCACTCATTGCCCGCATTTTCGCCCGGGACTTCCACTGCCAGATGTGAGAACCAGCTGCCCGGCGCCGCACCATGCCAGTGTTTTACGCCTGTTGGAATGTTGACCACATCGCCCGGTAACAGATCCCGTACCTCCCTGCCCCATTCCTGGTAATACCCACGCCCTGCGACACAGATAAGTATCTGCCCGCCACCCTTATCGGCACGGTGGATATGCCAGTTATTGCGGCAGCCCGGCTCGAAGGTTACGTTGAAAATACCCACCTGGTCTGCGGAAACAGGTGCTAAGTAGCTCTGGCCGGTGAAATATTCTGCAAAGCTGTCATTCGGCTCCCCAATTGGAAATATCATGCTGTCCGCGTACTCTTCTTTGGCGCTGGCGGTCACCTCACCAGCCGTCCAGACCTCCTTCGCCATGCGGAATGCCGCCCACGCCTTGGGCCAGCCTGCATAAAACGCCGCATGTGTCAAAATCTCGGCGATCTCTGTTTTCGTGATTCCATTTTTCTTCGCGGTCTCTAAATGATATTTAAATGAGGAATCGGTAAGTCCTTGTGCCATTAACGCCGTCACGGTAACCAGTGAACGGTCTCTAATGGAAAGTTTATCCTCCCTGGACCAGACCTCCCCAAAAAGAACATCGTCATTTAATTCTGCAAATTTAGGTGCAAACGTACCAAGTGCCTCCCGGCCTGCTGTCTGTTTTACTGCCATTTTTTCATTTCCTCCGTGAATTATTCGTGGTCATTTACTGTCATTTTAGCTGTTTGCTGTCATTTCAGCTGCCTTCTGTCATTTCAGCCATCTGCGTATCTCCGGTTCCGCAGATCCGGCGCTTCCGCCTCGGATCGCCAGACCTTTTTTCAGCTTTGCGCCGGGACAAAGGCGGTGGATATCCGCCTCACTGCTGCCCATACCGCTGCCCTCGTGGGTGCAAAACGGACAAATCGTTTTACCAGTGAAATCAAAATGCTCCAGAAATGTGAATACTGCCATCGGCATCGTGCTCCAGTAATTTGGAAAGCCCAGATAAATTGTATCGTACTTCTCAAATTCTTCCGGATAATGCTTTAACTCCGGCCTGGCGTCCCGCCTCTGATCCACCTGCGCCTCCGCAATGCATTCGTTGTAATCCCTGGAATATTCGTGAACTGGCTCCATTTTAAAGAGATCGGCTCCTGTCAACCGTTGAATAATGCCTGCAGCAATCTCCGTATTGCCAACTTCCAGGTTTTTGAGCATTCCGTTCACATAGTTTTGATGCTTTCTTGAAAAATAAGCAATGAGTTCTGCCATATTACCTGCCTCCTTTTTAATTTCTGGCTTAATTATAAAACAGTATTTCTTGACACGGAATCTCCAATATGTTACTTTGGTATTAACTTATAGTTAATACTCTGTTTAATCCAGGAGGCTGACCATGTTTAATCCCCAGCTGACCGTCTTTGTATGTGTTGCCGACTGCGGCAGCTTTACAAAAGCAGCAGAAACTCTATTCCTCTCACCGACCGCTGTAATGAAACAGATCAATGCACTGGAAAAGCATCTGAATCTGAGGCTTCTTCTGCGCAGTGCGCACGGCGTTCATCTGACACCTGCCGGAGAAGTCATCTACAGAGATGCGCGTTTTCTGTTCGATTATTCCAGGCGTTCCATCGAGCAGGCAAGGCAGGCCATGGATGATGCCGACCGCATGTTCTGTGTGGGAACTTCCCTTTTAAATCCAGCTAAACCGTTTATGGATCTTTGGTACAGGGTCAATCGGGCCTTTCCCAATTACAAACTTCACCTGGTTCCTTTTGAAGACAATCACGAAGGCATCCTCTCCGAGATTGCACAGCTTGGCAAAAAATTCGATTTTCTGGTTGGAGTCTGCGACTCGAGACTCTGGATGGAAAAATGCAGTTTTCTCCAGCTTGGACGCTACAAAAAGATGTGTGCCGTGTCCAGAGAGCATCCCCTGGCCTGTAAACAGAATCTGGAAATCTCTGACCTCTACGGAGAAACGCTTATGATGGTTGCCGAGGGCGATTCCGGCACCAATGACTTTATCCGGAATGACTTAAATCGGAATCACCCGGAAATTCAAATCGAAGATACTCCACATTTTTACGATATCTCAGTCTTTAACCGGTGTGCCGAAACGGAAAATGTGCTGCTTTCGCTGGAATGCTGGCAGGACGTGCATCCGGGACTTGTCACTATACCGGTAAACTGGGAATACAGTATTCCTTACGGCCTTCTGTATCCCTTGAATCCTGAGGATGATATCAGGCAGTTTGTCGATGCGGTGAAAGAATTGATTTGACATATTACGTATCCTGTTTAAGGAAAAAAATAGCTCCTGCCGTGTAACTTTGGCTGGAGCTATTAATTATTTAGGATCGCTTTACTCTGCACATCAACATTTTTTGTTTTATTGAACCAGAATACTTCACAATCACAGCAGATAATTATTTTCCCGATTCGCAACCTGCAATTCAACCAATTTATATGTTGCATATCCACCGGTAACCAATGGCTCTCTGCTGCAAATATCTTCTGCCTCCTCACGACTGTCTGTTTTCAAAATATACATACCTGCCATCCCCGGATAACCTTTAAACACGCCGCAAATTTCCAGCTTTCCCGCATCGTCCAGCCTTCTTATATTCTCAACATGCTCTGTGACTGCTTTCTTTGTCAGCTTATTATAGGTCCTGCTCTTCTCGATCATCATCATGTACATTAATTTTTCCATGCTACACACTCCTTCCATCTATTCCAATTTACCATCTCGGTATAAGAACCAAAAACTCATAAAACTACGTTTCACTCGTACTGCCGATTTCAAGAAGATTTCCCTCCGGGTCGGCAACATAAAAGTTGCAGTTTCCCGTAACTCCCCCAACTGATAAGCGTTATTTTTCATCACTTGATCAATTAATGTATTTTCGGAAAACCATACTTTTATTCCCTCTAAACAATATTCTTTCATCAAAACATCGACTGAAACAATATAAACTTGGTTTTCAACGTGAAAAGAATGATTCTCACATACAATGATAACACTCCTCTTATCTTTTACACTGTTTTGCGCTCAGCTCCCGGTTCCACTTTATCATATTACACTGCAGATTGAAAGCATAAAATAATAAAAAATATTAAATGAAATAATTGTAATATCGTGATACGGTACATTCATGGACTAATGCTTAGTTGAATAAAATACCATAAGACTACTATGATAATTATATTAAATATCTTTTTAATAAGCGTTTTAATTCCATAACATCGATAGGCTTTGCTATATGGGCATTCATACCGGACTCCAGGCAACGCTGTATGTCATCAGAAAAGGCATCCGCACTCATGGCAATGATTGGGATAGATAAAGCGTCCGGGTGATTTAATCCCCGAATTATCTTTGCAGCCTCATACCCTGTCATATGCGGCATTCGTATATCCATAAGAATGGCATCGTAATACCCCGCTGGTGATTTTTGAAACATGTCCAGGCAAATCCGTCCATCCTCTGCCCAATCCAGTTCTACACCCAGGTCAGATAATAATTCACTTGCAACTTCCCAGTTAAGCTCATTATCCTCTGCAAGCAAAATACGGCATCCGGACAAATCAATATTTTGATTCAATTTCTGGCCGTGCTCCGTTTCAATGTCCATATACTGACACAAAGCATGATACAGGGTAGATTTGAAAAGTGGCTTGGAAATAAAACCACTAATACCTGCTTCACGGGCCTCCGCCTCAAATTCACTCCAGTCGTATGCAGAAATCAGCAGAATTGGTACTTCATCTCCCAGTTTACGCCGGATTTCTTTTGCAGCCTGAATCCCATTCATACCAGGCAGTTTCCAATCTAATAGAATAATTTGATAATCATCTCTTTTTTTATGGTGTTGGATTACCAGTTCTATTGCCTTTTCTCCACTTAATGCCCATTCTGCTTTTATTCCGATGGATTTTAGTACGTCCATGGCTGCCTTACCTAATAATTCGTCATCATCAACCACCAGCATATTCCAGGAGGGAAGAACCATATCCATTTCCACTGCAGCCGCTTTTTCAAAATCAAACGTGAGAAAAAATTCGGTTCCTTTATCAGGCTCACTTTTTATATCAATGGTTCCTTTCATTGCGTCCACAATGTACTTAGTAATTGCCATTCCCAAACCGGCACCTTCAGTTTTATGTATTCTGGTTTCATCCGCACGGCTATAGGATTCATATATTTTTTTCAGAAAATCCGGCGACATACCGATTCCATTATCCTTGACCTTGATGTGAATTCGGACATACTCTTCTCCTTTTGGAGATTTTTCTTCAGAAAGGGATAATTGTATCGAGCCGCCCTCCGGTGTATACTTCGTTGCATTTGATAAGAGATTTAGTAAAACCTGGTTTAAACGAACACCATCGCACCACACATTTTCTGTCAGGATATTTTCAACATGTATGTCAAAGGTTTGCTTTTTACTCTTAACCTGTGGCTGCATAATATTAACAATTCCTTCAACAACCTCCTTTAATGAAATCTGTTCTGTTGTTAAAGTTAATTTACCACTTTCTATTTTCGACATATCCAAAACATCATTGATCAGCCCTAATAAATGTTTACTCGATAATGCAATTTTTCTAAGGCAATTCTGTACCTGTTCCCGGTCATCTATGCGGGCTGTGGCAATCGCGGTCATGCCTACGATTGCATTCATGGGTGTACGGATATCATGGCTCATATTAGCTAAAAATTCACTTTTAGCTCTGCTTGCCTCAAGAGCCACCTGACGGGCCTCCTCCAATTCATGCAGCTGAGAACGGGTTATGGAGAAATACCATCGAAAGATCAATGTCAGGATCATCAAAACTGATGCACAGGCTAACAATGTCATCACCATACGTTGACTGCTCAGACGGTCTATCGTACCACTCAATACACTGTAAGGCATTACTGCTACCAGATACCACTCAGAATAAGGTAATGGCGTACCATAAATTTGTCGTGCTTCATCGTTTATTTCAAGTATTGCAGCATACTCTTTATGCGCTCTTAGAGCAAGGCCAAATTCTTCAATAGTATTTTTTGCAAATGACTTATCTGTTACAGATGCAAGTTGATTTTGTAATTGTTCAAAAAAATCCAATAACTCTGTGTTGGGATTTTGTATGACAAAACTGCCGTCTGGCCGAATAATATGATAATACATCAATTGATTTTCATCCTCCAGAGAAAGGAAACCAGTGATATACTCCAACGGGAGAGCAGCCACCAAGCCGATACTGTTACCACCGTCCTGCATCGGATAAGCGGCTTCAATGCCAAACAGTACCACTTCATTACCAGTCGAATCAATACCTACAGCGACTTTCTTTTCCCCCTGTGTTAATGATTGTATAAAAGGGGCCGGATTAATCGGCTGTATGGGCTGTCCATAAAGCATTTCAAGTTTTCCCCCGGCTGAACAAAGTGCTACATAGTCAAAATCTCTGACTTGTGCCCTGTAAACAAGTTCCTCGTATAGTTTCTCTTTGTCTCTATTATCCGATGAAACTACGGAAGTAATACCACTGACCTGACTAAAACGTAATTCAATAACACTTTCAAAATGTCCGGACATTTGTTCATTCATTCCAGACATGTATATTTCACCAACTTCACAGATGGTGTCTCGGCTTTTTCGATTCATATAAATTCCCAGCAGGCTGAAAACAGCAATACTAAAGATCAGAAGTCCGATAAAGCTATATATAAGAAATCGTGCTGCAGCATTCTTTTTATCATTACCCATTGATGTTATCAGGTTCATAATCACATTCCCTCCGTTTAGATGAAGTATCTGCTGCCCTTATCCTCGTTAAGGAAACATATAGTCACTTTATTTTTTGTATTTTTTGACTGGTACATCATATTGTCTGCAGCTTTAAAGAGTTTCTTTGTAGTTCCGCTTCCATAAGAGCCACCTAAGCTTACAGACATATGTAATTCAGGACAGTCATCAATTATCAAACTATCAACAGAGTGCCTGATCCTCTCCAGTTTTTTCTCGAATATATCCGGGGGAATACTGAAAAAGATAATTACAAATTCATCTCCACCATAGCGGATTACGGCATCTGTTTTTCGTACACAGGATAAAACCGTTTGCGCAATTCTCTGTAACACGATATCGCCTGCATCGCGGCCATAATTATCATTGATATATTTAAAATTATCTACATCTATTATAACCATCGCCTGAATATCATCTGCGTCTTGAAAATGCTCGTCATAATACCGGCGATTGTAGACGCTGGTTAACGAGTCAATATATAGTAATTGGAGATCTTTCTGTTTACGAGACAGGAAGGTGTATTTTTCATAGGAAAATAACCTGTCATAGTCTATTTTATTTCTTATGTTCTGAATATTTTCAGTCTCCTGTTCAGAAGAGATGTCCATAAGCTCACTTTCAAGTGTATCAGCAATTTCCTGCAGACACCGTAAAAGAATAGGATTAAATGCACCACATTGTCCTTCCAGAATCATTTTTAAAGCCTCTTCATGTGAATAAGCTTTTTTATAGCAGCGCTCACTGGTCAAGGCATCATATACATCGGCCAGCGCTACCACCTGGGCAGCTATGGGTATTTCTTCCCCCTTTAATCCATCCGGATAACCATTGCCGTCATACCTTTCATGGTGCCATCGGCAAATCTCAGAAGCTACTTTGACAAGCGGGGCTTCCTGTTGCTCAATGGGCAAGTCTAACAGCATATTGGCGCCGATCATTGAATGAGTTTTTATCACTTCAAACTCCTCTGATGTCAGACGTCCATGTTTATTCAATATTGTATCTGAAATGGAGATTTTCCCAATATCGTGCAGCCCGGAAGCAGTGCTGATTAAAGAAATATCTGCTTTGGACAAAGAATATTGATCTGTAAGCCGGACCAACTGCTTTAGCAAATATTTTGTAATAGTATTCACATGCAATATATGTAAGCCGCTCTCTCCATTACGGAATTCCACAATATGAGACAGGATTGAGATCATTAGCCTATTATTATTTTCCTGCTCGTGAAACTGTTCTGCGATAATTTTCTCAAGTCGCTGCTGGCGTGCATATAAAAGCATCGTATTAGAAATTCGGCGCTGGACAATGGTCGAATCAAAAGGACGGCTGATATAGTCAAACGCCCCCAAATCATAGGCTAGCTTTATATTCGCATGGGAATCATCAGCCGAAATCATAATAACAGCCAGGGTATCATTCCAGTGGTATTTATTTATGTAGGCCAATACTTCAAATCCATCCATTTCAGGCATCATAATGTCAAGAAGCAGAAGGGAATAATCTGTTCTATGCCTTGAAAGGAGAGAAATTGCTTCTGCACCATTTTCAGCCTCAGCCACATCATATTGTTCTTCCAGGATATCTATCAAAAGCGCGCGATTCATTTTTGAATCGTCTACAATTAAGATTTTTTGTTTTTCCATGGCTCTAAAGCTCTTTCATAAAAATTATACGGTTTTTATTATACTATTTACCTTAAATATTGACAACAGCCATATTGGTAAGGTGTACAAATAGGTTAGTGTCTTTTGATACTGACAAAACTGTTTTGCCGTGGTATAATTCAGTCAGAAAGGAGGCGGGTTATGAAACCACAAGAAACAAAATTTACTTTTGTATATAATGAAATTAAGCAGTGTATTTTGGAGGGCCAAATACCTCCTGGAAATACCTTGCCGTCTTCAAGAATGTATTGCGAGCAATTTCATGTTAGCAGATATACGATTAACCGTGTCTTTGACGCATTGCGCGCAGAAGGGCTGGTTACTATTCTGCCTCGCCTTGCACCAATTGTTGCTTCAAAAAAAGATACTTGTAATTCAACAAGTACTGTTTACGAGATTTTAAAACAAAAGCAGGGCATTTTACAGATATATCAGACTTTTGCTCTCATACTTCCTTCACTTATGGTTTTTTCTTTGCAGGGCTGTGATGTGGAGATAATGCCCCACTATAAACAGGCTATGAAAGCGTTGCGTTTGGGATATGCCTCAGGAGGCTGGTCTTCTCCTTCTAAATTAGGATATGATATATTAAGAATAGGTGGGAATTCCTTATTCAGCGAACTCTATTCTACATTTGGTCTTTATAATAAGCTTGCATTCTTTACAGAAGATTGCCCTTATTTCTCTAAGCATTTTGTGCAGGGGTCTGTATCTGTAACCAGTGTTATTATAGATACATTAAAGGACAATGATCCACTCACAAAGTACAACCAGTTATCAACTATGTATCAGGAACTTACGGATTCCATTGAAAAAACGTTAAATTACCTGGCAGAGACAACTCCACATTGTCCTGCACAAACTGGTTTGAATTTTTCGTGGAATCCCATGCGCGGTCAGGATTATTATTACTCAAAAATCGTTGATGACATAAATCTGAAAATCGGTCTTGGAGAATATCCTGTTGGAACGTATCTCCCATATGAAAAGCAACTGGCCAGCCAGTATGATGTCTCTTTATCGACCGTCAGAAAGGCATTATCAGAGCTGGAGCAGAGAGGCTTCGTAAAGACGTTAAATGGCAAAGGCACGGTAGTTATAGAACCGGATGATATGAAACTTCATCAGTTGGCTCTTAATTCCGGGTATGTAGAAAAGGCAGTACGTTACCTTCACGCCTTACAGCTAATGGTATTAATTATTCGTCCGGCAGCTTTAGTTGCAGCTCCACAGTTTACCCAGGCAGAACTGAATGAGTTAGCAGACCGGTTTACTTCTCCAGATTCTATTTATTTAACGGATATTTTGGAATCCATAATGAAACATACCACGTTAGATCCTTTATCTGTTATATTATCTGAAACCAATCACCTTCTTGAATGGGGACACCATTTTGCATATTATCCGTCCAAGAAACATACACTTTCACATCTTAATAAGCAGGTCATTCTGGCGTTTCAGCAGTTAAGAGAAGGGAATGCGGTCTCCTTTGCAGATGGCATAGCAGATTGTTACCGCTTCAATTTGGTTCATATGAAAAAGCGCATGGTAGAAAAATATAAGTTTCATAATGCAGCCAGTATTCGAATTCCAGAAAACTACTACTTTTCCAGTAATGGAAAGGAATAATGGTGGCTGCCGCTTCTGCCACTGTTAAGTAATAACTGAATCATCTGCCATGACATTCTATTCTTTACATAAACTTACCCAGGTTCAGAAAGATTCGAACCTGGGTATGATAATTTTACGATTAATACTGCCAGTACCATTAAATCCACGCCATACTGCTTCTCTCCTCCTTGCCAGTTCTTCATGAATTTCATCAATCTTCCGAGGTGTGAGATCATATCTTTCCATGCATCAGAAAGGGTATATCTGAAAATGCGTCTTTCTTCTCTTTTGCTTTTTGTTTTATCTGAACTTTCTGTATTCATCATTTTCCACCCTTCCGAAATGATTCTTTTATTAAGTTTAATGGATGCAAACTGCTTTAGGGACTAAAACTCATATCTCGTACCATGTGAAAGCAATAGGCCATTGGTTAATTCTACGCATAAAATTATTGTATTTTCATCATCAAAATTGTTATGTTCATTGTCAATCCATTCCCTAAATGCATCTTTCAATCCCACTGGATCGCAGAAGTTTTCAATCAAAAACACGTCAGATTTATCTCCCATGCAATATAAATAGCCGCATAATAAACGGATATATTCAGAACTCCCTTCTTGAAAATGGATAATCTCGTCTTATTCTTCCATCGACTGTTCATTTTGCTCACAGTACCGATGAAGCTTCTGTTCCTGCTTAAGTTCCCTGCATCGTTCCAGAATCGTTAACCAGTCTTTCTCTCTGAGTTCTTCCGGCCGATCCATTTTCAGTACATTATCGAATTTAACCTCCGTATGCCCTACTGCTTTTATCGCTGCCTCCTGCAAAGTCTCATCAAACTCAGAGGTCTGGGACGGGATATCTTTTTCTTCCGAAAAAGCGTGGTCATGATCCATCAACGGATAGAGTCCTTGTAGTTTGCCATTACTATTATCCATAAAAAATCCAAAGTTTGCCCCATGCCGGTCTTCATTTCCCAGAATATAATCTGCCACCTGCATGCTGTAATATCTGTCAGAATCCTTTTTTCTGATAAAATCATACTCATTCTCATCATGATAACTGCAGTAAACCTGGAAATCCTCCCACGAAACGATAGCTGTTTCTTCAGAAGATATGATCTTACACTTAACAATTTTCTCTCCACTATCGTGAATTTTCTTGATATGAGCCTCATCTGCGATCTGTTCAAGCCTGTACGAATCTGCTTCCTTATAAGCCACATGAGGAACTCCAATGACATCTAAAATCTTGCTGGCCGCCAGTTCTTTTTTCCCTACTTTGTACAGATAAAGCCCGTCATCTTCCCGGATCCACGCTTTCGCTGCCATTCCCTGAACGGTAAATTCTGGCGTATGAATCTTCTGGATTACCGGCCAGAAGGTCTTGCTCACTCCGAGAAGTGCCGTTGCGGATACCGCCTTTTCTAACGGATTCCGGAACAGGCTCACCTGATCCCAGGTAAGGTTCTCTCCTTCTTCCTTCAGCCAGTAACAGTCTGAAAGCGAGGCAAAATGGAACAATCTGGCAATCATATAGGGATTGCTCTGACTGATCCGAAACCCTGCCAGCAGCTTCTTGGCATTGGTTTTTCCTATATTCATCGTCCGGTTTTCTGTCCAGCCATGCATCACATCGTCATAATTAACCCCTGGATATCGCAGGGATATCGGAAGCAAATCGTAATCTAAAATCCTGCAGTTATAGTTTTCTATTTCCAAAACCGGTCTTTCTTTCAGCATAATCATAACTTTATCCATTACGAACCACCTCTCTTATTTTACCTGCGTAAAAAGTCTGTGTGTCTCATTATACCATTTTTTCTGCTTATATTCTATTTTTTTATGTTCCTCAAAATGATTTTCTCTCGACAGGAATCAACAGAAGGTTCCTTGAAAAGTTAGTACCCCAATTAAAAGTCACCTTATGCCCCGGTCAATCTGAAACCCATAGTACCCCTGATATATTTTCTTTATCCTTGCATTCAGTACATCGGACCATTCCGTCTTTCCATTTTCCGTAAGTGTCCTGTCATTCAACTCTACGATTGTCAGAGACATTTCATCGATCCCATCTGAGGGCAAATGAACCTCCTCCAGGGAGAAATCCAAAAGTTCCATAAGCCTTATTCCATTAGGTTTGTATGTGTAACCTTCTTCCTCCTGGTTTAATGGAACGAAAGAACGAAGAACTCCCATTTGCTCCACACATACATCTCTAATCTCATTTTTTTCCTGATCACCGGAAGCAGATAATAAAACAATTTAACCAACTAATTATCTTTCTTGATCCATTTTCTATGCTCTAAAGCAGAGAAAACATAAAATCATATGATCTTGCATGATCAACTGCTTCCAGTATATCACGCAGCGGTTCCCCCCCCCACAGTCAGTCCATCCTCTAAAATAACTTTTGTTTCGCTCTCAGTCAGTGAATTCCCTTCTAATGCGTTAGAGGTCCATGTCAATCCAATCCGGTAATACTTCCATAACATCACCAGCCTCTCATGTTTTTCATGATTATCATACCACAAAGTAACCCCTTCCATCATATCAGCCCACGCCCCAATTGAATTTATCCTTCCGATTGGTCAGCCTTCCTTGCCGGTTCCATCATTTTTTTCGCCATCCTCTCATCACCTTTGGACTTTAAAATGCCCTGAAACTTATTCTTTACTGTAACGGTAGTATAATAATGCTGCTACCGGTCTCCTTTTCTGGATGCAATCTCAATTTAATATAAAAAGTGCTATGGTCAAGGTGAATATTTATGATAATCTTTACCTTGACTTCAGGGAAATTGAGCAAATGCTCACTTTGTGAATATAATAAAAATGAGGTGTGATTTTATTTTTCATCGACGTTAAATCTTGCCACAAAAGAGGATTTTCAAATCACAAATGTGAAATGAAAATCCTCTTTTTTATTCGGACTGTTTCTTCACAGCCCCTTAGAACTTTTAGAGGGCAGCCTGCTATTATTTAATTAAGCTCCACAATGGAAAAGCTCCACCAAATATATAAGATCTCATCAAGCAGCACACACTAACAGTCAAAACCAATCACAACAATACCAACCAGCGCCTGTCCCCCCAGCAAAAAGTACAGAAGTATAACCCATATATCTAAATATATTATTATATTGTCAACTCGTTACAATTTTTAAAATATTTTTTTTTAAATAAAAAATAGCGTAATTAAACACAGCCAGAGCTCCAAACGCTGCAAGATATGGAATAGCAACAATTACCACAAAACCAATAACCAGCAAAGCCACTCCAAGAATAGCGAAAATAATTGTGGGAACAATCCATAAAAGGAAACGGAGAATCATTCCCAAGACAGCAAGAATATTGGCATCACTCAATTTTGCCGTAAATACACTGGAATCCAGTGAAAGAAACAAAGGTTTAAAAATTGTTGTATATAAGCTAAGACAGCTTTCGAAGCAGTGTCGGCACCAGTTAATTAATTCAACATGACCCAGTTCATAATTTTCATAAAAGTCTGTTCCCATTTTTAAAAATAAAAGCTTTGGCGCATCAAGAAAATGAAGGCGGTAAAAGAAGAACCATATAATCGGAAGCACTACAAGCATGGAAAATAGAATATTTATAATTTTATGTTCTGATAAATCACGGACAAATAACCGCATTAGAATAATGATAATTGAACCTACGAAAAATACCAGTTTATTATTCCCTATGAATACCCACGATTTATCAATGAGCAGTGGAATAACAAAAGGGGTCAGTATGATAAATGCTAAAATATAAGCAAATATCATAAATATTGCAAATATCCCGATGCCGATACCAAACAGTCCATCTTCCGGCGGGTCAAACATAAACCCATTGCCGGTTTCCGGATTGTATGTAAAAAATTTAAAATTATCACCTTTCTCATCGTGAATATGGCCATGCCCATCCCTGTAGTAAATATGTAAAAAATTCATATGGCGCCTCACATCTCGGAAAGCAGTTGATTAATTTCTTCCCATTCTCTTTCTGCCCGTGTCTGAGGATTTCCAATACCGGAATTTTTTTTTGCTGCCTGTCGGGCAAACATTCGGAACGGATTGACGTATCCCAAACTGAAGGCAGGTTCATACAGTTCAAAGAGTGATGGTATAGCGTATACTTCATTTGTAATTTCGCCATCTTGAAGTCCTTTTGCATGCTTATAAAAAAACAGTTTCCAGAAAAGACGTTTTTTGCCCCAGTATGTGATGGAAAAAAGTGATATTCCCAATACCAGTCCCAGCGTCTGGTTGATCGTAAAGGTAACGAGACCAACAAGCATTCCCCAGATCAATCCCATAATGAGTGGGTACTTTTTACTTTTAGCCATAGCTTCTTCAAATAAGCGTTTTCTTGATTCCAAAAAATCTTTGGTACATCCCTCGTATCTATTTTTGTTTTGCATCACTGCATACCTCCATTCTCCTGTTCTTCTACAACTTTATAAAAAGAAACGGTTTTATCACTATTTTCAACCGGTATGACTCCGTACTGAAGTCCGAAGAGATCGCATTCAGGGATCGTTCCGTTTTTGTTGATATAATGACCTGTTTTATCATATACTGTTATGGTATTGTCCCCCCCGTAGTATCCCGGGCCATAGTTTGCTTTGATGATATAATTTTCACGAAAAACATATTCACGCGCCATGTAAGGACTGGCTTCCTTGGGAAGTGGTTGAATTTCACCGGTTTCCAGGTCATAGGTTCCGAAAACGTAATCCGCTGGCTCTAGAGGGCTGAAACCAACCTTCTCATAGCTTAAAGAACCAAAAAGGTCATTATTCCGTGCTTTAAATATGATATCGCCCTCCTTATTAATCACGTGCCTTACTTTATCCTGACCGAGAGGGACAGCCGACAGATAATCAGTGCCTCCTAATGGCTGCATATCCGTATATTCAAATTCACCCAGAAAATTGCCGGATGTATCATACAGATAAGTGGATATATAGGAATTGATTTTTGCTTTTACAAAGACATACTTATCAGAACAGCCCACGGAAATATTGCTTATCCCCGCTATCTCAGGCAGTTTATTAATTTCAAGTATAATATTTCCCTCTCCGTCTATAATGAAATATCCATTTTCCTTGGAGTAGGTAACGAGATAGTTTTCGCTGTAAACACCGTAATCGTCATAAATACCGCCGAATTGTTCGTTGTTATATTTTTGATACATAGTATCATAGATACCGCCAACGGAAAAGTTTGTGATATATCCTAGTTTCCTGATATAATTCCCACTATAGCGGCTTATTGTCTCAATAATATTATTATCCTTATCAATAAGCAACCAGTCCTGATTAGGGGTATCCTTCTTTTTTACCAATGCATATCCGTCTACGAATCCCCGGGTAGAGATGTTATTGAAACGCTGACCTACCTCAACATATTGAGGGTCGATCACCATAGTACCTTCCGTGTTAATAAATCCCCATAAACCTTTTACATTAACAGCGGCAAGGCCTTCTGAAAAGTTATAAGCATCAAAAAACTGAGGTTCAATACGATACTGATTCTTACCATTCCGGGGATTCCAATTGACTGAATCAATAAAACCATATTTACCCTGTCCGGAGCCGCCAGCCTGGACCGCAGCCATTCCGGATTCATTAAAACCGCGTGTGGAGACAAAAAGGTTAATGCAATTATTGATTGAGACAGTTGGTTCAGTCTCCGCTATATCCGATTCCACTGTTTCAGTAGAAACAGGTTCCGTAAATTGCTCTTCTGAACCTGCCATTTCCGTAATAACTTCTGCAGGCTCAGTTTCTCTCCCCTCAATAGTTTCGTTTCCTATGACAGCCATTGCCTGTGTTTCCTGTGATATACCAGCCGCGTTTTGACAGGCTGATAGTAAGCAGGCAGTTAAAGCAGTAACCAATATAAGAGACAGCTTTTTCATGAAATCCTCCCATGCTTGAATATTTTATTGTACAGCATGTAAGAATCATATATCACACATGTAATTGCTTCAATATGTGCCTGATAATTGTGCCTTACATTTTTTGCAATATTTTATAAAAGTGGTTGAGTTTCACAGTTATCTTTTTTATAATAAATAAAAACAGTCCTGGAGGTTTTATGTCAGAATTCAGTGAGTATTGTAAACATTGCATGAGAGCATGCGGTACGAATATTTATCAGATATCCAAAGCCTCCGGCCTGGATCGGACCACGCTTCAACGAATGGTTAACGGAACACGCCTGCCAGGGGAAGAATTTATTGAAATATTCAGTAGATATTTACGCCTTTCTCCATCTGAGAAGAAGCATCTAACTACCTTGTATCAGATAGAAAAGATAGGCCGACCTGTATATGAAAACCGCTTATATATAAAGTACCTTCTAACGCAACTCGATGCGATACAGCGTGAAATTGCGGAACCAGGAATTCTGAATACATTAGTGGCTGATAATACAGAAACATATGAAGGAACTATACCTCAAATGCTATCAAGTCCTACCCAGGTAAAGGCGGCGCTATCTCATCTGGTAGGATATGAGTTTTCAAATGAGGAGAGACCGTCCTTTTTTATGAATCTCGTATTTGAGGACTCCTATATTTATGAACTTCTAATCAGACAGAGCCATAATTGTAAAAAAGAGGTAGCAATTAATCATCTGTTGACATTGAACAAAAATACCTGTAATGAATCGGATAACTATAATTTAAAACTGGTAAAAAGTATATTGCCGTACGCCCTGTATTTTACAAACAGCTATAACGCCTATTACTGCTACAGTAGTAATCCTTCTGAATATAATTTAGCTACACTGTTTCCATTTTTTATAATCACGAAACACCACGTGCTAGTTATGGAACCAGAATACAAGAGGGGGATCTTATATCATGATCAAGCCGTTGTCATTGCCTATACATCTGGATTTAATCACTTAAAAACAAATTATGTACCATTTATTAGCCAGGACTATGCACGGCTGGAGAGCCTAAATCAATTTGTCCAACTCATGGCAACATCTGAACCGCTTACCTATGCGTTAGACAGCCAACCATGTATTACATCAATGATGAATCCAGAGGTTATTTCTAAATTAATCCATCACGGTATTCCTGACCGTGAAAATTTTGTTAAACTGATTAGCAAATGGTACGGATATGTACTGGATCCTTCAAACCGCAGTCCAAAGCCGCCTGTTTTTTATTTTCCATTGAAGGGTCTATGGTATTTTGCTGAAACAGGGAAATTATCAGGCCAGCTTGCGGCATTTACAGAGGAAATTGGGCCGAAGATGAGGATTCAGATGTTAAACCAAATTCTTAAAAATAATGAAGATGGAATTATGAAAACACTTATAATTGACCATGAGCAGATGACGCTCCCCTCTTTTTTTACGTTGGAGTCCCATAATCAAAATCACTTGATACTGACCTCCCTGGATCCAGAACATCCTCTTGCCATCATAGATTTTCAGGAGCCAAGTATCGGTGAGGCTTTTTATGATTTTTTAGATAGTCTGCAAAAAAGTAATGTGACATTTTCTCATGAGAGGTCATTAGAATTAATCAGAGAGGCCATCCGAAGCATCTAATTCTGAAGTCATTTTTTAATTGCCTCCCTGTGACCCAGCGGTTTTCGGGCCACGATGCCCCCACAGATTATGGAAGAATATCTGGCGGTTGTAACCAAAGCAATGATCGATGTATGAAGCTCAACCTACCCAATTTCACTTTGATATCGAGGCTATATATGATTATGCCTTGGAATTTCGCGGTCTGTTCTGTGCCCCAGGACTCGCTTGCTGTGTTACGTCTTATACCTTATCGCGGGGCTTTCACCTGCTGAACTTCAAGTTTTTGACGGATACACACTAAATAAGTGCAGGATGGCTAAAGGCATCTTTGAATTACACTTTCTCCATCTCAACCTTTCTCACTTTTTTACCGTCCACAGGACTACTGACTTCATGATACGCAAGATATAGCTCTCTTCTGCTTCAGGCTCCATCTTCTGTATTTCTCTTGCTAACCTGTTCATTAAAGATAAATTTATTTTATAGAGCCGATATTCTCTGAAAAAGACGGACTCAGGTGCCTTTAATTTGATTAAACATTGTTCCACTTGATCAGCACCTATGCAGCGTTGTGCTCTTGCAATACTCTCCGCCTCAGTCGGAAGAGGGATACGAACTGTTTTGAGATTAATTAGGGATATGTGCACACGCCACAGGCTCCGCTGTAATTCTACCAGAATAGCGTGTGGAAATATACTTCTGGCATGTAATAAAATTAAGAAACAGTTAAAGGTTAATAAGGAGGTCAAATTATACCAGTCTAACCTTTTCAGTACCCCATTTATTACTGGGATTTTCCGACCGATTATTTTTGTTCCTGAATATGATTTTTCAGCAAAAGAATGGGATCTAATTTTAACTCATGAGCTTATTCATTTAAAAAATAACGATATTCTTTTCAAAATGTTGCTTACGTTTATACAAAAGCTACATTGGTTTAACCCGATCATCTATTTTTACACAAAAAAGTTTTATGAGTTTTGCGAATGTACCTGCGATCGAAACGTGTCCGCTGTAATTAATAAAGAACAACGCGCTGTATATGCGCATCTGATTGTCAAATTGGCTCGCGATATTCCAGCCAGTACAATATCTGTTAATGCTTTTTCTGATAAAAATAACAAATTAATAAAAAGGAGGATATGTTGTATTATGAAAAAAACAAAAAAATCAACGCTGCGTTTATTATTACTCTTGCACTATTTACTATTCTATCACCAGTCGTTACCTATGGGGCTGTCACTGAAATAGTTAGTGCACAAAATCATCTTGTTGCTCAATTTGCATCTGCTGATCTAAATGAAATAAACAATAACGCTTCTAGCGTTCTAAAAGTACAAGGTGAAAGTAATAATACCTCTACAAACATAGGAACGTTAAGTGTAAGAGGCAGTAATCAAGTTGACTATATGGTACCCGGACAGGGATCCGTAAAGTTTAATTCAGTATCTTTGCAAAGCGGTTCCTCAATACGCGTACTAATTGGTGCCGATAATACCTCGGATAAGTTTGATGTAAGAGTTTTAGACAGTAATGGAAATGGTAGCAAGTTAATCTCTGATTCAGGATCGGTCAACGGCACAATTGACATAAACGCTGCCGGAAACTATACAATTAGTATTGTTGGTAAAAACAGCAGTAGTACTAAATTTCATGTAACAGGAACTATAATTATAAATTACTAAAAGACTCTATATCACCAATTTCCAAAACTTTTTGGTTATCACATTTCTCCTTAAAACGTAGCAAAACCCCGGTTCAAAATCCTCGAACCGGGGTATGTCATCCACACTTTGCCATTTTCAGCCTCATAAAACACAGCCGAAAAATTCCATGATTTAAGCCCATTTCCGTAGATATTTAAAATATTTACTTGTCTTATGCTTTATTAAATCATCTGCCAATTCCTCTAATTTTCCACTTTCCACCTCTTCCGGCGGCTCATCAAACACTTCCAGAATCTCCACTCCCGAATTATCCGCCCGAATGCACAATTTAGATGACAGAAACAGTATATCATCGCAAAACACACAGTTTGCATTTACTACATTTCCAGATTTTCCCCCAAGAAGTCTATCAATCACACGTACTCTGGCATACTTGATTTTTCTTATCTGTTTTGCCTGCGCCATTGTCAATTTTCCCTTGTATATCTGAACCAGAAGTTCCAAATTGCAGCATTTGACAACGTACCGAATGACAGAAGTATCATAAAAGGCTGTGATATTGCAAGCTGCTGATGTGTGGTGCATCTCTTTCGGTTTAATGTTCCAATTATGTACCAGCCAACGAAAAAAGCGGACTGGATAATAAAAACCATTTTGATGCAAATCCACCGACGTGATCCGCGTCAGTGGCTTGAGTCCACGTTCATATGCCCGTTTTGCATTTATGCTCATACTCCGCCCTATATATCCGTTCCCCCCAGACACTTTCTTCTCTATTGTATATTTTTTCAGCACCTCATAAGCATCTTCCATGGTAAGGCCCTGTAAAACAGAGGTTCCTTTACCAAGGTATAGATCGGCAAACTTCCCATGAAAAGTGATTCTGGCCGCTGGACGTTTATAGATTCTTGTATAGTCATAGAAAAGATTAATCAGTTTTGCTTTTGTAATTTCCGAATTTTTCAAATAACCTCCTGCCTTCATCTTATTTCAATGGAAGAATAAATCTATATAGCTGCTTACAATGCGGCCTGTATTGATTTCTTTAAATCCAACGTGTCTGCATGCACACCATACTTTGTCCTATACCTGTTAATCTGTTTATAATATCCATGGTCATGACTAATAATAAAAATACAGCCTCTATTTTCCTGATTTATCAGATTACCCAGAATCCCTTTAATACGGTTGTCCACCGCCTCTTTCCCTGGCTTAACCACAACTACTCCAACATTTTGCCGGACATATCCTTTTTGTATCAGTTTGCTCCGCAGGGCTTCATCGGAAACCAGAATCAGGATTTTGTCTTCGGGATCTATCCGATTCATTCCATTCAAGGCTTGATAAACAAAACTGTCACCGTCTATAAGAAACAGTCTTTTATATTTCTTCATCTATTTTACAATATCCTTCCAATTCAGAATATTTCATTTATCAGCAGTTTTTACTTACTACAATTCAACTTTCATTACCAACTTATCGAAATCTGACTCATATAATTGATCTTGTATCACCCTGTATTTTTCAAATTCACTTTCTGCAAAGGCTTTTGCTATTTCATGCGTAACTTTCCCCTTATCCATCAAAATGTCCTCATCATTCATTTTAAGAAAAACTTCCAGCTTAGTTGCCCAATCCTCCATCGTCATAGGAATTCGCTTTTTAGCCTGCCTTTCCGCATAATCCAGATACATTGATACAAACATACAAACTGATTCAAATCCTGTAGTTCACTCTGAGACAAATAATTCTATAACCTCCGCTGCAGTATGACCATGAATCGCATAGTGCAGCCTGTTCTGCACGGTCGCCCAATGCATCTTATTCTGTACCATTTTGAAAAACTGCCTGGTAGTCTTGGCATCTTTGTCGTAATCAAACGCTGTGGCATAGAGATCTGTAACCTTTTGATAAAACTTGCGCTCAGATAGGCGTATCTCACGAATATTTTCCAACTGACGTTCAAAATATTCATCGGTGAACATATGCCCTTTTTTCAGGCGATCTTTGTCCATCGTCCAGCCTTGGATTGTGTAATCCTTGACAATCTGACCAGCCCATTTGCGGAATCTTACGGCACGGTCGTTGTTCACTTTAAAGCCAACGGCAATGATTGCCTGTAAGTTATAATGTTTCGTACTGTAGGATTTACCATCCGAGGCAGTTATTAAGTATTTCTTAATAACTGATTCTTCTACCAGCTCATCATCTTCAAATATCCTTTTAAGGTGCTGATTGATTGCCGATACAGAAACATCATATAAGGTTGCCATCATTTTCTGCGTCAGCCAGATGTTCTCGTCTTCATAGCGCATCTCGAAACTATCTGAGTTACTACCTGTAGATGCTACATATGTTAAATACTCTGCGGCTGAGCTGTGTATTGTAATCTCTCTTTTATTGTTCGCCATAATTTCTTTATCCACCTTATTATTATGATCTTTTTCAGTTCCTGATAAAACTTTTTTAATTGCATCCTTTTTTTAGATTCCTTTCTATACACATCGCCATCTAACAAAATAAAAACATTAGAAGTATCCTCTTCTTGCAAAACAAAACTAGCTGCTAAAGTAAAAGCATTACTTGCAACTTCAAGCTTTACGACCCGAACATTTCTAGCTATTCCCAAATCACCCATAGAAACATTGACAATTGATTCTGCTATCATAATCAATTCTTCTGAATTGTGTTGCACATACTGAGTTTCCACGATATCCAGCGGATATGATTACATCTAAATTAAAGTGTCCAATTTCGCAATTCACAGACCGATTGCCATCTTTTTAAACTACTCAAAATTTTTGAACAGTTGTCTCTCGCTCTATTTCTCCGCTATTAAAACTTTCTTTTAATAATAAGTTATTTATCTATACGACAATTCAGTATGATGTATGTATATACTTCTCTGGTCATATACATTTTCTCCCACGCAGTTGTATCCCCAAGAACTTAATAAAAACTCTACATCTGCCGTAGTCATTTTACATTTTGGACCAAGAACTATTTCCCCAAACTCTCCTGTGCGATATTATATTTTGTATTCCGTTTTCTCTCAGAGCAGTTATTATTCATTTTAGACCAACAGTAATAATCATTTATTGATTGTAGAGAATTACTTTACATTTTACCTTCCTGAACTTTAATTTTGAACTATCTTAAATTTCAAGTAAACTTACTCCTACATCAAGCTGACTCTGTGCAAATTTCAATGCTACAACTTCAAATCGCAGGCTCGCAAGAGCCTGATCCACATACCGGTTTCATGTAGAATTGATATTGATGTTTCAATCCGCAGGCACGCAAGAGCCTGATCCGGCACAGCTTAAAGATGGAACGCAGTATACAATCGTTTCAATCCGCAGGCTCGCAAGAGCCTGATCACATCAAGCCGTCACTACTCACGATCTGATTTAGTTTCAATCCGCAGGCTCGCAAGAGCCTGATCAGCGCGGTGAGCACTGCGGTAAAAGAGGGCTTCGGGTTTCAATCCGCAGGCTCGCAAGAGCCTGATCGTCGGACGCAGAATCCGTCGCACTCCAATCAGACTGTTTCAATCCGCAGGCTCGCAAGAGCCTGATCAGATATCGCCCTGCTTCGTCTCGGCTTTTTACAGTTTCAATCCGCAGGCTCGCAAGAGCCTGATCGGCGCCTGTCTGCGGCTCCTTGGGATATTCCATGGTTTCAATCCGCAGGCTCGCAAGAGCCTGATCAAATTAATCCGGTTCGTGATAACTCGATCTGTTGTTTCAATCCGCAGGCTCGCAAGAGCCTGATCAACTTTGAAGGGTTGGTATATGACCTGTGTTCCGGTTTCAATCCGCAGGCTCGCAAGAGCCTGATCGGTATGGCTTCGTCTGCGCCTCAATAATAACCTGTTTCAATCCGCAGGCTCGCAAGAGCCTGATCAAAAAATCGAAGGGGGATATTCCATGGACAAAAGTTTCAATCCGCAGGCTCGCAAGAGCCTGATCTTTTAAAGTATGTTGAAAGAAACATTTTATAAGGAGTTTCAATCCGCAGGCTCGCAAGAGCCTGATCACAGATGGAGTACTACGGGTGGACCAAAGAAAATGTTTCAATCCGCAGGCTCGCAAGAGCCTGATCGTATAAGCGGAATACCTTCAAAGTTTCTGAACTTGTTTCAATCCGCAGGCTCGCAAGAGCCTGATCTACTGGTAATTTGTACGCGGACTATCCAACGGGTGTTTCAATCCGCAGGCTCGCAAGAGCCTGATCGAAGACTGGAAAGATGGAGGCGCATATGAGCCGGTTTCAATCCGCAGGCTCGCAAGAGCCTGATCATATAATTCCAGAGCGTGACATTGTAAAAGAGATTGTTTCAATCCGCAGGCTCGCAAGAGCCTGATCTTTTTTGGCTGGATAAAAATTCCTCTTTACAAATCGTTTCAATCCGCAGGCTCGCAAGAGCCTGATCGTAAAGGAACCAGAGCTTACTCCGCCACCTAAAAGTTTCAATCCGCAGGCTCGCAAGAGCCTGATCGTAAAGGAACCAGAGCTTACTCCGCCACCTAAAAGTTTCAATCCGCAGGCTCGCAAGAGCCTGATCTCCCGGCAGTCGAAATCGTATCCCGTATATGCTGGTTTCAATCCGCAGGCTCGCAAGAGCCTGATCGGCGCTCGATGCCTTTCCCGTGCTCGCAGAGAAGTTTCAATCCGCAGGCTCGCAAGAGCCTGATCGTCAGATTGTCGTATGCATTCTGGAAGGTAGACTGTTTCAATCCGCAGGCTCGCAAGAGCCTGATCCGCCATGTCATAGCCGAGATCCGTTGTCTTTTTGTTTCAATCCGCAGGCTCGCAAGAGCCTGATCAGCGTGTCCAAGTTCATGAGCCATAACAACTCTACGTTTCAATCCGCAGGCTCGCAAGAGCCTGATCAGCAAATACTTACAAATCCAAAGCAATTACACATTACTTTTTTATTGCAATCAACCAATTTTCACATTGCTTTTTACTTTTTTATACAAATCTCCTCCAATTCATCCTAAAATTCAGGTGCGAACCTCCCACAGAATTTATGTTCACTTAGGGTTCGCACGGACAAATACAGACCTATTATCTCCGTTTTTTCATAAAATTAAGGGCTCATCCACCTGTATTCCACGCCGTACGCCATAATGCTCAACCTTACCATTGTAATGATTGCCCAGCGAGTAAAAACGCAAGCTGTCCTTTTCTTCGTCAATTTCCTTCAACAGAAGATGCTTTAGTTTCACGTATTGTGTTGCATCTACTTGACATTCAAAAACAGAATTCTGCACTCGTGTACCGTAATTTACACATTGCTTAGCTACACGCCTTAAACGTCGCGCCCCTGCAGCTTCAGTAATATTAATGTCATAGGTTATCAGTACGAGCAAATCCATCACCTCATTTCCATAAGAACGGCGGATAGGCATCTAAATCTCCTCGTAGATACCGGGATAAAAGCATGGCCTGCGAAAAAGCTACCATCCCCTATTGAACCCTTTCTTTCAAGTAAGGATGCGTAAGCGTCTCCTGTTTTCTCTTTTGCCAAGCAGACAAAAAAGCTTTTCTCGCATCATCCGTCATAAAAACAGCGCCATTTTCTTTTTTCTGAAAATCTTTTTCTGTGAAAATGCCGAGATTTATCTGTGTTACCACGAATCGGTCTGCCAGCGGCGCTCGTAGTTCTTCTAGCAGATCAAAAGCTAAGGACGCGCGCCCTGGACGCATCGTATGAAGGTATCCAACCGCCGGATCTAACCCCACCGTTTCTAAAGCGCCTGCAATCTCATTTCCCAACAGAGTATATGCGAAAGATAACATAGCATTCACCGGGTCCAGTGGCGGACGGCGGGTTCTTCCATCAAAAATAAACACGTTCTCATTTCGCAAAATCATCTGCGAGAAAACTCCGAAATATGCTTTCGCCGCGATTCCTTCAATTCCCATCAATTCACTCCGGTTTTTGGCATTTTCCAGATCAGTCAGAGATCCGCACATTTGGCTGACAGCAGCATTAATCTTATCTTGATCTATCCGCATTGGGTGGTCCCTTTTCACCCGCTCCAGGCACCACCTGCCATTATAAATTTTTCCTAACAGGAATGATTTGGCGATTGTGAGGGACTGTATTTCATCTGTCGCTTGGCATACTGTGTCTCCCGCAGCAGAACATTGCC
The DNA here is from genome assembly GCF_014288005.1 of Hungatella hominis. NCBI lineage: Bacteria > Bacillati > Bacillota > Clostridia > Lachnospirales > Lachnospiraceae > Hungatella > Hungatella hominis. Next base: position 67,916 of record NZ_JACOPB010000003.1, read on the forward strand.
ACTCACTGGTCCAGCAATCCGCGCAAGGAACCGGCCATGCTGTGTCAAAAAACAAAGACCGATTCCCTTTTCCGCACAAGCTCCCATCAGAGCAGGGCTGACCCCTTTATAACCGAAACATACTATTCCTTCAAGATTATGAAGAGGAATACGGCCCAATTCACTTTGATCCTGCAGCAGTACGATATTCTCTCCGTCCAGCGACAGATATGCGTCCGGCGTTGTTACATATAAAGTATTCTGCAGCTTCCTCATACCTCATCTTCCTCATGGAACGCTCTATGAATATATTCTGAAGCCGAAACCTGTTTCGCTAATTTAGGCTGACAGATATCCACAAGAGAGCAGCTTTTGCAGGCTTTTCCCATCTTTGCCTTCGGTGTGCGCCCCTTTAACATCAGTTGTTGCATCTCCATAACAGAATCTTTTACCTTTTGCCGCAATTCCTCTGTCAGGAGAACACACTGCCGGCGTTTTACTTTTCCATAATAGAGAGCAGCTTCCGGAATATTGGTGACAAACATTTCTTCCAGACACATAGCCTGTGCACATAGCTGCAGCGCATCTGCCCCTTGTATATCCGGCTGCCCAAGCTTGTATTCTACTGGATACAGCCTCCATCGCCCATCCCGTCCTTGAATCGGGACTCCGTTCTCGTCCTTATACAATTCTACCATGTCACATACGCCGGTAATTTTCAGTTCCTGGGAGCGGACAGGCATCCCGCGGGACAGCAGTACAGAACCTCTCGCTTCCGTAAAACTGTCATCGTGCACCCGTTCATGCATAAAATGTCCTTCCAATGTAAGTGCATTTTCTTCCCAGAGCTGTTCAATGTGAACCAATGCCCAGCGCCTGCGGCAGAATTGAAAATGTTTCAGTCCTGAAATCATTAAAAACTCCGAATCATCATTCGCCATCCAGCACCTCTGGAACCAGACCCTCCAAATCCTCTGTACTCACCGAAACACGTCCCTGTGCATCACAGGAAACCTGAAGTGTCCGATGTACCTTAGCCGATGAATACTGGCCATTGGCACAATTATGTTCCCACCATATCAGCTTTACAACCTCCATGCTCCCGGCCGGACGCGCGGATGTCTCATCATTACAGAATAAAGTTCTCAGCGCCTCTTTTAAAGCCTCCCCATCTTCTTCACTAAAGCCTGTCTTATCGGCAAGCTGGACATTCACTGCGCCATAAGTCACATAAACCCCAAAATCCACTCGGTGCTTCATTCCCATTGTATCCGGACCTTTTTTATCCGGATCCTTCCCGGTCTCCAGATTCACTGATTTTGTAATCTGAGAGCTGGTGACATTAACAGGTTCGATACTAAAGGCAGGCTGAATGCTGACAGGTCCGCGAATTCCGATTGATACTGCATCTGATTCTTCTTCCTCTTTTTTTCCTTTTTTAAATGCAAAGACCTGGCCAAATGCCCTGACATCATACCATGTTTCACACGCCAGTCTGGCATAATCCTCCCTGGTCTTCTTTCCAGCTTTCATGTCTTTCATGCACGCTGCCAGTACAGGTTCATTGTCCGCTCTGTCTTTTAAAGATCGGAATGTATCCCCCTCTCTGCGGCGCTCGTCGGATTGAACAAAAATATTCTGGCCTTCGTCCAACAGGCGATTACGAAGTTTACGCTTCAGACAAACATCCGAAACCTCTCCCAATCCTTTATATGTAGTTCTCGGACGATTTCCATCCAGAGGGTCCCCATTTGGATTTGCATTTTTTACAGTGAACACCAGTGCAAAATCAATTTTCTTCTTCAAAGATTCCATTATCATTTCTCCTTCTATTTATTTCTTTCCTCATAGTAACCATGCAGATAAATACTTCCCAAAGGAATATCCGTATTCCAGCCGCACTGCTTCAGTTGTTGCTCCAACTGTTCCAAAGCAGCCCAATTTTCTCCTGAACGGTTTCCTCCATACCGCTGATACGGTTTTAATTTAACCTTCAGATTCTCCCATGTAGATGACGGTTTCTGGGAAAATACCGTCATAAATCGCAATTCATTCGTAGAGCGTCTATCTATATCTCCTTCCTCGCAAGCGAAACGGTTTTTCTCCATCCGATCCGCAATCCCCAGCAGCCTTCCATACAGGACACTCCTCGAATCCTCTGCCATCTCCCATATCTGCGGTTGTCTGGAAAACTGTGTCTTCTGATAAAAAGTCTGGCGCATACAATAATATCCATGCAGATAGCTGCCGTCCAGCGGCTCTGTTGATACCCGTTCAGCTTGAGAAAACTGCATCTCCATAAACCCAATCAGTCTCTGGTAATACTCAGCCCTTTTTCCCAATTTTATCAAATAAGGCAGCAGTTTATCATGAAGTCTTCCCCAACTTTCATAGGGCTTTGCCGCAAAAACAGACATCAGCTGTATAGCATTGGTCATACCTGCCCGTTCCTCATCACTGGCTTCCTGCTCCGCCACATCGGCAATTGCCAACAGACATCCGTACAACTCAGAACGCCGTCTCGGAAGTACATATATGACGGTTTCCCCAACCTCTATTTTTTTTTCAGGTTTCCATTTTTGGTAAAGCATTTGTCTCTGACTGGAAAATCCCTGTAAGAATTCCAGAGAAAGATCCCTACGCCCGTACCTGCTCTCTTCCGGGAATCGTATTTCGATTTCTGCAAAAAGAATCTGATACCATTTACTGTCCGGACCCAAGTTTTTAAAACATGGAATCAATTTCTCATGAATCTTCGGCCACGTCTCAAACGGATATTGCACAAATTTTTGCATAAGCCGTACAGCATTTGTCGGATAATCCCGTCCCTTATCCGCCGATTTTTCTTCCATGAAATCCGCTGCTGCCAAAAGACGGCCATATAAGTAATCCCCATTTTTTGAATCAACCTCCAGAATCGGGGTGAATACCGGGCAAGCATCCCTCCACCCGCGCTTTTGAAAACAAGATATCATCGCACACGTGGTGTCAACACTGTTTTCCCATGCAGTTCGGGACCATTGCCGGTCTCTTCCGCTAACAAACGTAAGAGGCGCGCATACCCTGTTAAATGCACTGCGGACAACATCAATTGGAAACGGCTGCTCGTCCGCAATACAGGTAAGAATTCTGGAGTGCAGCCCACGCATCAATTTTGTGTGGGATTTCTCACATTTTTTGTCTATTTTAGCCGTATTCACCGCATCGATCCCCATAACAGCAACGGCAATCTGCTCAGGATTGGGAGAGGCAATCTCCTTAGTTTTGTTTTTTCGTGAATAGCGCCACCAGCAACAATCTCTATACCACGCTTCCAAACGCTTTACATATTCATTTCCGGAACACTCCTGATAATAAGTGACCGACATTCTTCCGTCCGTCGCCGCCTCCAATCCTAATATCACCGCAAAATTTGTCCGATTAGGATTATAATCATGAAGTCTGCTGTCATAACCGCCAGCCGCAGCCCTCACTTCCTTGGCGTAACGTTCAAATGTATCAATGACTGGCCCGAAATTCTCTTCTTCCTCTTCCTCTGCTTCCATAAACCCATTTTTTTCATCTATCGGAACCTTCATGACCGCTCCATTTGTATTCCAAACCACCCATGTCATACCGTATTTCTGCATTCCCTGGCGCGCTATAAGCCAAATCAGCGCATTATGGGCGCGCACAGAAGCCTCATAGCTTACCACCGCCGCGCTGCGATCCTCCGCGAAACGTCCCTTATACTGAAATGGGAATTCATTATCCTTTGCTGAAATCAATTTTGCATTTCCCTGAAGCTTTGGATGGTTCTCCATAGCAGGAAGTATTTTACCTTCCACATAGCAAAACGCTCTGTCTCCTGGCAGTTTATCCGCTAAATACCGCTCCCATGACTGTTTGACATCGATTCTGAGCCAAAGGTCATCGGTGCTTTCCTCCTGTGTTTGGACAGAAAAACAGACCATGGCCTTTCTGTCTTCCCCTGTTCCTTCCCTCCTTTCCGCATTCTTATAATATTTCAGTTTCAAATTGGGCTGTGATTCCAAATCGGTAAGCAGAGTATGTCCCTCCAGATATGTATATACCACACGCAGGCAGGCGGGCGCGTCTGGCTGCTCACACCATGCATTCAGTTGTCCCATATATTGACCGAACCTTTTTAAATTTTCATTCTCAAAAATCAAATATTTCAGCTGTTCTACCAGAGGAAAAGGCGCTCCATTGTCGCCTGTGCGGCTCTCTGCCTGCGGCGTGCTGGGAATTTCCAGAAACTGGGCTTCGTCCATCAGCTCGTCTGCCGATATGAACCTCCCATCCCGCGATAGTACCACATGGTATTTTACCCTTTTGCGCACAAATCCCAGCGGAACAAGCTTAACCGCTTCTTTTGATTGATCACAGACAACACCGGCATCATATGCCTCGCACAATTTCTGCATCCAACTCATAGGTTTCTCCTTCCCAGGCAAACTCCTGCTGCAACGCCGCCTCCTCCAAACCGCTGGAATTGCCATACTTTTTACCGAATTTCTTCGCTTTCATTGGACGGATATTCCGCTTCATCTCTTTCGGTATCTCTTCCGGAGGCTGGAACAGAATCACTCCATTTACCATTTTCGGTCTCCAGAATCTGGCGGCCAGCATATCTCGTCCAGTCTCATCCGGATAATCGAACCCATGAAACATAACTCCAAATTCCAGTTCACCATAATGGTCATAATAGCCTTCACCTTTGTCAAATTCACAGGGTTCTACATATCCCTGGCATTCTCTCGTCCCCAAAAAAATATCTCTGCGCCCCCCCTTCCTCACCATACGCTTTGCAATATTGTGGTGCTTCTTTTCATTAAAATCCTCTTCCAGTTCCGCGCGACGGTTCTCATTAAGAATAAAATGCGCCCGAACCTGATACGATACATCTGCCAGATAGGTATAGACCGACAGCGTATTCTTTGACGCCACGTAGCTGATGGGACGGACATTTTTAGACTCTGTGCGGATTGGTTTCATAACCCGTACCTCATCCACGATCCATATAATTGATGGTTTCCAATAGATGCTTTCTGTGATCCCTTTCAGCGCCTGATAGGTTGGAAGCATATAACTGAACTTTTCTCCCCCCATTCTGGCAATCGGATCACTAAACAGCGCATAATTCCCCCATACGCAGTATTCAATCTGATTTCTGATTTTCAATATTGCAGCCCTCCTTTACATCATAATTTAAACTATGAGATCTATCATTTCCCGCGGTATTATCTTGACTCCTGCCCATGGATCATAGTATTCGTCCTTTAATATAACCAATCCGGTCTCGCCCAGAGAATATAAAGCCTGCTCCCCGGCCAGCCGGTCAAAAATATGTTCATATAAATTTACACTGTATTGCTGGACTTCTTTTAAAAAGCTGATTTCCTCGCGGAGCGTATGACGATTTCCCAATTTTTCGATTAACTCTTTTCCTTTTCCTTTTCCATAGGGAACAATCACACTTTTTGTTTTCTGGTCGATGACCTGAAAAACTGTTCCTGACGTTCTAAAGCTTTGATAGAATCGTTTACTTAAATCAGCCAGCGGATTGTCCTCATCCCGCAAATTCCCGGCCGCGCACCGACATTCACGATTCATTGACAGCATCGTAACCAAATCCGAGTTCCACTTTTTATATGGATAATTTTCAACCTCTTTTGTATATATCTCCTCTTTGGCGAAATATTTTTTTATCATCTCCGGATTTCCCAGCTCATCCGGATTTTCCACATTACTAAGCAGGCTCATGCTGACTTCCTTGCCTTTCTGTATATCCGGCAAACGCCCCAGGCTCTCCTCAATAAGATTCCATATATATACCCTTCCTGTATCCGCTTCGCAGTTGCGGTTACAGCGCCCTGCTGCCTGAATCAGGCTTGGGATGCCTGCCAAACTGCGGATTACAATTGGAAAACTCACATTGATTCCCGCCTCGATCAAGGCTGTAGAAACACAGCAAACCAGGTTTTTCTCTAACAGCCAGGCTTTTATCCAACGTAATATCTCTTTCCGATGCTTCGGGCACATAAGCGTACTTAAGTGCACACACAATATCTCATCTTTCCTACAGTTTTTGGCACATTCTTTCAGCTTCTCATCCGAAAGGCCCTGCTGTATTTGCACCTGCTTATAATTTAAGGCATTCAGCCGTTCAGAAATCCCCTTGAAAATATTCCAAGCTGCATCCTTAGTATTTACAATCGCCAGCACTGAGGTTTTCTCCCGAATAAACACCGTGATGTCATCGGCAGCATCCTGATAAGTACGCGCCTTCATCTGTGAAATATAGAGCACTCTCTTTAAACTCTGGTATAGCATAGCCACATCCGGCACCAGTTCCTTCGTATCTAATCCAAGATTAGGCTGCGTAGCCGTACAGAGCAGCACTGTGCAGTTACAATACTGTACAAGAAATTGAAGCGCCCGCTTAAAGAGTTCCCGGCATTTTTTTGGCAGTGCCTGGATTTCATCAAAAATCAGGACTGCGTTTGCAAGGCGGTACATTCGCCTCGCCTTACCGTTCCCATGTTTAAACAGTGTATCTAAGAACTGTACTAGACTGGTCAAAATAATGTCGCTCTCCCAGCGTTCCGTCAGCCTGCGATGATTTTTCTCCTCTGTTTCATCCTCCGGTATGAGATTGGAATGATGCTCTAAAATAGATGGGTAGTCAGAAAGCGCCTCCCGGATATCTCCAGAATTTTGGTCCAGAATTGTGTTCATGGGGATGAGATAAAAAATCCTTTGCTGTTCGTTCTTTTTAGCCTGGGCAAGTGCAAATCGCAGGCTGGAATAAGTCTTACCGCCACCAGTAGGTACCGACAATGTGTAGATTCCTGGCCCATATTCTCCCGCAGTCCTGCACCAGTCCGATATGTCGCGCCTAATTTGGGCTAATCTCCCTTCTTTGGGGAACTGTTCAATATAGGCTTCGAGTTCAATCAGAAGCTTATCCCAATCAGGCTGGACTTCACGTGACGTTTCAAATGGATCGGCATCATATTCAAAGCACACGGAATCCCACCTGTCCGCATCCACGAGAATACTCAGCAGCAGTCGGGCAGACATTCCCCAGTTAAAAGAACGGCTGTCCAGGCCAAATTGTTTCAGCTCCTTACATGACTCTGCAAATAGCTCGTCCAATTCCTCCGCTGTTGCCACTTCCACGTAGAAATTAGCCACTGCCTCCCTATAATCACTCTCCGGCTGTTCTCTCAAGCCGTTTAAATAGGGGGACTCCCCAGAATCTGACAGACAGTCCGGCAAACCGGCATGATGACCATAGATACATAAAGAAATCAGCTGAGCCGCCTGCCTTTTCTCCGGGTCTGTCTCCCTCACCCACCATCGCCGATGAACATAAAGTGCACCCAAGCCAGCATGATTGGGATGTCTGCTTCCGGTGCCACGAAGATAACTCATCCAATCCGCGGTTCCTTTTCCCAGGTCATGCAACAGCCCTATTAATCTGGCCACCTTGCCCAGCCTTAGCTTTTCAGCAGCCTGGAAACATAATCCCGCCACATGGACGCTGTGTTCTTTCCAGTCCTGCTCTTTTCCATCGTCCCTTCTATGAGCAATCATTGCAATCACTCCTTTGCTGCTAATCTATATTTCTCATTATACTCCATCAGCTATGGATTTTCAATATTCTCTTTTAAACTCGAGTATTATATGAAATAAAATTTGATTTTATTCTTCAACTATGATATCATCTATGATGTCAAGACATTTTGCGGAGCTTGCGGATTGAAACGAGTTTAAAAGAGATATATACAAAAACCCCCTTATCTAAAACTTTAGCCCAGTGCCTTTTGTTTTAAATAAGGGGGATTTTCCTGTCTTATATCGAAAAACATCTCCTCCGCAGCCCTTGAGAATCAGTCCTTCCTGATTTGTCATCCTGCGTAACTTATCGGTTGTGATCTGCATGAAACTCTTCCTTCTTTTTTATCTATTAAAAAAAGCCAGCCCTTTTTCGATCTGGCTGACCTGAATTTTTACACCATATCCTCTTTTCCCCGTCTCACATCTATGAAAAGGCAAAAAAATCGGGGTCAAAAGCGGCCCTTTTTTACCCGATTTTTCCCTCGATTTTTCGCCAAAAACCACTATATCTTGTGGTTTAACCCTTCTATTTTCCTTCCAAACCACATTTCCGCATCATTATTACCACCTCGACATTCCCCGTCCCCGGAAACATATCCACCGCACAAACCTTCTCCACCTGATACCCTCTCTCCTGGAACACCGCCAGATCCCTCACCAGGCTCGTAGGCTTACAGGAAATATACACAATTCTCTTCACTCCATAGTCGATGATCTTCCCCAGCGCCTTCGGATGAATTCCGTCTCTCGGCGGGTCAAGAATAATCAAATCCGGTTTTTCCCCGATATCATCGATAACCTTCAAAACGTCTCCTGCGATAAACTCACAGTTATCCAACCCGTTCATCCGCGCATTCTCCTTCGCGGCCTCCACGGCCTCTTCCACGATCTCCACTCCGACCACCTTTTTGGCGATCGGTGCGATCATCTGTGCGATGGTCCCTGTCCCGCTGTATAAATCGAACACGACCATATCCTTCGTATCGCCAACATAACTTCTCGCCTTATCGTACAGCACCTCGGCCCCCAGTGAATTCGTCTGGAAGAAGGAAAACGGAGATATCTTAAACTTTAACCCCAGCAACTCTTCATAGAAATAGTCCTGTCCATACAGAATATCGGTCCTGTCATTCTTCACCGCATCGGACAGACTATCATTCCACGTATGAAGAATACCAACGATCCGGCCGCTTAACGGAAGGGAAAGCAGCAGCTCCGCAAATGGCTTCAAATCCGGATCCTCCTGGCTTGTCGTCACTAAATCCACCAGAATCTCCCCTGTCTTAACCGCGCGGCGCACCAGAAGATGGCGTAAATAACCCGTATGCTGCATCTTTTTATAAAATCCCAGCCCCAGCTTCTCAAAATACGCTTTAGAGGCCTTTAAAATCTCACAAAAATCCGGATTCACGATCTGACACTCTGTGGTAGTCACCACATCATAAAAGCTTCCGCGCCGGTGCATCCCCAGTGCCATCGGACCGTCCTTAAACTCATCGCCAAATGAGAACTCCATCTTATTACGGTATCCGCCGGACTGCGGACTTCCCAAAATCCCCTCAAACTCATAGGAATCGCAGACACTGTCCAGCAGGCTCTTAACCTGCTTTTCCTTTATCTCCAGCTGCTTCTCATAAGGGATTGTCTGGTAAATACAGCCGCCGCAGGCGCCGAAATGGACACACGGCTTTTCCGCGGTCTCCAGAGGTGACTTTTCCACCACCTCAACGATCTTTCCTTCCAGCCGTCCGCCCCGCTTCTTCGTAATCATCACGGACACCTTCTGTCCCGGAAGTGCATGCTTCACTGTAATCTTTCCGGATTCCGTCACCAGTGTCCCTTTATCCGGAAAATCGAATTTCTCTATAGTACCTTCATATATCTCGCCTTTTTTCACGTCATCTGCTCCTGTTCTCGTTTATTCCCGCAAGCAACGAGCCAATCATCCAACATCGTTCCTCACTGCCCTCATTCCTCACCGCTCCCGCCCCGACAGCGTCAAAAAGCGTGTCTCAATCGCTGAGGCACGCTTCTTTTTTCTAAATGTCCTTCTTACTGTTCAGAACCCTCGCCCGGTGTATCGTCTTCGAAGAAATCATCATCGAAATCATCGTCGAAATCATCTTCAAAATCCTCTAAATAATCCGGTGTGAAGAAACGGTAAACCGCATACGCAATGCCGGCGACTGCCGCTACAGCACCAATGATGGCAAGTATCCATAGAATACAGTTTTTCTTCTTTTCGTCTTCTTCTCTCTTGTGCAGCAACTCGTTCAGTCTGCTTGAATTCACGAGTTCCTCTACTCTGTTCATAGCTTCTTTGCTCATCGTATCGAATCTGTTCATATCATCCACGTCCTTTCTGAGAGCCTATTCCATAAAAAATATGCGGCAGAAACGAAATCTTTCTGTCTGTCGTTCTTATTATACCATCATCTTTATGCTTTTACTATCTTTTTTGATTATTTTTATTTATTTCAATTTTTAACCGGTTACAGTTCACTCCCCACCAGGGGCACCGCAGTCCGGTTCAACCGGGCTGCGGTGCCCCTGGTGGGGAGTGAACTGTAACTTTTAATCGTAATGCTTCAGATGGCTCACATTCTTGACCGGAAAGGCCAGTCGAGAAACCATATTCCCACGACCATCTGATCAGATCGGTTTCAGCTTCGCAAAGGACGCAAACATCTTCTTAATCCCCGCCTTGTCAAAACAGACGGTTACCTCGTAGTCTTTTCCGCCATCCTTTATCTCCACCACATTTCCCTCGCCGAACTTTACATGGCGGACGCGGTCGCCTTCCTTATAATCAAGAGCGCCTGATTTCTCTACGGTAAATGCCTTGCCAAACGCCGGTTTCTGAACCGGTGACGCAGTCTTTGACGCATAGGCATTGCTGCCCGGCCCGAAGCTGCTGACACCCGCGGCCTTATTTCCCCAGGTCGTCGGTCTCTGGCCGCCGGACGCACCGCCTCCGTTACCCGTTCCACCACTTCCGGAACCGCCCCAGGAGCTGCCGCCTCTGGCATTTCCTCCGCCCTGGCCCCAGGGCAGGTCACTGTCATCAAAGTCCGAAGATTTCCGGAACGGGGAAAGCCTCGGTTCCAGCTTATCACATTCCAGCAAATCGGCCGGAATCTCTTCGACGAACCGGCTGGTCTTTGAGTAACGGGTCTCCCCGTTGATCATTCGCTGTTTAGCTCCCGTCAGCATCAGGAAATCCTGCGCCCTGGTAATTCCAACGTAGCAGAGACGCCGCTCTTCCTCGATCTCCTCCTTGTCATCCGAGGAGATCGACATCATACTCGGGAACAGTCCATCCTCCATACCACTTAAATACACCCGCGGGAACTCCAGTCCTTTTGCACTATGTAAGGTCATCAGCGTCACCCTGTTTTCCGAATCATCCATCCGGTCCACATCCGCGACCAATGCAACCTCCTCCAGGAATTCGGAGAGTGTTCCCTCGTCGTGATCCCGCTCAAAACTGACCGCTTTGTTGATCAACTCCTCAATATTCTCTAAACGGGTCTGATACTCGATCTCGCCTTCCGCTTCCAGCTCTTTCTGGTATCCCGACTCATCCAACACATCCTCAATCAGCTCCCGGATCGAGTAGTCCTCATAGCGGATTCTCTCCCTGAAATCCTCGATCAGCGCCGTAAATTTGAGAATCTTATCCGCAGCCTTTCCAAGCCCCGGAACCGCCTGGGCGCGGCAAAATGCGTCATAGATACTGAAATCGTGCTCCGATGCAAACGCCTGGACCTTTCCCACGCTGGTGCCGCCGATCCCCCTCTTCGGAACATTGATAATACGAAGGGCCGACAGATCGTCCCTTCCGTTGTCAATCGTCTTCAAATAGGCCAGAATGTCCTTGATTTCCTTACGCTGATAGAAGTTTACACCTCCCACCATGCGGTAAGGCACATTGCGCTGAAGACATTTTTCCTCGATCAGACGGGACTGGGCATTGGTCCGGTAAAGAACCGCGCAGTCCTGGTAGCCGCATTCGCTGTTCTGAATATCGCGCACGATGGCGTCAGCTTCCTCCGCTGCCGTCTCAAACTGCTTATACTGCACCAGAGGCCCTTCCTCGTTAGCCGTCCACAGCGTCTTGGACTTTCTCCCCCGGTTGTGGCGGATCACCTCGTTGGCCGCGTTTAAGATATTCTGGCTGGACCGATAATTCTGTTCCAGCTTAATCACCGAAGCCCCCGGATACGACTTCTCAAAATTCAAAATATTACCGATATTGGCTCCCCGGAATTTATAGATGGACTGGTCGTCATCACCTACCACACAAAGATTTCTGTACTTACCGGCCAGCAGACTTACCAGCTTAAACTGTGCGGTATTCGTATCCTGATACTCGTCCACCATGATATATTTAAAACGCTCCTGGTAATAATCCAGGACCTCCGGATTGTTCTGAAACAGCTCCACCGTCTTCATGATCAGATCATCGAAATCCAGCGCATTATTCTTCTTAAGCTGGCTCTGATACTCCTTATATATCTGAGCCACCTTCTTCTGACGGAAATCGCCTCCCGCATTCAGTTCAAACTCCGCAGCCGTCACCAGTTCATTCTTAGCTGTCGATATAAAGCCCAGCATAGCCCTGTCTTTATAAAGCTTCGGATCGATCTCCAGCGTCTTTAACACCTGCCGCATCAGAGTCCTCTGGTCATCCGAATCATAAATAGTAAAATTCGTCGTATATCCAAGGCTCTCAATATGGCGTCTTAAGATTCTTACGCAGGAGGAGTGGAACGTACTCACCCAGATGCTCTCCGCTCCGAATCCCACGATCTTATCCACACGCTCTCTCATCTCTCCGGCCGCTTTGTTGGTAAAGGTAATCGCCAGGATATTCCACGGATTTACCCCCTTCTCCTCGATCAGATAGGCGATTCGATGGGTCAGCACCCTGGTTTTTCCCGAGCCGGCTCCAGCCAGCACAAGAAGCGGTCCTTCCGTATGGAATACCGCTTCTCTCTGTACTTCATTCAATGTATCGTAAATGCTCATAAACGTGTACCGTCATTTCCTTTCGTCAACCTGTTATTTCGATTCCCAGATATTTTTTGATATCCTCAAGCTGTTCCGTCGCAAGACGGCGCCCGTCTTCGTAGAGTGCTTCCAGCTTCTTTCTGTCCTGTTCCGTTCTCGACACAGTCACCGGTTTGTCGGGACGGATCACGTAGATTCTGCCCGCCTTTTCCAGTTCATCGATCTCTTCCTGCATCCGGTTGTACCGTTCCGGCGCCTCCTCCAGAGCCTTCAAAAGCCGGGGCAGCGGTTTAAAATACCGTTCATACGCCCGTCTCGTCCATTTATCCACAGGCTTTTTCCTGTAGCCCTGATTCCTGGTCAGTATGACAACTACCTTTTCATATCCCTCATCGATAGCCCTCTGATAGGCAATCGGCATAGAACAGCCGCCGTCCAGATATTTCTTCCCTCCCACATCGATCATACGCGACATAATAGGAAGGCTGCTGGAGGCCTTCACCGCCTCTATGAAATTCTCGCACTCCCCTTTTCCGAAATATTCCGGTTTTCCTGTCTTACAGCGGGTAGCAACCACTTCAAACCGCTGCTTCGACGCCTCAAAAGCCTCAAAATCAAATGGAATCAGCGTCTCGCTCAATTCCCCAAACAGAAAATCAAAATTAAAGATCGAACGGTTTTTCACCATACTGCGAAAGCTCATAAACCGTTTATCATTTACATAATCTAAATCCACCCGGATCGTTCTTCCGATCTGTTTGCTGATATAGCTCATTCCGCACATGGATCCCGCAGAAACGCCATTCACATAGGACATCTCGATCCCCTGTTCCATAAATACATCCAGCACGCCAGCCGAAAATACTCCTCGCAGAGAACCTCCTTCCAGTACTAATGCTCCTTCTGTCATGTCATTCACCTCGCATCCTATTTTATTGCATTTCACCCCGCGGGTCAATCCCTTTATGAAAATCCTCCCCTGTATCTACATTCAGTCTTCATTCCTTCATTCCATTCTCAGATTCCCAACACTTTCCCTTCGCGCTATTCCCCCTACACGAGTTTCCCCGTCATATTGCGTTTTTTACCAGCGAAGCCAGTACACAGCCTACAGAAACTGGCTCTGATACAGCTGATAATAAGCCCCTCTCTTCTCCATCAGCTCCTCATGGCTTCCGGCCTCCATGATATTGCCCTGGTCGATCACGAAAATCCGGTCGGCCTTTCTTATAGTAGAAAGGCGATGGGCAATGACAAAGGACGTACGCCCTTTTAAGAGCGCCTCAATGCCCTTCTGCACCAGCAGCTCCGTGTGAGTGTCGATGCTGGAGGTGGCCTCATCCAGAATCAGGATGCCCGGCTTCGACAGCATGGTTCTGGCAAATGCCAGCAGCTGCCGCTGGCCGATGGAGAGCCGCGCTCCCCTCTCACTGATCTCGGTGTCATAGCCGTGCTCCAGCTTCATGATGAAGTCATGGGCGTTCACCGCCTTGGCAGCTTCGATCATTTCCTCGTCCGTGGCATCCAGGCGGCCGTATTTAATGTTATATTTAATGGTACCGGAAAACAGGAAATTGTCCTGTGTCATGATCCCCATCTGGCTTCTCAGACTCTTCAGCGTCACCTTCCTGATATCGTAGCCGTCAATCAGTACCCGCCCGTCTGTCGCCTCGTAAAAACGGCTGAGCAGATTCACAATCGTCGTCTTGCCCGCTCCCGTGGGGCCTACCAGCGCGATGGTCTCCCCCTGGCGTATATGGAAGTTTACATCCTTAAGGATCATGCGTTCCGGCTCATCATCATACGCGAAGGAAACGTGTTCAAAATCCACTGTCCCCTCAATATCCGGCAGTTCCTCCGCTCCCTCACAGTCACGGATTCCCGCTTCCGTATCGATGATGTCGAAAATACGCTCCGCCGCCGATATGTTGGTTGTCAGCTTATTATAAAAATTGGCAAGGTTCCGGATCGGACTCCAGAACATGGCAATATAGGTAGAAAACGCGAGAAACGTACCGATGCCGACCTCGCCCACACCGATGATGCGGATGCCGATAAAATACAGCAGAAATCCGCCGAGCCCCCAGGTGATCTCCACCACCGGGCCGAATCCGTCCGCCACAACAACGGCGTCGATAAATGCCTGGTAATGCTGCTTAACCAGATCGTAAAACACGGCTCTCGTCTCCCGCTCCGCCGCAAAGCTCTGAATCACCCGGATACCGGAAAGATCCTCATGCACGTAGGCATTTAAATTAGAAGTCTTTTTTCTGTAGATCTGCCACCGCTTATGGGCCGTCGTCTCAATGACCAGCATTCCCACCACCAGAATCGGGAGGGTCAGCAAGGCCGCCATGGCCAGCCGGTAGTTCTTAATCAGCATGATGACCGCGACGCAGACCACGGTAATTAAGTCCGGAATCAGCTGAGTCACGCTGTCTGACAGCACATCCTTTAAGGAATTCACATCTCCGATAATTCTAGCCAGTATTTTTCCGGTGGGACGGCTGTCGAAAAATCCGAAGCTCAGCGTCTGAATATGGCGGTACAGCTCATCTCTGATATTTAGAAGGACCTGGTTTGACACGTCCGACATGATGTACATACGGATCTTGGTCCCCACCAGGAAAAAAAGAAACATGACCACGGCCAGAGCCCCCAGCTTCAGAAGTCCCTTCACATCTCCGGACGCCACACAGACGTTGATGGCATACTCCATCATAATGGGCGTCGCCATGCTGATGGCAATGGTTCCAGCCATAATGAGAAGCACTACCGATATTTGCTTTTTATAGACCAGAAGGTACTTAAACAATCGGATGAGCGTATCCTTTTTCAGTACTTCCTTCTGTTCTTCGTCGATTCTGCTTGTATTTACTGACATGACTGCTCCTCCTCTCCATACTGTACCTGATAAGTCCTGTAATACTGCCCCTTTTTCGCCATCAGCTCCTCGTGGGTGCCGCGTTCTATGATTCTTCCGCCCTCCAGAATCAGAATTTCATCCGCATGGCGGACGGCGGAAATCCGGTGGGCGATGATGATCTTGGAACTGTCCTTCTGCGTCTTTAAACGGCGCTCAATCTCCTTCTCTGTCTCCATATCGAGTGCCGACGTGGAGTCATCGAGGATCAGAAGCGGCGTTCTCTTTGCGATCGCCCTGGCAATACTGATTCTCTGCTTCTGGCCGCCGGAAAGTCCGACGCCCCGCTCTCCAATCACGGTATCGTACTTTTCTCCCAGATTCATAATGAAATCATGGGCCTCCGCGCAGATGGACGCTTCCTCCACGCTCTCCCACTCGGTTGCATCCCGGTTTCCAGTCTTAATATTGTCCGTGATCGTGTCGGAGAACAAGAATACATCCTGCATAACCACCGTGGTCTGGCTCCTTAAAAGAGTCAGCGGCAGCTTCCGGATATCGATGCCGTCCAGCAGAACTTCTCCGTTTGTCACGTCGTAGAATCTCTGGGTTAAATTGACGATGGAGGTCTTTCCGGAACCGGTCACCCCCATGATTCCCAGCGTCTTTCCCTTCGGCAGGGTAAAATCGATGTCTGTCAGAATCCTCGAACCATATAAATCAAAATCCACATGCTTGAACTGAAGCTTTCCCTCGATCTTTTCAGGAACTACAGGCGCCTCCGGTTCCTTGATGTCCGGCTTCTGGGCCATGATCCGTTTGATCTTCTTATTGGAAGCCATGGCCGCAGCAAAATCATTGCTGAGCCAGCCAACCATCTCCATCGGCCAGATAATATTGTTGGCGTACTCCGAAAATGCGCCCAGTTCTCCGATGGTGATCCGTTTCTGAATTACCATGATGCCGCCGACTACGATGATCGCCATCAGCATCACCTTGGAAAGAAAGGAGACATTGGGCTGATACTTTACAATCAGCTTTGCCTGCTCCATATTTAAATCGTAATACCGCTTGTTGTGGCGTTTAAACCGGTCAATCTCATAATCTTCTCTCGCAAACGCCTTCACGGTCCGCACGCCCGCTAAATTCTCCTGGGCCACGGTGTTTAGCTCCGCGGTCTGCTCACTGATCTTGTCGTAGACCTGGCCGAGACCATTCTCCATCTTTAAGCCGTACCAGGCGATTACCGGCATAACGAGCAGCGGAATCACCGTCAGCACCGGGCTTAAGCGGAACATGCAGGTCATGATAATCACTGTGTGAATGGTACATTCGATGATCAGCATTCCGACAAATCCCATGGCATTCCAGATTCGGTCCACATCGTCCTTGACACGCGCCATCAGCTCACCGGTGTTATGGCTGTCGAAATATCCCATGGACAGCGTCTGGATATGGTCGAAAAGATCCTTTCTCAAGCTGCTCCCGATCCCCGACGCCGAATAATCAAAGATAAATTCCTTCATGTACTGGAAAATGGCTCTTCCAAAGCCGATTCCCAGAAGCCCCAGCAGCAGGCGCATAAGCATCTCCATCTTGCCGCCGACGATGACATCGTCAATGATGTATCTCGTAATCTGAGGCGACACCGCATCCAGCAGAATACTCACTACCATGGCCGCTATGGCCACCACATACAGGATCCCGTACTTTTTTACATACTTCCCTAAATTCCTCATGTTGCTCCCCCTTTGTCTATACTGTGCCATATCAAGTCAATCGCAGTCCTAAAACGCGTTAAAAATTGCCTGGTCTGCGAATTACCGCAAAAAACAGGAAAAAGCCGTCAAAAACAGCAAATTGCGGCTTTTGACGGCTTTTCACCATAAAAATAACCGCAGTCCAGTTCAGACTGCGGCATAGTTACTCAAATTCAAATAGCAAACTGACTTCCATACGAAATAATGGCTGACCAGAGACCGAATTCTTTACTGAGGCAGACTGACTGATTGTTATTGTTTATAATTCCACTGCTAATTGTACGAGATTTCATATTTCTGCCTCCTTTTCCTTTAATCGGTAATCTAAATACTAGAATACTGCCACTTTTCCGTTCTGTCAAGCACTTTCTGTTTTTCATGATCGGCTCTCAATATTCCAGTACAACTTCGATCCTGTCTTTCCCGCGGTTGTAATAGTAAACCTTCTCAGATAAAAAGTCGTCATCCGACGGCATCTCCCTGTTAAGATCCTTTAAACTCTCCCGTATCGTCTCCGGATAAACCTTTTCACAGTTATGGATCGCTGCCTCGTGCATGCTGGTAAACGCGATGTACAAATCGTTCCCCATCATTTCTCCCAGCCGCTTCGCCACGCCAGGCAGAAAGATGGCCACCGCTCCGTTGATCTGACTCTTAGTCGTGACGAACGTGGCGCAGGCGCCGCCATCCATACGGACGCTGCTATCCCGTTCCATAAAAATACCGTAGTCCTCATCCTCAAACCGTTCGACGTCCAGCCAGTTGAAGAGACGCGGCGGAAACAGCCTGTATGTATTCTCCATGGCGTCCTTCATCACCTGTTCCCGGATTCTGTTCCATCCGTCAAATACCACCTTCGGCACCATGGAGCTCGTGTACAGTCCGCTGAAATTCCCGATGCTCACATAGAGTGTCAGCGCAATATCCCCCGTCACCTCGCAAACGCCTTCTTCCAGCTTCTCTGCATTCTTCTCATAGTTCAGAGGGCGGATAACCAGATACTCCCGAATGGACTCATAATCCTCCATATGCCCCAGCGGACTGCTCTTCTCAATCTCCCGGCATCGTTCCAGACAGTCGGAAGCCTCTGACAGCAGCTCCTCCATGGTTTTCCCCAGCCGGAAATCCTGGTAGATCTCCGCCATATGGAACCGCTGGATATGGATCCCGGGACCGTCCCCTCTCAACTCCACCACCAGTAAATCCTCCGGTTCTTCTTCCTCACTGTCTTTTTGCAGCGTAACCTTCGCGCCCCACTCCTCTGTCATCAGAATCAGAAACGCCCGAAACTGCTCCACAAACTCCAAATACTCTTTTGTTTCTCTCTCTTTTTTCATCGTGCATTGCCCTTCTCTTTCTTAAATTTCCTGTAATCATGAGAATTTCATGGATTAAAGGATTTGTAAGGGAATTTAAAAATGCCCGGCATTTCGTGGAAATACGCGCAGCCCTCCACCATCAGGAATGCGGGAAAACGCGCAACCGTATGATTCTATCTTTTATTATACGTTTTAAGCGTGAAAATTACAATACTGGAAACAGATTGCCGAACCGGCAGAACAGAATCAGAACTTCAGAATGATATTATTATAAACCGGAACTCCGGCTCTGTCAATGACAACCGGCTCCTGCGCCCGTATATTTTTCTTGCAGTTCGCAGCCCTGTCAACCCCTGAACTGCAGCCCTTTTTCGACAGGCTTCGTCATATCAGACGGCCGGCGCGTTCCCCGCGGCCGGCCGTCTGTCACTGCTATCTAATCTCTCTCAATTCTAATCTCTCCCAATTACAAAGCTGAAAGTAATGTCGTGTTCACCGCTTACACAGTATTCCGGATAAACCGGCGCGCCCCAGCTGTCATCTCCGCCGACGCCCCGCATGGCCGCCAGAATCGTTACGACCGTATACCGCGGCTGCGGCAGTTCCTCCAGGTGAGCGGCATGCTCCAGCTCCTCCGCCGTATAAGGAAGAACCGATCCCTCAAAAGGACGCCCCTGCGCGGTAAACCGAATGCTGTGTCCCGCTCCGTCCGTCACCTTCATCCATCGGATTTCGGTGCGGTTTCCACATTCCTGCGGAACGAGATAGCGCGATACGCTGTTTGCCGCCGTATCCTTAAAGATTCCGAGGCGTGCGCCTGCGTTTCTGTCACGGTAATTCTCCTCCGGTCCCCGGCCGTACCACTCGAAATCACCGCCCGTTCCGCTGATGCGGAATCTCATGCCGAACAGCGGCAGCTCCGGCAGTCCTTCGCGTCCGAAGTAGTGAGCCGTGGTTTTAATCCGGCCTTCTCTGTCCACCTCGTAAACGACCTCCGTCACAGTCTCAGGAACCGTTGGCAGGCGGTAGGTATACGCGACACGAACGCTGTCTTCCCCTTCTTCCACCACGCAGTTTTTGCTGTCGTAAAGCGGAAAGCTTCCGGCGCCGTACCAAGCGGCACTGGATACGGAGAATTTATTGCCTCTGTCGTTATCCGTAGTCGCTCTCCAGTACACAGGCATGGGAATCTTCCCAATCCACTCCCGGCCGTCATAGACGAGGGATACAATGCCGCCCTCCTGCTTCGAGAATATTATGTGGAAGCCATTTCCTTTCACACCAATATTTACATCACCGTGGATAACAGTGAACGGAAGGCGGTCGTTATCAGTGTGATACTCTTCAACGAAGTTCTTACCAATACAAGTCTCACCAACACGGTCCTCACCAGCTCCGCCAGCGCCAATCACCCGGCTGCTTTCCCCGAAAGCCGTCTCATACCCGGCATCAGCCCACAGCTCCGCTCTCTTTTTCACCGCGGACACCTGATACACGTACTCTCCCGGCTCTGTAAATGCAGGAGCCGCCACGCTCACATACTCCCGCTCTCCCGGATTTACCCGGGCACAGAATTTCTCCGTATGGATGGGTTCGCCATTCCTTAGAGCCAGCCAGATGAATTCTAAATCGGAAGTGTCGGTAAACAGTCTCCTGTTTTCGATCTCCACACCGCAGGCATCCGGAATCAGCCTCAGATCCTGATAGAGGTACTTCACTTCCTGTGCCTTCGGCGAAATGGTTCTGTCCGCGTAGACGATTCCATTGCCGCAGAAATTATAATCAGTCGGCCTGTCGTCAAAGTCCCCGCCGTAGGCCATATGCAGGACGCCGTCCTCGTCGGCCTTCATCAGAGCCTGATCCACATAATCCCAGATGAAACCGCCCTGATACATGGGATACCGGTCCTCCAGCGAGGTGTATTTCTCCATGCCGCCCAGAGAATTGCCCATGGCGTGCATATACTCACACAGGATAAACGGCTTCTCCGGTTCCTGGTTTAAATACTCCTCCACCTCCGCGGGCTTTGCGTACATGCGGCTCTCCATATCGCTGGTCTCATTGAATTCCCGGTTCCAGAAGACGCCCTCATAGTGAACCAGCCTGGACGGATCCCTCTCCTTGAAATACTTCGACATGGCGAGGATATCTTCGCCCGCGTACGATTCATTTCCACAGGACCAGATCAGTACGGACGCGTGATTCTTATCCCGCTCCAGCATGGACTTTGCGCGGTCCACCACGCACTCCTTCCACTCCGGAAGGCTTCCCGGCACGTTCCAGGAAGGTTCGCAGGCCCCCATCTTCTGCCAGGAGCCATGGCTCTCTAAATTCGCCTCGTCGATCAGATAGATCCCATACTCATCACAGAGCTCATACCATCTCGACTGGTTGGGATAGTGGCAGGTACGGACCGCATTGATGTTGTGGCGCTTCATGAAACGAATATCCCAGATCATGTCTTCTTCCGTGACGGCGCGTCCTCTTTGCACATCGAACTCATGACGGTTGATTCCGCGGAACACGATTCGTTTCCCGTTTAAGCACATGAGGCGGTCTTTCATCTCGAAGCGGCGGAAACCGAGTTTCTGGGGAACGATCTCCACGATCTCTCCGTTTTCGTCGTACAGAATAACGGTCAGCGTATAGAGATAGGCATCTTCCCCGCTCCACAGATGAACCTCCGGCACCCTGCCCGCAAAAGATGTGTTCTCCCCGGCAGGCATGCGATCCCAGACAGCGGCGGTATTCCCTTCCCGGTCGGTCAGCATAGCCGATACACTGCCCTTCCTGTTTCCTTCCAGCGTTAAATCCACCGTGAGTTCTCCGGTCTTTAAGTCTTCCTGGACGCCTGGGCGGACAAAGATGTCCCGCACATGGCATTCCGGAACCGCGAAAAGATACACATCCCGGAAAATACCGGAGAACCGGAAGAAATCCTGATCCTCGATCCAGCTGGCGCTGCTTCTCTTATAGACCTCCACCGCCAGTCGGTTGACCCCATCCTTTACGAAATCCGTGATTTCAAATTCGGAGGGCGTAAAGGAATCCTCGGAGTAGCCGGCGAAGCGGCCGTTTACCCATACGTAAAAGGCACTCTCCACCCCCTGAAAGGACAGAAACAGCCTCTTATTCTTCAGGGCCGCGTCCGTCTCAAACTCCTTCACATAGCTTCCAACAGGATTATCATCCCAGTCCACATGGGGAGGCTTAAGCTCCGAGTGACCCTCCCACGGATACATCGTGTTAATATACTGACATTTTCCATATCCCTGCAGCTCTATATGGCCGGGGACCGTAATTTCTCCAAAATCACCGAGACTTCTCTCAGGCAGATAAAAATCCTTTTTCCGCTGCTCCGGCTTCGGGGCATAGGAAAATTTCCACGTTCCGTTTAGGGACTGACGCAGCTTCATGATGCCGCTGTCCGCCTCCTCCCTGCTCTCATAGAACCGGTGGTCGGAATGCGCCTCCAGACGGTTTACCGCAAACACCTCCGGATTTTCAAGCCAGGCTAAATCGGCATGATAGTGATCCATAAGTACATCCTCCTTTTTCACGTCTATTATAGGGCCGTCCGGCAAAAGAATCCATCTCTTTTTTTACGATTTTCTGCACTTTCTTACTCTTTGACAGCACCGGCCGCAATTCCTGCCAGGATGTATTTCTGGAAAAACAGATAGATCACAATCGTCGGCAGCATAATGATGATGATTCCTGCCGCCAGATTCTGCCAGGACCCCTGCTGCGCATTGGCATAATTCATCAGGAACGTGGTCAGCGTCCGCAGCTTGTTCTTCGGCATATAGAGATATGGAATGTACATGTCGTTGATGATGGTAATCGCCTTGATAATCACGACCGTAGCTGTGGCCGGAGCCAGCAGCGGGAAGATAATCCTCGTAAACAGGCCGAAATACGAACAGCCATCCAGCAGGGCGCTCTCATCTAAGGATACGGGAAGCGTGGAGATGAACTGGCGGTAAATGTAAAGCTGCATCAGGTCTGAAGCCACATAGATGACGATCGGCGCTCCCAGTGTGTTATACAGCCCCAGGCCGTTGATGATCTTGAAACGGGCGATCTCTGTGACGAAGCTTGGAATCAGCATCCCCAGGAAAAACAGGCTCATGATCAGATTTTTGAACCGGAATTGAAACCGTTCAAGAATAAACGCTGTAATCGTACCGAACAATACGTTGAAAAAAATACTGAAAACGAGTATGATTCCCGTATTTTTAAAGCCAATCAACAGGTATTTGTCCCCCAAAACCTTCTGGAAATTATCCGTGGTCACACGGCTGAACGGAGGCAGTAGCAAGGGAGATGTATTGACCATATCCGCCTTCGTCTTAAACGCGGCAAACAGGGTTAAAAGGATCGGCGCCAGCACGATGGATACCATGCAGAGGCAGATCACCTGTTTTACAATTTGCTGCAGTGTACGCTGTTTCATCCTTTCTTCCCTCCTTTTAAAACGACTCCGTGGATGATCTTATTCTGAACCACGTAAATGACGACGATCATGAGCATAATAGCCACCGCCATGGTGGATGCCAGACCGAAGTTGCTGTATTTGAACGCCGTATCGATGGTATAGAGTGTGAAGGTCGAAGATGCATATCCCGGGCCGCCGCTGGTCATGACGTAAGGAATATCGAATACCTGAAGCGCGCCGCGGATATTGTCAAACAGGACGAAATCCACCATCAGCATAATGGCAGGTATCTGAATGTATTTGAACATCTGCCATGCGCTCGCTCCGTCAACTCTGGCCGCCTCCTGTACATCCTGGGGAAGGGACTGGAGCGCCGCCATGAACAGGATCACGTGATAGCCGGAGAAACGCCATAAGGACACTCCCGCCAAGACAAAGTTCACAATCTTCGGATCGGAAAGCCAGTTTCTGATCAGCGGTTCTAAGTGAAACAGGGTGAGGATCTCATCGAAGGCTCCGTTGATCGGTGAAAAGAAGTAGGAAAATGCGTAGGAAATCGCCACGCCGTTGATGATATAAGGCATGAAGACCATGGTCTTATAGAATTTTGAGGCGCGGAGCTTTGAGGTCAGCAGGACGGCAAACATCAGCTCAACGGGGATAAAGAGCAGATGGCCGAAGAAATAGACCGCGTTGTTTCTCAGTGACTGCCAGAGATCCTTGTTTTTCAGCATGTCAAAATAGTTGCCGATGCCGATGTAATCGTATGTCTTCGAATAGCCGTCCCAGTTGGTGAAGCTCATTCGGATCAGATCGAAGGCCGGAACCACCACGAAACCGATAAGCAGGGCCATGGGGATTACCAGGGAACTGGTGATAAATATCTTTTTCTGTCTTTCCAGTGAATTCATAAACTACCTCCCGGATTGTATTGATTTTACGGAATTTTGGGTATAAAAAGGATGGGGCGTCTGTACGGAAACCCCATCCCCTGTTACAAAGTCTTATTTAATTCCAAGTTTTGTTCTTGCTTCCGCCCATTTTGTATTCAAAGTATCGAGTTCTGTCTTTAAATCAAAACCTTCCGTAAACATCTGAGCTCCCAGTTTCTTGTAATCGAAGGCGATCTCATTCTGAATTGCCTGGAAATCATCTCCGCCGCCGTCGTACATAACCAGTTCCATATCTGGCTGCAGCGCGTCTGCTTCTGCCAGGATCGGATCTTTTTCCTTCGGGAAATTCGTCATGGAGGAGGCGCTGGTTACGTAGTTGATATATCCCGGATACCAGTCTTCACTGTAGAACCACTCCACAAATGCCTTTGCCAGCTCCGGATTCTTGCTGTGAGTCGTCACGCCCATGAAGGAGTCGCCCTGTACGATCACGCGGAACGGATCATCGGTGGTATTTCTGACCGGAAGATAGAAGGTTCCCAGTTCGGAGTAGTCGTCCGTACCGGTCTGAATGTTCTGTAAGCCCCAGTCTCCGAGAGCCAGGATCGCCGCTTTCTTCTGTGCAAACAGCGCTGTTACCTGATCGTTGCCCATGCCAAGAGGATCTTTTCCAAACACGTTCATATTGAAGAGTTCATTGACCTTCGTATAGGCCTTGTTGATATCCGTGCCTTCTGCAAACGGCGCATCGGTCTTTGCCATATCGTTCCAGTTCTGGCCGTTTCCGCCCTCTAATGCAGGCATAAATTCCATATAAGGGTAATCCGGCCATTCATCCTTCGCTCCCAGGGCGATCGCCATGAAATCCGGGTTTTCTTTTCCGTAGTAATCCTGAAGTGTCTGAGCCGTCTGCTCGAATTCACTCCATGTCGTCGGCACGGTCACACCGGCTTCCTTAAACATGTCTTTCCAATAAAATACGTATTCGTAACCGGCTGTCATCGGAACGCCCAGGATCTTGCCGTCCATGGCGTAGCCTGCCGCCAGCTCATTGTTCTTCGCCGCGTCCAGATCCGATAAATCAACCAGATAATCTTTGAATCTCGATAAGGTAAATGGTTTGTTGAACATTACGTCCGGAAGCTGGTTGGCGGAAGTACGCATCTTCATGGCGTTCCAGTACTCAGAATCGTCCTTGATTTTCTCTACTTCGATTTCCGCATCCGGATACTTCTCCTGAAACTTGCCTACCATATCGTTCTGATCAATGTAGTCCATCAGGTTGTTGTCCCAGATAGCAAATACAAGGCTTCCCTTTAAATCTGCCTTGGCCGCCTCCGTCTCAGGAGCCGCAGTTGTATCCGCCTGTCCGCCTGCTGCCGTTGTCGTGTCGGCTGCCGGTGCCTTTTCTGTCTCTTTCGAGGATGCAGTGGAGCAGCCTGTCGCTGATCCCACCAACATAGCCGCGCAAAGTCCTAATGCCGCAATCTGTTTCTTCATGTTTCTTACCTCCCTAGTTTGTTGATGATTAAAGTCTACCATTTTCTTCCACGCATCTCCATGAACTAAGGTTTGAAAACTTGATATATCGTTAGGTCTTTATTTTCGGTAAGCGCCCGGGCTGACCTGGCAGATCTTTTTAAATACCCTTGTAAAATGTTCCACACTGTTGTACCCCACGCTCTGGCTGATCTCATAAATTTTCAAATCGGTCTGCTCCATCAGCTCCCTAGCCTTCCGGATCCGCACCTCCGTTAAGTAGTTGCTGAAGGTCATCCCCTCCTCCTTCGTAAATCTGGAACTGAAGTATTTCTCATTTAAGCCCACATACCCGGCCACGCTTCCCAGTGTCAGCTCCGGGTTGGCGTAGTTGTCCATAATAAAACGCTTCGCCCGGCTCATCATATCCGCCTGACGCCGGTCGTTCTGATGGGCCGCGTAATCCATCACCCACCGGAAATAATTGTTGAGCCACAGCTCCAGACTCCCCATCTCCCCGAGGCGTCCGATCTTCTCGTAATAATTCACCTTTTCCGCAAACAGCGCGCCGATATCGTCATGGCTCTCGTTCAGGATCCAGGCCAGATTACAGATAAGATAGAGAAGTTCCTGCTTTGCCGAGGAAAGCCCGCTCCGGTAGAACGCCGCAATAAGCTTCTGCTTCTCCTCCGAAACCGCCATCTCATCCGCGGTCAACAGCCCCACCGCCAGACGTTTATACCGTACGAAGGCGTCCTTTGCCGCCAGATAATCCACGCTTCCCCTCTCCCACGGGCTGCATACCGCCGCCTTTCCCTTCAGCCAGTGAAGGGAGAGCCATCCGCCTGCTTCCTCGAACCTGGCGAGGAAATCTCCCGCCCCGTTTCCCTTCGTACTGATGCCCGCGGAGACTGGAAGGTTTAAGAAATTATTCCAGACACTGCACAGCTGTCTGCATGTGGAGACCACATTGTCCTGGTACTGGGCGCCATCGGAGATCCGGTAGAACATCACATAGCGGGAGGGCGAGATCGTCCCCAGCACGCACCGGGAAGCGACACGCGGAATCTGAGCCGCGAACTCCAGCAGAGGCCTGATCAGTTCTCCCTCAAAGTCGCCGGAAAATCTCCCGGCATGCTTCTGAAATTCATCGATCTCAAACTGCACCACCAGGTAGTCTCCATCAAAAAATGATTCATCCAGCGCACATCTTCCCATGGCCATGGCGCTCAGGCGCTCGGAGTCGGATATCGTTTCCCAGCTTTCTTCCGCACCGGGCTGTCTTCCGGCCTCGTCTTCACTCTCCCATTCCCCGCTCAGCTTTTCCAGCATATTTTTCAGCAAATCCCCGTTTAGGTCGGCTTTAAGCAGATAATCACAGGCGCCGAGCCGGAAGGCATCCCGAACCAGCTTAAAGTCGTCGTATCCGCTGAGCACCAGAACCTTCGGCATCACTTCAAAACGGCTGACTGCCTCCAAAAGCCCGATCCCGTCGAGAACCGGCATCTTCATATCGCTGATAATTAAATCCACGGTGTGATCCTTTAAATATGCCAGCGCCGCCTCACCATGGATGGCATCCGCCACTATCTGAAAGCCCATTTCTTCCCAGTTAATAAGAGAACGAAGGGTAATTCGGATGATGGTGTCGTCGTCTACTATTAGTACCTTCCTCATATATGCTCCTCCTTCGTCTCCGCCGGCATACGCAGCACCGTCTCCGTATACTTCCCGACCTCACTCCGAATCTTCAGTGCACATTCTTCTCCGTAATTTAAAACGAGGCGTGTGTTGACATTGGTCACTCCGATGCTCACATAATCTTCATTTCCCGCAGTTTCATTCGACAGGAGCCGGCGGATCTCCTCCTCCGTCATTCCCTTTCCATTGTCACGGACCGTTATATACAGATATGTGTCCTCAAGACGGGCCTTCACCGTAATCAGCCCCAGTTCCTCTTCCAGTCCGGAAAAGCCGTGAACGATGGAATTCTCCACAATCGGCTGGAGAATCAGCCTCGGAACCATGCACGCACCGCAATTCTTCCCGATCTCGTATTCGATCTCGAAGCCGTCGGAGTAACGGATCTTCATGAGGTAGATAAAGCCGTCCAGCACCTCCAATTCCTCGTTTAAAGTATAGAAACCGACATTGCTCCGGAACGAGCAGGACAGAATCTTAATTAACGCCTCCGCCATCCTGGCAATCGCCTCATATCTGGAAACCTGCGCGATAAAGCGGATAGAATTTAACGAATTTACCAGGAAATGAGGGTTGATCTGCGACTGCAGCGCCCTTATCTCCGCCTCGTGCTTCTTCTGCTGTTCCTCCTCATTCTCCTGAATCAACTGCTTCAGCCGCCTCGTCATGCGGTTGAAGGAATGAATCATGACACGCAGCTCAGCCTGTCCTACAGGCACCACATGGACATCCAGCCTGCCCTCTTCCACCAGCCTCATTCCTTCCACCGTATTGTGGATGGGGTCGATGATATTCTTTAAAAAGTAACTGGAAAATATATAGAACAGTCCAAACAGAACGACCGTTACCGCCACGATCGCCGCGGCAGTCCGGTTGAAATCCCGTGTCAGCAGTTCGGAATCGACCACACTGACAGCGAGGAGTCCCGATACCGGCTCCTCTGAAATGACGTAAACGTAATTTTTTCCGTCCAGTTTATGGTGCAGTTCCGTCTCTCCTCCTGAAACAATCTCCGGAATAAAGAAACGCATGCCGTCGTCCACATCAAAGACCGGCGTTCCGTCGGGATTTAAGAGCATGGTAATTCCCAGCAGCTTCTCTTTGTTGTACTCCTTAATTAAGTTTCCCGTATGGGAAGAGACGAACAGGGCGGCCATCTCCACCACATTATCACGGTCCACGTCGATACCAGGGGAAAGCCCGGCCACTATGGTCAGCGTGTGCCCCTTTCTGGAGGTCGCTACGTTCCTGTCGTAGAAGCCGACCTTAACCATGTTCTTATCGTTCAAGGCCTGCTGATACCAGCCCGATGACTTAATCTCTTCATCCGGAAGAATGATATCGTCCTTCATATAGGTAGATCTCCCATCCTTCATATAAAAGATGGCGGACAGAATATCCTGTACCGGAACCATGGCAAAGTTAAAGGATTCCGACAGCTTAATCGTCGCGCTGTAGCGCTTCGCAAAGTCCTGCGTATCAGTCATCGCCGCTATTTTCATGATTTCGTTGTCATTGACATAGACAAAATGGGACAGCCGCAGGGAGACATCCTTCACCTCGCCGCCCAGTGTGGCAATGATATTGTCCTGGGCGCGCTTAATGCTGCGGGTCGCGGAATCGACCATCATCGTGCGGATGATGGCGCTGGAAATGAGGATGATAAGCAGAATGGGGATGACAATGAGGGCGAGAAACGTGTGATAATAAGAAGCCTTTAAATTCTTCTTTTTATTCAGCCACATCATGTCCCGCCCTCCGGTTCTGCCATTTTTTGTAAATAGTATTTCATATTATACAATACTGAAATCATAAAATCAATAAAATGGTTCGTATTTATACGCCTTCTTCCGTATCATGTTATACTCGATTACCTCCGTGTCAACGTAGGTATGAGAATAGACAAACGGCGTATCCGTCTTATCGTAATTAATGCCCTTCAGAAGAAGAAACGGGTGACACTCCTCCCCGCTTAAACCGGCCGGCCCGTTGATCTCCGGAAACTGCCGGTTGGTCACCGTCTGGATTCTCATGGTATCCCACATCGCCTTCCTTCCCTTGTACCGGTAAAGATAATCGAATATGGACAGCTCCGGGTTAAAGAAGCTCTGCATCTGCTCCCTGGTAAGCTGCTCCTTCGGGAAATGATCGATACAGTACATGGAAAACCTGTCCCCCGCAAAAAATGTCTTCTTTACGGCGACCATGGTCTCCCCCAAAGACACGCCAAGCGATGAGACGGCTTCTTCCCCGGCCGCCTCCGTGATGACGCCTTCCACCCGCACATCGGGCATCCTTCCGCCCTTGCGTATGATGTTCTCATACAGCTCGGGAACGGCCAGGTTAAAGGCGATCCTTCTTGCCATGGGATTGACATACGTTCCGCTCCCATGCCTGGAAAATATACGCCCTTCCATCTCCAGCTCCTTAAGAGCCGAACGGATGGTGACCCGGCTCACCCCGAACATGGTGCTTAACTTTTCTTCAGAAGGAAGCCTGTTTCCCTTTTCCAGATTCATAGACTGGATGTACCCCATCAACTTCTTTTTTACCTGCTGCTTTAAACTGCTCTCCTGCCCCACTGTGCGCCTCCAATCTTCTCCTGCCGCTGTACGGGGTATAGTATACCATAAACTGCAAATTCAGGAAAGACTGCCTGACATGTTTCACTATTTCCGCCTCTTTTTTATGCATTCCGAAAAGTGGTAATACCATTTTTTCCGAAGTGGTAATACCACTTTTCTCTTTCTACAGATTTTGCCTCCTTCCCCTTCTATTTTTTGTTATATTGTACAGAAAATAATGTTATTCCCTTTATTTTATTGACTTTTTTGTACATTCGTTCTATCCTGAAACTAAATCAACAGAAATTTCGCGAATTTTCTGATTTTTTTTACATTACATCACTCTTTTACAGCATCAGAAAGGATAAAATCATGAGTCAACTCAACGAAGCTTTAGATTCCTTTTTTCATTTAAAAGAACGTGGAACCACGGTCCGAACGGAACTGGTGGCCGGAGCGACCTCCTTCATGACACTCGCTTTCTTAATTGCAGTCCATCCCTCCATCATGGCCAGCTGCGGAATGGACAAAGGGGCCATGGCCACGGTCACCATCGTCAGCGCCATGATATTCACCCTGATCTGCGGCTTATACTGCAACATCCCCTTCGTCCTCGCCACAGCCATGGGCAGCAACGCGCTGATCGCCTACTCCATCGTCGGCGCCGGCATTACAACCTGGCAGGTCGCGCTGGGAATGAATTTTATCTCCGGTGTCATTTTCGTCATCATCAGCGTATGCAACATCCGTGAAATGGTGGTAAAGGTCATACCGAAGGGGCTCAAGATCACTATGGGCGCGGCGGTCGGTATGTTTATTACGGCCACCGGCATGTCCAACGTCAAGCTGATCCGCCTCAATGATTCCGGCTTTTTAAAGCTGGGAGATTTACACAGCCCGGAAATCATTCTGGCTGGAATCACCCTGCTGCTTATCCTGGCCTTCACCTCCAGAAAGATGAAATCCGGTCTCCTGCTGGCCATGGTCATCGGTACCGTAATCGGCATCCCCATGGGGCTTACCACCGTTCCCAGCCATTTGATCAGTATGCCGCCTTCCATGGCTCCGGTTGCATTTAAGCTGGATATCCCGGGAGCGTTAAAACTCGTCTATGTGCCGTTTATTCTCGCCTTCTTCATGGGAGACTTTTTCTCCACTGTAGGCAATCTGTTCGGCATCGGCTCCAAGGCCAACTTACTGGATGAGGAGGGCAACTTCCCGGATATCAAGAAGCCCTTTATCGTTGACGCCGTAGGCACCTGTGTCGGCACCGTCATGGGAACCAACACGGTCACCATATACGCCCAGTCCGCCGCCGGGGTAGAAGCCGGAGGAAGAACCGGACTCACCGCCGTGGGCTGCGCCATCTGTCTGGGACTGGCCCTGTTCTTTACCCCGGTCGCCCTGATGGTTCCCAACAGCGTATCCTCGGCCGCTCTGATCACCATCGGCTTAGGCATGCTCACCTGTATGGAGAAGCTGGACTACTCTGATTTCACGGAGTACATGCCGGCCTTCGCCTCCGTAATGGGAACCGCCTATACCTACAATATTGCCACGGGACTGACCCTGGGCATCATCACCTGTGTCATCACCAAACTCGCTGCCGGTAAGGCAAAGGAACTGCATCCTGCCATCTATATCATTGCGGTTCCCCTTGTCTACTATCTGGTAGCGCTCGCATAAGGAGGCGTTCCATGGGAGTCACTCTGTTTAAAAGCTGCAAATTTCTCTTCGCCGGAGCCGATCCGGAGTCTGTCTCCACCGGCCTTTCCGTCGCGGTAGAGGATGACAGGATTCTGTTTCTGGGAACTGAAAAAGAGTATTGCGAACAGCATCCGGAGAAAAGCTTGCCCACCGTCATCGACTGTACGGATAAGCTTGTCATGCCGGGGCTGGTGGATGGCCACAACCATCTGTGCAACACGCTCATGAATATTTCCAGAGCGTTTCCCTTCGATTACAGCCACATCTCGGATCACATGCTCACCACCATACACGATCCCTATGGGTGGCTGACGCCGGAAAGCCTGTACGACATCACCATGACTTCGGCCATCAACGCATTAAAACACGGAACTACAACCGTGGAGAACAGCACCATCCTGCCGGACACCGCCTATGAGGCCATGGATACCAGCGGCATACGCGGCATTCTGGCTCCTCAGATGGCTTCCTCCTTCCGTCTGGATTCAGATCCCCTGAACTGGAAGCAGGCGCTGGAAAAGACGAAGTCCTGCATTGAACATTACCACAATCCAAAACGCCGCATGTCGGTGGCCGTACATATTCATGACCTGTGGGACTGTATGGAAAGCCTGATGGACGGCGCGCTGGAGCTGGCGGAGCAGTATGATACCCGGTTCGTCACCCATTTCTGGGAATTTCAAAACGCCGTGGAACGGGCTGACGAGATGTGGAGGGACGACGGCGGCGCCTTCTCCCACTACATGAAAAAGGGACTGATCACCTCCCGCAGCGTGCTCTTCCACGGCTCCATGCTCCGGGAACCGGAGATCGAGGCCATCGCCGGTACCGGCGCTTCCATCATACATAATCCCGATATCAACGGCACCAACTGCGGAAACTGCGCCTACGTTCCCTACATGCTGAAAAACGGGATCAATGTCGGACTCGGAAGCGATTACGGCTCCCTGGACGCCATGTCGGCCATGAAGCTGATGCTCATCGTGCACAACATCATGCCGCGGGCTGAACGGGTTCTCCCCTATCAGGCTCCATTTTACGCAGCCACCATGGGAAGCGCCCGCGCATACGGCCTCGATCAGGAAATCGGTTCCATCGAGCCGGGCAAGAAGGCAGATATCATTACCATTGATTTAAAGAAAGCGCCTCATCTGCTGCCCCTGTGCACCAGCCTTCTGGAGGTCAGTCCGGAACTTCTCTACTTCCTCTTCACCCGGAACTGCGCCGGAACGACCACCAGCGAGACCATGGTGGACGGGAAGCTCCTTCGCCGTGATGGGGAATTTCTAAACCTGGATGAGGAAAAATTCGTCAAGAAGACCTTTGACTGGACGGAACGGTGCATGACCGATCTCATGGAAAAGCACCGATTCGGAAAACATTATGCCCGAATCATCCATCCGGATTTCATGAAGGATGGGGATATCACCTGGGACGTGCTGAATTAAATTCTGACTTATCCACAAAAATATGGCCGCAGCATCAGCGGATTCCTATCGCTGATACTGCGGCCATTATTATTCATCTTTCACAAAAGTTTCTACCCTCGTCTCCATGCGAACCTTCTCCCCCTTGCGGATCTTATAGGCAACCGCAGGGATAGACGCGTTGGCGTAAAGCACATTCGTATTGGGATCGGCTCCGATCACGACGCCGGCCGCCTCCGGGCCTTCGCCGGATACGGTACAGCCCTGTTTCCTCCAGGCAGCGGCGGCCGTCTTTCCTTCTGCCGACTCTCCGTACCCTTCTGTAAATTTCTCCACGGCAAAACCACAGTCATAGGCTGTGCAGTCATAGTCGCTCTCCACCTCATGGATCCGCATATGGCCATACTCCGTCGGCACCACGACCGAAGTCACCCGGATTCCCGGGAACGGTTGCCAGTCGCTGACTACCCGGTCCGCAAAGATATGGTACGATTCGCTTACCTTCCTGACAAACACGTAATCATCACCGTCAATCACGAAAGCCAGAGCAGAATCCGGTGCATTCTCATGGAGCACAATCTGGCTGCGCGCCACGGAAAAACCGAATTTCGTGGAATACGCGAACTTGGAGTATTTCTCCGGCACATGGCCGTGGCCGTATTTCTCGCAGACGCCGGCCGGGTAGGCAATCACATCTCTTCCGCGCCGGTGTACAATCATATTGGCCTGGAGCATCATTTTCACCTCTGCCAGAGTCGGAAGCGGTGCGGCCTCCGCGCTCCAGAACGGGTGGTCATCCGGAAGCGCCAGACACAGAAGCGTCTTCATTCCCCAGTACGGCGACCCCGGCGCATTGTAGCGCTCTGCCATGATTAAATTCGGATACGCGTAACCGATGGTCAGCACGCCGTCCCGATCAAATATCTTCTGCTCGCACCACCAGTTCAAATGGCGGGCGAGAATTCCCTTTACCACGGCCACGGGAATGTCATCGAGGCCGGCAAATACATAGGCCGCCCAGAACGCCGCCTCGCCAAACCGGTAGGATAAACTCCTTCCATAGGGAAGCGCCGCCCCATCCGCATCGAACCAGCAGATGAAATCCCCGGCGAAGATTCTGGCCCGTTCACGGAAGCGGGCGCACCGTTCCGGATCGTCATCCGCCATGGCCACGGAATACAAAAGCCCGTAGTAATGCATGGCAAATGAGATATAGTAATCCTTCTGCCCCGACGCGCCGTCCCGGTACCAGCCGTCTTCCAGATAGTAGCTTTCGATCTTATCCAGGCCGGACTTCAGATTATCTGCATCGTAGCGGCAGCCGTTTTTCATAAGAGCCACATTGACCAGAATCATAAAAAACTGCCAGTTACAGTCCGGTATGATGTGCTCGTTAATCGCGTAAAGCCAATCCGCCAGATGCTTCTGCCCTTCCGCCCCGAGGGGCTCCCAGACCTTCTCCGGCGTAAAGATCATCCCGCTTGCAATGGCCGCCATCTCCACAAACCTCTGGTCATAATCCGTAAAGCCGCCCCAGTATTCGGGATGCGCCGGGTCTGTTCCGTTCCTAAGCCCCTTCTGATAGATTTCCTCAAAGGCGCCGTTTACTCCGCCGCCCTTCCAGAAGGGAACCAGGGCCCACAGCGGCCGGGAAAATGCCTCCATCTCGATGCTGACCTCCGGATAGGTCACTCCGCTGTCTCCCAGATGCAGACGGGCGCCGCCCTCGCTGTATAATGGTTTTAAAGGATTCAGGACGGAGAACATCCAATCCCTGAAATCCTGTTTCGTCTCTAATCTCATTTTTTTTGCCTCCTCTACCAGTATGGGTTCCAGTCTTTCGAGAGTCTCGTCAGCGCTTCCATATAGAAGTAATCGCCCCAGATGTTGCACTCGTCAACGCCCTCCGGCGTACACGTGTTATACGGAGATTTCTTGGAGTAGGTGCTGTGAAGAACCAGGCCGTTCGATTCCGCCCCGCTCTTTACCGCGTAATTTTCCACCACGGACTTCATGATTTTCTTTGCTATGGAGGTGTAATATTTTGCATCCTCATCGTTTAAATATTTCGCCATTTCCAGCATTCCACAGGCGGCGATGGAGGCAGAGGAGGAATCCCGCGGCTCCCCGGAACCGTCTCCAAATTCCAGATCCCAGTACGGTACGAGATCTTCCGGCAGATGGTCCAGGAAATATCCTGTCACATGCTTAAAATCGCTGATATACGCTTCCCGCTTCGTATACCGGTAAGCCATCGCCGTGCCGTAGACGCCCCACGCCTGGCCTCTGGCCCATGCGGAGCCATCCCGGTATCCCTGGCAGGTCGCCCCGTGATCCGGTTCTCCCGTCTCCATATTCATGAAAAAGGTGTGCCACGTGGAGTAATCCTCCCGAATGACATTGGCGATCGCCGTATGGATATGCTTCTCCGCAATATCCCGGTATTTAGCGTCCCCAGTCTCCTCCGACGCCCAATAGAGCAGGGGCAGATTCAGCAGACAATCGATGATGAACCGGTAGTTCTCCGGCTGATCCATCGGCCCCCACGCCTGGATAAATTCCCCGGTCGGATGGTATCTGGTAATCAGCTGGTCCGCCGCCATGACAGCCGCCCTTTTTCCCTGCCCGCTTCCGGTCAGCTTGTACCCGGCGACGCAGGAAGGGCTGTAGAGAAAGCCCATGTCGTGATGGTCCACATCCGCCTTCGTCTCGATTCTCTTATAAAAGCTGTCGATCTGAATCGCTCCTGCTTCCTTAAACGTCTCGTCCCGGCTCCATTCATAGGCCAGCCATATCTGCCCGGTCCAGAAGCCCGTCGTCCAGTTGACATTGGGTGTCGGCCGGTAGAAGCCCTCCTCGCTGTACGCCTTCTTGAAGGAATGCGTAAATTCCTTTAAATTCTCCTTCACCTGCCCGGCGGCAAAATCCATAGCCTGACGGCACGCCTCCCCGGACAGCTCATTCTTTTCATTCAGATGTCTGATCGTATCCGCATTCATGTTCTAAAACCTCCTCGTAGTAGTTCTGCATCAGATAAAACGCCGGTTTCTTCCGGCTCCTGTCCTCTGTGATCAGTCCCTTGATGTTATATCCCTTCTGGTACTTTCCCAGCCGCTTCGGCGTGCGGAAATCAAACAGGATCCAGGGCGTTGTCCCCTGAATATACGGAATCCTCCGGAACACGGCGATCTGGTTTTCGTAGATCTCCTCCTGTTCCTTTACTGTTCCTCTGACACGTCTGGCGCTGTTGTCGTTCTTCTCTTTCGTTCCGGTTCCGGCTTCAGCTTCCTCTGCCTCAAATGCCCCATCCGCGCCGAATTCGCTGATGATGACCGGCTTTTCCGGCGCCGACTGTTCCAATATGGTGCTCAGTTTGGTGTAGTCCGGATCATACCAGCCGTAATATTCATTGAGTCCGATCACATCCAGATGCGTCTCCAGCCGGTCCGCAATCCGCAGATTCACGGTATCCACCAGACAGGCCGCGGAGATCAGCCTGGACGGATCGGAACGCCTGGCATACTCCGCTAAGTCCGCCATGAAGCGGTATCGCTCATCCGTATCCGGATTCTCATTACCAACGGACCAGATGATGACGCTGGCCCTGTTCGCATCCCGTTTCATCATCTCACTTAGCTGGCTTTTCGCCTGTTCAAAGGTATCCGGATTCCCAAAGTCGATCCACCAGTACACGGGGATCTCCTCCCACAGAAGGAGGCCTTCCTCGTCGGCCAGCCGCGCCGCCCATTCCGTATGGGGATAATGGGCCAGGCGGACGAAATTGCAGTTCATCTCCCTGGCCAGGCGGAAGGCTTCCCGTATCTCCTCCTTCGTCACCGCCTTTCCATGGTCCCTGGAGTCCTCATGGAGGCAGACACCACGCAGGAACAGAGGCCTGCCGTTCAAGCGTATGGAACGGCCCGCCGTCTCAATGGTACGGAAACCGACGCGGTCCGAGATCCGGTCGGAAGCCCGGTTCTCCCCGTCATATAAAGTCAGCCGGGCGTTATAGAGCCTGGGATTTTCAGGGCTCCACAGCTCCAGCTCCGGAACCTTCAGCTTCAGCCGGCCCGTTCCGTCGGGGCCGAAATCCATGATTTCACAGACTCCGATCTCCGGTATTTCAAAAAATGCATTGTAATCAGGCGAAATACTGCCGGCTGCCACCGCTTCCACTGTAATTTCCCGCTCTCTTCTTCCGCTCAGTCTCACCTTCATATCCTGAATAAAGACCTCCGGAAGACGAACGAGTGTTACACTCCTGTAGATTCCTCCATACGGAAACCAGTCCGTGTTGAGCGAAGGCACATCCGCCTGATGCCTGGTCCCATCCGCCACGACGATCAGCCGGTTATCCGCTCCCTCCTTCAGACTCTCTGTCGCCTCCACGCAGAAAGGCGTGGAGCCGCCTCTGTGAACGCCGAGAAAACAGCCGTTTAGAAACACCCTCGCCTCACCGGCCACCGCTCCGAACCGGATGAACACCCGCTCATTTCCACGGCTTCCATATGAAAACCGGCGGCTGTAAACCGCCGGTCCCTCATAGTAGAAATACTCCGGTTTTGCGAGATTAAAGACACCGGGAACCGGCACGGTTTCCCAGTCGTCGAAGGCATAATCAAGGGGTACCGCGCGCCCTTCCTCATTCGTCCCCTCCTCCAGAAACCATTTGGCCCGGAGACAGTTATCGTATAGGTCCACGGAGAAATTCCAGAGTCCATCCAGACTCTCTTCCTCTCTCCCTCCCTGCATAATCAGGCTTTCCGCCCTGATTAAGGGAGCGGAATAAGCGTTTTTGTATGCCTCGTTGTGAATATTGTCCACGAAATTTTTAATCTCTTCCATTGAAACCAGCCTTTCCCGATCAGCCCTTTACGCCAGTCGCCGCGATGCCTTCCACAAAATACTGCTGCAGTGTCAGGAACACGATCAGAACCGGAATTAAAGACAGTACGGAGGCCGCCATGATCAGGCCGTATTCAGAGCTGTACTGGCTTAAGAACATTTTTAATCCCAGCTGAAGGGTCTTCTTGGCTTCCGTTTTTAAGTAGATGAGCGGTCCTAAGAAGTCATTCCAGGTGTTGACGAAGGTGAAGATCGTCAGTGTGGAGAGCGCGGGCTTGGAGAGCGGAAGCATGATCTTCGCCCAGATCTGATACTCGTTCATACCGTCGATCCTGGCTGCCTCACAGAGCTCATCCGGAATTCCCTGGTAGAACTGTCTCATCATGAACACGCCGAAGGCAGAGAATGCCTGGAGGCAGATAATCGCCAGATGCGTATCGTTGAGTCCGAAGCTTCTCATCATCATGAACTGCGGAACCATGTATACCTGCCACGGAACGGCGATGGTTGCGATATAAGCCAGGAACAGTCCGTTCTTATGCTTGAAATTCAGTTTTGCAAATGCATACGCTGCGAAGCTGCTGGTAAGCAGCTGTAAACATGTAACGATTAAAGTGATCTTGACCGTATTTACGACGAATTTCATAAGAGGAATCTTCGTCCAGATATCTATGTAGTTTTTCCATCTCGGATTCTCCGGTATCCACTGAATCGGGAAGATAAATACATCCTTATCCAATTTCAATGAAGCTGACACCATCCATGCAAACGGTACCAGCATAAGGAATGCAAAGACGATCAGGACTGCATAGAGAATAACCCGGCTGATCTTATAATTTGTGCTTTGTACTTTCATATTTATTCCTGCCCTCCTTAATTCGCATACTTCTTCTCACCACGGAACTGGATCAGCGTGATGACAAGGACCATCAGGAACAATACCATGGCGACCGCGCTGGCATATCCCAGATTCCAGTTACGGAACGCTTCCTCGTAAATATGGTAGACGAGAACCATGGCTGAGGAGCTGACAACGCCGTTGGAACCGCCGGCCAGCATGTATACGATATCGTAAACCTTGAAACAGTTAATCGTTAAAATAATCGTGACAAAGAACGTCGTCGGCTGCAGCTGCGGCCATGTGATGTAGCGGAAACGCTGAAGGGAATTAGCCCCGTCTAAGCTGGCCGCCTCATAGAGCTCGGCGTTGATTCCCTGTAAACCTGCTAAATAGATGACCATGTAATAGCCCATGTTCTTCCATACGGAAAACAGTACGATGGTGAACATAACCCAGTGGGGGGCGGCCGCCCATTTCGGCAGGCTCTTCGCAGATACGCCCAACTGATATAAAATCATGTTGATGGGACCGCTCTTCTGGGGACTGAAAAGCATGTTCCATACGGCGGCCACGGCCACCAGCGATGCTACGTAGGGAAAGAAGCTGACGGTACGGAAAAAATTCCGTCCCTTGACCTTCTGATTTAACAGGACCGCCAGCCCCAGCGCACAGGCCAGGGTAAAGGGCACCGTCGCAAGACAGTAGACGATTGTATTGACAAAGGATGCCCGGAATCTGGCGTTTCCGACCATCTGTATAAAATTCTTGAGTCCTGCGAACTCCATGGGGCTGTTGCCATCCCATTTCATAAATGCCAGCACAAAAGCAAAGATGATCGGTCCCAGGGTAAATACCGCGAATCCGATGAAGTTGGGAGCAATAAAAGAATATGCCACCATGTCCCTCTTTTCCTGTCTGGTAAACCGCTCTCCCGTGCGCACCTTCTTAATCTTCTCTTCTGTGGTCTCGATCTGGGAGATCAGTTTGTTTCTCTTATGTGACTGTTCTGTATTTTTAAGCTCGCGCTCCAGAGCCTCACGCCTTGTGAGCAGCGCAGCAATTTTTTCGTTTTTCTGTGCTTCTGTTATTGTCTTAGCCACCGGCTTTTCCTCCTTTTTACCATTGAGCACTCTCAGAAACTCCCTTGCACGTTTCCGAGAGTACTCCTTTACCATTCCACATTTCGTTTCAAATTCAGAGGGGATTCTTTAAATGAGGCGGGCTTTTATTCTGCCCGCCTCTTGATGTTGCCTGATTGTCGTCTGCGCTTTTTATTCAGCCAGGATAGCGCTTACCTGCTCATCCATCTGTGCGATTCCGTCATCGACAGACATGCTTCCTGTCATGATGGC
This sequence comes from Hungatella hominis, assembly GCF_014288005.1. Lineage (NCBI taxonomy): Bacteria > Bacillati > Bacillota > Clostridia > Lachnospirales > Lachnospiraceae > Hungatella > Hungatella hominis. The sequence continues at coordinate 107,723 of NZ_JACOPB010000003.1, forward strand.
ATCATGTGCTTCGTTTAGTGCGGTCTCAATCTCAGAGCTCTTCGGATGTACCGGCATTTCCAGATACAGATTTGCAGTATTTAACGCGTCTACACTGGTTTCGTCGTCCTTCGGGAAGCCTTCCGTTGCAGATACCAGGTTCGCCACTTCGTCTGTCATAACAGCCGGGATTGTTCCTGTTGCCGCGAGAACCTCTGCGCCTTCTGCTCCGCTTACGAAATTTACGAACTCCCAGGCCAGATCTTTATGAGGTGCGTTGGTCGGGATTGCAAGGGAGGTGATGGTTGCCAGTGTGGAACCAGCCTCTACGCCGTCAGCATGAGGATACTTTGCAATTCCCCAGTTTGTGCAGTCTGTGTACTCGCCCGTTTTGATCTTCTCGATCAGTGTGGAGATGAACCAGGTTCCCATGTTCATCATCGCTACGTTGCCCTGGGCAAATGCGCCGGAGTAATGAAGGCCGCTGGTCTTTAAGGTTGCATAATCCTGGCATACGCCATCTTCCTGCTCTGCAAGAACCATGTCGTAGTATGGCTTTAAGAACTCATACTTTCCGTCCAGAATCGTATTCTTTCCATCCAGGATACCGAACAGCTGAACTGCGGATCTCCATGTGTGGTAGTGAGCGCCGTATACTTCCTGGCCTGGGGTATCGACGGTTACGGATCTGGCCAGCTTATCATACTCATCGAATGTCATGTCGTTGGTCGGATAGGCAACTCCTGCCTTGTCAAATACGTCCTTGTTGTAGAACAGCACCCAGAAGTCATTTCTGAATGGAAGCTCGTATAACTTGCCGTCTACCGTAATCTGATCGGTAAGTCCCTTGTACTGAGCCAGATCCACACCGGAATCTGATATGTAGCTGTCGAGAGGCTCCAGCACACCCTTGTTCACCAGAGTCATATAGCCTGGAACGTCCTTTACGGTTACTACGTCGAAGTCGGAACCATTGCCTGTAAGCTCTGTGGCAAGTACAGTCTGGTAATCGGTGGATCCCAAATCTACCATTTCAATGGTGACATCCGGGTGAGCCTTCTCGAACTCATCGATGAGCGGCTGATAATAGGTCGTGGAGCTGATATCCCAGACAGACCACTTAAGAGTTGTCTTATCTCCAGAGGCCGCTGCCGTCGTGTCCGCCGGTGCCTCTGCCTTCGTTGTCGTCTCCGTGGTTGTTCCTTCCGGTGCAGCCGTTGTTTCCTTGCTGCTGCTTCCGCAGCCAGCCAGCGTGGTAACTGCCATCACTCCTGCAAGCGCGAGACTTAATGCTCTTTTTTTCATTGTATTCCCTCCTGATTTGAATTTGGTAAATCTCATCTGTCTGTGATTTACTATGCCTAAATTATAACCGGACCGCCGGCTGAAAAGAATGGATTTTATCTCATAAAATATTCATTATTTATTCACAATTATTTCATAAACCCCTTGGCAATGTAATTTTTTACGATTAATAATACAATTTCTCTATTGTATACATATTGCATTGTTTTTCGTAAAGTACCATTCCATTTTTCATTGACAATTTACAATAAATAGTCTAATTTTGTATATAGAAATCTGTAGAGAGAGGAATTCATCCTTATGATAAAGAAATTTCTTCCCAGTTCCATCCGCGGAAAAATCATGGCCGTAACGGCGGCGATCACGGTTCTGATCGCAGTCATCACCATGGCAGTCTGCTACTCCGTATTCCAGTCTTTTCTTATGAAAAACCAGATTCAGTCCACGGAATTCAACCTTTCCGTCGTCAGCAGCAACATGGCAGAGGATATGAAGGAGATCGTCACCTTCACCAAATGGTGCTGCTCCAACAGTGAGGTCGGCCACTATCTGGAACGGCTGAAGGACCAGCCGAAGCTCCCAACGGCTTCCAAGGACACCGAGGCCCTGCGCCCGCTGGCTCTGACCGCTTACAAGCGGCTGAATGAGGAATACATAACCTCCGGGACCGCTGGCGGCAAGAAGTATATGGCCCGTGTCATCATCTCCACTCCCAATACCGGGAATTTCCTGCAGTCCATGACCAGCGCCAATTACTCCAGCTCCTTCGACGCCGCGCGGGTCAGCAAAAGCAGTTTCTTCGCTCCTCTGTTTGAAAGCCCCGACTTTCGATGGATCGGGGTGGTGGACGATCCGATCTCCAATGCCAATCACGAGAAGATCATCCCCATCGTGCGCCCCGTGTATGACGAATACAGCCTGGAGATCATCGGCTGGACCTATGTGGAGGTCTCCTCCCGCCTGTTCACGGACTACCTGGCATCCTATCCTCAGGCCAGCGACAGCCAGCTGTTTTTAACCATCGGGGACAAGACCTACGGTTCTTCCAGCAGCACCTGGTCCGATCCCTCCATGCCCTATACCGATTTTAAGCCTGTGACCGGCACTGCCACACTGGATCCCGGCACGCAGGTATTTTCCGTGGTCTCCCCCAATGGGGAAAAACGAATGCTGGTCCGGCGTCCTGTCGAGGTGGAGGGAGCCGACGGCTGGTATCTCTCCCAGGTTTTATCCCGGCAGCAGTTTAACCAGCAGCGCATGGTCTACCTGCTGCTGATTGTCGGAATCAGTGCAGCCATCATCTCCCTCGGCTGTCTGCTGACCATTCTCTTGAACAAGATCATCAGTCAGCCCATCAAACGGCTCAGTTTAAAGATTGACGCCATCGCAGACGGAGATTTCTCCAGGGACAGTGAAATCGAATGGAACCACGAACTGGGTTCCATCGGCCGCGGCATCAACAATATGTCGGAAAATATTGTAACCCTGATGGACAAGCGGGTGGCGGACGAAAAGCAGAAAAAAGATCTGGAATACCAGATTCTGCAAAGCCAGATCAATCCGCATTTCCTCTACAATACGCTGAATTCCATCAAATGGATGGCCACGATCCAGAACGCCACCGGCATCGCTGACATGACAACAGCTCTCGCCAGGCTGTTAAAAAGCGTCTCCAAGGGGACCTCATCCATGGTCACCCTGCGGGAAGAGCTGGACCTCGTCAAGGATTATTTCCTTATTCAGCAGTACCGGTATGGCGGAAGCATCACCATGGACTACCACATCGAATCGGAGGAACTTTACGGCTGCGAGATCCACCGTTTCACCCTGCAGCCAATCATCGAAAATGCGCTGTTCCACGGGATCGAGCCGAAGGGAACCGCAGGTGCCATCACGGTATCCGCAGAATCCGGCACCGTGAACGGAAAGAAAGTGCTGAAGATCAGCGTAACCGACAACGGAATCGGCATGACCCGGGAGACCATCGATTCCGTGCTTCACGAGGAAGACAACCCCGGCAAAAACAAGACCGATTTCTTCCGCCACGTGGGAATCAGCAACGTAAACCGGAGAATCCAGTACGATTTCGGACCGGAATACGGAATCACCATTGTCAGCGAACCGGGCGTGTATACGACCATGACGATCGTACGCCCTTATATTAACCAATCTGAAAGGAAGAAAGATGAGGATCTGCTATGATAAAATTACTGATTGTAGATGATGAGCCGCTGGTTCAGATCGGAATCAAGTCTATGATAAACTGGGAGGAATACGGAATCGAGGTCTGCGGCACCGCCATGAACGGCGCCAATGCGCTGGATTTAATTGAGGAATACTCTCCGGAGATCGTCATCACCGACATCCGCATGCCCATCATGAACGGACTGGAGCTTGCAAAGACCTGCCGCGAAAAATACGGAAGAATTCCTCTCTTCATCTTTCTGACCAGCTACGAGGAATTTCAGCTGATCAAGGAGGCCATGACGTATGAGGCCGTCGATTACTTAATCAAGCTGGAACTGAGCGCAGACTCTCTGGCAGACGCCGTGAAGAAGGCGAAAAACCGTCTGGAAAACCTTCAGGCCGTCGTAAAGGCCAAAGACCCTGGCCGTCCCCTGCTCCAGAGCTACTATGATAAATTCATCCTGCGCCTGCTGCACAATCTCTTCGACACTGAAGAACAGTTCCATCTCCAGGCAAAGGATTTGAAGCTGACCTTCACGGACGCCTGCTACTGCGCCGCCCTGTTTGAGATACGCGAGGAGTCCCATGGTTCCATGGACCATGCCAAGCTGATGAATCTCTGCAGCAGCACCTATTCCATGGCCCGGGATATTTTGAACAAGCACGTTCCCTGCTACGCCATCTCTCTCGATATGAAGCATTTTGCCGTGATTTTCCACGTTCAGAAGCCGGAGGACTTAAGCGGCGCCCAGCTTCAGAGCGCAGTCAAAAATGCGGTGGAAATGGTTCACAACTACTTTAACGTCACCGTGCTGGCCGGGATCGGCAGTCCGGTGGAACAGCCCTTAAAGATCTGTGAATCCTACCAGGACGCCCGACAGGCCTTCGGCCGGACCAAAAGCACAGCACCGATCATCCAGTTTTCCCAGGATGACACCCAGTCCGTCAAGAACGCGTTCAACATCGCCGTATTTAAAAATGACATCACCAAGGCTTTCGACGAATTCGACACCGACGTCCTCTACCGGACGCTTTCCGAGATCATCGAGCTGTTCAGGGCGCATCCCCTCCGCTTCCTCCAGGCGGTGGACGGGGCCTGCAATATCCTCTACTTAGCGCTCTCCCTTCTCCCTGACGGAGAGGAAAACATGATGGAGATCTTCTCCTCCTACAGCGACGGCTACCGTTCCATCTACCGTTTTACCAGTGTGGATCAGATCATCGAATGGATGAGCATCCTGCGGGACGGCTTATGCGAGGTGCTAAAATCCAAGAGAAAGACGTACAAGGCTCACGTCATCACCAACGTGCAGAAGTACATAGGCAGCCACGTGAGCGAGCGCCTCTCCTTAAATGAGGTAGCCGGCGTCTTCGGTCTCAGCCCCAACTATCTGAGCATTTTATTTAAGAAAAACTGTCAGGTCGGCTTCTCCGAGTATATCTCCCAGGCCAAGATCGCAAAGGCCAAAAGCATGCTCTTAGAGCAGGACATGAAGATCTACGAGGTGGCGGACAGGCTGGGCTTTGAAAGCGCCTTTTATTTCAGCAAGGTATTTAAAAAAGTGGAGGGAATCTCTCCCCGCGAATATATACAGCAAAACACCATCGGTCCCGATGGAGAACAAGGAGACACATTATGATTACAGAAGCAGCAAAAACTCTCACTGATTCACTCAGGCTTTTCGCGCCCTGCCCACCGGCGGCCGACAGGGAATGCTGGGAGAAGCTCCCGGAAGACTTGAAAGCCTGCCTGATAAGAAATGGAGAAGCCTATCTCCACTACGAATATCCCGCCTTAACCGCCGTGGATTTCATGGAATTTACACGCAGCGGAAACAGAAGCCGTTACCAGGACAGGCTCTTCGCCAGACGGACCGCTTTAGACAGCCTGGTTCTCGCGGAATGTGCAGAACACCGCGGCCGTTTTCTCGACGACATTATCAACGGACTTTACCTGATCTGTGAGGAAAATGCATGGCAGCTTCCGGCTCATAACTCCTATATCCGTGATACGCCCCAGTTTCCCCTACCTGACGTCACAAGGCCCGTCATCGACTTATTCGCCGCCGAGACCGCTTCCGTCCTTGCCGTGGCGGAATACCTGCTGCGCAGCGAATTAAAAGAGGTAAGCCCCTTCCTCTCCGTCATGATCGACCACGAACTGGAGACACGGATCTTCACACCCTATCTGAGCGAACATTTCTGGTGGATGGGGGATGGAAAGAGCCATATGAACAACTGGACGGTCTGGTGCACCCAGAACGTGCTTCTCTCCGCCTTTACCCGGCCTCTTCCGAAAGAAACACAGACCGCGATTCTTACCAAAGCGGCCGGAAGCATCGACTATTTCCTGGCTGAGTACGGCGAAGACGGCTGCTGCGACGAGGGTGCCCAGTATTACCGCCACGCAGGGCTCTGCCTCTTCGGCTGCCTTGAAATCCTGAACGGAATCACGGATCATGCCTTCTCCTTCGCCTGGGAGCAGGAAAAGATCAGAAATATCGCCTCCTACATCTTAAATGTGCACGTGGATACGGTCTATTACGTCAATTTCGCAGACTGCTCCCCCGTGGCCGGCCGCTGCAATGCCAGGGAATACCGGTTTGGAAAGCGCACCGGAAACCAGGCTCTTATGGAGTTCGCAGCCTCCGATTACCAGAACAGCGAAGACCCGCTCACCCTGGACGAGCACAATCTGTTTTACCGGCTTCAGACCGTATTTTCCCATGAGGAGATGATGCAGTATGACAGGAATCCCGTGATCGTCCACCGGGACCTCTATTATGAAAGCGTCGGCCTCTTTATGGCCCGCGACAGCCGCCTCTATCTCGCCGTGAAGGGCGGAGACAACGGCGACAGCCATAACCACAACGACGTCGGCAGCTTCACCATTTACAAGGACGGAAAGCCGCTCTTCATCGACGCCGGTGTGGAAACGTACACGAAGAAGACCTTCTCTCCCGACCGTTACGATATCTGGACCATGCAGTCCCGGTATCACAATCTCCCCACCTTCGTGGACCACGGCAGGGAGACGGTACAGCAGGCCGGCGAACAGTACCGCGCCGCGGACGTCCGGTATGAACTGGGAGAGACAGCCTGCCGGATCTCCATGGATATCCGGCAGGCCTATCCCGACACACGGATCCGTTCCTACACAAGGAACGCAGTTCTGGAAAAGGAAAAGTCCATCACCATCAGGGATCATTACGAGGGTGACGGCGGTACGGCCGTCCTGTCGCTCATGTTCTGCGAGAAGCCTGCCATTGATCAGAATACCATCCGAATCGGTGATCTGGCCGCCTGTGCAGTGGAAGGCGCTTCCTCCATCACCGTGGAAGAGATTCCAGTCACTGACGAGCGCCTGAAAACGGCCTGGAAGCACAAGCTGTACCGCTGCCTCGTCACCATGGAGGCCCACGATCTGACTCTGACGATTGTTTAGAGCCTTGCACCGATAACGCAGTCACAGCACTGCACTGCATAAGGAGGCTAACTCTTGAACCTTACACGAAAGGCCATCGGCGGCCGCATTCTGGCCGCCGCAAAAAAAGATACAATTCTGACGGTTTCCCTGGTCTGTGCCGTCTTTTCCATGTTTCTCGTCCCGCCCTCTGCCGCCTACATCGGATACGTGGACTTCCGGGTCCTGGCCCTTTTATTCTGTCTGATGGTGGTGGTGGCCGGATTTCAGGAATGCGGCCTCTTCGTCCTGATGGCGAGGAAACTGCTTTCCGGCGAGAATAATTTCCGGCAGCTCTCCTGGATGCTGGTTATGCTGCCCTTCTTCTGTTCCATGCTGATCACCAATGACGTGGCTCTCCTAACCTTCGTCCCCTTTACGATCCTCATTCTGGATATGATCGGCGAAAAGAAGCATATGGCCTGGATCGTGGTGCTCCAGACTGTGGCGGCAAACTTGGGGAGCATGGCAACCCCGGTAGGAAACCCGCAGAACCTCTTCCTGTACGGACGTTTTTCCATACCGGCAGGCAGCTTCTTCGCGGTCCTGCTGCCCTTAACCGCTCTGAGCTTCCTGCTCCTCACCGCGGCAGTATTTTGCATTCCCCGGATCCCCATGCAGATCCGGTTTGACGCTCCGGCGGCGGCCCCGGAAAAAAACGCTCATCCGGCGCTCTTTTTGTTTTTGTTCCTTCTCTGTCTCCTGTCCGTATTCCGGGTTCTGGATTACCGGATCGTGCTGGCCGTCACCGTCGTCTGTCTCCTGCTCTTTGACAGAAAGCTGTTTCTCACCGCGGATTACCTTCTGCTCCTCACCTTCGTCTGCTTCTTCCTGTTCGCAGGCAACATGGGGCAGCTCGACTGGTTAAAGCGCTTTATGGCAGAGATTCTGAACCGGAATCCAGTGCTGTTCTCCGCTCTGACGAGCCAGTTTATCAGCAATGTTCCGGCGGCGGTGCTCCTCTCCGGTTTTACTAACGACTGGAAACCGCTCCTGCTCGGGACAAACCTGGGAGGTCTGGGAACGCCCATTGCCTCGCTGGCCAGCCTGATTTCTCTGAAATTCTACATAAAAGAACTGCCAGATAAGGTTTCCCATTATCTGGCAGTGTTCACCGCAGTCAATATAGCATTTTTTCTCATTCTGTACGCGGCGGCCAGCTTCCTTTAGAAGCGGCCGCACGCAGTTCTACATAAGTGGTGCAAACAGCCGCAGCACGCGCCCCGCAAACTTCTTATACCACGGATAGTGCCGGCACTCCTCCAGAGTGATTACCTGGCTCTTGGCCAGCGTCTCCTTAAAGTCCCTCTCCACATCCTTAATCACCTCGTTGCGGTAAATATAGGCCGCACACTCAAAATGCAGATACAGGCTTCTGTAATCCATATTGATCGTGCCGACCACCGCCTTCTCGTCATCGCTGGTAAAGACCTTGGCATGGACAAAGCCCGGCGTGTACTCGTAAATCTGCACACCCGCACGGATCAGCTCCTCATAATGCGCCTTGGCCAGCAGGAACGCGTACTCCTTGTCCGGAATATGGGGCATAATGATGATCGTCTCGACGCCGCGCTTGGCCGCAAACTGCAGGGCCTGTACCAGTTCGTAGTTGAGAATCAGATACGGCGTCATAATATGCACGTAGTTTCTGGCCGTATTGATGATATCGAGGTACACCAGCTCTCCCACGGTCTCCTGATCCAGGGGACTGTCGCCGTACGGGATCACGAAGCCCTCCATGGACAGCTCCGGCGGATAGAAAAATTCCGGATCCCTCAGATACCGGCCGTAATCCTCCGGCTCCTTCTCCGTAATATTCCACATCTGGAGAAACATCATCGTAAAGCTGGTGACCGCGTCGCCCTTCACCATGATGCCGGTATCCTTCCAGTGGCCGAAACGCACCTTCCTGTTGATATACTCATCCGCCAGGTTAATGCCGCCCGTAAATGCCGTGTGCCCGTCTATCACCAGGATCTTTCTGTGGTCCCGGTTATTCTGATAGGTGGACAGGGCCGGTCTGATCGGCGCAAACATCTTGGCCTTTAAGCCCTTGGACCTCAATTCTTTGGGGTAGCTGTACGGAAGGAGGACGAGGCAGCACATGCCGTCATACATAAACCGGACTTCCACACCTTCTGTCACCTTACGCTCCAGAATCTCCAAGATGCTGTCCCACATCTCACCGCGTTCCACGATAAAATATTCCATGAAAATGAAGCGTTTCGCCTTCTCCAGCTCCTTCTTCATGTCCTCGAACATCTCTTCGCCTACCGGATAATACTTCACATTGGTGCTGCCGTAGACCGGATAGCTGCCCGAGTTCTCGATATAAGCGGCCAGATTGGCGTTGCTCCTGCTTGTTTTTGCCAGCTGCTCCATATAACGGGGATTCTGTTTCAGATACGGCTGCGTATCTGAGATATTCTCCCGCAGCCTCCTGTTTATGATCTTCCCTTCCCACTGCAGCTCCAGAAAGAGATAGAGCAGCGTGCCGAACACGGGAATCACCGTAATCGGAATGATCCACGCCAGCTTAAAGCTTGGATTCTCATCCTTATTTACGACATAGAGGATTACAAATGCGCTGAGCAGCGTAAATCCTCCGTAAATATAGACCATGTAATGACTCAGGAAGCGGAAACCTGCAAGCAGTATCGATATCTGCAGCAGCAGTGACATCACCACAAACGCAGTTCGCCCGAATATGATCCTCAAAAGTTTTCTAGCCTTCTTCATCCTTTGTCTCCTCTCCTGTATAAATCATTACACATTATACACCATGTGACTTTAATGTGCAACAATCCCAGAGAGAAGACCGCCTGCCAGCCCCCTTGAAGTTACAGTTCACTCCCCACCAGGGGCACCGCAGTCCGTCATAATCCGTATAATCTCCCGATCCGTCTCTTTCATACCGTCTTTGCCCAGACGGCCGATATTCCGGATCGTGTTTTCTACCCCTTTTGAGACAATTCCATCCCCGCCGTAAAACTGCTGGCCGTTTAAATACATGGAATATCCCAGGATACCGGCATCCACAGAGGCCGCGATCTTCGCAGCGCAGGATGGCTTCGCCCCGTCACAGACAATTCCTGAAACAATAGCCAGGCTGTTGACCAGCGTATGTGCGATCGCCTTAAAATCCGCGCCTTTCAGCCATACGATGCCGCATCCTGCCCCGCTGCCGGCACTGACGGCACCACAGTATGCGGACAGGCGGCCCAACCCCGTCTTCAGATGGATGGCAATCAGATTGGAAAGTACCAGTGCCCGGTAGAGCCGCTCTTTGCTGCACTTCAGTTCCTTCGCGTATTCGATTACAGGCAGCGAGGCAGCCAGACCCTGATTCCCACTTCCCGAGTTAATGACGACCGGCAGCTCATAGCCGCTCATCCTGGCATCAGAAGCCGCCGCGGCCGCCGCCCTGGCTCTCACCTCAACTCTATTTCCGTATGCTTTTAAGATGGTCCTTCCGATGTTGGCTCCGTAGCTGTTCCTGAGCCCTTCCTTTGAGATTGCCGTATTATATTCAATCTGGCAATCCAGAATTTCACTGATTTCCTCCGTATCCACCGAATTGGAAAACTCACAGATGGATTCCACACTCAAAAGAGTCCGGTCATAGTCCGGTCTTCTTGCGGCTTTCTGTTCAGCTATTTCCCACAGGACTTCTCCATTCCGTTCCATCAGCACAATCTTTGTATGGCAGCCGGTAATTCTTACCCTGGCCTGATTAGATCCGCAGTATACGGTCACCGCCATATCCAGCACCTCCTCTGTCTCCAGAGGCCGCACCTCGATATGGTTCTCTTCCAAATAGGCTTTGATCTCCAGCTTCTGCCGCGCGGTCACATCAGAGAGTACCTCCAGTTCCCGTTCTTCATTCCCCGCCACGATCCCTGCCGCTGCCGCTGCCTCAATCCCTTTCAAGCCGCCCGTATTGGGAACTACGACGCTTTTTACATTTTTAATGATATTTCCGCTGGCCTCTACCACACATCGGTCCGGTACGGCTCCAAGAACCGCTCTCGCCTTCGCGCAGCAGTATGCCAGAGCAATCGGCTCCGTACAGCCCATAGCCGGCACCAGCTCCTCCCGCAAAATCTTCATATATGCCTGATATCTGATATCGTCTTTTGTCATCTCCAGGTTCCTCGCATTTCATCTCTTTATTATTTTTGAATCTCCCCATGTACTGTTTCCCATCTGTCATTCAGACCGTACTTTACCTATCCGGTCGCATATCCGATTTCCTGCTTTACAAGAAGAAATGGACAGAGTATGATAGTTATATTGTTACTTAAAACAGGAGATGGGCCCAATGTTCCAGTATCACGGTTATTTAGTCGAATTAGAATACAGGGAATACAAACTTCCCGAAAGCTTTCCCTGCATAGCTCTTCTGCAAGGCGAATTCTCCTTCTCCCCCGGAAGCAGCGGTCCCCTGACCTACCTCCATTTCCACAACTGCGTGGAAATCGGAATCTGTCACGCCGGCGGAAAGGACCTTTATGTAGAAGACAGTCATGAGCGCTTCTGCACCGGTGATATCAGTGTAATCCCGCCTTATACCATCCATATCTCTCAAAACCGGGAGGGGCAGGAAGGGGAAGACTGCGAATATCTCTATTTCAGTCCCGAGGAACTTTTAAAGCCGTTCTATCCAAATGGTATACCGGAGCATCTTCTCTGGTATAACAGAAATCAAGGCTGCTCCTGTGTATTTCCCATGGAGCGTTTTCGTGTTCTGTATCAGTTGATCATATCTGTCTTCGATGAACTGCGCCGAAAGCGTCCCTACTATCATAATACTGTCCGCGGACTGATTCTGGCCATGATGGTAGAGCTATCCCGGATCAACGGACTGGAAAATACCGTTCATTCCTTCGAGAGACTGCGGGATATGACGCCGATTCTTCCGGCGCTGGAGCTCATTGGCAGCAATAACGCCACTTTTATAACTACCGCTCAGCTCGCCGGCGCCTGCCATTTAAGCGTCGCCCAGTTTGGCAGGATCTTTAAACAGATAATGACACAGAGTCCTGCGGATTACATTCGAATGGTAAAGCTCCAGAAGGCGTGCGAACTGCTCTACAGCACGGAAATGAGCATCCTGGATATCGCATTGGAATCCGGTTTTCAGTCTCTCTCCGCCTTTAACCGCGCGTTCCTCAAGTCTTACCAGAAAAGTCCCAGTAAATGGCGCCAGGAAAAGTGCAGCGTCCGGAAGAAAAATGTCAGATATTCCCCCTATCTTCCCAGCGTACGCTCTAACCTTTGATGCCGCCCGCATTAGCCATTCCTTTAATAATCTGCTTCTGTGCCATCACGTACACGATCAGGACCGGAATAAGCGCCATTAAGGTGCCCGCCATTAAAAGTGCAAACGAAGTACTGTGTTCCGCCTGGAAGTATTTCAGTCCCAGCTGGAGCGTTCTTTTGCTGTTGGAGGTAAGGAAAATCAGTGGGGCCAGGTAGTCGTTCCAGCAGCCCATAAATGTGAATATGGTCAGTGCCGAAAGCCCCGGTTTTACCATAGGCAGGATGATCCTGAAACAGATTTCCAGATGGGTACAGCCATCAATTTTTGCCGCCTGGGAGTACTCCTCCGAAATCCCCATAAATGCCTGTCTGAGCAGGAATACTCCAAATGGAGTGAAGCTCTGGGTCAGGATTAATGACAGATGGGTATCCGCCAGCTTCAGCTTCGAGATTACCATAAACTGAGGGATCATGATGACCTGCCACGGCACCATAAGTGTGGCCAGATATAAAAGGAATAGCTGGTCCCGTCCGCGATAGCGGAGTTTTGCAAAGGAATAGGCTGCCAGCGAGCTGGTCAGCAGTGTCAGTACTGTAATAATGACCGACAGCCTGATTGAATTCCAATAGTAATTTAAATACGGAATTTTCGTAAATACATCCTGAAAATTCTTCCAGCGGATCGAGGAAGGAATCCACTCGATGGGAAACCGGAAAACGTCCTGCTCGAATTTAAACGCGGTGGAGGTCATCCACAGAAATGGCAGGATTGTCACTGCCGCAAAACAAAAGAATACGAGGTAAGATAATACCTTACCGGTAATGCGTTCTGCTGTACTCTTGTTCATAGGAATCTCCTCTCTAATAATTTACCCATTTTTTCTGTCCCTGGAACTGAATCATAGTCACAATAAATACAAGTACAAATAACACTACGGCATAGGCCGAGGCATAGCCAAACTTGTAGTTCTGAAAAGCTTCCTGATAAATCCTGTATACCAGAACATTGGAGGAACGTCCCGGACCGCCGTCTGTCATAATATTTACCAGGTCGAATACCTTGAAGGAATTGATGATGCACATGACAGTACAAAGAAACGTGGTTGGTGATAAAAGAGGCAGCGTAATGCTTTTAAACTTTTTCCATGGACCTGCCCCGTCAAGGGAAGCCGCCTCATAAAGTTCTTCTGAGACAGACTGTAAGCCCGACAGAAACAAAACCATATAATACCCCATATTTTTGATGATTGAGACAATGGTAATCGTCGTCATGGACCATGCTGTCGAAGTCAGCCATTTCGGCGGATTTGCCATTCCCAGTATGGTGAGAACACTGTTCACCGGGCCTTCTCCGCGAAACAGCGCCATAAAGATCACGCCAAAGGCCACGCTGGACGTCAGCTGCGGGAAGAAAAAGATTGTCTTAAATACTTCGCTTCCCTTTAGCTTCTGCTGAAGCAGCACGGCCAGCAGCAGCCCAAATAATAGTGTGAGTGTCACACTGACTATGGAATAATAAATATTATTTCGCAGCGATGTATAAAAATAGTCGTCGCGAAACAGCTTCTTAAAATTAGCAAGACCTACAAATGCCGCATCACTGAATCCGTCGTAATTTGTCAGTGACAGCAGCAGTCCCCATACGACCGGTACCAGTGTAAATATGAAAAAACCGATCATATTTGGCAGCAAAAACAAGTATCCGGCTATTTCCTCTCTCCTGGCCATTTTCGAAATTTTGATTTTTGTTTTCTTCTGATTCTTCAATCGTACCACTCCTTCCTGCGTAAACCCGTGCAGACGGATATCCGGCTTATCAGCCGGACATCACGTCTCCCACACGTTTAATTGATCACATCAGCTCTTCTCGATTCAAAATTTTTCATCGTGGTATCGATATCCTGCTCACCTACCATATACAGCTCCATCTCCTCCTTCAGAATCGTCTCTACCTCAGCATACTTGGGATGGTATTTTGTATCGATGGCATTGTTTTCCGAGAATACAATTTTTGCAAGAGTGTCGTCGGACTGCTCCGCTGCCTTTAAGTAAATATCCTTGATCTCGTCATCATTGTACGCGGTCAGCGTACTGTTTTCTGCAATGATCTTAGCTCCGTCATGGGTGCACATCCACTGAATAAAATCGTAAGCCTCGGCCGGATATTTGCTGGTTTTTGATACAGAGAGAAAATTCATGGAGCACGGCGCCGTATAGTCCCTGGAGCCTTCCGGAATAGGCATTGGCATTACTTTATACTTGAATGGCATTTCACCGCTCTCATACTTTAGATTGTAAGCAGCGACACCCCATGTACCATTCTGGAACATGGCGACAGTCTCAGCCGGAGCTGTGGTGAAAAGTGATCCCACATTCTGCCCCATCTCCAGTTTTTCCTCAAACGGTACGTGACTTCCATCCTCGTGGAGCGCTTTCCAGAGTTCCAGATTTTCCCGGATAATTGTGGTGTCCTCATCCATAACACTTCCGCCCATCTGCTGCATATAGACAAAGTTATCCATGCCAACCAGGCCGCCGTACGTTTTGTCCTTCGTCAATTTTTTTGCCAGCTCCCGGTACTCGTTCCAGGTAAGCTGCTCTGTAGGAACGTCTAATCCGGCTTTCTCAAACAGTTCCTCATTGATAAAAAGCAGCCATACCGCCTGACGGTAAGGAAGGCCGAAGATCCCCTCCTGATTGCACTCCTCGAATACCTGTCCGTATACAGAGGTATCCAGACCGGACTGCTCTACGTAAGAAGTGATATCCTGAATTGTCTTTTTATTCTGATAATCTCCGTAGGGAGCAATTCCATTGACACCCAAAACGTCGAACTCCACCCCGCTGGAGAAGGACGCCAGTATCTTATCCGCGTACTCGGTCGGCGGGAAATAAACCACCTCCACCTCGGCCACGTCGCTCTGGGCATTATACGCCGCCACGGCAGGATCAAGGTATGACTGCTCGTCACTCCAGTCATAGAATGTCAGCTTTACTTTTTCACCGCCGCCCCCGGCGGTCCCATTCTCAGTCCCCGCCTCAGCCTCGGTTTTGCTCTCCGTCTTCGCGCCCCCCTCTGTTCCTGCGCTGCCGTTTCCCGATCCGCATCCTGCCAGTGAGAATGCCATCACGCCTGCCATGCCAAGTGCCAGTAATCTTTTTTTCATCATCATATACCTCTCCTTTTTTTATTTGAGGATCTCTTCGATCCGTCTTTTCTCTTCCGATGTAAATTCCCTGTTCTTCAGTGCAGCCACATTTTCCTCCAGCTGTGCCAGTCTGCTGGCCCCCAGGATCACGCTGCTCAGCCTCCCCGCTTCCAGAGCCCATACCAGAGCCATCTGAGCCAGAGACTGCCCACGCTCCGCAGCTACTTCATTTAATGACGAGGTCATCTCCAAAGTCTCAGGCGTAATCTGCTTCTCAGACAGGAACACACTGTGTCCGGCCGCTCTGGAATCCCCTGGAATCCCGTTTAAATATTTACCGGTCAGAATACCTTGTTCCAGAGGACAGAATGCGATCGCCCCCATCCCCGACGCCTCAATGACAGGCAGCAGTTTTTCATTTTCTCTGTACACCATAGAATAGTGATGCTGATGAATGGTGCACGGAACCTTCAGTTCCTTCAAAATTGCCACTGCTTCCATAAGCTCTTCCCGGTTGTAGTTCGACAATCCTATGTAAAGTGCTTTCCCCTGGTGCACCAGCCCAGCCAGCGCATCCATTGTCTCCCACAACGGCGTCTCTTTGTCGGGCCTGTGATGGTAGTAGATATCCACATAATCCAGTCCCATGCGTTTTAAGCTCTGGTCTAAGGAAGCCGTCAGATATTTTTTGGAACCGCCGTCTCCGTAAGGACCAGGCCACATGTAGTACCCTGCCTTTGTGGAAATAATCAGTTCATCCCGGTATTTTCCCAGATCGCTCTGCAAAATCTTTCCAAAGGTCTCCTCTGCGGATCCCTCCGGCGGCCCATAATTGTTGGCCAGATCAAAATGTGTAATTCCCATATCGAATGCGCCCAGCACCATTTCCCTGGCATTGCTGTATGTGCTGCCATATCCGAAATTATGCCAGAGGCCAAATGACATGGCCGGAAGCTTTAATCCGCCCGCTCCGCACCGATTGTAAACCATGGTGTCATAGCGGGTATCCTTTGCCGCATAATTCATAACCTATTCTCCTCTCCCATATTTCCCGACTGCTTCGACTACCCAGGAAATCCTGTTTAAATCAATATTTCTCGGAAGTGTACAGTCGGCGCCGATAACCACTCCTCTGGTTCCGTGTTTTTCAAGAAGTGCTGCGGTATACGCCTCCACTTCCTCCTTCGTCCCGGAGCAAAGCACTCCCTGAGGCCTGTTATCAAATCCGCCCAGCACACATCTGCCGCCGAAGAATGCCTTTCCCTCTGTCAAGTCCATGTCTTCGATGAAGGTGGCCCAGTTGATCACCTTTGCCGGATAATCCTGCCACACCTCCACCCGGTTTTTATCCCCGGCCCATCCACAGCAGTGCAGAATATTACTATCACTGAACCGGTTAGCGTGCTCTAAGACCTTTAAATCCCCCGGTCTCACGTACTTACGGTACTCCTCCGCCGTAAAACGGTACTCCTCCGCATTCTGTACACAGTAATAAATTCCCGTACAGCCAGCTTCCCGGATCAGCAGTTCGGACAGAAGCGCCGCATCCTGGGCGATGACGTCCATGGCATAAAGTACTGCCTCCGGATTCTGCCGCAGATGATTCATCAGCAGTTCATCGGATGTCGCGAACCGCAAATATGACATGGGGCAGAATACGTTATAGAAAGCGCACGCCTCTCCGTCCAATCTCTTCACAATCTCCTTCGCCCGTTTCACCTGACCGGTAATAAATGGATGATCCTGACCCATGGGGATCATTTTAAACCAGTCTTCCGGCTCTTTTATCTGGGAAATTATGGAATTCGGATAATCAAAATACCCATCGCACATAATTTTCACCATATCTACATTACATCGATGGAAATAATCAATATGTGCATCCACACACTCCTGATCCAACTCCATATCTTCCGGCAGATGGAACCAGAATCCCACTGGTACCCGGTCTGCTTTCTCATTCTCAAATGCCTTCATCAGGCGCTCTGTCTTTGTCATACTTTCCTCCAATTTTCTGTCTTAATTATTTATATAACCACATACACAGCTGCAGGCAGTCATATATGTCTGTCTAAGTCAATCAGGCACATGGTATAAATGGCCATGGCTTCCAAAAGCTGGCTGATACAGATCGACTCGTCCGCCTGATGAAAGTCACCGACCGGCCGTGCCGGATCCGGACGGTATACCTTCTTTCCCGGCAGCGCCATGCCAAACCCCAGACCTCCCGGCAGTTTTCTTGCATAGGTACCGCCGCTCATCGTGTATGCCGGATTATCATAGCCAGAATATTTATGGTAGCTGTCTGTCAGACACTGCACCACCGGATTATCAGCAGGGCAGTACATGGCTCCCGAATTCTTCCTGACACACAGCTTTAGACCGTAACGGCGGGCCGCCTCCCGCATTTTTTCCAGAGTCTCCGAACCGTCGGAGCAGGCGCCCCGGCTGTCCAAAACAGGATACCGGTAGTCTGCTGTGATTTTAAGCCTTCTCTCACTGCCGTAAGTGACTGCCAGGCCGGTAATTCCCCCCACCAGACAGCCGGATACCGTGTCCGATACCGCAGCGCCGATTCCTGTCCCATAGCCGTCGCGTCCGCAGTCACGCAAAAACTCTATCCATTGATTTTCTCCGGCACTCCTCTCATTCAGGCCGCAGGCCATCAATTCTTTCGCCAGATTTGTCACCGCACTTTTTCCCTGCTCCGGACTGATGATGTGGGCCGCTCTTCCGGAAGCTTCCACTACAGTTCCATGTTCCCCATCCATAACCGTTATTTCAGGAGATAACCGGAGACGCTCCTTCTGCTCTTTTGTCACTACGCCGGAGCGATATACGATACGAGCCTGATCGGGGATCGAGTTGGCACTGCTGCCCCCTTCCACGGAAATGATTGTTTCGGGCAGAAGCTCCCGTGTCTCAAACACCAGACTTAAATTCCCCTTTTCCCCATGGCAGACCGGAAATCCGCAGTCGGCCACCAGAGACACCTCCGGCATTGGCACATGAGCAATCATATAGGCGGCATCATCCATCGTATTTTCCTCACTGCATCCCACATAGAGACTGTAATTACAGTTAAGGGAAACGAATTCTTTCAGATAGAGCAGCACATAGAGGATTCCCACTGCCGATGATTTATTGTCCTGAACGCCTCTCCCTATGAGGAAATCATCCACAACAGTCATTTCATAGGGCGGATAGGTCCAGCCGTTTCCCTCCGGCACCACATCCAAATGAGACCAGATTCCAATTTCCTTCCCACTGCCGGAAGCAAACGATATTTTCCCGCCGTAATAATTGAAGCAATCCGTTTTAAAGCCTTTCCCGGCCGCCAGTTCCAGCATGGTATCCAATACCTTCCGGCATCCCTTTCCAAACGGAAGCACATCGGAGTCCGGTTCTGAAACACTGCGGATATTTACAATTCTTCTCATATCTTCTATAATGTCATTGCGATGACTCTCCATCCATCGCCTTACAGCATCGATTCCAGTTTCCGTCATATAACCTCCTTTCCTTCTTTTACAGGTATCATTCCTTTCATTTTTGCAGGAAGGATTGTCTGTACTGATATGAGAAGTATAGCGGATGTAATATAAAAATTCTTTGCATGAAGGAGCGAAAACTATGCAAAATCGATCACCGTCATCGACTGATCTTCAATATCGCCATTATAATCTTCCATTGGAATTCCCTTCCTTTGCTTTCCTGGGAGACCGGTGGATTCTTCCCGATCATGCCGATTCCATGCATTTTCACAACTGCATGGAGATCGGATACTGTTTAAGCGGTCATGGCACATTCTACGTCGAGCAGAAGGCTCTTGCATTTTCTGAAGGTGATATCTGCATCATTCCAGAAAATACAATTCATATTTCCTGCAGTGACAGCCGCGTGGTCAGCCACTGGGAGTATATCCTTTTCGATCCCAAGCTTATGTTTCCTACCGGCGATTTTCACTTAATCGCAAAAGACAGCCGCCTTCTCTTTGACGATCCGCAGTTCTCCAATTTATTTTCGAAACAGGAGCATCCCGCTCTGATTTTCTTTGTATGCAGGATGTTCGAGGAATTCTATCACCATGAAACCGGGTACCGGGACGCCTTAAGAGGCCTTTTCATGGCCTTTATTACAGAGTATCTCCGCATCTGTCCCGATCGGAAAATCAGCGGCGAGGCCAGGCAGAATCTGCGTATCTATCCAGCTATTCTGCACATCCGGAGCTTCTACAGCCAGAAAATAACCGTGCCCGGTCTGGCGGCACTCTGCGGACTGAGCGAGCCACATTTTCGCAGGATCTTTGAGGAAATCATCCATTTGCCGCCGCTCGACTATATCCATCATCTGAGGATCCGGCAGGCGTGCTACTTTCTGGTACATACAAATACACCCGTCAGTGAGATATCCAAAATGGTGGGGTTTTCCACACTCTCCAGCTTTAACCGCCAGTTTCAGATGGTAACGGGCACTTCACCGCGGAAATGGAAGGCAAAAAACAGGGACAGCATGGAATCCCACCGGATAACGTCACTTGATTCCGGAGAAGATATGGGCTTTTTTGCGAGATAACTAGTACAGCATTCACTGTTAATTACGCAATGCTGTACTAGAGCTCCCGGCGCACAAAAAGAACCCGGCAGGCATAAAAATCATGCCTGCCGGGTTCCTCTGTACCGACCAGATACCTTATTCTTTTCGTTTCTGCCGCCTGTCTCTATTCCAGTGCCTGGCGGATATCTTCAATAATATCATCCACGTTCTCGATTCCAACACTGAAGCGGATCATAGAAGGATCCACGCCCGCTTCCACCAGCTGCTCATCGGTCAGCTGTCTGTGGGTATGGCTTGCCGGATGAAGCACGGAAGTACGCGCATCCGCAACATGAGTCACGATGGCGGCCAGCTTCAGGCGGTCCATAAATGTAACGGCCGCGTCGCGTCCCCCCTTCAGTCCAAAGGAAATTACGCCGCAGGTTCCGTCCGGCATGTACTTCTGAGCCAGATCATAGTACTTGTCCCCCTTTAATCCCGGATAGTTTACCCACTCCACGTCATCGCGGGTTTTTAAGTATTCCGCCACGCGCAGCGCGTTCTCACAGTGGCGCGGCACACGTAAATGCAGCGTCTCCAGGCCAAGATTTAAAAGGAATGCGTTCATCGGGGACTGGATAGAGCCAAGATCACGCATAAGCTGAGCCGTCGCTTTCATAATATAGGCCATCTTTCCGAATTTCTGTGTATAAACGATGCCGTGATAAGATTCATCCGGAGTGGTCAGTCCGGGGAACTTCTCCGCATTCGCTTCCCAATCAAAATTGCCGCTGTCCACGATGCAGCCGCCCACGCAGGTTGCATGGCCGTCCATGTACTTTGTGGTAGAATGGGTCACAATATCGGCGCCCCACTCAAACGGACGGCAGTTGATCGGAGTTGCAAACGTATTGTCAATAATCAGCGGCACGCCGTGTCTGTGTGCTGCCCTCGCAAACTTTTCAATATCCAGAACCACCAGGGCCGGATTGGCGATAGTCTCACCAAATACCGCCTTCGTATTCGGCTTAAATGCCTTCTCCAGCTCTTCCTCTGTCGCATCCGGATCCACCAGAGTCGAATCAATTCCCAGTTTCTTAAGTGTCACGGTAAAGAGATTGGTCGTTCCGCCATAGATTGCCGCAGAACTGATCACGTGATCTCCCTCCCCGCAGATATTTAAAATAGAGAAAAATGACGCTGCCTGTCCTGAGGATGTCAGCATCGCAGCCACGCCGCCCTCCAGTTCACATATTTTCGATGCCACCGCGTCGTTCGTCGGATTGGCTAAGCGGGTATAGAAATATCCCTCGTCCTCCAGATCGAACAGTCTGCCCATCTTATCGCTGTCATCATATTTAAATGTAGTACTCTGATAGATCGGAAGTACTCTGGGTTCTCCGCTCTTCGGCTGCCATCCACCCTGAATACAAACTGTCTCTCTGGAACGCTTATTCTGGCTCATGATTCTTCCTCCTGTGTTGTTAAGTCATATTTTCTCCCTAGTTTATCACAAAATTTTCCATAATTCAATATCCTGTCTGCGGAGTGTAACAGTTCAGCCTCCGCCGGCCTTTGCTGCGGAGTTACGGAAACAAAGAAAACATCTTGAACTCCTCACCCATTTACAGTATAATATCTAAATGGAAATTTTTATCAATCACGCACAGGAGGTGCACATGGATAAATCAAAGGTTTACTATACGAATTTTCACACCACATTTTCAGAAAATCTGCCGCAGAAGCTAAAGAGGCTTATTAAAACTGCCGGCATGGAGGAGATTGATTTTCAGAACAAATACGCGGCAATCAAGATTCATTTTGGAGAACTGGGCAACTTATCTTTTCTCCGTCCAAACTACGCAAAGGTCGTCGCAGACCTGGTTCGTGAAAACGGCGGAAAACCGTTTCTGACCGACTGCAACACGCTGTATGTCGGAAGCCGCAAGAACGCTCTGGATCACCTCGACACCGCTTACGAGAACGGTTTTTCCCCCTTCTCTACCGGCTGCCACGTTCTGATCGCCGACGGTTTAAAGGGCACCGATGAGGCTCTGGTGCCCATCGATGGTGACTACATAAAGGAAGCAAAGATCGGACGCGCCGTCATGGATGCCGATATCTTCATCTCCCTGACCCATTTCAAGGGCCATGAGAGCACCGGTTTCGGGGGCACCTTAAAGAACATCGGCATGGGCTGCGGTTCCCGCGCCGGCA
The DNA here is from genome assembly GCF_014288005.1 of Hungatella hominis. NCBI lineage: Bacteria > Bacillati > Bacillota > Clostridia > Lachnospirales > Lachnospiraceae > Hungatella > Hungatella hominis. The sequence goes on from NZ_JACOPB010000003.1 coordinate 129,821, forward strand.
AGATGGAGATGCATAACGCCGGGAAGCCCCACGTCGCGCAGGATACCTGTGTCGGCTGTCACGCCTGCGAGAAAAACTGTGCGCACGGAGCCATCTCCTTCCAGGAGAAAAAGGCCTCTATCGATCATAATCGCTGTGTCGGCTGCGGGCGCTGTGTCGGAGTCTGTCCGGTGGATGCTGTGGAGACAGACTGTGATGAGTCCAACGACATCTTAAACTGCAAGATCGCGGAATACACGTATGCAGTCGTGAAAGACCGTCCCTGCTTCCATATCAGCCTCGTTACAGACGTCTCGCCAAACTGTGACTGCCACTCCGAGAACGATATCCCGATTATTCCCAATGTCGGCATGTTCGCCTCCTTCGATCCGGTGGCCCTCGATATGGCTTGTGTGGACGCCGTCAACAGCCAGCCGGTTATTGCGGGAAGCATTCTGGAAAAGCACGGCAGCGAGCACCACGACCACTTCACAGACGTTCACCCGGATACCAACTGGAAAACCGCAGTAGAACACGGTGTAAAAATCGGTCTTGGAAATAAGGAATACGAGTTGATTAAAATTTAAATACGGAATGCCTTGTAATCAGTGGAATCGCAATAAAAAGAATGCCTGAAGCAGACCGGATCAACGTATGATCCCTGGGTTTGCTTCAGGCATTCTTTTTTTAACAGATTGATCTTCGACCAATTTCCAGCCTGTTTCCTCTCCTACATCCCCCGCTTATACTTCCCGCACAGCTCTCCTTTTTGCAGCACATGCCCTTCCATCGCCTTCAGAAGCTCCTTTTTTCCCGCAGTTCCCTCCAGCGGAAGAAGGCAGTCAAGGACGTAAAACCGAAAAACATATCTGTGCGTATTCCTTACAAAAACAGGCTGCTTCGGTCCCCGGTATCTGTTTTTTCCATACCCGCGCCCCTGCACGGCATTTCCCAGTTCTTTTACAACCGCTCCACAGGGGATATTTTCCGGAATCACGGCCATTGCCGGAAGGTTCCAGATCAGCCAGTGATTATAAGCCGGGATAAACGGGATATCCAGATCATCCATAATCACGGCAATCGAAACCGCATTGTCACAGAGATTCTCTAACTCAAACCCCGGTGATATATCTCTGCCAAAGCCGGTATACTCCCTGGGTATATTTCCATTATTCTCAAATGCCCGGCACACTGCCTTCAATTCCCTGTTGTCGCTCATGATCCTTTCCCCTTTTCCCTGACTCCCTCTCCCAGCGGAATCTTGTCCCTTCCGATCTGCCAAACCGTAATATCAGCATCCGTGACTTTTTTCTCCGGAATATTCCTGGCAATGATCAGTTCCGGCCACACGAATGTGGTCTCCACCGCCTTTCCGTCCAGGCAGATTTTGGAATACGGTGTAAAATTCTCGCCGTACACCAGAATATTGGAATCGTTATACACAATATCATCAATGGTGATGGGATCGATTCCCATCTGTAAATCTGTGGTCTGGTAGGGATTTTCCCTGCCATACACCTCCCTGTCTCCGTACAGGATATCGTATTCCAGCGCCTTCATATCGGCCAGATACGTCTCCTCATCCTCCATGCCGCCATCCAGATAGTTCTGATGGAACCGCATCATGGTTCCCTCATGAATCCCCAGCATATCCAGCACGTGGGCGGCCAGCTGATACGCCTCCACATCCACCTTCTTCTTCGGAAGATTCATGTTGTTCCAGACCACATACTCCGTCTGGTACAGGGATTTGTTGATCATCTCATCTTCCGTCCATTCGAAACTGGGAAGATGGTCACCATACATGACAAGCACGATCGGTTCCTCCCGCGTGCGGAGCGTATTGACAAGAGAACGGATAAAATCATCCATCTCATTAATCTGCTCACAGTAATACTCAAAATCTGGATACTTTCCGTGACCCTGAACCGATATGGTATAGATAAAGTCCGGTCCTTCTGTGGAATCCAGCGTCTTAATGATCTCCTTGACCAGGATCTTATCCTTACACCAACCGGCCGGATTTCTCTCGATATTGTTCATGTACTCAATGGGCGTAAACGTATCAAATCCGATCTGGGCAAACACATTGTTCCTGTCATAGAATGTCGCCTCATTGTTATGGATGGCATGAGCCGTATATCCGAGATTTTTTAAATCGAAGGCTACGCTCTCACAGGAGGTCTTCTTCAGCACGGTTTTATAGGGATACTCTCCCGGTCCGAAGAAATCCAGATTCATCCCGGTGATGGCTTCAAATTCCGTATTGGCTGTGCCCGCCCCAACGGATGGCACATTTAAATATCCGTGTGGATAGCTCTTCTGAAGACGGTGAAAAAATGGGATAGGATCGTAGTCCTCCCCCGTACCGGATTTAAGATTGCCCGTCACCGGATTCTTCTTCCACAGAAGCGGGTCGAAAAAGGACTCCAGCTGGATCATAATGACATTCGGCTTCGTACTGGCCGAGACCGCATATGTATTTTCCGGAACCAGCTCCTCCGCCTTAATCACCTCGATCGTCTCCGTACCATAGTCCTCCGGCTTGGAGATTCCCGTGTTGAACATGGAATTGGCAAAGCAGTAGGGGAACCCGTATGCCTGAAACGCCGCTCCGATATTGCCGAAACGCACCGCCACCAGCCCGGTGTTCATGGCAGCTGTCGTCAGTCCCAGAACCACCGCCGCGCTGATCCCCACAACCGCCGTGCCCTTGACGTAATTGACCTTTTCCCGGCTGACCGGTGCAATCCGCCACACAAACACGCAGAATACCGTCACCACCACCAGGGCCGCCGCTATCATAACCAGCTGCATCCAGGTGAAATACGTGGTCGCAATATTGGCCGCGTACTTGATCAGCCTGAAATCCGCCGCCGTAAACGGAGTCGTCCGAAAAATCAGGAGTATTCCGTTCACGACTCCCATTCCCAGCCAGACAATCGACAGCACGATTGCCCCAAACACCCTGCGCCTCGTAAGAAACAGCACCGTAAACGGCAGGGCGATAATGCATGTATTCAAAAGGAAGACCAACGGACTTTCCAACACATAGGCCAAAAGCACTGCAAACGACTTCCTGCTGATAAACTCGATCAAAAAATTTAAAACAGCTGCCAGAATCACAATCTTCCCCAGCCGTTTCCCATATGCCTTCATGGCGGATCTCCTTTGTACCTCATCGTACTTCATTTCTTTAGAATCGGATTTAGTCTACCACACTTTACTTGAAATTTACATACCTGTTTGCAAAATTTAGGAAAAATGTAAAAAACAGGTTACGGTTCGCGGCCCCTTTGTCCGCTCCCGCCGTCCGGTCTGTTCTGGCGGGAGCGGACAAAGGGGCCGCAAACCGTAACAAAAAACAGAGTGCCATACGGTCCCCCGCACAGCACTCCTGATACCTTCACTCTTTTTAATTATGTTTAATACTCTTCCGTCGGAACAAATGCATCCTCTTCCGCAGCAGGAACGCCTGCCGGGCGCTCTGCTTCTTCCTCAGAAGCCGCCTGTTCTTCCGCAGCAGCATCCACGTCTTCGCTTTCCGCCGCTTCTTCCTTAATCGAAGCACCGCATTTGCCGCAGTATAAGGAATCCTTCGGAACCTTTGCGCCGCAGACTGCACAGATCCGGCTGCCTTCGCTCTGGGTCAGTTCAATCTCCAGGGCTGCTATCCGTTCCCTGCAGGCCTTAACAGCATCGTATACCTTGGCATAGGCCTCTTCCGGCTCACGGTTGGATTCGTAATAAATCCGTCCGATGGCGGCATAGGCTTCCTCCAGCTTCGTCTTCTCCGTGCTGATCTGCGTCTTTAACTGTATCGTCTCCGTAAGTGCCTTTGCCTTTGTGGCCACTTCTTTACCGGTATCCGTAAGGGTCTTTCCCAATTCTTCCAAAAATGCCATACGTAGTTCCTCCTTTGACTTGTCACTCTTACTATTTTATCGTCATTGGAGGAAAAAGTCAATCAGAGACTGTTTCCACTTCTCTGTTAAAACGCTCCGACTCCTTCTTTAAGAATTCCGGCATATCTGCTTTGCGGATGCTGTAATCGTGGCTGATCTGCCCGCTGCTGCCCTTCACCACCGCTTCAAATGTGATCCGGTCATCCCATTCACTGAACGGGTTCATATTCGAATAATCCTCCAGCCTAGCCGTCTCCATCAGAGCTGCCACTTCTTCTTTATCCGTAACCGTAAGCTGAGAAGTAATATCCTTATCGTAGTATCTCGAGTCGTCCTTCTTCGCCAGCTGATAGAGATCAATATCGGCTCTTATCACCTCGCCCGCATCGGTCACAGTAGTCAGCCTGATGCCGCAGTCCTCCAGCAGTCCAATGGTCTTCTGAAAGGACGGGTATACCGGGTAGTAGCCTCTGTCCATCACATTGTTGTATCTCCAGGAATAACCGTTCTTTTCCTTTGATTTTTCCGCCTGCACCTGTATATCAGTCATAAACTGAATCTGGGCGATCGGATTCTGCTGCTCCATCACGTCTGAAGTCAGGCCCGCCATCTCCTCCTGATAGGTGCGGAGTATCAGATCGACGTAATCCATTCCCTCTTTACTGCTGCCCCGTGTCACATCTCTGGTCCAGCTGTTCTGTACTACCTTGATCTTTCCGGTATTCTCCGGAGTCTGTTCCAGCACCGGATAAGCCGCCATGCGGTAATCCTGGCTGTCATAGATCTTCCTGATGAGATCGTACTCCTCATCACCGTAAACAGCATAGGAACGGTACACTTCTCTGCCATTCTTCAGTTTAAACTTCACCGAGAAACTGACGTAATGATCTCTATCCTCAGAATCCCACTGATACTGACGCTTTTTCTCTTTTTCCACCTGGCTGACCGCCTCTGAGACGAGATCCAGCGCCGTGTCCATATCGGAGAGCTGCATACGGGAGAAGATGTATGTGTCGGAAGACTCGTAATCCCAGTAATACTCATCTTCATCGTCCATTTTCGCACTTCCGTAGTCCACCCAGTATTCCATATTCGTCAGGGAGACTGCCACGGATTCCAGATCCGACTGCTTCGGAATGTACTTGTCGTAGCCAAATAAGTCAAAGCGGAACCCACAGAATATCAGCGCCGCGGCAAGTGCGCACACCGCCATGGAAATCCTGCTGGAGAACAGCTTCCTGAAATCAAAGTGGTAAATGATTTCGATTATACAGTGCGACAGCAGCAGGCCGCAGATCAGTCCAAACACCGCCCATCCGATACTGTCATGCAGATACCAGAAGAACAGTCCGCCGCAGAGTGCGGAGAGGATTACAATCGGAATGCGGATGATTGGCTGGCTTACCTTAAACGCCATCGCCTTTCCGGCCGCCTCCGAACCTCTCACACGGTAAAGCAGAACCGCTGCCGCCGTTATCGCCGCGATAACGAGAATCACCGCGCAGATCCTTAATACAAGGCTTCCGCTCTTCGCCCCATCCATAAATGCCGAATAGTTGCTGATATACAGCGTCAGCGCAGAGCATTTATCGAGCAGCCTGTATGTGATACTGCTTCCGCCGTTATAGCTGGTCTTAAAGAATTCCTGATACAGCGCATCCAGAAGCAGGAGCAGCGCCGGAAAATACAGATGGAACACGCCGGTTCCCAGGATTCCCACCAAAATATTGCCGGTCATCACCATGGCCAGCACGGTCACGGAATACAGCATGATAAAGTGAAGCAAAAGGAAGCCAAACGCCCCCAAAGCCTCCGGAACGATATCCCCGGGGACGATTCCGTTCAACAGGGCAACCAGTATGCCCAGCAGTAAATTGACCGCATATGTAGAAAACAGGATCAGCACTCCGTCCAGATAATTCACAAAAAACAGCTTTTCACGCTTTACCGGAAGCGAGTGGTAGAAATCCACTTTTTTTCTGGAATGCAGCCAGGAAAAACTGGTCACGCCCAGAATCAGTGACAGCAGCACGATAATCACTGCTATGAATCCATTTTGAAAGCCGAGGATCGACCGGGCGCCATACATCAGGCCGTAGTACGTTTCCTCCATGTTTCTGCTGCCGCTGAGACTCAAAGCCGTAGCCACCGGCATCGCAAAGAAGAAGGTTAAGAAGGTGAGCGCCACCGCCCAGAGGCGCCGCTTCAAGTCCTCTTTCATCAGATTAAAGAATAAGTTTTTTGATGTCATATCCTGCCACCTCCGTCTCACTGATAAATATCTCTTCCAGGGACAATGGAATAATCTCATAAAATACCGGACTATAGGACTCCATCAAAGCTTCTGCCTCTTCCCGGCTTCCCCTCACGGTGATGGTTATAAGCTTTCCTCTCCGCTCCGTCTTAAGCCGGTCGAATGCCACTAAATCATCCGCGTCCATTCCCTCTCTCAATACGCACTGAATCTTATGAATATTGAGTTTCATATCATCCAAATCCCTGGACAGCAGGATTCCTCCCTTGTGAAGAAGTCCCACATGGTCACAAATATCCTCCAGCTCCCGCAGATTATGGGAAGCAATAATAGGAGTCAGATTCCGCTCCGATATGTCGCCTGCAAATATGCTCTTCACCGCCTGCCTCATCACAGGGTCCAGGCCGTCAAACGTCTCGTCACAGAATAAGTAATCCGTATTCGCACAGATTCCGCAGATCACAGACAGCTGCTTCTTCATACCCTTGGAAAATGTATTGACCTTTCTCCTGCCGTTTAATTCGAAACCAGACAGCAGCTTGTGAAATCTGGTCTTATCAAACTTCGGATAGACACGGCTGTAGAACTCCATCATCTCCAGCGGAGTCGCATTGCTGAAAAAATACTGTTCATCCGATATGTAGAAGAACCGCTGCTTGACGTCCTCCCTCTCAAATACATTCTTCCCATCGATCGTGACGCTTCCCTCATCGGGTTTTAAAACGCCGCTCATCATCCTTAAAAATGTGCTCTTCCCCGCCCCGTTCGTCCCGATTAAACCGAACACGGAGGCGTCCTTAATCTCTGCATTAATATGATCCACGGCAATCATATCATCAAACCGTTTCGTCAGATTCTCCGCTTTTATCACGCTGCTCTTCCTCCCTTACCATAGATTTTTGTCCCTTCCAGTCCTCAGCAACCCAGCAGTGAACCTTATCTTCCGTCACCCCTGCGTTCCTCGCCTCACAGAGCCAGCCGCCCAGCTCTTTCCGCAGCTCGCTCACCTTTAGAGCCCTGATGGAACTCGTATCCGATACGAAGCTTCCCCGCCCCTTTACGGAGTAAATAAAGCCGCGTCGTTCCAGTTCCGCGTAAGCCCGCTGTATCGTGTTGGGATTAATGGACAAATCCGTGGCCAGACTCCTGACCGACGGAAGCTGGCTGTCCTGTTCCAGAACACCGCATATCATCAGGTCCTGCAGCTTTTCCACGACCTGCTCGTAAATCGGCCTGCGGTCTTTGTAATCCAGCAGAATCATATGGCACCTCCTATACTGTATTAATACATCTAATACACTCAGTATACACGAACACCCCCGGTTTGTCAACCGGAGGTGCAAAAAAAACAGTAACAGGAGTCATCCATTAATTTCGTCTGTCTTCCACAATCAGAATCCGGATCGCATCCTGAGAATTGTTCCAGTTAAACACATAGAGTGTATAGGAGACATTTCCTCTGATATAGATATTGGAGGTCAGAAGCGGGCTTCCCGCAAACGCCGAGCTGTTGGAGACGGAAACCGTATAGTATCCGGCCGGCAGATATCGGAAGCTGGTCACCTCGCGGTAATTCACATTGCGGAAGGTAACCGCGCCGCCGTTCAGGGTGACGTTGACGCTGCGGTTCGTATTGGATAAGTTGCATACACGGAAGCATCCTGTATTCACTCCGCCGTTGCAGTTCATATCCGTGATCTCCATTAAATCCAGGCCGGTATTCGTATTGATGATGGCTACGGTAACTGCACCGTTTAACGGAACGTTGATCTGCTTCTGGATGTAGACGTAGCCGTTCTGTCCCGATACGGTGACGGTCTGCATGCCGGCGGATACGCGGCCGTACTGGCTGACCTCCGCGTTGTCCAGACCGTTTACCACCATCTGATTGTTGATGTAAATTATGAATGGATTATATCCGGCGGCGGCATTTAAGAACCGTACGACGCCGTACTGAGTGGTATTGCAGAAGTAACAGGGAATGATCGGTCTCGGGAAAACGGTGATGATCGAACCCCAGATGCCATTGTTCGGTCTCTCGGGAAACGTTGGAATCGGTCCGCCCTCTCCGGGGTTTGGCAGCGGAATCACCGGAGTCTGGCTCTCGTCAAAATCAGGAATCGGCCCGCCTTCGCCTGGATTCGGCAGCGGAGCTACCGGGAAATTTCTCTCGTCTTCTCCATCCGGTACCGGTCCGCCCTCGCCTGGGTTTGGCAGCGGAATCACGGGTGTATCTTCATCATTCTGCATATAAGATAAAGTGTCCATATTGCCCCTCTTTTATGTTTATTATACTTTAAGTTTATTCCACCTTATCTTCCCAGTGCCTGTACCGGAGCAAATTTATCTTAAATTATGTAAAATATTTTCTAAGAGGCCGTAACTGCGTCCCCATTTTGATTATTTCTGCCCATAAGCCTGCGCAGACGCCCCATCACATGGCGATAGGCCGGAAGCAGAAACAGATCCGCCGCCACCCAGGCGATGGGATTGGCAAAGCATACAGCTGCGTATCCAAACACCGGAACGAGACAGAATCCGACAAAGGACCGCGCCGCCATCTCACAGACTCCCGCGATGATGGCAAATTTCGAATAACCCAGCCCCTGAATCATGAATCTCACGATATTGACGAGGGCCAATGGGAAATAGAACAGGCTGTTGGCAACCAGGAACTGCTTCGTATTCGCTAAAATCTCCACTTCCCCCGTATCCACAAACAGCAAAGCCACCACATCGCTGAAGAGCCAGAGCCCGGCCAGCGCAATCACCGAATAGACAGCACCGATGATAATACAGGACTTGATCCCCTTGTCGATACGGTCCAGCTTTCTGGCTCCGATATTCTGGCCTCCATAGGTAGCCATGGTGGCTCCCATGGCATCAAAGGGGCAGCAGAAAAACATACTGATCTTTCCTCCGGCCGTGACAGATGCAACCGCCACCGAACCCAGGGAATTGACCGCGGTCTGTAAGATAACGCTTCCGATGGCCGTAATGGAATACTGAAGTCCCATGGGAATTCCCATGCCGCACAGCGTCATCATGGCATTCTTATCCGGCTTCCACTCGTCCCCCTGCATTTTTAAAATCGTAAACTTCTTTCTCATGTAGAGCAGGCAGAGAACGCCGGAGACGCCCTGAGATATCACCGTCGCCCATGCGGCTCCCGCCACGCCCATATGCAGGACGAGAATCGTAAAGAAATCCAGGAAAATATTCATAATAGAGGACATCAGCAGAAAAATAAGCGGCGTGGTACTGTCCCCCAGAGACCGGATAATTCCGGACAGAATATTATAAAGGTATGTAGCCGGTATTCCCAAAAATATAATAAAAATGTAAGAGTATGCCCCATCGATAATGTCCGCCGGCGTATTCATCCAGATAAGGATATTCCTGCACAGCACACAGACCACGGCTGTCATCACGACCGCAAAGATCAAAGCCAGCCAGCCTCCATTGGCGACAAACCGCCGGAGCGCGACCTCGTTCTTCTCTCCGAACTTCTGTGCCACCGGAATCGCAAAGCCGCTGCATACACCGACGCAGAACCCGATAATCATAAAATTGATCGAGCCGGTGGATCCCACCGCCGCCAGCGCATTCACGCCCAGATACTTTCCAACGATAATGGTATCAACCATATTATACAGCTGCTGAAACAGCAGACCGAACAGCATGGGAATCAAAAAGCTCAATATAAGCTTCATCGGCGAGCCGGTTGTCATATCCTTTGTCTGCTTCTTTGCCATCGTTTTCTGTCCTCACTTGTTTATTCAGATTTTCTGTTCACCGCACCACAAAAGCATGATGCTACATCAACATAATTTACACGCAGTGCGAAGAATTTGCAAGCGAAATTTTTCCATTTTACCCCGTATTTTTCCATTTTCGTGAAATTTATCACATTACACAAAATATCCGCCGGATCCGCCCAAAATATAGGACTTCTTTCGTGTCAAAAAAAACGCCCGGGCATACCGCCCGGGCGCAGTCCTTCAAATCTTATTTATCACCATACAGTGTAACAAGCTTTGTCAGATAATCATATCTTTCCTTCGCATCTGCCTCGTTCTTAGCGAACAGATCAGCTGCTCTCTCAGGATTCTTCATAGCTAAGGAAGCGTAACGAACCTCGCCCTTTAAGAATTCCTGATAATCTCCTGTCGGAGCCTTGCTGTCCAGAGAGAATTTCTTCTCAGCAGCCGGGTTGAAACGGAAGTTATTCCAGTATCCACACTCAACAGCCAGTTTCTCTTCTGTCTGAGCCTTGCTCATGCCCTTCTTGATACCATGGTTGATACATGGAGCGTAAGCAATGATTAAGGACGGGCCCGGATAAGCCTCTGCCTCTGCAATGGCCTTAACGGTCTGTGCATAGTCAGCACCCATGGAGATCTGTGCTACGTATACATAGCCATAGCTCATTGCGATGCTTGCAAGGTCTTTCTTCTTAACTTCCTTACCGCCGGCAGCGAACTGTGCAACAGCGCCTGTCTTGGTAGCCTTGGAAGCCTGTCCGCCTGTGTTGGAGTAAACTTCTGTATCGTATACCATGATGTTGATATCCTTGCCGCTTGCAAGAACGTGATCAACACCGCCGAATCCGATATCGTAAGCCCAGCCGTCACCACCGAATACCCACTGGGATTTCTTTCCTAAGAAATCTTTGTCTTTCACGATGGCTTTGCAGGTCTCACAGTCACAGCCTTCTAATGCAGCAACTAACTTATCGGTTGCAGCACCGTTGGTTGCGCCGCATGTAAAGGTATCTAAGTATTCCTTGCATGCTGCTTTCACTTCCTCAGAAGCTGCTTCAGAGTTCATAACGGACTCAACTTTTGCCTTTAAGCCGTCTCTGATCGCGTTCTGAGCTAATAACATACCGTAACCGAACTCAGCGTTATCTTCAAATAAGGAGTTGGACCATGCAGGACCCTGTCCCTTTTCGTTTACTGTGTAAGGTGTGGACGGTGAAGAGTTGCCCCAGATAGAAGAACATCCGGTTGCGTTGGCGATGTACATTCTGTCACCGAATAACTGGGTAATTAATTTTGCGTAAGGAGTCTCGCCACAGCCCGCACATGCGCCTGAGAATTCAAGTAATGGCTGTTTGAACTGGCTTCCCTTAACAGTGGTAGGTTTGAATTTGTCGATAACTTCCTGCTTGATCGGAAGAGTCTGACCGAAGTCATATACCTTCTGAGATTCTGCGTAGTTTGCTTCCATGTTGACCATGGTAAGAGCCTTCTCGCCCTTCTTGCCAGGACATACGTTCGCACAGGAGCCGCATCCGGTACAGTCAAGAGCGGATACTGTCATGGAGAACTTGTAGCCAGGCATGCCTGTCATATCAAGCATCTTTGTTCCTTCTGGAGCCTGTGCAGCCTCTTCAGCTGTCATGGCAGCCGGACGGATTACTGCATGAGGACAAACGTATGCACAGAAGTTACACTGGATACAGTTGTCTGGATTCCAGTTAGGAATATTAACAGCGATACCACGTTTCTCATACGCGGAAGAACCGGATGGTGTGGAACCGTCTACATACTCTGTAAATGCGGATACTGGTAAGGAATCGCCCTCCTGAGCGCTGACCTTAGCCTGGATGTTGTTAACGAAGTCTACAACGTCCTTGCGGCCGGTGGTTGCGTGAGTCATGTCAAGACCTTCGTCTCCGCAGGACTTCCAGCTCTCCGGAACCTCTACCTTAACAACGCCCTTAGCGCCTGCATCGATCGCTGCCCAGTTCTTCATAACAACATCTTCGCCCTTACGTCCGTAGGTAGCCTTTGCAGCTGCCTTCATCAGTTCATTTGCCTTCTCAGCAGGAATGATTCCTGTCAGCTCGAAGAATGCGGACTGTAAGATTGTGTTGATACGTGTCGGGCCCATGCCGGTTTCGATACCGATCTTAACACCGTCGATGGTATAGAGGTTGATGTTGTGATCAGCGATGAACTTCTTAACCTGTCCAGGTAAATGCTTCTCAAGGCCTTCTGCATCCCATGGGCAGTTCAGTAAGAATGTACCGCCGTCCACTAATTCCTGAACCATGTTGTACTTACGTACATAGGACGGATTGTGGCATGCTACGAAGTTTGCCTTATGGATTAAATAGGTAGATTTAATCGGCTTATGTCCGAAACGCAAATGGGACATGGTAACACCGCCAGACTTCTTGGAGTCATAATCGAAGTAAGCCTGCGCGTACATATCCGTGTTGTCACCGATGATCTTGATGGAGTTCTTGTTAGCACCTACCGTACCGTCGGCGCCAAGACCCCAGAACTTACAGTTGGTTGTTCCTTCCGGAGTAGTAACCAGCGGAGCACCTGTCTCAAGAGATAAATGAGTAACATCATCAATGATGCCGATGGTGAAAGGTGTCTTTGTCTCGTTATCGAATACAGCAACGATCTGAGCCGGTGTTGTATCCTTGGAGCCTAAGCCGTAACGTCCGGTTAATATCTTAACCTGATCGAACTTGGTTCCTCTTAAAGCTGCCACTACGTCTAAGTATAACGGCTCGCCAAGGGATCCTGGCTCTTTTGTTCTGTCTAATACGGAGATCGTCTTAACGGTATCCGGGATTGCTTCAACAAGAGCGTCTGCGCAGAATGGTCTGTAAAGACGAACCTTCACAACACCAACCTTCTGTCCCCGTGCTACCATGTAGTCGATGGTCTCTTCGATTGTATCGTTTACGGAACCCATGGATACGATTACGTGCTCTGCATCCGGAGCGCCGTAGTAGTTGAACAGCTTATAATCGGTACCGATCTTAGCATTGACCTTGTCCATGTATTTCTGAACGATAGCCGGTAATGCTTCGTAATATGGATTACATGCTTCTCTTGCCTGGAAGAAGATATCCGGGTTCTGAGCAGAACCTCTCTGGCAAGGATGGTTTGGATTTAATGCATGACGACGGAACTCGTCCACTGCGTCCATGTCAACCATCTCTTTTAAATCTTCGTAATCCCAGGTCTCCACCTTCTGGATCTCATGAGATGTACGGAAACCGTCAAAGAAGTTGATGAACGGAACTTTTCCTTCAAGAGCTGCCATATGTGCAACAGGAGTTAAATCCATAACTTCCTGAACGCTGGATTCGCATAACATTGCGCAGCCGGTCTGACGGCATGCGTATACGTCGGAGTGGTCACCAAAGATTGATAAAGCATGGCTCGCAACTGCACGTGCGGAAACGTTGAATACACCCGGTAACTGCTCGCCTGCGATTTTATAAAGGTTCGGGATCATTAATAACAGACCCTGGGATGCTGTGTAGGTGGTGGTCAGCGCACCTGCAGATAAGGATCCGTGAACAGCACCTGCTGCACCTGCCTCAGACTGCATCTCTGTAATCTGTACTGTATGACCGAAGATATTGGTTCTTCCGTCGGTTGCCCATTCATCTGAAGCTTCCGCCATAGGTGAGGATGGGGTAATCGGATAGATAGCCGCTACATCAGTAAATGCATACGATGCATGTGCTGCTGCGTGGTTACCATCCATGGTTTTCATTTTTCTTGCCATTTTTGATTTCCTCCTACAAATGTGAATATTGTATAGTTTGGTTCCCCGAAGGGATAGTGACCTGTTTACTATTATAACAATTATTTAACAAATTGCAAATAAGAAAAATGGAAAATTACGTACTATTTTAGGAACAATTCCGCGAAACACCGGGAACTGCCCGCTGCAGGCGGCTGCCTGTCGTTTTTAGGCCAGTAAAAGGACCGGATAAAAATTTTATCCGGTCCATAAATCGTCCTTTAACTCAGCGGACTCGGAGGAACTACGTTCTGTCCCGAGCTGTTTCCGCCCGGCCCCTCCGGCTGTACCGCCTGGGTCGTGGTTGGCTGTGGTGCCGATGTCGGCTGCTCTCCCGGCCCTTGTCCGGGTACCGTATCGGGCTGGGCCGTAGTCGGCTGGGTCGGCGCTGTCGGCGCCGGAGTATCCGTTCCTCCGGAAGGTGATGTCTCTCCCTCCGAGGTGGCGATGGTGCTGCCTCCTGAAGAAGACTCATCCGTGGCAGGGACTACCACGCCTGATGTGTTGCGCTTGATTGTTGCGGGCTTGCCGCGGTATGTGCTGTTGTGGAAGAACTCGTCGCTTACCACAACGCCGTCCTTTTTCGTCACCATATTCGTCACCCAGCGGCTTCCCTTTGTCTCTGCCTTGACAATCTTCTCTTCTCCCGGCTGAAGGGTCTGATCCTCTTCGTAAACCGGCGCCGGAGCATCCAGTTCCGCTGTCTTCTTGGAGGTCATGGAAAGTGTAACTCCCTTTTCCAGAATCGGGATTCCTACAACGGAAATCTTCAGCTTCCTGTCTGCAAAGCTGGCTCTGAGGGCAATTGCCGTCGAAGAGGTGTTGATAAATTTCATATCGGGTCCGCCAAAGCTTACCATAGCGTCCTCGCCCGGCGTTACATAAGAGGGCTCATAGCTGTGCGCATGGCGCTCTGTCGTCGTAAGACCGGAGAAAATGACTGCGTTGTAGAGCGTGGAGGAAACCTGGCATACGCCGCCGCCCGGCTCTTCCACCAATTCGCCGTTTACATAGGCACCGGCCGGCCGATACCCCTTGGCCTCGGAACGCTCTCCCGTGGCCTTATTGAAAGAAAACTCCTCGCCTGGCTGTAAGATCAGGCCGTTAAGCGCTTCGGCAGCCAGTTCGATATTCTTGTTTCTGTCCTTGTTAGCCGTGGTTGTGGTGGTATAGGTTCCAATCACCTGATACAACTCCTTGGCCTGTGCCTCCGTGATCTCTGGAGCCGTCTCCTTGCCGGTAGCTTCAATCACAGCGCTGAAATTTTTATCCTTTAACTGAGCCAGAATATCGGAAACCAGCTTCTCCTGGTCGATCACCAGACCATTCTGCTCTCCCGAGTAGATAAACTTCCCTGCTTCCTTGTCAAAACCGGATACGGAACCGTTCTTGGCCTTCACGTCCCACTTGGCGGCGGCCTTTTTGGCCTCTTCCGCGGCCGCTTCGTCCAGTCCGTTCATATCCAGGGTATAGCTTTCCTTCGGTTCGCCCGTATAGATATCGCCTAAAAGGGTATCCACCTTCGTCTCCAGCAAATCGGCGACCTCATACGTATCATCCTTATACGTAATCTTCATGCCCCACTCATACTTGTCCAGAATCGCCTTTTTCGCCTGTTCTCTGGACATTCCGGTGATGGAGATCCCGTCTACGGAAACCTCCTTCTTAAGCTCCGGCTCCGGCTGGCTCGTCGTCTCGCCCGTCTCCACCTCGGCAGGCCTGCTTCCTACGAACTTCACTGCCGCCATAATCACGATCACGGCAACCACCGCGATAATGATCCCCAGCAGAATCTTCGTGATATCATACTGCGGACGCTTCTTCCGCTTTGACCCCCTTCCCGAACCGCCCCGCGGCTGGTAGGAACTCTTATATCTTGAGGACTGGCCCCTGCTTCCCTGGCTTGTCTTTCTGGAAGCTCCCGTTCCTGTCTTCCGTGTTCCCTGAGAGGAATAAGATCTTGATGTTCCACTCTGTCTGTTGCCTGTCTGACTCATCTATTTCACCTTTTCACATGATAGTGTATATTACATTGAGTAGTATACCATACTTTGTGGGAAATGCTATTACAAATTTATGAATTTTCTTAATTATTTTTCGTCGTTTTTCAACATTTTACAGAACGTAAAAAACATGTTACTATAGTATTACTAAAGTATTTCAAATTGGAGGTAACTCATGGAACTCATCGATCTGCACGTTCATTCTAATGCCTCGGATGGCACGCTATCCCCGGCCGCCGTCGTCGCTCTGGCCGTGGAAAAAGGGCTTACCGCCATCGCTCTGACCGACCACGACACCATTGCCGGCATCCCACAAGCTATGGAGGCCGCCCTAGGCCTTCCCATCGAAATCATTCCCGGCATCGAGCTCTCCTGCCACTATGAGGGCGAAGAGATCCACGTTCTGGGACTGTATGTAAATCCGGATGATCCCGCGTTTCTCCGGGAAACCGACCGTCTCCTCATACTCCGTGAAAAACGCAATGACGAGATGATCCGCCGTTTTTCGGAGAACGGCATGGTACTGACCAGGGAAGAGCTTACCGCCGGCAATCCCGATACGGTCATCACGAGGGCCCATTTTGCCCGCGTCCTGATGGAAAAAGGATATGTCTCCTCCATGGACCAGGCATTTAAAAAGTATTTAAAATACGGCGGCCGCTGGTGTCCAAAGAAAGAGACCATCGAGCCCTCCTACGCGCTCAGGATCCTGACCGACTGCGGAGCGTCTCCGGTCCTCGCCCATCCATACCAGTACCATCTCGGCGATGCAAGGCTGGAAGCACTGGTCGCTTCGTTAAAAGAAGACGGACTGGCCGGCCTGGAAGTCTACCACTCGTCCAACAATCAGTACGAAAGCGGAAAGCTCAAGAAACTGGCCGTCAAATACGGTCTGTTCCCCACCGGCGGCTCCGACTTTCACGGGGCCAACAAGCCGGATATCGACATCGGATGCGGCCGCGGCAATCTGCGCATTTCCGCACTGCTTCTGGACGACATCAGGCAGGCGCGGGCCAAGAACATAAATTCAAGAGCATAAATTCAAGAATATAAATATTGAGAGGATTTTTATTATGGAAGAATTATACAGAACCATCGAAGATACGATCAAAAACTCCGGCTGCCCGTTCCCTGCCAACGGAGAAGAAATTTACAATGAAATCTGCGACGAGATCGAAAACAGGGAACCGGGTGCCTACGTCTTTTTCTCTAAGAAGACGGATGATACATTTTTTGAATACAGACTTCAGATTTTTGAGGACAACTTTAACTTAAGCAGCATCGATATCCATATAGCGGACAAGAACTACCACGTTGATTTCGATTAATTTATCGAATCTGCCGCTGCCAGATCCGCGGTGCTGAGTCCTGACAGCCATAAGTCCGTCAGGGAGTATCGTATCTCCCCCTGATAGCCGACTGTTGTCGACGCCATGGCCAGTGAATTTAATACTGCTTCTTCCACAGCTTCCGCCGCGGCCGTAAAGGCCGTGTCCAGGAGGCTTTCTTTTAAAATCCGGATGGTCAGGATCTCCGGTTCCCTCTCTTCCGAAATCCGGTTTGCCGTCGTAAAACCGATCATTATGTCGCCGCTCCCGTGTCCCATGAAGGATCCGATCCGGCTGAGCCCTACTCCGGCTCTCTTAATCACCCGCTTTAACTGCCGGTCGGAGAGCGGCAAATCTGTCGCAATTACAGTCATGATGGATCCCCGGTCCAGCAAAGCCGGCTTCGTCTTCTTCTCCAGTTCTCTTCCCACCATCGCCCCGCAGATCATTAAATTCTTCGTGCTGCCAAAATTCGACTGCACCAACGCACCAACCGTATACGTCTTTCCTCCGAGCGGAAACTGCCTGGATGCGGAACCGATACCGCCCTTTAAGCCGAAGCAGACGGTTCCCGTTCCGGCACCGACAGCGCCCTCTTCAAAATCCCGTTTCGCCTCCCGGACCGCCGTCCGAACCTCCTCTAAACCGATGATCCGCTCTTTTATCAGATTTAAGCCGGAATCGTTGCACTCTCCCACCACTGGATTGATGGTGGTTACCTGGATTCCCTCCCGCTCACACTGCTCCGACATCATGTCGACCACCGCGTCATGCACCTTGCCCACATTGAGCGTATTGGTCAATGCGATAAATGTCTCTAACGTACCTAGTTCTTCCATCTGAACCAGCCCCTGGCTCTTTCCGAAGCCGTTGTGGATGTAGGCGGCGGCTGTCAGCTTGTTTTTATAAGGGTTGTCTTCACACGGCAGAATCACCGTGACTCCCGTCTTGTGCTCCGCTGTATTCACGGTGGCATGGCCCACCGTCACGCCTGCAACATCGGTAATCTTATTAAGGGGTCCCGGCTCCATTTCGCCCGGAATAATCCCGTATGCGCGGATTCTTTTCATCACTCTTTCCTTTCCAATGCGTATTTTCTGTTCTTATTATACATAAAAGTGACCGGCTAACCGGCATTTTCGGAATCTTTTCACCATGTATCCCGGAAAAACGTTGTTATAATCCAGACGTAAGAAATGGTATGGTTACATAGCATCGAACTCGTAGCCCATGAGCCGGAAGACGCAGACCGCCTGATCAAGTACATGTATCAGGGGGAATAAAACCTGGCCCGTGTATGAAAAGCCTGCCGGATAAAGCGGCCGGAAGCAGACCGATTTTATCGTTCTGCTTCCGGCTGCTTTATCATTTTGCACGTCCGGGCTCCGGCTGCGGCTGCGCCTTTCCACGGTTCTTTTTCTGCTCCTGATTTTTCTTTTCCAGTCTCGCGTAAACCGTTCCGCGGAGCAGAGAATACAGAACCGAACAAAGCGGAATAAAGATCAGCATGCCGGCGATTCCCATAGCGCTGCCGCCGATGGTAACCGCAACGAGGACCCAGATGGACGGAAGTCCCACCGAGTTGCCCACCACATGGGGATAGATTAAATTTCCTTCAATCTGCTGAAGGATAAAGAACACCGCCACAAACAGAAGTGCATCGAGCGGCTTCACCATCAGCATCAGGAACGCTCCGATCACGCAGCCGATAAACGCTCCGAATATGGGAATCAGCGCGGTAAACGCGATCAGCACTCCGACTAACAGCGCATAGGGCAGCCGCAGAACGGACAGCGTGATGAAGAACATGGTTCCCAGAATCACCGCCTCGAGGCACTGACCGGTCAGGAAGTGGGAAAATGTATTGTATGCCAGATCTGCAACTGACAAAATATTTTCCGTGACCCGGTCCGGCAGAAACGCCCGCATCAGCTTCTTCATCTGAGCCGAAAGCGTCTCCTTCTGAAGCAGAATATAGATCGCGAATACCAGGGCGATTCCAAATGTGGTCACGCCGCTGACTATGGAGACCGCCGCTGTGATCGTTGAATTCAGCACTGTGCTGGCTCCTGAGGAGAGAAATCCGATCACATCCTCGGAGAAGGATTTCCAGTCAATCTGGATTCCATTGATATAATCCAGGATTTCCGGATTCTGGGCGAATAAGTCTTCCGCTCCCTTCTTCACCCCTGCCAGGAAGACCGGTATACTGTTCTGCAGACTCATAAATGTCTCGAACAGCTGTGGCATAACGACGAAAATAACTAAAAGCAGCAGACCTACCACAAACAACAGGGTAAGAACCAGGCCGATCGGACGGCGCAGTCTGTTATTTTCCTTCATGGGAAGCAATTTCTCAATCCTGCGCATGGGGACGTTTAAGATAAACGCCATGACTCCGCCCAGTAAAAACGGTGAGATGAACCCGAAAATCATCATAAACACCGCAAAAACACGCCGGTAGTTCACGCCGATCACTACAACCGCCACGGTAAATACGATAAGCCATCGCAGCTTCTTTATGTTGCTGTCATTTAATTCCATAAATTTACTCCTTTACCCGTTCTGTAAATGTTTCCAGAATCTCCTGTTTCGCTGCCTGAAAGGTACCCTGGGCCATCAGGGAGCTTCCGCCGCCTTTTCCGTTTAATTCTTTGTTTAAGTATTTGCTCAATTCCCGCATGTCGGAACTGCTGCTTCCTGCCGCATACTGGTAGCTGCCTTCCGTACCGGAGCAGACCAGGACCACGCTTCCTCTGCCGCCCTCATAGAGCATGGTGCAGTACTGGCGAAGCTGAATCGGCGCCAGCCCCTCCTCGAATACCGCCAGAGGCTTTTGGCTGCGCTCAAGCTGTTCCATTCTGGCCGCAAACAGTTCCTGATACAGCTGGTTGATCTTCCCATCCTTCATACCGCTTTCACTCTTTAACTTCTCCACGGTTTCCGTGACTTTCTCCGGCTTGGCTGAAAGCAGCACGGACAGCTCCGTCACCGTCTTCTGTTTCTTCTGGTAATCCTTAAGGGCGTCCATACCGCAGAGCATGGAAACCCGGATACCGCCTTTGTAGTGAATCATGCCGGTGATCTTAAAGATGCCGATCTCTCCGGTGGTCATGACATGGGTGCCGCAGCATGCGCAGACATCGCCGTCCGGAATCTCGATGATACGCACCTGTCCGGTCAGCTCCTTCTTGCTTCTGTACTCCATGGCGTCCAGCTCCCCGGCGGTTGGATACAGCTCCAGAACCGGCAGATTCTCTGCGATTTTCCGGTTGACCTCATTTTCTACCGCCTCCAGCTCTTCCGCCGTGAGCACTCCGTTAAAGTCAACGGTCACCTCTTCGCTTCCCATATGAAATCCCACATTATCGAACCCATACTTTTTATGTACCAGTCCCGAAAATATATGTTCTCCCGAATGGTTCTGCATGTATCCGAACCGCCTCTCCCAATCGATGGTACCTGTAACGGCTGTCCCTGCCTCTATGGGTCCGTCGGTCTCGTGAATAATCTCCCCCGCCTTTTCATGGACATCCAGTACCTTCACGGATCCCAGGCTTCCGGTATCTCCGGGCTGACCGCCGCCCTCCGGATAAAAGCCTGTCCGGTCCAGAGTTACCTGGAATCTGCCGTTCTTCCCCGTCCGGCAGTCTGTCACCACCGCCTCGAACGATTTTACATAGGGCCGTCTATAATATAATTTCTCCATATAATCTACCTCTTTTCCCGTTTGTAACTAATTATACACAAGTATTGGATAAGTTCAATCATATGAATTCTAAAATTTTACGAAAAATGTGGAAACAGTGGCAAGCAGGGTCACATACATTTAAGTGTAAACAATTTATTTGGAGGAACAAATATGAGTGATCTGGCAGCAACAAATTGTGGATGTGGATGTGGCTGTGAATGCAACAATGGAGGAAGTGGATGCAACTTTATCTGGTTGATCCTGATTCTGTGCTGCTGCGGCGGCGGTGGTTTCGGAGGCGGCTGCGGCTGCGGCGGCGGAAGTAACTGCGGCTGTGGCTGTGGCGGAAGCAACGGATGTGATTTCATCTGGATCATCCTTCTTCTGTGCTGCTGCGGAGGCGGCGGTGGTGGATTCTGCTGCTAATACATGCAGAGAAAACATTTCCACAAAACATAAAGACTGCGGTCCGGATATTCCGGGCCGCAGTTTTTTTGGTGTAACAGGGCAATTTCCTGTTACACCAAAATCCCTTCGGGCAGGATGCGCGCTCCGGGCAGGCGGCGGTATATCACCGCCTCTGATTCTTCTCCTGCCCCGGCGCGGCCAGCGGATTTTCTCCATTTCCCCCGCGGCCGGGATTTCTGCCCTGTTTTCTCTTTACGCACTCGTCGTCAATTTCATATACTGCATTGCCATCTATAATTAAACGATTTCTCATGTTTATCACTCTCCTGTAATACTAATATATGCGGCCGCATATATTGTCAACAAGAAAAGTAAGGATATCATGTTATGAACAACGAAAAAAATTCCCAGCCAGTTGACCTGGATTCCTTAATCGGTGATAACCATTTACAGATGATGAAGGCCGCCCTCCCCTATATGAGCGTGACCGAGCAGCGTTTTATCTCTCTCTTTGTCAAATTCAATGAGCTTCGCCGCACCGTAAAGCTGTTTGAGGACGAGGAGGTGGCTGCCATGGGCATCTGCTCCACAGGAGAAGACACCGAGAAGCCGGCTTCCCCCATCGATATGCTGGGCGCCATCAAACCGTTTGGTACACCGACAGAACAGGATTTAATCGATCTGATTATGAACTTTTTCCAGGGCTTTAAGCTGGCAGGAGCAGTATCCGACGCGGTTCCCGGGTCCATGGTACCGGATCCCGAGCCCACTGAAAATACGGCCAGGCAGGCACAGTCACAGACACCGCCTCCTCACCGCTCCGGCGGACCGTTCGGACGCATGTCCTTCGATCAGATCAAGAACTTTATTCCTCAGGAGCAGCAGTCCCGTCTGGAGACCATGCAGCTCATGATGTCTGCCATGCAGCAGATGAACTAATTCACCGCTACATACAAAGAAAGGAAGTTTACCGCCCTATGAATACCAACTGGAAACAGGATCCCCGCTTAAAAGGCATGGACCAACAGAAACTTGAGCTGCTGACTACATTCGCCCAGGAGGTGGAATCCGCGCCGAAGGAACAGCTGATGTCCACGATCCTCACTCTCAATTTAAAGGCCAATGAAAAAGGCATCCATTTTTCCGATCAGGAGACGGAGCTGCTCGTCTCGATCTTAAGCGGGGGAATGAGCCCCGCCGAACGGAAACGCATGGATACCTTACGCATGATTTCTAAAAATTTGTCAAAACGGAAATAAGACTCACGCCATTACTCCTGCTCCAACTGGCTGATATCGGAAACAATGACAATCCTGGTCTCTTCATCGACGCTCGTCACCAGCTTTTTCATGTACTCCTCGGACACCTTGACACAGCCCGAGGTTCCGGTGTCAGCCGCTCCATTCATGCAGTGCAGAAAGATGGCGGAACCCTTCCCAGGCACGCGGTCACTGTTGTAGTCGAGCGCCAGTCCATAGTTGTAGAACGGAACCATGGCGGCCATATGCTCCGCCGACTTCCAGTCTTTTTTTGTGCTGCTGGAATCCACCAGCTGGTTATAATGGCTGCTGCCAGGGTCATCCACCCAGTAATCGGTATCCGTCAGCTGGTGATACGGCAGAATACTGCCCGGGTTTTCCTTCACGCCAAAGGCCATGGTAAAACGGTACGTTCCGAGGGGAGTCTTCTTATCCCCTTCCTTCTTATCGCCCGTCGCTCCGTTCTTTCCATATCTCCCCGCAGTCACAAATTCTTCCGTCCAGATACCCTTATCATCCTTCGTATGATAGGAAAGGCTGATATCCGCCTCCCCCTGTCCCACCACCAGGATCAGACTGTCCGTTTCCGAGGCGGCCGGTATGTTTCCCATAAGTTCCTGCTCCTTATCGGACGCCTCTGTGTTGATATCCTTCAGGCCGATTCCAGGACCTGTCTCCCCTTTTCCGTTTATTCCCACCATGGCCTGTCCAGTCAAGCGTCCATCCGTCTGACCATACACAGCCGTTCCGGCGGCGCCGGCGTACGCAAAAAGGACCGCCCCTGTCATGACCAGCAAATATTTCTGATATCGTCTCATTCGTAATTCCTCCGATTATCATATCTTATGCTGTCATTATACACGGTACGGTCCCTTTTGTCATGCCTGAACGGCTATTTTGTAACAGTTCATACGGCTTATCTTCTTGACCGAAAAAGCCGGTCAAGAAGCATCGGATTTCCATCCGATGTAAAAATCAGTGCAAAAACGGTCTTATAAGCAAGCTTAACGCCCGCCTTTGCACTGATTTTTCCGCCGTCTGAACTGTTACGTTATTTTAATCTTACAACATGCTGACAATATATGTACACATTCTTAATTTTTTTAGCCTGCTCTCCTTCTTCCCCCAAAATGATCGGCTGTGTGCCGGATGGTGTAATGTACAGCTTAAATGCAATTCCATCCTGACCTACCTTCATCTGCCTGACCGGACGGTACTCGAACGTCCTGCGCTCAATTCCCAGATATTCGTAAATGGCATTCTCCAAATCCTTGTCTTCAAAGCATTTGGCAATATCCTCTTCCGCATTCATATCCAGAATAGCTTTCGCTTCATCAAACGTCAGATTTGCAAACCGGAAATCCCCGTCTCCCAGTATATAGGCCAGAGTCTCATTATCAAGAAGCAACAATGGGTAACCTACGCTCGACTGCTCCATAAAATACCTCCTTATCTCCGTTTATTATAACAAAGTTCTCAATTATCTGCTAGTATTATCATATCTATTTTTCTCTCATTTGTCAATATTTTCTGATTTTTTTATTTTTGTTCGTTAATTATCAAACTATTATGTTTGATTTATTCTCACAACACAAGACACCCTTCGGCTTCCGCCTCCGGGTGTCTGTAACTGCTATTTGCAAACAATATTGATAATTCTTCCTGGCACATAGATTTCCTTGACAATCGTCCCAGTCAATTTATCCGTAACCAGCGCCTTGCCGGCCTCGATCGCATCCTCTTTGGCTGTACCGGCCGGAAGCGTTACGACCGCTTTCGTCTTTCCATTCACCTGCACGGCCACGGAAATCTCATCTTCCTTCATGGCTTCCTCATCGCATACCGGCCACTGGGCATGGAATACCGTATCGCTTCCCCCCAGCTGCTGCCACAATTCCTCTCCGATATGAGGCGCGAACGGAGCAAGCAGAATCACAAAGGTGCGGAGCGTCTCCCTGTCAATTCCTCCGGTCTTCTTCGCCAGCTCGATGAATTTGTTGTTATACTCCATAAATCCGGAGATTACCGTGTTTAAATTGAACTGGTTAAACCGCTGTTCGATATCAAAGATCAGCTTATTGCGGAGACGCACCATCTCTCTCGTCGGTTCGGTCTCCTTATCCTTGCTGTCCATGACGAGATTCCAGAAACGGTTCAAGAAACGGCTGACGCCTTCGATTCCCCTGTCGTCCCATTCCGCGTCCAGCTCCGGCGGACCGACGAAGAGTTCGTACATTCTCAGGGAATCACAGCCGTAATCACGGACCAGTTCATCCGGAGATACCACATTTCCCTTGGATTTGCTCATCTTGATACCGTTCTTGCCGGTGATCATGCCCTGGTTAAACAGCTTAGTAAACGGTTCGTCGAAATCGATGACGCCGATATCACAGAGGAATTTCGTGTAGAACCTGGAATAGAGCAGATGAAGCACCGCGTGCTCCACGCCTCCGATATACATATCGACAGGAAGATATTTATCCGCCTTTTCGCGGGAAACTAGCTCCTTCTCGTTATGGCTGTCCACATAGCGCAGGAAATACCAGGAGGAACCGGCCCACTGCGGCATGGTGTTCGTCTCCCGCCTGGCCGGAGCGCCGCAGACTGGACAGGTGGTGTTCACCCACTCGTCGATGGCAGCCAGCGGAGATTCTCCCGTTCCCGTCGGCTGATAACTTTCCACCTCCGGCAGAGTTAAGGGAAGCTGATCCTCCGGAACCGGGACATTGCCGCAGTGCGGACAGTGGATAATCGGAATCGGTTCGCCCCAGTAGCGCTGTCTCGAAAATACCCAGTCGCGCAGCTTGTAATTGACCGTCTTCTTACCAATTCCGCGCTCTTCAATCATCACGGGGGCTTCTTTCTTTAAGACGGAAGACTCCATTCCGTTCCACTCGCCGGAATTGATCATAATTCCGCTCGCCTCGGTATAGGCCTGTGTCATATGCTCGATCTCCACTCCGTCTTTCGCAATAACCTGAATAATCGGAAGATCAAATTTCTTTGCAAACTCAAAGTCTCTGTCGTCGTGAGCCGGCACGCACATGATGGCTCCCGTGCCGTAATCGGCCAGCACATAGTCGGAGAGCCAGATCGGCACCTTTGCACCATTTAACGGGTTGACGGCGTAGCTGCCCGTAAATACACCCGTTTTTTCCTTATCCTGAAGACGGTCCACATTCGACTTCATGGAGGCTTCATAGATATACTTCTCCACCGCCTCCTTCGTCTCCGGCACGGCGAGACCGGCCGCCAGCGCATGCTCCGGGGCCAGTACCATGAAGGTCGCGCCGTACAGCGTATCCGGCCTGGTCGTATAGACTTTAATCGCGTCTTCCCGTCCGTCCACTTTGAAATCCACTTCTGCGCCGTAGGACTTGCCGATCCACTCTGTCTGCATCTTCTTGACCTTCTCCGGCCAGTCCAGCTTATCTAAGTCATCCAGCAGGCGGTCCGCGTAGGCGGTAATCTTTAACATCCACTGCCTTAAGTTTTTCTTCGTAACCGGTGTCTGGCAGCGTTCACAGCAGCCGTTCACCACCTCTTCGTTGGCAAGGCCTGTCTTACAGGAGGGGCACCAGTTAATCGGGAATTCCTTCTCATAGGCCAGCCCCTTCTTAAACATCTGAACAAAGATCCACTGCGTCCATTTATAGAATCCGGGGTCGGTCGTGTTGACCTCCATATCCCAGTCATATACCGCGGCGATCTCATTAATCTGACGCTTGATGTTGGCTACATTTTCAGCCGTGGATTTGGCCGGATGAATGCCCATCTTGATCGCATAGTTTTCCGCCGGAAGGCCAAAGGCATCCCAGCCCATCGGATGGATGACGTAATGTCCCTTTAAAATCTGATACCTGCTCCAGACGTCGGAGATCACATATCCCCTCCAGTGTCCCACATGAAGTCCGCTCCCCGACGGATACGGAAACATATCGAGACAGTAATACTTCGGTTTCTTCCCGTCATTGATATTTACGGGATTCTTTTTCCAGTTTTCGCGCCACTTCTTTTCAATTGCGCTGTGATTGTATGATGATGCCATAACAAACCATTCTCCTTCCTGATAAAAAATAAAATCCGGCTCCCTGGAATTCCGTAGGACAAACTTTCTTAGAAATAAAAAACGCGTCTCCACCGTCCAGGCCGCTCAGGCCATAACGATAGAGACGCGGATTCCTTCCACGCGGTACCACTCTATTTCATACAGAAGCTGTATGCACTTATCGGATACGCATTCATATCCTTCCCCCGATAACGGCTGGGATGCCGGCTGCACCTACACAAAAGCATCGCTTCCTTCAGTGAGCAACTCCAAGGCGAGTTCAGCCATCCTTCCCAACCGGCTCGCACCATACGCCGGCTCTCTGCATGTTCCAGACCGCTTACTGTTCCTCTTCACAGTATTTATGCTGACCATAAATGTATCACACTTGTGGGAACGTGTCAACCGCTATTTATCATTTCCCTGCAACTCCCACTCCTGCTTATGAAAACAGAAACAGTCCCACGGAGACAAAGAAAAAGAGGATCATGCCCAGATTTAAAAACAGGGTCTCAAACCGCCTTCCTCTCGGGATCGCCAGCATCGCGGGTTTTAAGTGGATCTCACGGCGGTAAAGGATCAGGAATACAACTCCCAGCACAACGGCCGCAATCATGAAGATGCCATAGGCCATGGCAAACCAGATATTATCTGCTGCATGAAGCGCTACAATCGATCCCATAAAATTGATCACCGCATGGAATATTACGGTATAACGCAGCTTTCCCGTGTTGATGTAGACGTATGCAAATACGACCCCCAGCCCGAAGGCATAGAAAAACTGATAAAAATTTCCATGGCTGAGCCCGAATAAGACACCCGACAGAACGATAGCCACCCGGTCGCCGTAATGAGCCACCCGGTCGATCAACAGCTTCCGGTACAGAAGCTCCTCAAATATGGGAGCCGCCACCACCGTCAACAGGAAAATTACCCACGTATCCAGATTCTCGATCAGCTCATTTACCGGATTTAAGAGAGGCTTGCCCTGGATTCCATTCACGATGCTCATGAGGACGGTTCCTATAATATTTCCAATGTACATAATGCTGATGCAGGCAAAAAAAGCAACCACCAGCCGCCCCGCGCCGAACGGCTGCCTCTGCGGCCTGCACGGCGTTCTCATGTCTTTCACAATGAGCCAGCATATCAGCGTTCCGAACAAATACATGGGAATCGAGCCCAGGAGCACGATCCACGTATTCCAGTCCCCCTTCCACCCCATTTTACCAAGAACTCCGAGTATCAGCCCCGCCTCCGCCTGCACCATAAGTCCCACCAGCAGAAATGCCGCGTATCCCACTCCGAGCCTTGAACACGTTTTCTTTATTTCTCTTAAGTAATCCATCCGGTCACTACCTCCTGACTCTTCTTACCATCACGATTCCAAGTTTATCACATCTGTCTCATGTTGACAAGAAATCTCAGGGGAAAGGAGAAAACCTGCGCAGGCCGGGGTAACAGTTCACTCCCCGCCTGGGGCACCGCAGGCGGAAAATGAACTGTTACAAGTCGGGAATGGAAATGAGGCGGAACGATCTTCCGTCCCGCCTCTCAATATCTTTATTCTTTTTCTTATGCCTCGGTTCTGTCAACCTTGGAAGCACGCTCTTCCACTTCACGCTTCTGAACATCGCCAGGAGCCTGCTCGTAGCGGCTGAACTCATATTCATACGTTCCCATACCGCCTGTCATGGAGCGGAGGTCTGTATTGTATCCGAAAAGCTCAGACATCGGAACATCTGCTTCGATGATCTGCTTGCCGTTATGGTTGGAATTCATACCCAGTACACGGCCGCGTCTGCGGTTTAAGTCACCCATAACATCACCGGTGAACTTATCCGGAACAGTAACCTTTAAGGAGGCAATCGGCTCTAACAGAACCGGGTTCGCTTCCATAAAGCCCTTCTTAAACGCCAGGGTGGCCGCCATCTTAAACGCCATCTCGGAGGAATCTACCGGGTGGTAGGAGCCGTCTGTCAGCGTTGCCTTCAGTCCGACAACCGGATAAGCTGCGAGAGGTCCTCTTAAAACACACTCTGCAACACCCTTTTCAACAGCCGGGAAGTAGTTCTTCGGAACAGCGCCGCCGAATACAGTCTCCTCGAATACGTAAGGTGTCTCTAAATCGCCGGATGGCTCAAAGGTCATCTTAACATCGCCGAACTGTCCATGTCCGCCTGACTGCTTCTTATATCTTCCCTGAACCTCAACTTTCTTTCTGATGGTCTCACGGAACGCAAATTTCGGTTTGCTTAACTCGATCTCTACTTTATAGCGGTTTAACAGCTTGCTGACTACAACGTCCAGCTGCTGGTCGCCGATTCCGTATAACAGGGACTGACGGTTCTCTGTATCGGTAACTGCCTTTAAGGTCCAGTCTTCTTCTGTCAGCTTCGACAACGCGCTGGATACCTTATCGTCATCGCCCTTCGTCTTTGTTTTATAGCGCATATACGTATACGGCGTGGAAATCTCCGGCTTATGGTATACGATCGGCGCGGAACGGAGCGCAATAGTATCTCCCGTCTGGGTTACGGATAACTTGGATACAGCGCCGATATCGCCGGCCTTCAATTCCGGAACCTCGATCACGTCTTTTCCTCTGAGCAGATAGATCTTTCCGATCTTCTCCTCTGTATCCTTGTTTACGTTATAGATATTGGAATCCGGTTTTAAGGTACCGGTACAAATCTTCATCAGAGAGTATTTGCCGATAAACGGGTCCACAATCGTCTTAAATACACGAGCGGAAAGTGATACGTTATCGTTATATTTGGCTGTAAAGCGCTCTCCTGTGGATACGTCCACACCGATACACTCGTAACGGTCCGGAGTCGGGAAGTACTTGTCGATTCCCTGAAGCACCATCTTCGCACCCTGTGCGTTAATGCCGGAGCCCAGCATAACCGGTACGATATTGCCTTCTATTACATGTTCCCGAAGTGCAGAAGAAATCTCTTCCTGAGTGAACTCATCGCCTGAGAAGTAGCGTTCCATATACTCTTCGCTCGTCTCCGCAACGGCCTCCATCAGCGCTTCACGCGCAATCCCCAGGTTCTTCTGTGAATATTCAGGAATCTCACATTCTTCATAGTCACTGTTCACCGTGAATCTGCGGCCCGCCATCTTTACGACGTTGACAAATCCGACGAACTTTTCATTCTCACGAATCGGAAGATGGAACGGTGCAATCTTTCTGCCGAACTCTTTTTCCAGTCTCAGCAGCAGTTCACGGTAGCTTGCATGATCGTCATCCATATTCGTTACAAAAATAATACGCGGCAGCTTATACTTTTCACAAAGTTCCCAAGCCTTATATGTACCAACCTCTATGCCTGCCTTGCAGTTCACTACGATAACCGCGGCGTCTGCAACGCTGATTGCTTCTTCTACTTCACCAACAAAATCGAAATAACCCGGCGTATCCAGCAAGTTAATCTTGATCGGACCGTCTTCACCCTGATACTCCAGCGGAATCAGAGTTGTGGAAATGGAGAACTGTCTCTTAATCTCTTCCTTATCATAATCGCTGATGGTGTTTCCATCGGTGATCTTTCCCATTCTGCTGACAGCTCCTGTAATCAGTGCCATCGCCTCTGCGAGTGTCGTCTTACCCGCGCCTCCGTGGCCGAGTAATACAACGTTACGGATTTGTTTGGTTCCATACACGTTCATAAACATTCCTCCTGTTCAGTATTTAAGTCTATGAGGATATTTTACTAAAAGTGTCGGAAAATTGCAAGTAGAATGTGCATTTTGCACAAATAATTTTACTTACCAAAATATGGGTATCCTACAGAGCCGGGCACCAGGCGGCCAGGGGTCTGCTTTCTCCTTTAAAATCAAGGAAAGACGCGTGATACGGGGCTTCATTCTGCTCCGCTTCATTGGCTCTGTTCCATATCTTTAAGGCGGCCTGCAGAGTGATCTCCACATCATGATAGTAATAGATACCGGCCTGAGTATGAGAAACCACGTCCTCAATCAATAGCCTGGCATCCTGGTTTTCAAACATAACTTCATTTAAATTATTCCTCGTCAGCTTCATAGTATTGATCTTCTCCTTCCTGTCAGGTTTTTACTATTTCGAACATACGTTCTTCTACTTGTTTTTATCATATCAGAACATACGTTCTTTGTCAAATCTTTTCGCACCGTCTTTGCTAATCTGCGTTAAAGCGTCGAAGTTTAACGTATAAAAGCGTTGACAACTTCTATTCTTTCGATTACAATGGTGCTTAAGCTGTTTTTGAATACTTGTTAAAGAGAGGAAACCGATATGATTATTATTATGAAACCGAACGCTTCCGAAGAGGCGGTTGGGAAAATAAAAAACCTGATAGAATCCAAAGGCCTCCAGGCTCATCTTTCCAAAGGAACGGAGGTCACCATCGTAGGCGTTGTCGGCGACAAGACGAAGCTCCAGGGCGCCAACATCGAGATGGCGGAGGGCGTGGATAAGATCGTTCCGGTCACCGAGACGTATAAACTGGTAAACAAAAAGTTTCACCCGGAGGACTCAGTGATCGAGGTCGGAAATACCAGTATCGGACCTGGCAGGCTGACCATGATGGCCGGCCCCTGCGCCATCGAAAATCACGACATGGTCATCGAGACAGCGATCGCCGTAAAGAAGGCCGGCGCAGAATTTTTAAGAGGCGGCGCCTACAAGCCGAGAACTTCCCCCTACGCCTTCCAGGGGCTGGAGGAAGAAGGCTTACAGTATATGAAGGAAGCCCGGGATGAGACCGGCCTTAATATTGTCTGCGAGGTCACCAGCTTACGGGCGCTGGAGACTGCGGTGAAATACGTGGACATGATCCAGATCGGCGCCCGCAACATGCAGAATTTTGAGCTGTTAAAGGAGGCCGGACGCGCCGGTATCCCGGTACTGTTGAAGAGGGGCTTATCCGCAACCATCGACGAATGGCTGAACGCGGCGGAATACATCGCCTCCGAAGGCAATCCCCGCATCGTGCTCTGTGAGCGCGGCATCCGCACCTACGAAACCGCAACCAGGAACACGCTGGACATCAGCGCCGTGCCGGTTATCCGCGCCAAGAGCCATCTGCCTATTCTCATTGATCCGAGCCACGCAACCGGTGTCCGCGCCTACATTGAGCCGATCTCCAAAGCCGCAGTCGCAGCAGGCGCCGACGGTCTGATCGTGGAGGTTCACCCGTGCCCGTCCTGCGCGCTGTCCGACGGCCCGCAGTCGCTCACCTTTGAACAGTTTGAGCAGCTTACCGAAAACCTGAAACCTTACGCAGCGCTTGCAGGGAGGATATTTTAATGACTGATTCCACCATTGCCTTTATTGGGCTTGGTCTCATCGGCGGTTCCATAGCCAGAGGGATCAAGCGTGAAAAACCGGATACGAAGATTATGGCATACATGCGGACCCGTTCCAGGCTCTTAAGCGCCCTGGATGAGGGCGTGATCGACGTGATACTCGACGGAGTCAATGAACAGTTATTCGATTGTGATCTCATCTTTCTGTGCACCCCCGTGGAATATAACGCCCGCTACCTTGCCGAAATCAAACCATTTTTAAAGCCGGGCGCCATCATCACCGACGTGGGGAGCACCAAGACCGACATCCACGAGGCGGTCATCCGGCTCGGGATGGAGGACTGCTTTATCGGAGGCCATCCCATGGCCGGATCCGAAAAGACAGGCTTCGAGAATTCCACGGATCATCTGCTGGAAAACGCCTACTACATCATCACCCCCACCCGCACCTCTTCCCCGGAGGCGGTGGATCGGCTGATATCCGTCGCTTCGCTGATCGGGTCCATCCCCATCGTCCTGGACTACCACGAGCACGATTCCGTCACGGCGGCGATCAGCCATCTGCCACACGTGATCGCCTCCAGCCTGGTGAATCTGGTCAGGGATGCCGATAATCCGGAGGGTCTGATGAAACGTCTGGCCGCCGGCGGATTTAAGGATATTACCCGAATCGCCTCCTCGTCTCCCGAGATGTGGGAGCAGATCTGCATGACGAACCGGGCGCCTCTGGCCGCCGTTCTGGAGCAGTATATCGCCTCCTTAAACGGAACTCTGGAAAAGCTCAAAGCGGGTGACAACCAGTATCTCTCCCGGCTGTTCGAGACTTCCAGGGACTACCGGAACTCCATTTCCGAGCGGAACCAGGGCTCTGTCACACCGGAATATTCGTTTACCGTAGACATGGCGGACGAGGTCGGCGCGATCTCCACGCTGTCCGTTATCCTTGCGGCCAAGGGCATCAGCATTAAGAACATCGGCATTAACCACAACAGAGAGCACGGGGAGGGCACGCTCAAGATTATCTTCTACGACAAGGAAACCATGGACATGGCGTGGAAGCAGTTAGAGCGCTACCATTACGACCTGGTGCGTGTCTGAAAATTGATATACGGAGGAACACCATGAAATTTAAAAAGGCAAGCCCGCTTAAGGGTGAAGTACATATTCCCGGCGATAAATCCATTTCACACAGAAGCGTCATGTTCGGATCGATTGCAAAGGGGACGACGCAGATCAGCCATTTTCTTCAGGGGGCAGACTGCCTTTCCACCATCTCCTGCTTTCAGAAGATGGGCGTGGCCATCGAAAATAACGGCGATTCCGTCATCGTCCGCGGCAATGGGCTGCGAGGCTTAAAAAGGCCGGATACCGTTCTGGACTGCGGCAACAGCGGCACCACCACCCGCCTGATATCCGGAATCCTGTCAGCACAGAATTTTGACGTGACAGTGACCGGCGACGAATCCATACAGAAACGCCCCATGAAACGAATCATAGAGCCTCTTTCCCTGATGGGCGCCCAGATTGAGAGCCTCCGTCAAAATGGCTGCGCGCCCCTGCATATTACAGGCAGGCCCCTTCAGGCCATCCATTACCATTCCAGGATACCGTCCGCCCAGGTAAAATCGGCCATCCTTCTGGCCGGACTCTATGCGGACGGTGAGACAAGGGTGACGGAAGACTATGTGTCCCGCAACCATTCGGAGCTCATGCTCCGCTCCTTCGGCGCCGATGTGAGGTGCGAGGGCACGACAGCCATCATCCGGCCGGCCGGGGAACTCTACGGAAAACAGATTACGGTTCCCGGCGATATTTCGTCTGCCGCCCCGTTTCTTGCTGCGGGCCTTTTGGTGCCGGGTTCCGAACTGCTGATCCGCCAGGTGGGAATCAATCCCACCAGAGACGGCATTCTCCATGTCTGCCAGGCCATGGGCGCCGGCATAACGCTGATGAATGAACAGGATGCCTCCGGGGAACCCACCGCTGACATTCTGGTTAAAAGCAGCAGCCTCCACGGCACGGTCATCGAAGGAGCCATCATCCCCACTCTGATCGATGAGCTTCCCATGATCGCGGTGATGGCCTGCTTCGCGGAAGGCACCACCATCATCAAAGATGCGGCGGAATTAAAGGTCAAGGAATCCAACCGTCTTGAAGTCATGGTGAAGAACTTATCCGCCATGGGGGCCGATGTGACCGAAACTGAGGATGGAATGATCATCCGCGGCGGCAAACCGCTGCACGGTGCGGTGATCGACAGCCTGCTGGATCACCGCATCGCCATGACCTTTGCCGTCGCAGGGCTCTGTGCGGAAGGCGAGACGGAGATTCTTGGGGCAGAATGCGTGAACATCTCCTATCCTGGTTTTTATGAGGATCTCATGAAGTTAATGAGATAATACTAGTGCCGCAGTATTTTCAGTTAAAACAGTCAAACAAAAATGAGCAGAGAAGACGCCATGCTTTCCGTCTTCTCTGCTCAAGTTTCTATTCTCTTACAGGACTCTGTTCAGAAGTTGTACTCCGGTACAAGAAGCCTGTCCCTGATACTCT
Source organism: Hungatella hominis (assembly GCF_014288005.1). Taxonomy (NCBI): domain Bacteria; kingdom Bacillati; phylum Bacillota; class Clostridia; order Lachnospirales; family Lachnospiraceae; genus Hungatella; species Hungatella hominis. Next base: position 164,107 of record NZ_JACOPB010000003.1, read on the forward strand.
TTCAAAAGCGTTTTCACAGCCTCTTCCGCCTCCATAAACCAGACGTCTCCGGGTGTTACGGACAGGACGAATCCGATTTTCCCTAACAGGGACATCAGATATTTCACCTCTCCGGCCTCTCCCAGTTCCAGATATTTCTTCTCTGACCTGCTCCTTATATGCTCCCGCACGCCAAATTTCCGGCAGTAATAAATATCCTGCCTCAGCTCTCTCCGGTAGGCGGATGGAACCGAAACGCTGTCGTTGACCACAATTCCTGTCACCGTCTGTCTGGTATGGCGGGTAAGGACCTTTGTCTTTGACCGGTTGAGTTCAAAACCCATGGCGTCCAGAAATCCTTTCACCTTCCCGATCACCTCCGCCGCTGCAAAATCCCCGGAAAATGTCATGTCATCACAGTAACGGCTGTATACAATATCCCGCTCCCGGCACCACGCCTCCATGTATTCGTCAAACGGCTTCATCACCAGATTCGATATGGCAGCCGAGGCCGGCGATCCCTGGGGAAGCGTGTCCCTTAAGCAGCAAAGCGAGGTCAGAAGCGTCCCTACCGGGACAGGAAAATACCTGCTGTTAAATGCCCTCTGCTGCACCATGGAAAACGTAATAGTTCCGAAAAAATCTTTGATATCCAGCTTCAGCACCACGTTTTTACCCGTATGGCGCGCTGCATTATCCCGGATAGACGCGCCTCTGTGGTAAGCCGCCGCGCAGGGCGACAGCTCCAGCCCCTCCAGAATATGGTGAAGGATATTCCGCTGTATCGTCTTAAGCAGAGGGTCCGGCGCCTGAATCTGCCTCACGCCTCCGCCCTTCTTCGGAATCCGCAGCCGGTTATAATGTTTTTCTGTATGATTGCTCACGGCATACAGGCAGGATATAACCTTATCATCGGTCCACTCCTCCCCCTCCAGAAGCCGGAAGGAAAGAAGCATCTCCCTGCAGTGCTCCGCCGTGCAGTATTTCCACAAATCCGGTTCGTGCATAGGTAGTCCCTCACTCAAAATGACATGGCAGCTTTCCTGTCTTTCAGCCGGCTGCCCGGATTCAAAAGATAAAACGACAGGAAATCATACGAAAAAGGATGCCGTAAGATGCGAAGATGTACAAGCCGCAGGCGTAAGCACATGAAATGTGCGGATGTACTTCGGAGCAGATTACGGTCTCTTGACCTTAAAATAATGACATTCCTGACAGCGGCTCGCTGCCCGGCCGGATCTCCTTTATGGTTCCGGAAAAGCTATGATTCCCTGCCGTCTTATATTTCTTTATTCTAACACACAATGAGACCGCTTGCAACCGTCCGCCTCCCGGCCCTGCTGTAACACGTTACGATTCTGCGACTGCCTTTTTCAGCATCACGAAATAGAGAATAATCCCGACACCTGTCATAATATGGCCGAGGCCGGCGATTCCCGATATGGATGCATCCATGGCACGGCTCAGCTCTAAGGCGCGCACCTGGGCAATGCCCCTGACAATCAGCATCACCACCGTTACGGCGATGCCCGCATTATAGATTCCAAAGAACAGACCAAACCGCTTCTGCTCAGTCACCGCCGCATGAAACTCAAACAGCGCGGCCACAAGGAAAACTATCATTCCCAGCAGGAATAAGTGAGTGTGCACGAAGGCCAGCGTCGTTCTTCCGGAAAAGCCGTTAAACTTCGTGAATTCACGGTAGAATACGCCTCCCGCCATGGCCAGCAGCGCATAGACCAACGCGGTGTTTACCAGCTTTAATACTGCTTTCTTTTTTCTGTCATTTGTCATATTACTTCTCCTTTCTCTGTCCCGGCTGTTTCATCTCCCGGTATCCCATGACCACGATCCACACGTAAGCGCAGGTCTTGGGGATCATAAGCGCGCCCACCGCCGGGATGGTATCCGCCCACAGCACAACCGGAATATAGAATCCAAAGCTGAGTGCAATCGCCAGCCACATAAAGCCAAAGCCCGAATCCGCCGTCTCCTTTGCCTTCCGGTAAAAGAGGACAATCATCAGAAGTCCCAGAACCGCAAATGGAATATTGCGGTAAATTCCCCAGGAGAGCGGTGCGCTGGCGCTTAACCAGTCATTGCCCGGCATGAAGCACAGGAATATCCTTACAAGGGCCAGCCCCCATACGACGGCAGTCAGACCGTTCTTTCCCTCCACGCGGTACCGCATCTTCCATATGTAGTACAGAATCACATAAAATACGGTCATCGTCACAGAGGTTACCAGCTTTCCAAATCCAAGGGCCGCGGCGTGATTCGCCAGCCCATCCGTACAGAGGGCGTAAGCGCGGGGCACTAAGTGAAATGCGTCGCCGCATCCCAGAACCACTGCCATGATTCCAAACAGCTTAATCTGCTTTCTCTCTCCCGCTCCTGTGATCATACGCACTCCCAGCGCAATCACCGTACATAAATATACAATGTCAAAAATTGTTTCCATTACTGCCTGCATCGTCATACTTCCTTTCCTGTGTCTGCATCTGTCTTATAGATCAGACGCCTCATAATCTCTTCAAAATAAGCCGGATCTTCCTGATTCTTCAGAAGAAGAACCATGTTGGAGAAGGCAAAGGATACGAACCTTTCGGGTGTAAATGTCTCGTTCCAGACCTCCGGTGCCACCCTGTTGTCGCGCTCCAGAATACGGAGCATCCCTTCCTTCATATGTCCTAAGTAAAATGCCTCCAGCTCTCTCCCTCTCTTCTGATCGGTCTTGCTGAGCACCTCCATCTCCTTTAAAAACTCCTCACGGAAGCTTCCCAGGTTTTCGCGCAGGCGGAAATGGATATCGTGGACACTTCCGATAAAATCACCGCTCTCTGTGTCAAAATGACTGCCATGAAACACATTACGCCAGAAATCCTCCATAACCGCCCCTATTAAATCCCCTTTGGAAGGGTAATAATTGTAGACCGTACCGATCGCGATACCGCTCTCTGAGGCCAGACGGCGTATATTCAGATTTCCAATTCCTTCTCTGCCCGCGATCTCTTTCGCAATCGCAAGCAGCTCTTCTTTTGAAGTTGCTGATTTCTTCATATGGACCTCCTTCAATATGAACATTGTTCATTATACTCCGTAACGGCCATTTTGTCAAACAGTTCTGTCGTACTTTTTCTTGACATCCCGTCTTCTTTCGGATAGAATGTAATGAAAGTAAGTACTTGCATGGAGGTGGAATACATGGATGATACCAGCCAGAGAATTGTGGACGCGGCCATGGAGCTGATCCGCGACAAAGGGTATGTCGCCACTACCACAAAAGACATTGCAAAGCAGGCAGGCGTCAACGAGTGCACGCTCTTCCGCAAATTTGCAGGAAAGAAGGACATCGTGCTGGCCGGCATTGACCAGGAAAAGTGGAGGGCGGACGTCACCCCCCTGGCCTTTGAAAACGTCACGTGGGACTTGCGAAGCGATTTAGAGATGTTCATGAACGCGTACATGGACCGGATAACCCCGGATTTCGTCAACCTCTCTATCGGCCTGCGCGCGCCCCAGATCTACGAGGAAACGGCCCCGTTCATCATGATGATTCCAAAGGCCTTCGTCTCCTCTCTCATCCGGTATTTTGAACAGATGGTGGAGAAGGGGAAGCTGAGTCACGGAAGCTATGAATCATGGGCCATGACAATTTTCTCCGCGACCTTCGGTTACACGTTTCTGAAAGCGTCTTTCGACGACAGTCTGTCCAAAATCTCACGTCACGATTACGTCAGAAACAGCGTCACGGTCTTTCTGGAAGGAATCGGCAGGTGGGAAAATCCCGAACAGTGAAGAGCGATCACTCGCACGCTCTGCGTACGAGTCACCGTGACAATCATACACGGTACCGCCATAAAACCGCGGTACCAATTTTATCCCGCATATGACAGCAAGTACTTGCATTCACATTATATTTTAGAAGGAGGCAGTGATCATGCAAATCACAGGCGCACAGCTTTTTGTAAAAGCACTGAAGGAAGAAGGTGTCGAAGTCCTGTTCGGCTATCCCGGCGGGCAGGCCATTGACTTATTTGACGCGCTTCACGGAGAGACCGGCATCCGTTTCATTCTCCCCCGCCACGAACAGGGACTGGTTCACGCCGCCGACGGCTACGCCCGCTCCACCGGCAGACCCGGAGTCTGTCTCGTAACCAGCGGCCCTGGCGCGGCCAACTTAGTGACAGGCATCGCAACGGCCAATTACGACAGTGTTCCTCTCGTCTGTTTTACCGGCCAGGTTCCCACCAGCCTGATCGGCAACGACGCCTTCCAGGAGGTCGACATCACGGGCATCACCAGAAGCATCTGTAAATACGCGGTAACCGTCCGGACGAGGGAGAGTCTGGGGGAAATCATCAAAAAGGCATTCCATATCGCCACGACCGGAAGACCCGGCCCTGTACTGGTAGATTTGCCCAAGGACATACAGAGGGAATACGGCAGCAGCTGCTATCCCGACCAGGTAAAAATCCGGGGATACCGGCCAGGTTTCGCCGTACACGGAGGCCAGATAAAAAAAGCCTTAGAACGTTTAAATCAGGCGAAGCGGCCGGTCTTTCTGGTGGGAGGCGGCGTCAATATCGCCCGCGCGGAAGAAGCCATGACACGGCTTGCCGAGCGTACCGGCGTGCCCGTTGTGACCACCATCATGGGAAAGGGCGCCATCCCGTCCACGCATCCGCTGTATGCGGGCAATATCGGGATTCACGGAAGCTTTGCCGCCAATTCGGCGGTCAGCGGCTGCGACGTCCTCTTCTCCATCGGCACCCGCTTCAATGACCGCATCACCGGTAAGAACGGGGAGTTTGCCAGGCATGCATCCATCATCCACGTGGACATCGATCCCGCTTCCATTTCCAGAAATATCGCCGTCGATATTCCCATAGTCGCCGACGCCGGAGCCGCCATCCGGGCCCTCCTGGAAAAAGCTGTTTTGCTGGACACCGGCGCCTGGAGGAAGCAGATCGATGGCTGGAAAGAGGCCCGTCCCATCACCATGAAGCGGGAGGGACTGACAGCGGAATCCGTCATCCGGTCCATCAACCGCCTGAAGGGCCCGCTCTTCGTCGCCACGGATGTCGGTCAGAACCAGCTGTGGGCAACCCAGTTTCTGGAGCTGAGCGAGGACCGGCGCCTTCTGACCTCCGGCGGGCTGGGAACCATGGGATACGGCCTCCCCGCCGCTCTCGGCGCAAAAATCGGGAACCCGGATAAGACGGTAGTGCTTATCACAGGGGATGGCGGGTTACAGATGAATATGCAGGAACTGGCCACAGCCGTGGTCTGCGGGCTTCCCATAATCATCTGCGTGCTTAACAACGGCTGGCTGGGCAATGTGCGCCAGTGGCAGGAGATGTTTTTCGATCACCGCTATTCCGCCACCTGTCTGCGCCGGAGAAGCAGCTGCCCTGCGGTCTGTCAGGAGCCCGGACCGGACTGTCCGCCGTACACGCCGGATTTCATCAAGCTGGCCGAAAGCTTTGGAATTATGGGGATCAGGGTGACGAAGGAGGAGGATATCCAACCGGCCCTTCAGACCGCAGAAGCCAGCAAGGACGCGCCGGTTCTGATCGAATTTCTGATCGCCTGGGATGACAACGTGCTTCCCATCGTACCACCGGGCAGTCCGATCGACCACATGATTCTGGAAAATGAGAGGGGAAGATAACGATGAAAAAGCGTTGGATCAATCTTTACGTAGAAAATGAACCCGGCGTCCTGGCCTTAATTGCCGGCCTCTTCTCCGGAAAATCCTATAATCTGGAGAGTCTGACCGTGGGACCTGCCGAGGATGAGACGGTTTCCCGCATGACCATCGGGCTGACCAGCGACGACCAGACCTTTGAGCAGATAAAAAAACAGCTCGCCCGGCGTGTGGAGGTCATCAAGGTCGTGGACCTTACGGAGACCGCCACGCACTGCGAGGAGCTGATGTTCTTAAGAATTCATGACTGTTCGGAGGACGATATCCGGGAGCTGTTTCGCATGGCCTCAGTCTTTCATGCCAGTGTCATCGACTACTCCCCGTCTTCCGTTCTGTTGAAAAGTGTGCGGCCGGAGGAGGAAAACAGCCTTCTCATCAGCCGGATGCAGAAACGGTTTCCGAACCGGATCTTTTGTCTCCGCGGAGGCAGCGTCGCCATACAGGCTCTCAGCCCTTCGGATTAGTGCAGATCTTCACTAACGCTGAACTGCTTATACACAGGGCCATGCACCCGGCTGCGGACCTCTTTTTCCTTTTTCGGAGTCCCCTTCTTCCCGATATGGAGGGAGGCAACCGCCAGGCCGCTGACCGCAAGAAAGCCATAGAAGCTGATGCCCCGGCTTAACACCATGACGGGGAGCAGCTGGGATGAGCTTAAGAAACCGCTGAACATCACCAGGAAGCCGCTCTCTGACGCCCCCACCGCTCCGGGCAGGGGGACGGCCGACACTGCAAGGCTCACGATGGACTGAAGCATAATGAAGTTTACCAGACCCACGCTGCCCAGGCCGAGGGCCAGACAGGCACAGTAGGAGGCCATATACAGGAAGGTGAGCTGGCAGAAGGTAAACACCGCCGTCTTCACCGCAGCCATCGGATATTTCCTTAGATATGCGCCGCCCTGGCTGTACTCTTCGATCATGGAACCGGCTTTCTGTGCGGCCTTTTCCCCATCAAAGGAAGGAAAATGGGCAAGCAGACGGAGTACTCTGTATACCAGCCGCTCCACAAGCGGCCTGCAAAACAGAATCAGCAGGATAAATGCCACGGAAATCCCGTTTGCCAGAATCCCGAAACAGATCAGGAGCTTAAGCGCCAGCGGCAGTCCCATGAGATACGAAAACTTAAGCAGCCCCATACCCACACCGTAAGCCAGCGCCATCAGCTGATACATGGCCGTAATCGTCAGCAGCGCGAACGAGCTTCTCGCCGCGCTCATCCCGTCGCGGACCATGTAGTACAGCTGCATGGGCTGGCCGCCTGTGGATGAGGGCGTGATCGAGCTGAAATAAAAGCCTGCGAAGGAGTACTGCATGGCTCTCTTCCACGGCACACTTCCTCCCCACGTCCCCGCCAGGAGCCTGATCACGGCTGCCTCACAGCCGACAAACAGAACCATGAGAAAAAGCCCCAGCAGCACAAATCGTAAGTCCGCGTTCTTTAAAACCGCCCACAGGGTTCCCATGGAATGGTCCTTCAACAGTATGTAACACGTCACTCCCGCCAGCACCACCATGGCCGCCGTGCAGAGGAGTGAATTTTTCCATTTCATGGTTTTCTGCTCCAAATCGATTCTTCCTTTCTTTATCTGAAATCACTTATGTGGCAATCATCTATCTGAATACAGCTTCCGAAGGAAGTATAAACCGGCAGCCCGCCTCTTTTAGCGCGGGGATCACATAAGTAAGCGCTTCCAGCGTCTTCTCCGGAGCTCCGGGCGCGCCTCCCGTACGTCTTCCTCCGTCGTGAAGGCAGAGGATGGATCCGTCCTTTACACGGCTCAGACACTTCTTCCGGATCGAGCCTGTCGTGGCTCCCTTCTCCCAGTCCTCGGCCATCACATCCCACAGAACCATCTTCATCCCGTATTTTCTCACAAAATGCCAGGAAAACAGGTTCGTCAGCCCCCAGGGCGGACGGTACCAGATGTCGGATATGCCTTTTCTCTTCATAAATTCGCTTCCTGTGCGAAAATCTTTTCTCGTGTGCAGATATCCTCTCACCATGGCGTTCTGGTGGTCCATGGAATGAAAGCCCACCACATGGCCTTCGGACAGCATACGGTCGATCAGCGCTTCCTCTTTTACCGCCTCTCTTGTCACCACAAAGAAAGCCGCCTTCACCTCCTCCTTCTTTAAAAGGTCGAGAAGCCGCCCGGTATAATCCGGATCGGGACCGTCGTCAAAGGTGAGCATCACCGTCCCGGGAACTCCGGTTCTTCGCAGTACCGCCGGATTTCTGTGTTTATGATACAAGGACGGAATTACGGAATGCACTGTAAATCCGCCGGCCAGCAGTCCGAGGGCTGCGGCCAGTCTGCTCCATTTCCATTTTCTGTTCCATTTCATCCCGTACATAACGCTCCTTCCGGTCCTTCGATCAGGGCGAGCACCTGGCCAATTACGGTCTGGTCGTACTCTCTCTTCAAACGGTCTACATTTGCCTTCATGGCGTCCAGAAGCGTATCATCCTGTACGATCTTGCTGATCTCCCGGACACAGTCCATGGGATTTTTCTCCAGTATCATCCCGATACCGCGGCCCACGATAAAGCCTGTGTTGTTGATCTCCTGCTGGAGAAACGGTTCAAATACCAGAAGCGGCGTTCCCGCATGAATCGTCTCAAACAGGGTGATTCCGCCCGGCTTCGAGATCACCACATCGGCCTCCTGCATATAGCGGTACACCTCGTTGGTATATCCGATCACATCGATATTCTCGTATTTTCCATGAAGCTTCTTGTAGATTTCCTGATTCTTTCCCGTGATCACCGTAACCCGGATGTGACCGGAATCGTTCAGTTCCTCGTAGAATTCATTGCTCTCAGGCAGAATTCCGAGACCGCCGCCCATGATCAGGATGTGCTTCTTCCCATCCGTCTCTTCCGGCCGCTCTTCCCCGTAATCGAATTCCGGCCTGACCGGGATTCCATAGACGTAAATCTTCGTTTCCTCTACGCCCTTTTCCGTCAGCTTCGTCCTCACCATGCGGTCGGGAACGAGGTAGCAGTCTGTGGCGCCGTTGATCCACTCGGAATGGCTGCTGATGTCCGTAATGCACGTTATTAACGGCATCCGGCTGCCCGTCACCGCCTTATACCAGGACATGATCTGGGAACAGAGGGGCAGGGTTGAGATGACCGCATCCGGCTGTTCCTCCTCCAGCAGATTTTTTATTTTCTTTAAAAACCATGGAAGAAAAACCGGTTTCAAATCGGGTCCCTTACGTTCCATATGATTATAATACTTATTATACGTTCCGCTGCAGTGAGTGACCATGACGCCAAAGGCGTGATAAACCTTGTCGGAATAATAAGGCATTGCATACTCAAAAATATCGCGGATCACGATGTCAGCCTCGGGATTCACCCTCGAAACACGCTCTGCCAGCGAAAAAGCGGCAGAATAATGGCCCATACCAAATTTTCCAGTCAAAAAAAGAAGCTTCATATCCGCACCTCATTTCATTCTTCTTTATCCTGGTTTTAGTATGAGCCATAAATCTTTAGAAACGGCTGTAAAATTTCTGAAATTTTCTTCAGAAATTCTTATCATGTCTGCTGTTTTTTCTTTTTGAAACAGAAAACTGCTCCTCGCTCTATTCTTTCTCCGGAAGCTTCATCGATGTGTGATAGCGATAGTCATGGCTTTCGTAAGTAAAGCTTCCTCCCATCTGTTCAATCATCTGTTCCGACGCCTTGACGCCGATTCCGTAGCTTTCCACCTCGATCTCCTCGTCCCGTATGGGATTCTCGATGTTCAGGCAGACGAAGCCGTCTGAAAGCCTGACCTCCACGGACACGATGCCGTCTCTGCGCGCGTACTTTTCGATATTCGTTCCAATATTATTCAGAACACGTTTTAACTGGACCACATCGGTCTCCACCGTAAACGGCGTCTCAATCTCGTAGCGCACCTCGGTACGGAAGCCGTGTTCCTCCAGGGATTCCGTCAGATCACCGATCAGCTGCCCGAACAGCTCATTTCCGTCGTACTCCTCATTTTTCAGGGAAAAACGGTCTCCTGTGGCATAAGAATAGCTGAATAAATCGTCCATCAGGTTCTTCATATGGTATGCCTGGCGCTTCGCCTTCTCCATATAGAGGACGGACTCATCCGCCGTGCATTTGCCGGCCGTAATCAAATCCAGGTAGAACAGAACCGAGGTGAGCGGTGTCCTTATATCGTGGGACAGGGCTGTCACAATCTCGCTCCGCTCCTGTTCAATCCGGTCCTTTTCCTCGATCTCCTTGTGCAGGCTTTCACTCATCTGGTTGATGCTGTCTGCCAGGGAATAGAGTTCATCCCGGCCTTTTAAGGGAATTTCATACCCTACAGAGCCGGTCTCCAGGATGTGGATCCCCTTCTCGATCTGACGGATGTACGCCAGTTTTTTCTGAAGCAGTACAAGGAATACCACGACGAAGCAGACCGCGCTCATGCCCGCTCCCAGAACGAGAATCAGCGTCCGGAACCTGGCCTCAAAGTAAGCCCGGATCAGGATCTCCCCGTCCCCGTCGGCAAACCTCACCGGATAGGTAACTGCTGTCCCGTGGCGGTATAAATACCCGTACTGAAACCCCGGGTGCTCGTCCTTAAGCTCGGTCTTCAGCTTCTCATTATCCCGGTCCATGGTATTATAGTAGATGCGGTCCCGCTGATATACCGTCAGGAACACATACCAGTTCTCGGAATTCCAGTCACCGATGGTCTCCCCGTCTCCGATCTCCACATGATTTTCCGTGACGAAATCCTGAAATTCCTCTGCCAGAAGCTTCGTATGCCGCTCATAATAGTTCTTCTGGTCCGTCATCATGCCGGCCAGAAGCCCCATGGCGTTCGTCACCGCCACATAGCAGAGAAAGGCGGCCGCCGCCGCGATCACCACATCATACAGCGTGGCAAGGCTTAAACGCGTGGGATTCGCCATTTTCTTAAGGAAATTATTCAATATAATACCCCCGCCCCCACATGGTCTTTATGTATTCCGGATTCTGCGGGTCCTTCTCGATTTTCCTCCGCAGATTCCTGATGTGGACCATCACATTGTTGTTGGCGGAGTAAAAATACGGTTCATTCCAGACACTCTCGTAGATATTTTCCGAGGAAAAGATCTTTCTCCGGTTCTTTAACAGGAGGACGAGAATGCAGTATTCCCTGGAGGTCAGATTCACATCACGGCCTTCCACGGTCACGGTCCGTGTGTCCTGATCCACGGAAAGGTCCCCCAGCACCAGACGGTTGTCCGGCACGGCGAAGCTCTTTCCCTGGTAGACGAGATACCGACGCAGAAGCGATTTGCACCTGGAAAGAAGCTCCGAATAGGAAAAGGGCTTCGCCAGATAATCGTCTCCTCCCGCCGAGAAGCCCATGGATTTATCGGAATCCTGGGTGCGGGCCGTTAAAAACAGGATGGGCGCCATGGACTTTTTCCGGATCTCGGAACATGCCACATAGCCGGACTTAACCGGCATCATCACATCGAGAATAATTAAGTCGATGGTGTCGTCCGCCAGCATGACCGCTTCCTCCCCGTCTCCCGCCGTCACCACCTCGTACCCTTCTCCGGTCAGAAGTATCTGCAGAATCTCGATGATCTCCTCGCTGTCATCCGCAATCAATATTCGCTGTGCCATCGCGCAGACCTCCTTCCCCGATCCGCCGCTTACTGCACGGCAATGTGGCACATCTTCATCGCGTTTAAGGCATTTTTATGGCTCTCCGGCGAGACTCCCGCACAGCATGAGGAATCCACGAGAACCGGCACCTCCGGGATCGCGGCCTTCACCAGCAGCGCGTTGGAGATGACGCAGATATCCGTACAGACTCCGATCAGCATGACAGACTCATACGGCCGTTCCTGAACGTATTCCATAAGGGCGGTGCTTCCGAAGGTATTCTTCTCAAACCGCTTCCCCTGAAATTCCTTTAAGGAGGAATCCAGCTCCCAGCCATCGGTGCCCCTGATACAGTGGGGAACCGGCAGATTCTTTCCTTCCTGGGTCTCCATATACTTTTCATCGTGGGTATCCAGCGTGAAGATCACATCCTCTCCCGCTGCCTGATACTCCTCGATCATCTTTTTTACATTGGGCACAATCGCCTGCGCCTCGGGACTTCCCAGCGCGCCGTCTATAAAATCCTTCTGCATGTCCACAACAATTAAGAGCTTCATTTGTCAAACCTCCATTTTTACAGATATTTGCTTTAGTTTACCACAATTTGATATCCTTAGGAAGATATTTCCTCGATTTTTCCCGCAGGCCGTAGTATACTGAAATCAGAAACGGCTGCTGTGCCGTAACGAACCAGAAAGAAGGATATTTGTATGGAAGAGAAAAAAAATCCCTTTGCATCCCTGTCGGACAAAGAACTGGAGGCCATGTTAAAAAGGCTGGAGGACTCCAACGAACGCCAGGCCTCCTACGCGAAAAAGCAGTACCGGATGTCGCAGATTACCGCGCTGGCCAGCATTCTGATCCTTGCCATCGTCATCTATACCTCTGCAACCATCATCCCCCGTGTCAACCGGCTTTTCGACGATGTGGAGACGGTGATGGACAGCGTGAACGTGGTGGCAAAAGAGCTGGAGGAGGCGAATTTGGGCCAGATGGTAACGGATATCGACAACCTGGTAACCTCCAGTGATCAGAGCGTGAAGGAAGCCCTCCAGCAGATTAATTCCGTGGATATCAAGACACTCAACCAGGCGATTCAGGACTTATCCAACTTAATCAGCCCGCTGGCGCGCTTTTTCGGAAAATAGAGGAAATACGAAGGAATTTAAAAATAGTTGTTGACAAATCCATTTTGACGCATTAATATAATAAGCAATAAAATAAACCGTTGAAAAAGAGGAGTAAGCTATCCCGCAATATTTCAGAGAGTCGCCGCCGGTGTGAGTGCGATATAGAGCAGACAGCTGAATGGACTTTTGAGGGCGGTCCTGAACCATCAGGTAAGTAGGGACCGACGGAGACCACAACCGTTATCTTCGTGGCATATATGTTGGTATATGAAAAGCGGACTTCTATGGAAGTCAATTTGAGTGGCACCGCGGATTTGTTAATTCGTCTCAAGTATGTTTTTAGAACATACTTGGGACTTTTTTTATGTTTAAATTAAAATATATGATTCATGAGGAGGAAACAATTATGAAAAAAACAATGAAAGCACTCTTACTCGCAGCGATGACGGTAACCGCACTCGCGGGCTGTTCTTCCAAACCGGCGGATCCGACGACCGCCGCCACCGAGGCTGTTACGACCACTGCCGCCGATTCCGCGGCCGACACCGCCGCCGATACGACAGCCGCAGAAGGAGCCGCTGCCGAGGACGGCAAGTCCTACACCATCGGCATCGGCCAGTTCGCGGAGCACGGCTCCCTGGACAACTGCCGCGAAGGCTTCTTACAGGGACTGGCAGACGAGGGAATCGTCGAAGGCCAGAACTTAACCATTCTCTACGAAAACGCACAGGCGGACGGCGGAACAGCCAGCCAGATTATCAATAATTTTATCTCCAAAAAGGCCGATTTAATCTGCGCCATTGCGACTCCGATTGCACAGGCTGCCTACGGCGGAGCGAAGAAAGACAACGTTCCTGTCATCTACACGGCTGTAACCGATCCGGTTGCCGCGGCGCTTGCAAACGAAGACGGAACACCTGTCGGCGAAGTAACCGGCACCAGCGACAAGCTTCCGGTAGAGAAGCAGTTAGAGATGATCCGAAAGATTCTTCCGGACGCGAAGAAGATTGGCATTCTCTACAGCACCAGCGAAGTAAACTCCGAAACCGCCATCGCCGAATACAAAGCCGCAGCTCCGGATTACGGATTTGAGATCGTGGAAGGCGCCGTAACCTCCACCGCCGATATTCCGCTGGCTGCCGACAGCATCCTGGAAAAAGTGGACTGCTTAAACAACTTAACCGACAACACCGTCGTAAGCTCTCTCCCGATGATCTTAGACAAAGCCTCCAAGAAAAACATTCCGGTATTCGGAAGCGAGGTGGAGCAGGTCAAGATCGGCTGCCTGGCTTCCATGGGTCTCGATTACGTAGATTTAGGAATTCAGACAGGTAAAATGGCCGCCAAAGTGTTAAAGGGCGAAAAGAAGGCCAGCGAGATGAACTTCGAGGTGATCGAGGAAGCTGCATTCTACGGCAACAGCAAAGTGGCCGGGAACCTGGGCATCACACTTCCGCAGGAATTAACGGATTCCGCGGCTGCTGTCTTTGATGAAATTACACAGTAATATACTACTTCTCCTGGAGGAAAGCTATCATGTCAATCATACTTGGCGTTTTTGAAGAAGGCCTGGTCTATGCCATCATGGCACTGGGCGTCTATATCACATATAAGATTCTGGACTTTCCGGACTTATCCGTGGACGGAACATTTCCGCTTGGCGGAGCCGTAACGGTCACACTGATACTGGCCGGGGTTAATCCGGTGCTCACGCTGTTCGCCGCATTTGCGGCCGGCGTCCTGGCCGGATGCGTGACGGGATTCATTCACGTAAAATTAAAGGTCCGGGACCTGCTGTCAGGTATCATTGTCATGACCGCCCTCTACTCCGTCAACTTAAGAGTTGCGGGTAAATCTAACGTACCGATCTTCACCAGCGATTCGATCTTTGAAAATGATTTTGTAAGCCGTATTTTTCCGGCCGGCATCAGTAATTTCACCGTCGTTATCATTCTCGCCGTGATCGTAATCCTGGTAAAGCTTTTGCTGGACCTCTATTTAAAGACACGGTCCGGCTACCTGCTCCGGGCAGTCGGCGACAACGACACGCTGGTTACCTCTCTTGCCAAAGACAAGGGTATGGTAAAAATCGTGGGGCTAGCGATTGCCAACGGCCTGGCCGCACTGGCCGGCTCGGTCTACTGCCAGCAGAAGGGCTTCTTTGAGATCAGCATGGGTACCGGCACCATCGTCATCGGCCTGGCAAATGTTATCATCGGTACGAAGCTGTTCAAACGTGTGGGCTTTGTCAAATCCACAACGGCTGTCGTCATCGGCTCCATCATTTACAAGGGCTGCGTCTCTCTCGCTATCTATATGGGCATGGAGGCCTCCGATTTGAAGCTGATTACGGCCGCGCTGTTCCTCGTCATACTCGTACTCAGCAACGGCAGGGAAAAGAAGGTGAAGAGTCATGCTTGAATTAAAACAGATCAATAAATACTACAATCAAGGAACCGTCAACGAGATGTGCCTCTTCGAGGACTTCAGCCTGACCATCAAGGACCGCCAGTTCGTCTCCGTGGTCGGAAGCAACGGCTCCGGCAAGACTTCCATGTTAAACATCATCTGCGGAAGCATTCCGTTGGACAGCGGACGCATCATCATCGGCGGGAAAGACATCACCAGCATGCCGGAATACAAGCGTCAGCGCCGCATTGGCCGCGTATACCAGAATCCGGCCATGGGAACGTGTCCGCACATGACAATCCTGGAGAATATGGCTCTGGCCGACAACAAGGGCAAGCCCTTCAATCTCCTTCCGGGTACGAACCGCCAGCGAATCAATTACTATAAAGAACAGCTTCATTCTCTCGGACTGGGTCTAGAAGATAAGCTGCATGTAAAAGTCGGCGTACTCTCCGGCGGCCAGCGCCAGGCCATGGCGCTCTTAATGTCCACCATGACTCCCATCGAGTTTCTGATTCTCGATGAGCATACAGCCGCGCTGGACCCTAAGACAGCCGAGGTCATCATGGAGCTGACGGACCAGATCGTAAGGGAAAAAAACTTAACCACGATCATGGTTACACACAATCTGCGCTACGCCGTGGAGTACGGCGACCGCCTGATCATGATGCATCAGGGCAGCGCCATCATTGACTCTGCCGATGAAGACAAGGCTTCTCTGAAGGTGGACGATATTCTGGACAGATTCAATGAGATCAGCATCGAATGCGGAAACTGATCTCTATTCCAGAAACATTTTTCTTTTTATAAAGCTTTTCATTACAAAGAAATACCGCTGCCAGAGGAATCTTCCATTTGAAGAAATCCTCCGCCAGCGGTATTTTACTTTTTATCCTTTAATCCAGCCTTTCCAGGATCATCATCTCTTCCTCTTCCCCATAAAACGCGATCTGGTTCTTGCCCCGCCCTTTGGCCATATAGAGCGCCTCATCCGCGTGTTTATAGAGTAATTCAAACGTATCCCCGTCACGAGGGCCAAAAGCCATTCCAATGCTGATGGACACGATGCGTTCCTCTTCGTTCAGCGTCAGGGCGTGAACCTGGCGGCGTACTTCCTCAGCCCGTAAACTGGCGCACTCACAGTTCGGTATATGTTCCAGGAACACAACGAACTCATCGCCTCCGAACCGGGCAATTAAATCGTCCGACCGGAACGCACCAGAAAGAATCCGCGCCATCTTCTTTAAGACCGCATCTCCCTCCTGATGGCCGTATTTGTCATTGATCTCCTTGAAGCCGTCTAAATCCAGCATGATCAGACAGGACAGGCTGTCCTCATTTTTCAGGGCCTGTTCTACCTTCTCTTCAATATTCCTTCTGTTGTAGAGACCCGTCAGCGGATCCCGCTCTGAGGAATACATAAGTTCCATCTTCCGCTTCGTCTCCTCATCCACATCCCTCACATAGGCGAATGCCACCGGATTTCCTGAGACCGGCTCCGTCAGCAGGGAAATCGTACACGTCATCCATTTATAGTCCTCCGAGCCGGGGTACGTCGCGCGAAACAGCTCCTTTTGCTCCCGCTCTCCGGTATAATAAGCAGCCAGCAGCCGGTTGGCCTGCATCTGCCCGGCGATCCTGTCATGATCCGCCGGATGGATGTAACAGCACATCTTCTCGATGAATCTTCCGCTGTACAGAAAGCCCTTGCCTCCTTCCAGCCAGTTTTTTCCATGGATGGTACAGGCCATCACCTGCTGCCTTACGAGATCCACGGACCACATGGCGACTGCTTCCGAGAGAAGTGCCGCACGGTACTGCTCCTCCTGGGCGAAACGCCTCCGGATCCGCCGCTCCTCCGTGATGTCCTCCAGCGTTCCAATGGCCTTAGCCACCTCGCCCTTACCGGCTCTCACCGGAGTCACAGACAGCCGGAAATACGTGTCCTCCGAAAAGGAGGTTCCGCCCGCAAATTCCAGTGGTCCCGGTTCCTTGCCCTCGGCGATTCTCTTTAAGATCATCTTCCATTTTTCCAGATCCTCTGCGGCTACCAGTCCTAGGGCGGCCCCTTTGGCTGATATCTGTTTCAAAACAGTCGGAAATTCCACTTCTTTTACAACTGGAGGTGATATAAAGCTGAGGCTGTCCTCTTTCGGCACATACTCGAATGTGGTTCCCGTGGAATGGAGCAGCGCCAGTTCCAGCTTTTTCTTCTCCAATTCCAGGGCCTCCTTCGAGTCCAGAATGATATTTCTCGTCTTTCTTGACCAGAGGATGATAACCGCCAGTTCCGCCAGGAAAAGTACAAACATCTTCACCGTAAGGAATAAGGCTGTCTCTCGAATGTGCTCGCGGTACCAGTTGGAAACCGTATAGGGAACAACGGTAAGCACATACCAGTCGTTGATCTCGGCAGGTGCATAGTATACGATCCGCTTCTCATTCCCGACTGTAAACAGGAAAACGCCCTGCTCTTTTCGTTCCATCTTCTTCTGTAAATCGCTGACAGCTTCTGCATCCATATCCGTATCGCTGCGCAGAAAGCTGAAATATTCACGACCGCTGTACAGGCTGTCTTCATGGCTGGTCTGCATGATCACTGTTCCGTCCGATTTTAACACATAACTGTAGCTTCCAGAATTAAACCCCTTGGTCGTTACCATATCCACCATCTGATCCACGATCATGATTCCGGCGATTCCGCCTTCCACAGTCTTTCCCTGCATAACAGGTGCGTAAAAAGCGAACACCTCCTGCCCCGTTACACTGGAGAGAAAAACGTCCGTCATTCCGCTCTCCCCTCTGCAGATTTCTTCCACATAGCCTCCTACAGACGGAGGAAGAATCTCATGTCCTACGGTATAAAGGCCTCCGTCAGCCGAGACCAGCCTGATATTGGCAAATCCACACTTCTCTTTCAGCTGTTCATAAACTCTTTGACGGGATTCTTCGGTCAGTTCAGGTGTTTCCGACAGAAAGTCTGCCGCATATCTCACTTCTTCAAACACTCTGGTCAGTTCAGTCTTAACCGCAGTCTGGGACTGGTCATTGACGTCCGCAAGGTGTTCTGTCGTCATGTCTGTCATCAGATGATCGACACGCCTGGAAAAGTCATACAGAAACAGATAGATAAACGCCAAAACCAGCACAACGAGCAGCATCACCGCTCTCACATGATTCCTGCTGAAGCTGTTTTCCTTTTTCACATTTTCCCTCCTTGTTTCCAACAGGTCGCCATTTACGAATCAAGCAGCAGAAATATGTCAGGGATGGCCCCTTTAAAAACACTCTGTGAAAGAACATCGTTTGGTCTGACAGCTTTTCTCCAATACACGAAAAAAGGCTTCAGTCAGATTAATCTGGCTGAAGCCCCAACATATCGTAAGGTTTTAGCAGCTGGCTGCCCATACGGCCCTTTAGCTTTGCGTCGCTGCCTTTCGACAGTTTTGCCATTACTTAATATAATAGATTCAGAACCCCGTCTTGTCAACCATAATTTTCCAGTTTTACCGGCTCATTTCGCTCTGCGGGCCTTTCTGGTTGTGCTCACGGATAATCATGTTCATTTCCTCTAAATCCGAGGTCGGCAGGTCGCCGGGGATGGTATTTTTCAGGGCGCTGGCCGCGTTGCCGTAACGCACCGCCTTCATGCAGTCGCCGCCGCTGCTCAACAGTCCGTATAAAGCGCCCGCGATATAGGCGTCCCCGCTTCCGATCCGGTCCACCACGTCTATATTGCGGTAGGGTTCTTCCTCGTAATACTCATCTCTGGCCGCGTCGTAAATCACGGAGCCGAAGGTATGGCTCTTCGGGCTGTGCACCACTCTCTGGGTGGATGCCACGATGGAGATCGGGTAGTCCTCTGTAAAGCTCTTCATCATCTCCCTGGCCGTTCCCGTCTTCTGAAAAGTCAGCCGGGCGGTATCTTCCGAGCAGAAGAAAATATCCACATAGGGAAGAATCTGCTCGATGCACTCTCTCGCTTCCTCTCCCGTCCACAGATTCCCGCGGAAATTCACATCGAAGGAAATGATGGTGCCGGTGGATTTAAACCTGCGGATCATGTCAATGGCAGTCTTTCTCGTGTTTTCACACAGAGCCAGGGTGATTCCCGTCGTGTGGAAACAAGTCGCCGCACGGTACATGTCCTCCGGGAACGAGTCCACACTGATGCCGTAGAAGGAGCTGTTCTTTCTGTCGTAAATAACCTTCGGTTTTCTGGGATGGGCGCCGTATTCATAGTAATAGAGGCCCAGTCTCGCATCGGAGCTGTGGTCATAGACAAAGAAATCATCGCTGATTCCGTAGGAACGCACTTTATTTTTCACGAAATTGCCCATGTCATGGGATGGAAGCTGGGTCACCACGCCGGTGTGAAGTCCTAAAAGGGCTGCGCCGACTGCGACGTTTAACTCTGCTCCGCCCACCTGCTTCTGAAATGAATCACCGCGCACCAGGCGCTCCACTCCGGCCGGAGATAAACGCAGCAGCAGTTCGCCTAAACTTAACAAATCAAATGGTCTGTTACTCATGATCGATCTTCCTCACTTCCAGATTGTTTTGACCTCTAAAAAGGGCCATTCTGCAAAAGCTTATAAAAGCTGATTAGAATGACCCCGCTGTCTTAATTATCTCTGTACACGTCCTGAACCGTCCCCGCCTGCAAGGCTTTCAACGTCTTCTCTTGTAACCAGGTTGAAGTCGCCAGGGATGGTGTGCTTTAATGCTGAAGCAGCTACCGCATACTCCAGTGCACTCTTATAATCCTTGCCGTCAACCATGCCGCAGATCACGCCGGCTGCAAAGGAGTCGCCGCCGCCTACACGGTCTACGATTGGTGTGATGTGGTACTTTCTGGAGTGATAGAACTCACGTGTTGCGCCGTCCATGATGCAGGCTGACCAGCCGTTATCGGAAGCGGAATGGCTCTCACGTAAGGAGCTGATAACATACTTGAAGCCAAACTTGTCGATCATCTGATTGAAGATGTCAACATAGCCCTGTAACTCCAGCTCGCCGGAGGTTACGTCGGTGTTGCCCGGCTTGAAGCCGAGAACCTTTTCTGCATCCTCTTCGTTGCCGATGCATACGTCAACGTACTGCATTAAATTTGTCATGACCTTCTGAGCCTTCTCGGAAGACCATAATTTCTTGCGGAAGTTCAAGTCTACGGAAACAGTAACTCCGTGAGCCTTGGCAGCCTTGCAGGCCGCTTCTGTCAGTTCAGCCGCAGAATCGCTGACTGCCGGTGTAATTCCTGTGAAATGGAACCAGTCAGCGCCCTCAAAGATCTCATCAAAATTGAAATCAGCCTCGGTTGCTGTGGAAATAGAAGAATGAGCTCTGTCATAAACAACCGTAGACGCTCTCATGGCGGAACCGGTCTCTAAGAAGTAGATCCCCAGTCTCTCGCCGCATCTTGCGATGTGCTTTGTGCATACGTTGTACTTTCTCAATGCCGCTACTGCGCATTCACCGATCGGGTTCTTCGGAACTGCTGTCACAAACTCTGCGTCATGGCCGTAATTAGCCAGGGAAACTGCTACGTTTGCCTCGCCGCCGCCGTAATTTACGTCAAATTCATCTGCCTGGATAAACTTCTCATTGTTCGGGGTAGATAATCTTAACATGATTTCGCCCATTGTTACTACTTTTGCCATTATTTAATCTCCTTTTTTAATCTATATTCGTAACAGTTCAGACGGCTCATCTTCTTGACCGAAAAATCCGGTCAAGAAGCATCGGATATTCATCCGATGTGAAAATTAGTGCAGGAAGCCGCTTACAAGCAAGCTTGGCGCTGCTTCCTGCACTAATTTTCCCGCCCTCTGAACTGTTACCCATTTTCTGTTTTGATGCCAGTGCCGGGTATTGTCTTATGCGCGTGCTGCCGCAACTGCCTTTACAAATTCCTGAGCCTTTGCTGTAACTGCCGCGAAGTCGCCTGTCTTGGCGCCCTTTGTCAGGCTGCTGCCGGTTCCTACTGCGTAAGCGCCTGCCTTGATCCACTTGTCCACGTTGTCCACGTCAACACCGCCGGACGGCATGAACTCACCCTGAGGAAGCGGGCCCTTGAAGGAGCTGATGGCTGCCGGTCCCATGATGTTGCCCGGGAAGATCTTGATAACGTCACAGCCGCACTCTAATGCGGTGATCGCCTCGGTTGGTGTCATAACGCCTGGAAGCATCGGAACTCTGTAGCGGTTGCACATTCTGATGGTATCTGCGTTTAAGCCAGGGCTTACAACGTAGTTGGCGCCTGCCAGAATAACGGCTCTTGCTGTCTCCGGATCGAGTACAGTACCTGCGCCGATAACAACGTCTTTGTTATCTCTATATTTTTCAGCCATCTTTGCGATGAATTCAACCGGGTTGCCTTCATCCATGGTCATGGTAATCTCAATAAAGTTAATGCCGCCTGCGATGATGGCGTCAACCACTTTCTCGCCCTGCTCCAGATCCTTTGCACGAACAACGGCTACCAGGCAGTCTTCTTTCATCTTTGCTAAAACCTGTTCTTTTTTCATGATTGCTCTCTCCTTCTTATTCGCATATACGAATGTCTTTCATAATTGCGATTCTTATACTTGAATATTAATCGTTTCTCTTCATTTTGTCAACAGGTAATCTTTATATTTTTCCAAGAAACCCTAACAGTCTTGAAACCTCCTGTCCTTTTTCCGCGACAAGGGCTCCCAGCGCCTCGTAATCCTCGGTCGGCTTATATAAGCTGGACACGCTGATCGCCCCCAGACAGGAACCATCCCGGTCGAATACGGGGGCACCCACACACTGCATATGTTCTTCCATCTCCCGCGCATCGAACGCGTACCCGCGCTCCCGTACCTTCTCCAGCTCCTTTAAAAGCGATTCTCTTCCCAGAATCGTCCGATCCGTATGCCTGACAAATTTGATCCTGTTTATCACCTGCTCTCTCGTCTCCTCGTCACTGTATGCAAGAATGACCTTTCCCAGCGAGGTACAGTACATGGGATTCTTCGAGCCGACCGTCGCCGTGGTAATGATCGGGTTTTCCGGCTCAAACTTGCATATGTAGACAACGTGGTGGTCGGAAGGGATTCCGAAAAACACGGTCTTGCCCACTTCCTTTGAAAATGCCTTGAGCACCGGTTCAATCGTGCTGATAAAATCCAGATTATTCGTATAGTTAATTCCAATGCGGTAGGCCATCAGCCCGATAGTATAGCTCTGCTTCTGCCCCCTGGCCACATTGACCATCCCCATCTCGGCCAGCGTCGTCACAATATCGTAGGCGCTCGTCTTCGGGAGCTTCAGCTTCTCGCAGAGATCATCGAGCGTCGCTCCCTCCGGTGTTCTGGAAATCATCTTTAAAATTTCCACGGTTCTCTGTGTCGTTCTGTTCAGTTTCATGTTATGCCTCCGTTCTTACTCCTCTAGTATACCTCCCCGGGCCTTTAAAAGGCAATATGAAATGCTCTCCTACGAAGTATTTGTAAGTATTTACAAAAATATAACACGTTTCTATGCAAAATGTCAAAATGATTTGGTTACGCCCAAATTCTTGCGGGGAGGGGGAGGCGGGGAAGAGGGCAGACTTCTTGTTTCCTCGGCGGCAGGAACTAAAGCCGGAAGACAGGAAAAAAGGGTGGATCGCGCAAATTACGGAGAACTCCTGAAGGACTTCTCCTCCATGTGCACTTGAAATCTGGCTTGGAGGCCAGATTTCACCACCCTTTTTTCCTGCCTTCCGGCTTAAGTTCCTGCGAGCCTCGGAAAAGGAAGCCTGCCCTCTTCCCCGCCTCCCCCTCCCCACAAGAATTTGGGCTGTGTACTGGCTGCTCCGGAAAAAAAGCAAAAACAAAAACAATACTATTTCATAAATATAAAGCACTAAAACCTCCAACACACCAGCGGGTCTGCCATCCTGGCTCCCGAGGTACACAGCCCCGTGCCATTGCGTCAGGCCCAGGCTGCGGGCGGATAGGGGCGGGAGCGCTATGGTTATTCCAGTGTGCCGGCATCTGGATACGAATCATAAGAAAGTCCGAGCCTGGCGAACGCGCCCGCATTTGGCGTGTACGACAGGTTCGGACTTTCTTATGGTGAGTAGGAAGCAAGACGGACACGGAATAATCATAGCGGTCCCGCCCCTATCCGCCCGCAGCCTGGGCCTGACGCAATGGCACGGGGCGTACCCCCCCATCACTTAACGGAGCCCAGCATTCCTTCTACGAAGCTTTTCTGCATGATGAAGAAAATCGCTGCGGTCGGGAAGGTCGCCGTTACGATGGCTACCATGATCATTCCAAAGTCCGGTGTGTAAGCGGAGTTCATGGCGGATATGATCAGGGGCAGGGTCATCTTGTCGTCGGTCTGAAGGGCAACCAGCGGCCATAAGTAGCTGTTCCAGATGTTCATAAAGGTGATAATGGTGGCCGCCGCGAAGGTCGAACGCATGACCGGGCAGTAAATGAGGAAAAAGGACTTCATTTCTCCCAGTCCGTCTACCCTGGCAGCCTGGAGGATTTCCTTCGAGAAGGACTTCGTGTTCTGACG
Source organism: Hungatella hominis (assembly GCF_014288005.1). Lineage (NCBI taxonomy): Bacteria > Bacillati > Bacillota > Clostridia > Lachnospirales > Lachnospiraceae > Hungatella > Hungatella hominis. The sequence continues at coordinate 187,489 of NZ_JACOPB010000003.1, forward strand.
GAAGAAAAAGATCAGGAACGCGGTCGCCATGGACGGCAGTATGACAGATAAAAATGTGTTAAGCAGTCCCCATTTTGCAAACATGCGGTAGCGGGGTATGAGGAGCGTTGCCATGGGTACCATCATGGACATCAGAAGGAGCGCCATGACCTTATCCTTGATCCGGCTCTTATAAATCTCAAATCCATATCCGGCCATGGCGGCTACCAGGACCGTTAGAACCGTGGCGATTACCGTAATGATCATGGAATTCTTGATGCCCGTCACAATATTCGTCGTGGTAAACAGCGTGTGAATGTTTGTAAACAACTGGTTCCCCAGCATCATCCTGCCGCTTGTGATATCGACGGAGGCATTGGTCGCACTGATGATCATCCACAGAAACGGGAAGATGGACAGAAAAGACGCAATGCATAAGAATACGTATTTTGCTGTTTTTTTAATCATGTTTCTTCCCTCCCGTCACTTTAAACTGGATTGCTGTGAGAACGACAATCATCAGGAGAATTGCATAGGAAACCGCGGAGGCATATCCGAAGTCGGGCGTGTATTTAAAGCAGAGGTTATAGATGTACTGTGACATCGTAATCGTCGCGTTGCCCGGTCCTCCCTGGGTTAAGTTTACCACCTCGTCAAACAGCTGGAGTGTTCCGCTGATCGACGTGATACTGGTAAACAGAATAATCGGCTTTAACAGCGGCGCCGTAATGGAAAAGAACTTCTGGACCACATTGGCTCCGTCGATCTCCGCAGCCTCGTAAATCTCGGGATCGATATTCTGAAGCGCGGATAAAAAGAAGATCATGTTGTATCCGGTCCAGCGCCAGGTGATTGCGATAATGATCGTAATCTTCCCCCAGAAGGCGTCCGTCAGCCAGTGGATCGGCGACTGGATCACATGAAGTGTCATCAGCATCTGATTGATAAAACCGCTGTCGGAAAAAAGGCTCTTAAAGAGGACTGCATAGGCTACCAAAGAGGTAACACACGGCAGAAAGATCGCAATGCGGAAGAAGCTGCGGCATTTCAGTTTCTTATCGTTTAAGAGCACTGCGTACAGCATGGCCAGAAAAAGCATAACCGGCACCTGGACAATCAGGTAGAGAAATGTATTTTTAACTGAGGACAGAAATATGGGATCGACCAGAAGCCGTTTATAGTTAGCCAGCCCACAGAAATGGAGATTCATCCCCATTCCTGTCTGAAATGAATTGGCTAACGCTCCTATCATGGGATAAAAGCAGAATATCACTATAATCAGCGTGCCGAAACCAATGAATAACCATCCCTTTATAACGCTGGATATTTTCTTACTATTCATTGTTTTCCTCCCAAAGGTCTTACCGGGCCTGTGCTTCCGCCTGAACCTGCATGCTCTTCATGGCGGCGTCGATGTCCTCGCCCTGCAGGATTTTCTGGATTTCCGCCATCACGATATCCTGGAACGCATAGGTATAGGTACCATAGTTTACATTCGGAATTTCTTTTGTAATGGAGGCAATCTCCTGGTAAATCTTCTGGTTGCCGAAGAACGGAATTTCTTTATTATAGACATCGCTCTCCTGAGACGGTAAATACGTTCCTACGATTCCCTTCTCATCCAGCAGCTGGTTGTAAAGCTCTTTGTTCTCGCCGAAGGTGGTTTTTAAGAAATCCAGGGCGATATCGGAATTTTCAACGCCGTTTAGGATGTACCAGCTGCCGCCGCCTAAGTTGGAAGCATTGGTTGCATTGGGAACGCTGTCCAGTCTCGGGATCTTTGCAACTCTCCACAAGCCATCCTGACCTTCCCCTTTCATAATAGAAGGAGTAAACCAGCAGCCCTTCATCTGAAATGCCACTTCGCCTTTGTTCACGCCTTCCAGAAGGCCCGCCCAGCCGCTGTACGTTCTGACCAGATCGTCATCGGTGATGGTCTTGATGATTTGCAGGCATTCCTTAAGCGCTGGGTTATTCTCCATGTCTGGAGTCGTTCCATCCTCTTTCGTGAACCAGGTGCCGGCCGACTGCATGGTCAGCTTCATTAACTCGATGTCACTCGGGTCCATGGAGATCATCTTCTTCCCCGTGGCCTCTTTGATCTTTTTGCCCATTTCGATAAACTTGGACCAGGTTAAGTCCTGCATGTCTTCCTCGGTATACCCCGCCTGCTCGATCATGTCCTTGCGGTAGTAGAGGACGGCGGCTCCATTGTCCCACGGAATGCCGTAGGATTTTCCCTCCAGCGTCATCGGTCCCTTTTTATATGCGGCAAAATTGTCGTAATTAATCTCGGAAGTCAGATCCATAAATGCTCCCGGATAAGATTTTAAGAAAGACTGGATCCGGTAATCCTCGATGGGAACCGCATTCGGAAGGCCCTTTAAGGAGCCTGATCCCAGGCCGGTGTTCAGCTTCTGTACCACATCATTCTGGCCGACCTCCACGATGTTGATCTCCACATCCGGATGGTCCGTCTCGTAGATTTCCTTCGCCATCTCCAGCGCGGCAATATTGAATTCCTTATCCCATGCCCAGAAGGTCACCGTCTTTTTGTCCCCCGAGGAGGTGCCGGCAACTTCCTGTTTCGTCGTCCCCTCCCCAGTCTGCGTTCCCGCATTGTCAACCGGTGCCTTGCTCCCACAAGCAGTCAGGCTGGCAGCCAGGGCTACTGCTGCCGCAAACAAATACATTTTTTTCATCTCTGTCTTCTCCTTTTCTATATGATGCCTTTATTTTATCGTTATAACTCACAAAAATATCGTATTTTATTTGGAATAATACAGCATCATGTGATTAAATTCATGCGAAGGCAAAAGGAAAAAAGTACTTTTTTATAATTTTGGTAATTTTTTCGTAACAGTTCAGTCGGCGGGAAAATTGGTGCAGGAAGCGGCGTCAAGCTTGCTTGTAAGCGGCTTTATGCACCAATTTTCACATCGGATGAATATCCGATGCTTCCTGACCAGCCTTTTCGGTCAGAAAGATAAGCCGTCTGAACTGTTACATTTTTTTCAGGTGATAAGGAAGTCTCAGGCTGACCGAAGTGCCGGTTCCGATTACACTGTGTATGGTCACGCCGTACTCCTCCCCGTAGATCAGCCGGAGCCTTTCATGGACATTGGGAATGCCGATTCCGGTCAGATGGCGTCTCCTGTCGCTGCTCAGCAGGTCCGCCGTCTCCTCCTGTGACATGCCGTCTCCCTCGTCGATAATTTCACAGATCAAGTCATCCCGCTGCTTCTTTGCAAAGATCCGGATCTTCCCCTCCTTCTTATTCTGGAACGCATGGAAAAAGGCGTTCTCGATAAATGGCTGCAGAATCAGCTTGGGCACCATGCATTCCATGCCCTCCTCTGCCAGGAAATACTCCACCTCGATGCGGTCGCCGTACCGCACCTGGTTGATAAACACATACTGCCGGACCAGATCGATCTCCTCCCGCAGCGTGATCTCCTCCTCCATGTTTCCGATCGTCTTCTTTAAAATAGCGATCAGCGCATTGATGGTATCCGAGGCCTTCTCCGTGTTGTTCTCCCAGGTGAGATACTTGATGGAGGCCAGAGTATTATACATAAAATGCGGGTTGATCTGCATCTGCAGCGCCTCAATCTCCAGACGCCGCCCCCGCTCCTGCTCCTCCATCAGCTGTTTGACGTAACTGTCAATCTCATCCACCATCCGGTTGTAGACATCCGCCATCTGCCTCACCTCCGAGTTGCCTTTCACAGGGCTCACCTTTTCGAATCTGCGGTTTTTAAATGTTTCCAGCTGCTGGATGAAGAAATTAAGGGGCGATACGATGCGGCGCATGATGAGGAATACCACGGCAATGGCTGTCCCTGTGATTAGAAAGCCAGTCACAAGGATATTGCGGCGGACTCCCGCGTAGGATTTTAAGAGGGCCGCTTCCTCCACCGTGTTGACCATGTACATATCCAGCTCCGGTATGTATCCCGATATCACAATCTCCGGCTTATGGTTCTCCTTAACGGTCCGGTATGTGTCTCCGTTCTCCCTCATCGAACGGACCAGCGAGAGCAGCTTCGTCTCCTCGCTTCCCAGACTGTCTTTCATATTGCCCGACACAATCTGGCCGTCGGAAGACAGGATTACCATGCGGCTGCCCTCCGGAACGGCCTCGCTGAACATCTGATAGAATTCCTCCTCGGGAATCGTAATGTAGGCTGTGGCAAAGCTTTCACTGGAGGACGGAAGAAACAGCCGCCGCGCTGCTATCACACATTTCCTGTCCTTAAAATCATCGGTAATGCCGTAGTCCTGATACGTATACTGGAGCCGTCTGCTGGTCTCGCTGATCTTCAGGGAGCAGGGCATGTTCTCTATCTCTTCCACAGGAACCGATATCCTCTCCCCTGTAAAGGAAAACGCACTGCCTTGATTGCTGACCGCGACCAGGTTCTGAGCCGTGCCGGAAGGCACGGAATCGTGGTAGACCTTCAGGATGTCGTACGTCTTAATAAATTTCTCCGTGCCGCAGGCGTCGGCGGCGAGAAAGTAATTCTTCAAGGCCGGTTTCGTCTCCAGGAGCCTTAAGAGCATTAAATAGGAGTTGTTGTTTTCTTCCACCTTTTTCTTGATGTTGTCCATCAGCTTGGCATTTAAAAAGGTGGACGACTGGATGAAAAGATTCTTCGTGATCCAGTCCGAACTGGCGATGGTGCAGAAATTGGTCAGGACAATGCTGCTCACCACTACCAGAGAAAGCTTAAAAAAGGTACCCCACCGAATCTGACTCTTCATAGTTTTTCCCCCTGGCGCCTCGCCCGGTTCCGATATGTATGCGGAGAGTAGCCGGTCTGCTTCTTAAAGACCTTTCCAAAATAGCTCTGGTCCGTATATCCGATCTCCTGCGCAATCTCCGACAGGGAAAGCTCTGAGGCGGTAAGCAGCTCTTTCGCCTTTTCCACCCGGACCGAGTTTAAGAATTCATTGATTCCCTGCCCCATGTGAGAGGAAAAATACGAGGAGAGGTACGAATAATTCATGTTAAAATCCGCAGCCAGAGTTTTCAGCGTCACCGGTTCGCTGTAATGCCGGTACAGATACTCCGTGATCCTCAAATAAAGGCCGCTCCCCCTCGCCTCCTCCGTAATCTGCCCGATCTCCTGATAGATGGCGGCAATGGCTCCGATGAGTCCCTCCAGGCTGTCGGTGATGCCAATGGCCGTCAGGAAGGACAGCTTGCGCTCTTCCAGCTGGGGCGGACAGAAATCATTTTCATTCAGTTCAAAAATCGTGTTATAGAGCGTACTCTCCATCAGCTTCTTCACGGCCATCTCGCTGACCGCCATGCCCCGCAGAGAGCTTAAGTACTCCACCAGCACGGCTCCCGCGGTTCCCGCCTTCTGCTGGCGCACCAGATCGCACACGGTCTTCTGGTCCAGGGCCGGAAGCTGCAAAATCCCGTTCTCTCTCAGATCGAGATAATCTTTCCGGCTGTCGAAAAACCGGTAGGAGAACAGTTCCGAGAGTTTCTGTGCCTCCGTCTCCAGCGAAACGCCCTTACCATAGGGCGGGCTGATAATCATCTCAATGTTGCGCAGATAGGCGGTGCCCTGCCCGGTCACCGTGCGCAGCTTTTCGTCAAACATTTCCGGGTAAAAGCAGCCGATCGTGTAGATGTACACCTGGCTTTTTTTCAGTATAAAACTGTCAAGATAGAATCGCCCGAACGCTTCCTTTATCATCTCCTCCATGTGGCCGATGGTAAGCTCCTGCTTGTTGGTTGCCCCCTGGAGGATCTTCCCGGGCTGTATGGCGATCAGATAATAGGTGGTGCAGGCGTCCCCCTGCTCCGGACACGCTTCCTCTCCGCCGCTTCCCCCGTGATCCTTGGCATGGATGACCCCCTTCTTTCTGCCTAAGAGGCGGAGCGCCCTAAGCAGATAGTCGGATTCCAGCTCCGGTTTCAGGATATAATCAAAAACACCGTATTTAAACGCACTTTTGACGTATTCAAAATCCTGATATCCGCTCAGAATGATGGTGGACACCTCCGGATACTTTAGATTTACGGCACGCAAAAGCTCCAGCCCGTTCATCCGAGGCATCATAATGTCACAGATCATCATGTGGGGCAAACTCTGTTCCAGAAACTCCAGCGCCTCCTCCCCGTTCGTCACTTCCCCGATGATCTCGAATTCATCGCTCTCCTGTTCGATGATGTAGCGCAGCGCCTTTCTGACCAGCAGCTCGTCCTCCACGATCAGAATTTTACATTTATCACACTCGTATCCCATTTCCCGTATTCCTCCCTGTATTTTCCCATAATGATCACCTGCTTATACTGCGCAGGAGTCACCGCGGCATTCAAACACCCGCTTTTTGCGGAAATATCCCTGCTTTCTAGTATAACTCCTGTAAGTATTTACAAACAACCACAGTTCCTGGTAACCGTTCAGGCGGCTCATCTTCCTGACCGAAAAATACGGTCAGGAAGCATCGGATATTTATCCGATGTGAAAATTGGTGCACAAAGCCGCTTACAAGCAAGCTTGCCGCCGCTTCCTGCGCCAATTTTCCCGCCGTCTGAACTGTTATTTAAAATTATATTCTGGGGATTGTATTATTTATCAGATGATTGTATAATAAAAGCAATATGTAAATACTTACATTTTCCAAGGAGGTGATGTTTTGAATATCTACGATGTTTCAGAACGGGCTAACGTTTCTATCGCTACCGTTTCCCGTGTCATCAATGGAAATCCCAATGTCAGTGAGAAGACGCGGAACCGGGTTCTGGCGGTGATGGATGAACTTGGCTACACGCCCAATGTCTTTGCCAGAAGCTTAGGACTTAACACCATGCGCACCATCGGCATCATGTGCGCGGATTCCTCCGATCCCTGGCTGGCCGGCGCCATCTACTATCTGGAGCAGGAGCTGCGCCGCAGCGGATACGATTCCCTCCTCTGCTGCAGCGGCTACTTGCCGGAGACGAAAAAGAAGTATTTGGAGCTGCTGCTCTCCAAGCGGGTGGATGCCGTCATTCTGGCCGGTTCCCACTACGTGGAGGCCAGGCAGAAGGATAATGCCTATCTAATAGAGGCCTCAAAAGAGCTTCCCATCATGCTGGTCAACGGCTGTCTTGACGGCAAACAGATCTACAGCACGGTATGCGACGACCGGACCGCGGTCTATGAATCGGTCACCAGGCTGATCCGGTCAGGCCGTACTTCCGTCCTCTATCTGTACGCCGGCAGTTCCTACAGCAATCTGCAGAAGCTGGCAGGCTATCACGATGCCTGCGCGGCAGCCGGCTTGAATATCCGCGACGATCTGGTACGCATCTGTCCCAAGGATTTAGACGGCACGGAAGAACTCCTGCGTTCTCTCGCCTCCGCCGGTTTGAAATTCGACGCAGTCTTCGCCGCCGAGGATGTCATGGCGGTGGGCGCTGTCAAATATGCAAATAAAACCGGAATCAAAATTCCGGATGAAATGAATATTATCGGGTATAATAACTCTATTCTGTCCCGCTGCACCGATCCGGAGCTGACGACCGTCGACAACAAGGTGGAATCGCTCTGCACCACTACGGTCACGACTCTGATGAAGGTCCTGGGCGGCGGAAACGTTCCGGTGAAAACCACCATCTCGGCAGAGCTGATCAAACGAGGCACTACTGATTTTTAATGAATGCAACAAGATTTCCCCGCCTCTGCAGGTGATGGGATTCATTGTATAAAGAAGCAAAAAGGAGGATTTTATCATGAAACAGTTTATGGACAAAGATTTTTTACTGTCTACGGATGCGGCCAGGGACCTCTTCCACAACTATGCAGAAAAAATGCCTGTCGTGGATTACCACTGCCACATCAATCCGCAGGAAATTTACGAAGACCGTAAGTTTGACAACATCACTCAGGTATGGCTGGGAGGTGACCACTATAAGTGGCGTCAGATGCGTTCTAACGGCGTAGAAGAACAATACATCACCGGAGATGCCTCGGACCGTGAGAAATTCCAGAAATGGGCGGAGACCCTGCCGAAGCTGATCGGCAACCCGCTGTACCACTGGAGCCATCTGGAGCTTCAGAGATATTTCGGCTTTACGGGATATTTAAACGGCGACACCGCAGAGGAAGTGTGGAACTTATGCAATGAAAAGCTCAGCCAGGATTCCATGAGCGTCCGCAATCTGATCCGTCAGTCAAACGTAACCCTGATCTGTACCACCGATGATCCGGCCGATACACTGGAATGGCATCAGAAGCTGGCCGCGGATGATTCCTTTGAAGTGAAGGTGCTTCCGGCCTGGAGACCGGACAAGGCCATGAACATTGAGAAAGTGGATTTTGCTGCTTACATGGCGAAGCTCTCAAAGGCCGCAGGCATCGAAATCACCGATTTTGCCTCCTTAAAGCTGGCGCTTAAGAACCGTATGGAATTCTTCGCCTCCAGAGGCTGCAGCGTATCCGACCATGCGCTGGAATACGTGATGTACGTTCCGGCCGACCCGGTTGAACTGGATACCATTTTCGCAAAGGGACTGGCCGGCGGACCGGTTACCCGCGAGGATGAATTAAAGTATAAGACTGCATTCATGCTCTTCGTGGCAAAAGAATACAATCGCATGGGTTGGGTCATGCAGCTTCACTATGGCTGCAAGCGCGACAACAACGCGATGATGTATGCAAACCTCGGACCGGACACCGGCTTCGACTGCATCAACAACTACGCTCCATCCGCTCAGATGGCCGATTTCTTAAATGCGCTCAGTGCAACAGACGAGATCCCGAAGACGATCATCTACTCCTTAAACCCGAATGACAACGCCTCCATCGGCACCATCATCGGCTGCTTCCAGAGCCAGTTCCCAGGCAAGATCCAGCAGGGTTCCGCCTGGTGGTTCAACGACCACAAGACAGGCATGACCGAGCAGATGACTTCTTTGGCAAACTTAGGCTGCCTCGGCAACTTCATCGGCATGCTGACAGACTCCAGAAGCTTCTTATCCTACACGAGACATGAGTATTTCAGAAGAATTCTCTGCGAACTTGTGGGCGGCTGGGTAGAAAACGGAGAGTATCCGGACGATCAGAAGGCTTTGAAGGAGATTATCGAAGGAATTTCTTATAATAATACGGTGAAGTATTTCGGATTTGATTTATAAATTCATAGCCTGAAGCTTTGTCTGAAAAGGAAGCTTACGCGCTGGCAGACAGTGTCTGCGGTGCGTAAGCTTCCTTTTTTCAGGTTATATGTATGGAGGCATCATGAAATTGCCTGGAGTTTCCCACTGTGTTCAGTAACAACTATTTTCAGCAGATCAATGTCAGCCTGCATTGCCTCTATTTTATCACTTGTATCTTCATACCGTTTTGAAGCAGGGACGTAATTTTCCAAAATTAAGTTTATATTGGGATTGATTTCATTTTCGATCCTCAGATTGATTTTCCGGATATCCTGTTTTATGTTCTGGATATCCTGCTTCATATCCCGGCTTTCCTGTTTTAATTCCTGGATATCCTGCTTCATATCCCGGACATCCTGTTTCAAAGGTTGAAGCTGTTCTGTCATCTTTTTGTCAATTAAATCTGACATTGCCAGCAGTAACTCATTATCTGTCATGATATCCCCTCTTTCCTATCATACTAACAGTCCAATTGCGGTATAGAAAAGTTTATCACAGTTCCAGGAGGAACACAAGGATTTTTTATCCCTGCAGTTCCCGCACAATGCTCATCTGCCTCTGCAGCAATCCGGTTCCGTGTTCATACATCTCCATGGTCTCATAGCGTCTGTATTCACATTCCAGAGACTGGAGCACCGCCATATAGATATCATACCACAGCGCCCGGCGTTCCTCGGCTTCTGTAAGCGTCTCTTTTCCATATCCTGCCATAAATTCTCTGTTGCTGCCGAATGTCCGGAATCCTACTTCCAGCAGCGGATCGCCCCACAGGCTTCTCTCCCAGTCGATGATTCCAGTCACGTGTTCTCCGTCTGTGAAGATGTTTCCGGCCCAGATATCCCAGTGCACCAGGCGGGGTTCTGTTACCTCTTCGAAAAACCGGCGGTCTTTTTCCAGACGCTCCCGGATCTCGCTGACGGGCAGCTTCAAATCAACCGCTCTCGTCTCCGCGTCACAGAGGCCCATATCCATCATCCTTTTAAAAACGGGATACCACGCATCCCCCTGGCATTCCGTCTGTCCCTGAAGGCCGAAACGGGAGCAGGTAATCTCATTGATTCTGCGGTTTATCGCACCAGTCTCCCTCATGAGCGCATGTACGGTTTCCTCCGGCAGCTTCTGACTCTGTGAATAGAGACTGTTTCCCCTCCGTTTCTCCATAAAGAAGTAGAAGGACGAACAGATACTCCTGCTGTCATCATAACCATATATCTCGGGAACCGGAATGAGCGGGTCTGCCGCCGCCATCTTCATGGCTTCCACTTCGGCAAACATGATATTTTTTTCGTAGGACATCACAGGGACGCCTTCCGGGGGCGCCACTTTTAAGATTACACGTCTACCGCTCTCAAGCGCCACTTCGTATGCCACATTGAAGTAGCCTTCCGTCAACTCCTCATAATCCTTCAGAGGATCATATGGGAAATACTTATCTGCTATCTTCCGAATCGTCTCTCTGCTCTGTTTATTCTTTGTCAGACTCTCCAAATCCCGTTTTCCTCCCTGAACTCTCCCATGAAACAAGGAACTCTGCAATCAGATCGATACATCCTTCCACATCCTTTTCATCAGCCATCTCGGCCGGATGGTGCATGTAGCGGAGCGGAATCGACACCAGCACAGTGGGAATTCCTTCTCCTGCAAAATGAATCTTGTCCGCGTCGGTATAGCTCAGTCTGCTGGCTGCCTCCGTCTGCACTTTCACTCCAATTCTGGAAGCGCATTCCCTCATCTTACGGTTCAGCCGTTTGGAGACGATGGGGCTGTTGCAGAGTGCCGGACCCCCGCCTAAGGTTACCTCGCCGGAATCCGCGGCGTTCATGCCGATACAATCGCTGGTATACGTCACGTCCACCACCACAGCCAGATCCGGTTTAACGCGGCTGGCCGTCCAGTACGCGCCGTTCTTCGTGGTCTCTTCCCCCACGGTGGCCGCGCTGTACACGCCGCAGGCGCATCCGCGCTTCCTGGCCTTTTTGAAGGCCTCCATAATAATAAATACGCCGAGCCTGTCATCCAGCGCCCGGCTTAAGAAACGGCCTCCCGCCGCCTTGCAGAATCCGGTGTCCAGCACAACGGGCGCGCCAGGCTCCACCAGTTTGCACGCTTCTTCCTTCGAATCTACGCCGATATCGATCAGAAAATCCGATGTCTTTAAGCCGCCTTCCTTTTTAAAGAAATCACGGTACGATTCCACCACTCCGTATACCGGTCCCCGCTCTGTCATCACCTTGACGCGGTGGCCCGGATAGGTTGCCGTAACAATCCCGCCGCGGTCGATCACCTGGAGGCGTCCCCGCTCGTTTACCGTCGTCACCATGAGGCCGATCTCGTCCAAATGGGCCGTCATCAGGATCCTGAAATCCCGGTCCGGCCCCAACACGCATACGGTATCCCCAATATCGTCGGTTCTCACCTCGTCGGCCAGTGGTTCCATATATTTTCTGATGACGGCCTGTCCCTCTTCCTCATAGCCGGATACCGTCACCGCACCTAAAAGTTCTTCCAAAAATACCTCGTCTGTCATCTCTATTCTGTCCTTCCCAGTCTTTTTACACTTTCTCTGATCACCAGCTTCGCGGGGATGAGCGTCTGAATGGAGATCTCTCTGCCGGTCAGAATTCGCTCCGCCAGGACTAAAACCGCCTGTTCGCCCATAAAATCCATGTACAGGTGGACGGTAGTCAGCGGAGGCACCAGATACTTTGCGGCAGGGATATCGTTGTATCCCACCACGCTGATGTCCTCGGGAATTGCAAGTCCATTTTCGTGAACCGCTTTATAACAGCCGATGGCAAGGGAATCGTTGGCCACAAACACCGCCGTCGGCCGGTCCGGAAGCTCCAGCAGCTCCTTCATCATCTGATATCCATACTTGGGCGTGTAGCCGCCGATCTTTAGATACTCCTCGTGAAACACGCCCTCCTGCTTCATGAAGCGCTGATAGGCGTAAGTCCGGTTGTCCACCACCTCCGCGCCATCCGAGTCAGTCTCGTAGCCGCCGATAAAGGCAATCTTTTCATGGCCCTGATCCATCAGGTATTTCATCACCTTCAGTACAGACCGCTCGATATCGTGGATAACGGAATCGAATTTCTCAGTATCGGGTACCGCATCTGCGAAGACCGTAGGCTTCTGATACGACTCGATCCGTTCCATCATGGACTGGCTGAACGTTCCCAGGCAGATGATTCCGTCCAGGACCGATAAGTCCTCTTTCGTATCGCCGCTGTTAATCCGGTACTTCTTGTATCCCTCTTCCGCCAGCTTCTTCTCAATGGCCACACGGACAGAGAGATAATACGTATCCTCCAGCTCCTCTTCCAGGGAATAGGAATAAAGGACGCCGATTTTCAGCTTCCTCTTTCTCTTTTTCTTATCCTTTACCTGGTAATCCAGCTGTTCCGCAACCTCGAAAATCCGTTTTCTCGTCTCATCCTGCACATTCAGTGTCTCATCGTAATTCAGGACTCTGGAAACCGTGGCGATGGAAACTCCCGCTTTCTCCGCAATATCCTTGATCGTAGCCATAACGTTATTCCCCTCTTATCCCCCATAAAAGTCAAAGATCACGGCAGGCCAATGTCTTACAACGTGTTCCTGCCGTGATATTAGTGCCGCCGGACCTAGTGCCGTTTCTGAAGACCTCACTAAGTGTTTTTAGTATACCTCGAAGATTTACGAATTGCAAGCCTCCAAAAGCTCTTCAAAGGATTTCAAATGGTAAGCCGCAAGCTCACAGTCCGATGCGTCGCCTATCCCGGCGCCATCCATGCCTCCGGCTTTGGCCGCCATGAGACCGGCTCTGGCGTCCTCCACCACGAGGCAGTCTTCCGGCTTCTCATGGATCAGCTTCGCGGCCAGCAGAAAGACTTCCGGGTCCGGTTTGGAATGGGTGATCTGATTGCCGTCCGAAACGGCGTCGAAGTAACCGTCAAGCCCCAGCTGTCCCAGGATGAAACAGGCATTTCTGCTGGAAGAACCGATAGCCAGCTTTAGGCCTCTCTTTCTCAGTTCATCCATGGTCGCCTTCACCTCCGGCGCCAGATCCGCCGGTGACATATTCTTAAGCAGTTCTTTGTAGATTTCGTTCTTTTCCGCTGTATAGCGTTCCTTCTCTTCTTCGCTCATGGCGCCGTCATATCTCTCGAGAATAATCTCAAAGCTTTCCATACGGCTCACGCCGCGCAGACGGTTGTTGATGGTCTCGTCAAAGTAGATTCCCAGCTGATCGGCTACCTGTTTCCACGCCTGATAGTGGTATTTGTCTGTATGGCAGATCACGCCGTCCAGATCGAAGATAATTCCGCGGTATTTCATAATTCCACCCCCACTTTTTCTTTCTTTGGTTCTGTTTTCCCCAGCTCCTTCTTCTCTCCGGAGTAGTTGGATAAGATCACGGCCGCCAGAATCAGTACACAGCCGCCGATCATCCGCATCGTCACATTTTCATGGAGCAGGATTACGGAAAACAGGGTGCCGAATACGGATTCCATGGAGAGAATGATGGCCGCCTTCGTCTCATCCACATACTTCTGACAGTTTGTCTGAAGAAGGTACGTAAGCGCAGTACTCACTGCCCCCAAGTATAACACACTGAGCCAGCCTGTGGAAGTAGCATGTACAGAAAATTGTCCCTGCGCCGCCAGAAATACGGCAGACAGAAGAAATGCCGTTGCCATCTGTACTGTATTTAAAACCTTAACCCGGTATTTCGGTGCAAACTCGCCCGTCAAAAAGATCTGGAACGCAAAGCCCACGGCGCCCACCAGAGTCAGCGCGTCGCCGGCGCCCAGGGAGAAATTCCCGTTCAAAGACAGAATTCCCACTCCCACAATGGCCATGACGGCTCCCACGATTCCATTCAGCCCTACCGTCTTCTTATAGACCAGGAAGGCGATAAAGGGCACCATCACCACATTTGTGGCCGTTAAAAACGCGTTTTTCGATGGTGTCGTGTACTGGAGACCCACGATCTGCAGGGCAAATCCGGCAAACAGCGCGCATCCCATGAAGAATCCGGCCCGAATCTCTTCTTTTTTAATGTCTTTCATGCCGGGCAGAGAGATTCCGCCCAGGATTACGGTTCCCAGGAAGAACCGGAAGGTCATAATCTGGAACGGGGTCAGGCTCTCCAGCGCCATATCGCTGGCTACGAAGCCGCCGCCCCAGATCACGGTCACGAGGATCAGTCCGAATATTGCCAGATATTTCTTCATGACCGTCCTCCTGCTGCCGGGCCGAAGCCTTCCAGAATCATCGCCTCACCATTTATGCGAACCGACACCGGACCGCCCTCCAGTACTGTCACCGTCACGCTGTTGTCCGGCAGGACAGTAATCTCCATCTTGGATCCTCTGTGGTGCAGCTTAAAGGACAGGCCTTCCCACTCCTTCGGCATATGCGGACAGATATCCACGACGCCGTCTTCCGAAAATGACACGCCTGCGAAACCGAACACCACGGTCTGCCACACACCGCCTGCGTTGGCCGCGTGGATGCCTTCCCTCGTGTTCTTCTGTAAATCGGTCAGATCGATAAACGCCGCCCTCCTCAAATAGCGGTAGGCCTTCGTCTCATCGCCCACATGGAGTCCCATGACAGAATAGATGCTGGGGCTTAAAGAGGAGCCGTGAAGCGTCCGTTTTTCATAATACGTATAGTTCTTTCGCTTCGTCTCCTCGTCGAATTCTTCCCCGAGAAGATGGAGAAGCATCACCACATCCGCCTGTTTGATGATCTGGGTCTGCGTCTTTGGGACAGTCCTCAGAATCTCCGGGCGAATAGGCCAGTCGTTCTCATCGTAGGCCTCTATCGTCACTTCCTTCAGATCGAAGTATCCCTCGAACTGCTCCAGCAGGCCATTTTCCTTACCCTTTGGAAGGTACATTTTCTCCCTGACGTGAGACCAGCTCTCCAGTTCCTCGTCCCGGATATTCAGGCGGGCCTTCAGCTCCTCATAGAGCCCCGTCCCGTCTTCCTTCCATTCCGTTAAAAGCTCCAGGACATAGCCTAAATTCCACCTTGCCAGGTAGTTGGTGTATAGATTGTTATCCACCGGTTCATGCCATTCGTCCGGCCCCGTGACGCGGCGGATCTCGTAGCGGTCCATCTTCCGGTTGTATTCGCACCGGCTGGCCCAGAATCGGGCTGTCTCGATCAGGATCTCCGCGCCTTTTTCACGCAGGAAACACCTGTCTCCGGTTATCTTCACGTAGTTGTAGATTCCATAGGCCACAGCGGCGGTCACATGGTGCTCGTAAACCGCCACGTAGCACCGGTAGCAGGTGCCGTCCGGTTCGATGGTCCAGTCCGGGCACTGCTCCGTGCCGTCGTCCGCCGATTCCCAGGGATACTGGGCCCCGCGGTAGCCATTCTTTGACGCATTGGCTCTTGCCGCATCCAGAAGGCGGTACCGGTAGTTTTCCAGATTCCTGGCCGTGTCCGGGAACACGCAGGCAAAGAACGGCAGCATAAACAGCTCCGTATCCCAGAACGCATGGCCTCCGTATTCCTCGCCGCTCAAAAGCTTGGCTCCCACGTTGACCCTGTCGTCGTGCTCGCTGCCCGTGCTCATCAGATGGAAGAGGGTAAAACGAACGGCGCGGTCCAGATCAAAATCGCCCCGGATCTCGATGTTGGCCTCACCCCACATGCGGGCGTACACCTCGATGTGGCGGCTCATCTCCGTCTCGAAGCCGTCGGCGGCAAAGCCTTTTATCTCGTCTCTCACACGGCAGTGAAGCTCATAATCCGGGACTTCGCGTTCCGTATAGACGGAGGCGTATTTTACTACCTCCACAGCCTTTCCCTCTTCTGCGTCAAAGTCCTGAAATTCCACGGCGGTTTCGCCAAACGCCCCGAAGCTCCGGTTCTTCATCACGGGTCTGCCCCCGGCGTAGGCCTCCATAAGGCTTCCGGTTCCCACGCAGAGCTTCCGGTCTCTCGTCGTCGCCTCCACATAGGCGCCTTTGTCGCTAAGCGGGCAGTTTGTGAGCAGCCTGGTATGCTTCACCTTAAAGCGAGGCGCATCGCAGAAGTTTATGACAGAGCCATCGATGATATTTTCCACCTCGATGATCCCGCTGTAGTTTAACGGCGTCACGTAGAGGCGGATTCCCATGCGGTGGACGTTTGCCCGGCTTACCATCCGGATTCCCTCCACCTCGGTCCTCCTCCCCTTCTTATCTTCCAGGACAAACCGTTTGGCCAGCAGTGCGTGCTTCATATCCAGAGCCCTGGAAAATTCCAGGACTCTGCACGTCTCAATGCCGATCAGCTCCTTCTCCACATAGAGCTTTATCCCCAGCCAGTCCGGTAAATTGGCCAGTTCTCTCATGAAGGTCTCTGATTTATCAAAAACGCCGTTAATATAGGTACAGGGAATACTCTTCGCCGCCCGTTCCTCGTAGGCGCCTCTCGTTCCCAGATATCCATTGGAAAGGCAGAAAAGGCTTTCGTATTTTAAATTCTCCTCCGGATCGTAATGATCCTCGAGGATCATCCACGAGTCATCGCTTAAGTAATTCCTTATGTGTTCTGAAAATCGCTCTCTTATCACGTCTTTTCCACGCTTCCTTCCTTTAATCCAGATATTTTATTTTCGACTGTGCTACATCTTCCGCCGCATCGACTGCCCGCATGGTAAAGCTCAGGACAAAATCCTGGCGTTTTACCTTATACGCCTCTTCCTGTTCCTGGCCGCAGCTGTTGCTTCCCAGACCGGAATGGAGGTAGTCCATATGGATGATCACATCCTCCGCCTCTTTGATCTGCCACGGATACTTTGCTTCTTCCAGGCTCTCCTCCGTGTAATTGTGGATATTCAGCCCCAGAGGCTGATCCGCCGTCACCAGAAGACTGCGTTCCCCGTCGCCAAGCGAGTACCAGGAGACCTCTTCCCGATGACCGTTTTCCTGCGGATATACGTAATTGGTGGACATGCCATCCACATCGGAACGGTAGACTCCCATAAATGCCGCTTCCCTGCTGTCCGCATAATTCTCCTGGAAGCCAAGGCCGTACCAAGCGGCCTTCTGAAGGTCTTTTGACGCCTTCATCCGGATTCCGATGCGGGGCAGAAATCCCGGCTCCGCTTTCCCGCGCTGAATCTGCTTTCCTTCCAGGCGGCAGGTCACAGCGCCGTCTCCATACACTGTATAGTGATAGTCGCACAAAAATCCCCACGACTGGTTTAAGCAGCCAAAATACGTACCGATCATCACATCGACACGGTTCTCATGCTCTTCGGTCCTGAAATACTCCATCTGCTCATCCGGAAGCTGTATGAAGTATTTGTTCATCCAGTCATCCTTCTTATACATATCGTTGTCTATGGTTGCCCGGTAAACCGTCACCTCAGGCCCCGCCGTCACGCATGGCTTTCCAGCCACCGTCCAGCGATCCAGCCGGCCGTAGATCTTATGGAACACCACCTCCGACGATTCGCCCTTTACTTTGAAGAAGATACCGTCCTCCTCCGTCACAAGGCGGCCGCCTGCCTCATGGAGCACGGCTGTCTCCAGATGCTCCTTAAGCAGAAACTGCCCGCGGGATACTTCGTGGCCCTTTCCGGCGTAGGGGGCGTCTTCCTTCAGACAGACCGACACATTTAAGTAGTAATCCGTATTGCTCTCCGGCATAAACGGCCGGTATGGAATTTCCAGACGGCAGACCTCTCCCGGCCCGGCATTCAGATCTTCGATCACGCCCTCTTCCTGTACGGTCTCGTCACAGGAAATCCACCATTTTGCGCTAAGATGGGACAGGCCGCTAAAATCATACCAGTTTTTTAAAAGAATCTCGCGCCCGCTGCCCGTCTTCTTCCGGATTTCCACCGGGGCAATCACCTGCCGGTACTCGAAAAGCGCCGGCGACGGCGTGCGGTCCGGCATCAGAAGGCCGTCGATACAGAAATTCCCGTTGTTGGGGAAATCTCCGTAGCTGCCGCCGTACCGGTAATATTCATGGCCTTCCTCATCCTTTGTGAGGAATCCGTGGTCGTACCATTCCCAGATAAAACCGCCCTGCAACCGTTTGTATTTGCGGAACAGGTCCTGGTAGGCCTTTAGACAGCCGGCTCCGTTTCCCATGGAATGGCCGTATTCGCACATGACATGGGGTTTTTGATTTCCCTTTTCGCCGCGGCCGATCTCTTCCAGCTTATCCAGCCAGGTGTACATGGTGGAGTAGACGTCCGCCGCCTCCGCCTCGAAATCGCCCTCGTAGTGGACCAGTCTGGACGGATCCATCGTCCGCACCGCTTCCGCGCTCTTCACGAAATTACAGCCGAAGGCGGATTCATTGCCGAGGGACCACATGATGATGGAGGGATGGTTGAAATCCCGTCTTACCATGCGGACGGCACGGTCCACGTAGGCAGTCTCCCACGCAGGATCATCGGAAATCCAGGTATAATTTTCCACCCATTCGAAACCGTGGCACTCCAAATCCGCCTCGTCAATCACATAGAGGCCGTATTCGTCACACAGATCGTACAGGCAGTCGGCGGCCGGATAATGGGAACACCGCAGCGCGTTGATATTGTGCTGTTTCATCAGAATCACATCGGCCTTCATCTGCTCATACGTGACGGTGCGTCCCTCGGTCGGACTGTAGTCGTGGTGGTTGACACCATTTAACAGGATGGCGGTTCCATTGACGGTAAAATTACCGTCTTTGATCTCTATGGTACGGAAACCGGTCCGGACCGTAATCTCATGGTCCTCAAACCGGATTCTGATCCGGTATAGATAAGGGGTCTCCGCAGTCCATGGCCGCACCTCTCCGGCTTCGGCTGTGATTCTTATCTCCTTCTGGTCTCCGTAGGAGGTAAAGTCCCCCTCTGCCATCAGGCGTTCCCCGTCAAGCAGGCTCCAGGTTCCGCTTCCGGCTCCCTTTACTGTCAGGTCGATGGCGGCCCGGCCGCATTCGCTGGCCGTATCCAGAACCGTCGTCACGCGGCAGTCCAGGACCGCCTTCTTAGGCTCGTTAATCAGTTCCACGTCCCTGTAAATTCCGGAAAGCCACCACATATCCTGGTCCTCCAGATACGTTCCGTCCGACCACTTGTATACACGGACTGTGACGTCATTTTCTCCCGGCTTCACCAGAGAGGTGACATCAAACTCTGCGGGCAGACGGCTCACCTTGCTGTAACCGGCGTGGACGCCATTGACCCAGATGTCACAGGCGCTGTCCACCCCGTGGAATTTGAGAATCGTATCTCCCGCAAACCAGGCGTCGTCCAGAACAAAGCTTCTCTTATAGATGCCCGTAGGATTCTTCGACGGTACGTATGGGGGATTGACCGGGAATAAATACAGGACATCCGTATAGTGCATATGATCGTATCCGCGCATCTGCCATACGGAAGGGACATCGATAGTATCCCATCCCGTCCCGCTTCCCGGCTCTTCAAATCCAGCCGGAGAAAATTCCGGCGCTTCCAGATACAGAAACTTCCAGTCGCCGTTTAAGCTTACATGTCTGGCGGAATCCCTATAAAATGAGGTTCTGGCTCCGCGTCTTTCGATTCCTGTGATTGTCTCATCTTCCCATCGTTTCTTTTTACGTCTTTCCATAGTTGTCTCCTATTATTTAATGTAACAGTTCAGATGGCGGGGCATTTGGTGAAAAAAGCTGCGTCAAGCTTGCTTGTAAGCGGCTTTCTTCACCAATTGCCACATCGGATGAATATCCGATGCTTCTTGACCGGCTTTTTCGGTCAAGAAGATGAGCCGTCTGAATTGTTACTATTTAATCGCTCCGCTCGTTCCCTCCACGATGTGTTTCTGTGCAAAGAGGAATACAATGATCGGGGGCAGAATCATGATGACTGTGATACAGAGCATCGGTATGATCTTTGTGCTGTGAACACCCTTAAAGGATGCCAGCCCGAGAGCCAGGGTGAATTTACTCCTGTCCTGTAAGAAAATGAGTGGCCCCAGGTAGTCGTTCCACACGGTGATCATATTCAAAACGCCGACTAAGATTAACTGCGGCTTCATGATCGGCATAAAAATCCGCCAGTAAATCTGGAATGCATTGGCGCCGTCAATTCTGGCCGCCTCCTCAAAGTCCTTCGGCACGCCCATCAGGAACTGCCTCATCAGGAAAATATAGTAGGCAGAACCGAACCAGGCCGGTACGATCAGCGGTTTTAAGGTATTGATCCAGCCAAATATCTTGAATTCCATATACTGCGGGATCATCGTCACATCCCAGGGGATCATCATGGTGGACAGCAGAATCATGAACAGGACATTTTTGCCTTTGAAATTATATCTTGCAAAGCCATAGGCCACCAGCGAACAGGAGATAATCTGTCCCGCCGTGGTTCCGACCGTTACCACAATGGAATTCCAGAGGTAACGTCCGAAGGGCTGTGCGTTCCATGCGTTTAAGTAGTTTTCCACCAGCCATTTCTTCGGGAACATCTTAGGCGGATAGGCGATGGCTTCCGCCTCCGTCTTAAATGTGGTAAACAGCATATAGACGAACGGTGACAGGAAATAGAGGGCCATAATGGTCAAAAGCACGTAGATGATGATCTTTGATTTTTTCGACATACTCATAATTACTTCCTGCCTTTCTTGGTCTTCTTGGAATTCTTGGCCTCGGTCTCATAGAATACCCATGCAGAGGAGGACTTGAATACGAGGGCTGTCAGGAACAGGATAATGACAAACATCACCCATGCGTTGGCACTTGCGTATCCCAGCTTGTGGTGCTTGAACGCGTTGTTGTAGGTAAACATCCCGTAGAAATATGTAGATTTTAACGGTCCGCCGTTTGTGAGCAGCATGACGAGGGTCAGCTGCTGGAATGAGCTGATTAACGATGTAATCAAGTTAAACAGAATCGTCGGCGTGATAATCGGCAGTGTGATGGAAAAGAACTGTCTCGCCGGGCTGGCGCCGTCCAGGGAAGCAGCCTCATATAAATCGATGGGAATGCTCTTGATATCTGTATAGAATATCAGCATCATGGTCCCCACGCCGAACGCACTGGCCAGAATAACAGCCAGAAGCGCCCAGGAAGGATCCACCAGCCAGTTGGGGCCTTCGATTCCCAGCAGGGAGAGCAGATAGTTTAACACGCCGTAGTTGCCGTTTAAAATCCATCCCCAGATGATGGAGATGGCAACGCCGGATACGACTGCGGGGATATAGAAAATGGTTCTGTAAATTTTGACACCCTTTACCGGCTGCGTGATCAGCATGGCCAGGAACAGGGCAATAATCATGTTAAGGGGTACGAAGATTGCGGCATATTTTAATGTGATGACCAGAGATTTGTAAAACTGTTTATCCTTTGTAAACATTTCCACATAATTCCCCAGTCCCCGGAACGTGGGCGTCGACGTGATCGGCCAGTCAAAAAAGCTCATCACCAGCGACAGAATTAAGGGGCCTGCTGTAAAGACGATGAACCCGATGATCCACGGCAGGATGAACAGATAGGGAGTTGCCTTTCTAAGGAAACTTTTCTTCTCCATGATTTACCTCCATTTAAGTTCCCCGCGCAGGGTTTGCCTGCCGCGGGGAATGTCTGCAGTTTACTGCATCTCGGATACCGCCTCATTCAGTACGGCTGCCGGATCTTCCATGGTACTCGGGTTATAGACACGCTCAAAGGTCAGATCCAGGGTGTCCTTAAGCTCGGACCAGTTGTCTACAATAAAGCTTGCAGGTGTGTAACCGCTGCTCTGCTCCAGCATGGAGTAGAATGGAGCGTTGGCCGGATCGTCCAGGATCTTTTCGGACTCTACGACAGACTTTAAAGCAGGGAGCTCATAGCCGATTCTCGCCTTGTTCATCTCCTCGCCTGTCCAGTATTTCACAAACTCCCAGGCGGCGTCTTTGTTCTTGGAATCCTTGGAAATCGATACGCCTGAGGAGCTTAAGATGCTGACGGAATCATGGCCCGCTCCCGCAAATGCCGGAATATCGACGATACCGTAGTTTAAGCCATCCTCATTAAAGGAAGCGATTGACCATGCGCCGTAGATATACATGGCAGTCTGGCCGCTTCTGAACTCGTCTGTACCGTTCTTCTCCGTAGCCACTGCGTATCCGTCCTTTTCCATATTCTGGAACATGGAGACAGCGTCAACTGCCTTGTCGGAGTTTAAATTTCCATCGAGGTTTCCGTCCTTATCCACAAACGCGGTTCCGTTGCTCCATAAATACATCTCATAATCGTATGGATCCGGCTTCATCTGGAAGGAAAAGCCCTTCACGCCGTCCACCTTATCGGTGATCGTCTTCGCTGCCGCCATCAGATCGTCCCATGTCCAGTCATTGGTCGGTTCAGCGACTCCCGCCTGTGCGAAAATATCCTTATTATAAAACAGCGCGTGTGTGGTAAAGCCTACCGGAATGCCATAGACCGAATCTCCCTTGGAGTTATATGGCCATAACGCGTCGTAGTAGTTGTCCTTATAATCCGCGCCCTCTTTTTCTATGTAGGAATCCAGCGGTTCCAGGCCTTCATAGTAGGATGGGTAATCCCACATGTAGAGCACGTCCGGCGTATCTCCCGATCCCATGCCGGCGCTGATCTTTGTATCATACTCACTTCCGTAAGCTTCCAGCGAGACCTCGATGTCATCGTGGCTGGCGTTAAACTGGTCTACCAGCGCCTGCTGCTTATCCAGATCCTCTGCATTATCCCACGATGCAAAACGGATCTTTACCTTGCCGCCGTTTGCCTGGCTGTCAGCCTTCGCCCCACACCCGCTCAGTACTGTCACAGCCGCCACAGAAAGAGCCGCAATCACCGCAATTGTCTTTTTCATATAATTATTTCCTCCTTAACTTTTGGTAAATACATCGTAACACACATTAGTAAAATATTCAATATTTTACTAAGTAAAAATCACGTTTTCAATATTATGCATGATTTCGCTGCCTCATTTTTGTGCATTTATCATAATAGAATTGACTATTTTTTAACCAAATGTGCTTGCAATTATATTTTACCGTTTTTCTCCAGTAAAATTTTACCGTTTTTATCGCAATAATATTATTTTTTTACCGCCGCACTCCTCTCCCCATTGAAGATTTTCAAATCATTGGATTCGGTAACGAGCGGGCGTTAATTATGCTGATTAACAAGCTGCAGCGTTTCTCCACCAGTTGAATGTATCATGGAATTATGACAGGAATTGGGCGTGGTCCTGGCGTGAATAGCGAGTGCAGAATTCACCGGAACTTATGCAATGCTGTACTAGCTCCCGTCTGCCATAAAAATGACCGTGAGCAGCGGACACTCACATTCTGTGTCCGGCACTCCCGGTCATTTTTATGTATATTCGGGTAACGAAAAGTTTCGGCGGGCCGTAAGCGGTAATCCTAAGACGGCCTCACATATCATCAGAATCTCCGATTATCTTATTTCAATCCACGTTCTGAGTCCAGAATACAAAACCCAGAATAACACAGCAGCTATGCTGCCATTTTAAATCTTCCTCTCGAGTATCTGTACCTCATATCCATTAAGCTTTCCTGCCTCTTCGCCATAGACCAGCCGGTAGGAGGAATCCACGGAGTAAGTCCTCTCCCTGTCTGTATGATTCAAAGCAAATATCCATCTGCGATCAGCTTTTTCTCTGGCGGCAAGCTCTACACCTTTATCCGCATTTCCCAACGCTGCGACCCCCGCTGCATCTGTCATATACCGGACCAGGGCCGCCATGAACGCCTCGTCAGGCTCCGTTCCGATGTAGTAACAGCAGCCCTGTCCGTATTCATTCTTAGTAATGCAAGGCTCTCCAGCATAAAATTCACAGGCATAGACTGCAAGGACCTCCGCTCCCTCCTTCACGGTTATGATGTCACACCAGTTTCGGGCTGTGTGGCTTTCATTTTGAAAGACCGCCGATACTCTTGCATCTCTTAAGCAGTCATAATCCAATACCTCCGAACCCGTAAGTTCAGACAACCGTCCCGGAAGTTCCCGGTCGGTCATACAGATATTGGTCTCATCCTTCACTCCGGTTCGCATGGTAAGGACTAAATGGCCGCCGTTTTTCACATAACGGAAGTAACGTTCCTCCAGTTCGGAATTCATCAGATACTGAAGCGGCGCGACAAGCAGCTTATATTTGCCGAAATCCCCGTCATCCGGCACGAAATCCACCGGAATCTGTCTGTCGTAAAATGCCCTGTAGTACTCCTGAATCTGCTCAGTATAAGACATATTGGGATTCTGCGGCTGAATCTGAAGGGCGTAATTCTGCCGGAACGAATATACGATGCCGACTTCCGGAGCGGGCATGGAGCCCTCCATCTTTTCCATCAATGGAGCTGCCTTCTGTATCATCTCCTTCAGCTCGTAATATCTGCGGCCGGGATTACCGCTGTGAGGCAGAATTCCATGCCAGTACTGCTCCGTCCCCATTGCGCAGACTCTCCAGCGGAAATACACCACCGCGTCGGCTCCGTGAGCCACCGACTGGAGGGACCACAGGGAAAGCTGCCCCGGCGCCGGCGCACGCCCCATCACTTCCCAGCCGGTGATTCCTGACTGCTGCTCCATGATCCAGAAGTTTTTATTTTTGTAGCTTCTTACCACATCCAGGGTGGATGCCAGGATATCGCCGCGTCCATGGGACTCATCGGCAAAAAATCCGCCGGGATACTGGTCATGACTGACAAAATCCAGTTCCTTTCCCAAATCATAGTAGTCCACCTTATCGGCAAAGCCCATGTAATTGTGGGTAATAAAATGGTTCGGGCAGTATTTGCGGATAATATCGGTCTGCTCCTTCATGAAATCCACAATCAAGTCAGAACAGAAGCATTTCCAGTCCAGCATAGCGGATGGGTTCTCACCTGTCACTGTAATCCTTGGTGTAAATACTTCCGAAAATTCATTGTACTCCTGGCTCCAGAAGGCATTGCCCCAGGCTTCATTCAAGCGGTCCACAGTACCGTATTTCTTTTCGAGCCATCCCTGGAAGTTCTTCCGGCAGCTTTCGCACATACACAAATCATGATGGCTGTTTCCCAGCTCATTGTCCGGCTGCCATCCGATGACATTCGGATTATCTTTATAATGAAGGGCCATAGCGGTCACAATTTTCCGCACAAACCCACGGTATACGGCATTGGACTGGCAGTCATGGTGACGCCCCCCAAAACCTCTTATCCGTCCCTCCCGGTCCACCGGAAGAATCTCAGGATAGCGGTTTGCCATCCAGGCAGGCGGAGCAGCCGTAGGCGTTCCCACAATCGTCCTGATTCCGTAGCGGCCCAGCAGGTCGATGGCATCGTCCAGCCATGCAAAGTCATACTTTCCTTCCTGCGGTTCCAGCTTGTGCCAGGAAAATTCAGCCATTCGGACTACCGTAAGCCCCATCTCCTTCATCAGTTCAGCATCGGTCTCCCACCGATCTCTCTGCCAGTGTTCCGGGTAATAATCGACTCCAAAATGAATGCCCATAGTATTTCGTCTCCTTTATGTATAATTAAACTTATCTTATTTTTTATGCTGCACCTACTCTTTTACCGCTCCCGACGTCAGCCCTGACATGAAGAACTTTGACGCACACAGGAAAGCCGCCAGCAAAGGCAAAACCGCGCAGGTACTGGCAAGCATAATCGCGCCGTAGTCATTACCGCGGTCAGAGACCATAGATTTCAAAGCCAGCGGCAATGTCTGCATGCTTGGTTTACGGAGTATCAGCAAAGGCTGCATAAAGTCATTCCATGTATTTACAAACTGCATAATCCCGAGAGCTGAATACGCAGGAATCAGTATTGGGCTTATAACCCTGAAGAAAATCGTCCACTCGCTGCATCCATCAATCTTAGCCGCTTCTCTAAGGGAGATCGGGACATTGTTCTGACAATACTGGCGCATCCAGAAAATACCAAACGCATTGGCACAGTTCGGAATAATAAGTGCCTGATAGCTATTGATCCAGCCGAATTTCGACATCATCATAAACCATGGTATAATACCGGCGGTAAACGGAATCATCATCGTTCCCAGCAGAGTGGCAAACAGCTTGTTCTTTCCCGGAAAATCATACGTTGCAAACGCATAACCGCCCATAGAACAAAACAGCAGGCAGAGAAATGTATAGGAAATCGAAATGATACAGCTGTTGATAAATGCCTTTACAATATCGATCTGCCCCATCATGGTATGAAAATTCTTCACCAGACTGCTGCCGAACCAGATATGAGGCGGAAAAGAATAAATCTCGTTGGTCGTGAGGCTGGACATAACAAACATCATATAAAATGGAAGCAGCATAATCAGCGCAATGAGCCCCAATACCAGATACAGAATTGCTTTTCTCACATACTTCATCGTTTATCTCCTCCTCTTCACCGGCTGTCTGTCCTTGGACATCTTGTTAAAGATTACGGAAAACAGTACAATGAACACTGTAATCACATAGGCAACAGCCGACGCATAGCCATAAGCTGTACCTCCCTGAGGCGCTTTATTAAGCAGATACATCATCAGTGTAAGGCCGCCATTGTTGATTCCCCCTGTCCAGCTGGAATTCGTCAGAATAAATGGTTCCGTAAAGAGGTTAAACATTCCTATGGTGGATTGGATCAATGTGAAAATTATAATCGGTTTAAGCAGTGGAATCGTAATTTTGGAGATTGTCTGTATATGGCTTGCCCCATCGATTCTGGATGCCTCATAGATGTCATGGCTGATCCCCTGCATCCCCGCGAGGTAGATAACCATGTTCCAGCCAATCCACTTCCATGCAAACATAACGATTACTGCCACTTTAATGAGCGATCCGTCACCTCCCAGCCAGTTCACCTTACCAAACCCGAAAAAGCTTCCAATAAAGTTAATCAGTCCGTAGTTATTACTAAAAAGCTGCATAAATATAATTGAAATTGCAACGGAACTGGTAACCATGGGCATAAAATAAATTGTCTTAAAAATGTTCTCTCCCCGAATCAGCTTTGCATTCAGGATATAGGCCAGCACCAGTCCTCCAAATAAAATAGGAATATGAGCAATAATTCCAATAACCAGCGTATTTCTAAGCGCCTTCCAAAACAGCACATCCTTAAATAAGTTCAAGTAATTTTCTAACCCGATAAAATGCATAGCTGACATTCCATCCCATCGGAAGAAACTGAGTCCGAAGCCCATGGCGATCGGAAATAAACTAAATATCGCAAACAGCAGAAAAAATGGTGCTATGTACACGTATGCGACTCTGTTTTCATAGAGGACTTTTAAGAATCCTTTTCTCCCTCTTCTCTTTTTCCCCATCGCTGCTCCTCCTTCTATTCATTCCATAAACCGGCATCCTTATATACCTGGATCTGCTGATTTTTAAGCTCTGCGGTAGCATCTTCGATATCCTTTGCGAGAAGATCTTTGATCCCCTGAGCATCAAGGCCCTGATTAAGACCGGCATTAACGGAATTGTAGATACACCCCTCGGCCGTTACATCCATAATAGTATTAAATACAGGTTCCAGATCCTCGGAGATGGAGGCCCAGAGTGCTTTTGTCTTCTGTCCGCCAAAATATGGATCTTCCGCATCATAGATCGCCGTGTTGTCATAGGCGGGCGTATATGCGGGAAAATAATCAACTGCTTCCAGCATCTCATTCTGCGGTTCCGCGCTGCAGAGCATGTACTCAATAAACGCCCACGCCGCTTCTTTATTCTTGCTCTGTTCCGGAATTACAAGGAAAGAACCACCCCAGTTACAGTGAGGAATTCCACCTGGCAGTTCGGCAACTCCCCAATGTCCGGTACCGTCCGGATCAATATCTGTTTTTAAAAATCCACCAAACCAGCCTCCGGTTGCCACTGAAACACAAGCGCCGCTTGCATAGGCCGCATAAGCCTCCGTGCTCCACATATCCACGTTCATATCCAGTTGATCCGCTCTTAAATCGATAATCGCATTTAAGCAGTCAAGATCACCCTCACGATCCAGTTTCAAATTCATTTTCTCATCATAGTAATCCCTGTTACAGTACATCAGCTGATAGAAGTAGGCTGCATTGGGAACGAGCCATCTCTCGCCCGGCTTATTGACGGCTTTTGCAGCTTTCAAAACGCCATCCCAGGTACTCATAAGTTCTGCCACCTCAGCCGGGTCGGTAGGAAGTCCACATTCTTCAAACACATCAGTGCGGTAGAAATACGTGCAAGGTCCCACATCCCACGGTACTGCAACAAATTGGGACTTATCAACAGAATACGCCTGATCCCATTTTAAAGCAACAAAATCATTTTTATATTTTTCCGCGTTGAAAGGCTCGTCCAAAAGATTGGTAAGAGCTTTGGAATCGCGGTACTGGGCAATGTAAGCGCCTTCAACCATCGCCACATCAGGAGCCCCTGAGCCTGCTGCCAGGGAGGTAGCCAGGGATTGGTGGTGGCTGGTTGTATCGGTAAACTGGAATTCCACTTCAATATTTGGATATTTATCATGAAATCCATTCAGAGCTGCTTTAAAGCCATCATCTCCAGAAGGCCAGCCACCCACGATGATAGATCCCTTTAAGTCCGCCGGATCTGCGGGCATACTGGCAGTCTGCTGGCCATCACCCGACACCGTTGTCTTGTCACTACCGGTATTTGATGATGTGCCGCAGGCAGTCAAAGACAACGCCATAACCGCAGCCATGGTCAGCGCCAAATTTCTTTGTAGTCCGTTCTTTTTCATAGTTTAAATTCCTCCTTTAAATTTATAAATCATAATTATTGAGTTACAATTTTTTTTACCGAATCCCCCTCACTCAGATGCGGTTTGAAGGAGTTAAAATAGTTTACTCTACGCCCCTCAATCATATCCAGCAAGGTACTGACGCAGCACTCAGCCTGCTCCCTGATATTTAAAGACACAGAAGAAAGAAACGGTGTCACATACTTTCTGTTTTCAATACCGTCAATGCCGAGAATTGATATATCATCAGGAACCTTGATATTCAGTTGTTCAAAGCGCCTCAGCATACCCATAGCAAATTCATCATTAAAGCAGAAAATGGCAGTCGCCTCACATTTCCGTTCAAGGAACCGGTCAGCACAGCTCATTCCTTCCTCGAAAAAATTCTCTCTGGCAAAAGCTGGTCTCGTATTTCCAATATTGTCGATTATATAATCCCTGAATCGTTTTCCATAAACAGGCTTCATCAGATTACTGAATGCCACATGCCTCGGATGTAAACGGCTGTCATAAAAGAAATCATACAACGTAGCAAAGGCAATCTTTTTATGCCCCATCTCTCTTAGATAGGCAAGTCCAATCTCCACAGCATCGTACGTATCTACATCCACATATGGAATCCTTTTTAAATTTTTGACAGGTACTCCGTAGGAGGCGGTAACAATCGGCATATAAAACTGTTCTCCTAAAAATGCCTGTACCTCCTCTGCCACATTGTCGTTTTCTACTATCATTCCATCCATCAGCATGGTTTTTACCCGTTCCACACTGAAATTAGAAAAGTAGAACAACGTGTACCCGCGATCCATGGCATAATCGGACATTTTATTGAACAGCTCTGTATAAAAGGAATTGTAGATATCCGAACCAAAAAAGCACAGCTGATAAGTCTGTCTGTTTTTCAGGGAATTGCTCAGGGGATTCGGCCTGTAGCCCAGTTCCTCCACCGCTTTATAGATCGCTTCCTTCTTGTCCTTTGAAACATATCCTCTGCCGTTCATTGTTCTGGAAACCGCACTGACCGATACGCCGGCCCTTTTTGCTACATCTTCTCTTGTAATCACTGGATTATTTCCTCCCTAACCATTATTCTAAAGAATTCGTCATTTATTTCAATGATTTCTCATGTGCACAGATGAGTCATAGTGCATATTGTACTATTTTATATGACTCACGTGAAGCATATTTCTTGTCTTTTTGATGTTTATTTTTATATTTTGCACAAAGCTTATAGAACTATTTTTAAATAATTTTTAACTTGTACTGTAAACAGGCCATACAGGGTTTAACTTGTATGTCTATGATTTTATCAAAAAAGCATACGGAACGACGCCGGATGGTGGAAATCCAGAGCGAGATCACAAGAATTAAAGCGGAAGCCTGATACACACAAAAAAAGAACGCTGTGCTGTCCCTTTCCTCGGACAGCACAGCGTTTTTTTCTTCTATCAGCTTTCATACAGATTCGCAGCCTTCTTTACCAGCCTTTCCAGAAGCTTCTGCATATTTTTGATCACCGGGTGATCTCCCAGGCTGTATTCCTCCGCCACTGGTTTCATCTTAGGAAATGCCAGCCAGGTGCTTCCCGCTTCATCTTCCCATACCGCGATCTTCAGAGGAAGCTCCAGCGCGATGCTCTGGTCCGCCTGCATGAGACCGGTTCCAACCTTCGGTGCTCCGAACACGAGAACCGTTGTCGGTCTCAGTTCCAATCCGGCCTCCGCTACGTTCCCTGCATGATCGAATTTGGCAAACACCGGGATATCCATTGCATTTAACTGCTTCTCCAGCCTGTTTACCGTCTCATCTGCCGAGAACTGGCCTTCCATCAGGAACAGCCGCGTATCATCGTAATTGGTGGACAGGAGATCTCCGAAGGCGCCGGCAATCTTTCTTCCCAGATTCGTGAAATCCACGCCCTCCTTGTTTGCCATCAGGGTGACGCATACCAATTCCTCCGGATGGGTAAAGCGGCTTAAGAAAGAGGAAAAGCCGGGTACGGAGCCTTTGATATCCATCAGGCCTCTGTGATGGTAGAACTGCCATCCGGCGCTGCCCGGAACGGTCCGTCCATCGGGAAGCGTCCATGACGCATAGACAACCGCTCTGTCTTCCGGTTTTTTGATCAGGACACCGCCTGCAAGACCGATATCCCAGAAGGAGATATCCTGCGCCGACGCCCACACGTCCCCAAAACCGCGGAGAGCGGAGGAATGCATCTGCGGAAACGCACTTCCGTCGCTCTGGTAGCTGACAGCCGTCTCCGCCGGATCAATATACCGGCCGTCGGTCTTGAAGATCTGGTGAACGTATTCACTCAAGGATAAATCCTCCTGATGAAATGCTGAGAGGCCCTCCGAAAACGATGTATGCTTAAGCCCAAGGAGTTCAAACTGATTCTTCCTGACGAATTCCTGGTACGCCATATTGCTCACTCTCTCGACCACTTCGGTCAGAAGAAGGAAATTCGTTGCACTCTGAGCCACCTCTGTTCCGGGTTCAAACTGAAGAGGCAGATCTGCAGTCAGACCGACCAGTTCTTCAAACGTCCACTCTCTCGTAAAACTGAATCCCTCCTGCTTCCTGTAATCCGCAAGCCCCGAAGCGTGATGAAGCAATTGACGAACCGTAATGCTCTTCCACTGTTCCGGGAGTGAATCCACATACGCTGCGGCAGGCGCGTCCAATTCCACGCTTCCGTCCTCGTACAGCTGCATGACCGCCACCGCCGCATATCCCTGGGAAATAGGGCCTGCCGGCCAAAGTGTATTCGCCGATGCAAGACGCTTCTGTCCGGCATCTGAAAATCCGTATCCCACAACCCGCGGAATATAGGGCGCCTGAACAATCGCCAGGGTCAGTCCCGGGATCTCCTGTTCCTCCATAAACTCCCATACCATCTCATCCACGGTTCTTCCAAGATACGATACATCCGCGCTGCCCCTCATCTTCATCTCTGTGTGTTCTCTTGTGTTCATACTGAATACTCCTTTCGCTTTGTACCGGTCGCCTCCCTTTTCACGCGCTGACAATCCCGCCAGCTTTCTATGGTGAGCTCTGTGGCCGTATACTTAGACTTGTTTTGCTGTTGCTGGTGTGTTGCTGCTGCGATTACTGTTGCGATTACTGCTATTGTTACTGCTGTTGCTACTGTTATCACTACCGGCGCCACTACTGTTATAATTTAAGTTACAGTTTATACTGTAATAATACATGTTACAGTATAAACTGTCAACAGTTTTTTATATTTTATCGATTAAAAGAATAGAAAACGTATTGCGTCACAACTCCTTACCGCACATTTTGGGAAAGTCTGGCGCCATTTTGGATACCACAGGCATTACAAAACAACTTGTCCCGTTACTTCATTCCGTCCTTTCAAAAAGTATGACTTGATTTTGTGCGGGGAAAACTACGGACTTGATAGACTACTGCAAATCATTACTTCTGAGGAATATTTGGCCTGGATTATGGGTAATTCACGTGAGGCCGCAGACTTTGAAATTGCGGAGTTGATACGGCTGTCCGGCGACAAGAGAACAAGTGCGCGTGAACCGACAGCACCAGACGGCAGAGGCCCGCGGTTGGGCCGTGAATTGTAACGTGCTCCCCAGCGGATGCAGAAACGGAGCACCGTCTCCGGTACTCCGTTTCCCATCATGCACACAAAACTGCGCATTCTCTTTTATGCATTAAATAATAACCTTCACCGGACATTTCGCCGCGCACTTTCCACAGTTGGTACACTTCTCGTAGTCGATGACCGCCACATTATTATCCATATGGATCGCATCAAACTCACACTGCTTCGTGCATAAGGTACAGGCGATACAGCCTGATTCACATTTTGCCTTTACATCTTTGCCCTTGTCATGGGAGTTACACTGAACGAGGTGCTCCGCCGTATACGGCACGAGTTCGATCAAATGGTTCGGACATGAGGCCACACATTTTCCGCAGGCCACACATTTCTCCTTATCGACAACAGCCACACCGTCAACCACGTGAATCGCATCGAAGGCGCAGGCCTTGACACAGGAACCGTATCCCATACAGCCATAGACGCAGGCTTTCTCTCCGGCGCCCGGAACGACTGTGATCTTCTTGCAGTCATCCATGCCGTAGTAGTTGTACTGGACCTTCGTCTTATCGCAGGTACCCTTACATTTTACAAAAGCCACTTTCTTCACAGCGTTTCCGCCGTCCACGCCCATGATGGCGCCGATTCTTCCCGCAGCAGCCGCTCCGCCTACCGGACAGGCATCCACGGATGCTTCACCCGCGGCGATTGCCTTTGCCAGAGCGTCACAGCCTGCGTATCCGCAGCCGCCGCAGTTATTGCCTGGCAGCTCGTTGCGCACGAGGATCTCTTTTTCATCTGTTTCTACTTTAAATTTTTCGCTGGCTACACCTAAGAAGACACCAATCAAAATACCGAGGATACCTACTACGGCTGCCGCTATGATAATACCTGTTATCATTTTCGTCTCCTCCCCCTAAATTAATCCGGAAAATCCGAAAAACGCGATTGCCATCAGTCCCGCGGTGATGAGCACGATCGGCGATCCCTGGAAGGAATACGGAACATCGTTATGCTCGATCTTCTCGCGCACACCAGCCAGCATTACGATGGCGATGGTAAATCCAACGGAAGTACCCACGCCGTTGATAACGCTCTCTAAAATGCTGTAAGACTTCTGTACATTGGTTAACGCCACACCGAGTACGGCACAGTTGGTCGTAATCAGAGGCAGGTACACGCCCAGCGCCTCATAAAGCGGCGGCATGGACTTCTTTAAGAACATCTCCACAAACTGAACGAGTGCGGCGATGACCAGGATAAACACGATGGTCTGTAAGAATTCCAGATTTAAATTCACCAGAATTCCCTTATAGATCACGCTGGTTACAAACGATGCAATGGTTATTACGAAAATAACGGCTGCGCCCATACCGGCAGAAGTTTTTACGTTCTTGGAAACGCCAAGGAATGGACATAAACCGAGGAACTGGCTTAAGACTACGTTATTCACGAGTGCAGAGCCGACCGCGATTAAAAACAATTCTTTCATCTATCCATCCTCCTATTCTTCTTTTTTCGAGGTAGCGGCCTTTAATTCCGCTTCCTTCTTAGCCAGGTCGGCCTTCTTCGATGCCAGGGCATCCTCCTCTGCCTGTCTCTTTCTTGTCTCCAGAATCTCATGGTTGGACATACAGGAAGAGCCGGAACAGTTCATACAGTCGCCGCCGCATGCCAGTCTGGACTGGGGAACGGAGCCGTTGGTCGCCGATGGAGCCTTGAACTTATTCTGGAGCGCTGTTAAGACAGCCAGCACGAAGAACGCGCCCGGAGCCAGAATAAAGATGGAAATATGGAAATCCTCCGGAATAAACACCTTTCCGAAGACCGCGCCTGCGCCCAGAATCTCACGCACAAGGCCGATTGCTGTAAGGGCAATGGTAAAACCAAGACCCATACCGATTCCGTCGAAGGTGGAAGCCATCACCGGGTTCTTGGATGCATAGGACTCTGCACGGCCAAGAATGATACAGTTTACCACGATTAACGGGATATAGATACCGAGAGCCGCGTTTAAGCTGGGCACATAGGCCTGTAAAAGCAGCTGCACGATGGTAACAAGGGTTGCCACGATGACGATGTACGCAGGAATCCTGACACGGTCGGGAATAATCTTGCGGAGCGCCGCGATGAGCATATTGGAAAACATCAAAACCACGGTTGTGGAAAGTCCCATACCTAATCCGTTGATGGCCGAAGTCGTAACAGCCAGCGTCGGACACATGCCCAGCATCAGGACGAAGGTAGGGTTCTCTTTTACGATGCCGTTATATAAACGTTCTGTACATTTATTCATGATCCCACCTCCTATTGCGGTATGCAGTTAGCTGCGAAGTAAAGAGCCGCATCTACTGCATGAGTCACTGCGTTTGAAGTAATGGTCGCACCGCTGATCGCGTTGATCTCGGAATCGGAAGTGCTGCCTGTCTTCGTCACAGTAAATTCTTCTACTGACTTATCTTTATACTGATCCTTGAACGCAGGCTCTGTCGCCTTCATTCCAAGTCCCGGTGTATCACTGATTTCCAGGAGCTCCACGCCGGTAATCTGTCCTTCATTGGTGATTCCGACGGAAACCTTGACGGTTCCGCCGTAGCTGTCGTCGGAGGAGGCCGTTATGATGTGTCCGATTACGTTGCCGGAAGCATCCACTGCCTTTAAGGCCACGCTCACCGCAACATTGCCGTACTCAGGCTTCTGCTCCTTTAAAGTTTCTTTGGATACAGCCACCTGATCCTGGATCGCCTGATCAAATACAAAATCCACCGCATCCGGATAGGCAATCTGATACTTATGGAGACTCTCTTTCGCCTCGGCCATCTGGATCGGGACCTTGGTGATCTGATAGACAGCGCCCAGAAGCAGACCGGAAATCAAGGTAATTGCAAATAAAATCCATGCGTCTTTCATGAATCCGCCTTTTTTCATCTTACTTGCCCTCCTTTCCAAACGCCTTTGGAAGGGTAATCTTCTCAATCAGCGGCACCAGAATGTTGCTGATGATGATCGCATAGGAAACACCCTCTGCGGATCCGCCGAACAACCGGAAAAGGCCGGTCAGCACACCTAAGAGAATACCGAACAGGATCTGGCCCTTCGGTGTAATCGGGCTGGTTACATAGTCGGTAGCCATGAAGAACGCACCGAAGATGAGACCGCCGCCGCATAAATGTGCAAGCACATACATAAGATCATGCTGGCCGAAAATAAACACAAACACTGCAAAGGTGATTAAGTAGGCCGCCGGAATCCGGATGGTGATGACCTTCTTAATCAGTAAGTAAGCTGCGCCGATCAGCAGGGCGATCACGGATACCTCGCCGATGGTTCCCGGAATCTTGCCGATGAACATAGCCGGAATATCCACTGCCTGGCCTGCCTTTAAGGCTGCAAGCGGTGTCGGGCTTACTACCGCGTCGTTATATGTGAAGGTAGTCATCTTGCCCGCAAATGCGATGAGTAAGAAACATCTGGCCGCCAGAGCCGGGTTCATAAAGTTCTGGCCAAGGCCGCCGTATAACTGCTTTACAACAATAACAGCAAAGATACCGCCCAGTACCGGAATCCATAACGGGATGCTTGGCGGCATGTTGAGCGCCAGGATCATACCCGTTACCAGGGCGCTTCCGTCGCTGATCGTGACTGGTTTTCCCATAAGTGTCTCGTACACATATTCGCTGAGCACACAGGAAAGGACTGTCACAAGAATGACAAGTGCTGCTTTTATTCCGAACTGATATACACCATACGCAGTCGCAGGAATCATGGCAATCGCAACATCCAGCATGATATTACTCGTTGTTACCTGGTCCCTGACATGAGGTGATGATGATACGTTTAATAATTTACTCATTCTTCACCCTCCTACGCTTTCTTTCTGCTTGCCGCAACTACTTTACGCATTTCCTTGAAGGCCTGGGTTAAAGGTCTCTTCGCAGGGCACACATACGTACAGCAGCCGCATTCGCAGCATTCCATACCATTTAATGCGGTAAAACGTTCGATATCGGAGCGTTCCGCCGCGTCCATCATCATCTGGGGAACCACATGGCTCGGACAGACGCTTACGCATCTTCCGCAGCGGATACAGGCGGAAGGAGCATGAATCGCCACCTCGTCCTTCGTCATAGCAGTAAGGGCAGAAGAGGTCTTCGTTACCGGAATCTCTAAATTGAACAGTGCCTGTCCCATCATCGGTCCGCCGGAAATGATTTTTTCCGGTTCTGTCTTAAAGCCGCCGGAAGCCTCTAAAAGTTCCTTATAGCTGGTACCTGTCCGCACACTGTAATTCTGCGGATTTGCAATCGCGTCTCCCGTTACCGTAATAATTCTGCGGATCAGCGGGGTTGTCTTGCAGACTGCATTATAAATAGAAATAACCGTATCCACGTTGTCCACGATACAGCCGGCGTCTGCCGGAAGCATGGAGGAATTGATCTTTCTGCCCGTAACTGCATAAATTAAGGAACGCTCACCACCCTGCGGGTACTTCGTAAGAAGCGGACACACGGTAATTCTCGGTTCGTCCTTAACGAGCTCCGTCATCTTCTGAATGGCGTCAGGCTTGTTGTTCTCGATACCGATTACCCCTTTGGCGTTATCGAATAGCTGGAGGATGACATTCAGTCCCTTGATGATGCTTAAGGGTTCCTCCAGCATCATGCGGTAATCGGACGTCAGATACGGCTCACACTCCGCGCCGTTTACGATGATCGTATCGATGGCGGATTCGTCCTTCGGCGTCAGTTTTACATGAGTCGGGAAACCTGCGCCTCCCAAGCCTACGATGCCGGCCTCTTTTACGATATTACGGATCTCTTCTTTGGATAAGGTCTTTGGATCACGATCTTCGCCAAAGCCTTCCACCGTCTCATACATACCATCATTTTCCACAATGATGGACGGCACCATGGCGCCGTTTGCAACCATTCTCGGTTCCAGTGACTTCACTGTTCCGGAAACGGAGCTGATGATGCAGGCCGATATAAATCCGCCCGGCTCACCGATCTTCTGTCCAACCAATACATGGTCGCCCTTTGCCACAAGTGGCTTAGCCGGCGCGCCAATATGCTGGGACAGCGGGAAAACCATCTCGCCTTTTGGCTGCAGTACCGATACTGGTTTACTCATCGACAGTTCCTTACCCTCGTAAGGGTGGATGCCGCCTTTAAATGTAGCCAAACCCATCTAACTAACCCTCTTTCTATACATTCTTAATCTCTCCCGGCAAAATATGACAATCGCATTTTTGCCATCTTGTACAGTATAACATAATTCAGGAATCGAAACAATTGAAACTTACACATTGTATACTGTGTTCTTTATGGAAATTCTTCCATTTATCAGATAAATACAGGGATGGAACACAAGAATTCCTTGTTAAAATCGTGACGAAACTTATTAACCCAGGTTATGTCTTGTATTTATATAAATACAATTATCTTAAAATATTTCTGCTGCGGTGCCGCCGCCCCCCTTTTTATATGATAAATCGATTCTGCCTCCGAAATTTCCATTGTGAAAATTTTATTCAATTCCCCTGTCTAATTCCGGCTTCAGCGATGATAATCTAATAATTTTTCAGGTCTTTCAGGTAATTATATATTAGAAAATTTAATAAATACACCACTATCTGACAGAGGAAAGCAGCTCTGCCACCTTGTCTCTCGCCACCGCCTCAAAGCAGGCTGCGTGCTGGGAATCCGCGTAGGAGTAGGACACTTCCTCTCCCACCGTGGTTGGGTCAACGATCCAGTCCTTGCAGGAACTGTGGACCTGCGCAATGCCGGTTTTCTCTGTCAGCTCTTTCGCGTTGCCCGCGTTGATGCCGCTGCCTGCGAGTATCTCAATCCTGTCTCCAAAACGATCCTGTAGTTCTTTTAACATCTGCCAGCCATCGGGAGCCTTGCTTTTCAGCCCACTGGTCAGAATCCGGTCCACGCCCAGTGAAACCAGCTGCTCCGCAGCCTCAAACGGATTCTTCACACAGTCGAATGCACGGTGAAAC
Organism: Hungatella hominis; assembly: GCF_014288005.1. Lineage (NCBI taxonomy): Bacteria > Bacillati > Bacillota > Clostridia > Lachnospirales > Lachnospiraceae > Hungatella > Hungatella hominis. The sequence goes on from NZ_JACOPB010000003.1 coordinate 225,894, forward strand.
ACTGCCTCTCCGCCCTTTTCCCGGATGGCCTTCACCATCAGCTCCGTCTGAGATAAATCAATGGTTCCGTCCGCCTTCAGGCAGCCGAATGCGATTCCATCCGCTCCGTGTCCCATCATCATCTGGCAGTCAAAAAACATCTGTTTGAAGTCCGATACCCCATAACAGAAACCGGCGCCTCTCGGTCTAGCCATGGCGATGACTTTTAGAGGTGTTTCCCGTTTTACCAGCAGAAGTTCAGCCATGGAAGGGGTCAGCCCTCCCAGTGCCAGCGCGCTGTTTAATTCGATTCTCTCCGCGCCGCCAGCTGCCGCCTCCAGCGCATCATAATAGCTCCCGCAGCAGATTTCTACCGTAATTTGTCCCATTTTTTCCTTCCTTTCTCCATTTCGTCCGCCGGAAATAAGCAAGCATTTCTCAGGAAAATGCCCGCTTCCTTCCGGCTCATGCACGGCACACAGGGACAGTATATCAGGTTGAAAATACCATGTCAATTTTTGATGGGGGGTGTGGATTGAAGAAACGTGGACTTTTGCGTAGGGTATCGAGGAAAAGGGCGCGCGGGAGGCCGGGAGAGAAAGGTTCAGGGATTCCGAGGGGGTGGGACTAAGGGAGAATCCCCCCCCCTCCGCAGGGGTCCCGCACTCCCTTTTCCGGCCAGGTTGTGAAAAAGTCCGCTGGCACTTGGCTCCACAAAGAGGTGGAGGAACATAGATGGACTTCCGTCGGGGAACTGAGAACGCTGGAAAAGACTATTGTTTTTTAACTTAAGGAGCCAATACACAGCCAAAGAGCCTGAGGAGAGCAGGAGGGGGACGGGGGCAGACGAACAAAAGGGTTCCTTTTCCGAGGTTCGCAGGAAGTTAAGCAGAAAGACAGGAAAAAAGGGTGGTGAAATCTGGCCTCCAAGCCAGATTTCAAGTGGACACGGAGGAGAAGTCCTTCAGGAGTTCTCCGTAGTTTGCACGATCTGCCCTTTTTTCCTGTCTTTCTGCTTTACTTCCTGCCACCGAGGAAACAAGAACCCTTTTGTTCGTCTGCCCCCGTCCCCCTCCTGCTCTCCTCAGGCTCTTTGGCGCAGCATTCGCCCCCCCACACACTATTTTGTCAGGATCCGCATCGATCCATCATTTGCCGTCATAGCGATGTTTTTGTCCGCCCCGTTATTCTCTCTCAAATCTTTTTCACTCGTATTTCTGCCGTTTAAGTTAATATCTCCGTACTTCATCATAAGATCATAATTATAATCCTTCTCGGCGCCTGTGAGCTCCAGAGTGATGTCGCCGTACTTATTTTCAAAGTCTCCGTTCTTTATATCAGCCATTCTGATATCGCAGGACCCGTCTGACTGCTTCATGGTCAGCGAATCCGCAACTACTGCGCGGCCCTTGACGCTTCCATATTTGTTAGTCACGGTAATATTCCTGGACACGATATCCTTTAATACAATCTGGCTGTCGGAGGCATCAATATCCAGGCGGTCAGCCTCAATACTATTTAAATCCGTTTCTCCATACTTGTTGAGGATATCGAGAGAAGTAAACGTACCGCTGTCACAGTGAATGGTCCCGTCGGAAGCGGTAAAGTAAGCCGTCTCGGCCTTTATGCCATTTAAATCGATGCTGCCGTATTTCGATGTGATATCCAGTGTTTTGGTATCCGGACCGTCGTAGATTACGCTGCTGTCGCTGGTATAGAGTTTTACCGCCTCCATGGGAGTGTCCTTCGGCACGTAAATCGTTACGCTGCCATCCTCCCGGTCGTGTACATAGCTGCCCTCTATCACCAGGAAACCGGCCGATCCCCATGTCTCGCTGCTAGTTGGTTCCGGGACACAGGTAAAACTCAGGATTCCATTCTTTATTGTGTATTCAGGCTCTTTATTTCTTATATAGAGATGGTATTCCAGGTAGTAGGAATCATCTTCTGACGGCTTTATCTTAATACCGTTATAGTTCACCCGGACATCCATGGAGGTGAACGGGTCGATCTTTGTTTTCTCAAGCTCAACCAGCTTTTCAGCATTTAAATTCCGCGCCTGCTGGTTGGTATACATCCCATTCCGGCCGATCCAGAAGCCCGGCTCTCCGCCCATGGCATATCCGGCCAGAGACAGTCCCAGACCAGCCACGATGCAGACACCCGCAACAGCCATGGTAACCTTCATGATTTTCTTCATTTTTTGTCCCCCCTCGTCAGCAGTCTTTTTGTAAAACCGGCCATGCCCTGGTAAATATACTTACAGCTTGCACATCCGGCGCAGATCAGTAGCAGTCCCACTCCCGATTCTCCCAGTGCCGTGCCGAGTATGAAGATTCCGCTGGCCAGCTGAGACGGAATGAAATAGAAACCTGCCACGATACTCACGATTCCAACAGCCACAAATACTACTCCGCTGAGGAAAAGCGCAACGAAAATAGATAAGACCATAAGCACCATGGCCAGGCCGAAGACCACAACGAGCAGCAGGAGGGGCAGTCCGATGGGAGCCGCACACAGTGCCAGAAGCACGATCCAGAGCGTGGACAATCCTTTCCTGGCGGCCCGTTCCGGCTTGGGCTCCTCCAGACGCTTGAGGGCCAGTTCCTTTACGATCTGAGCCGCACTCTCCTTTGCGTCACCCAGCTCCTCTATGACTTCCGCTTCCCGTTCAGGTCCCGCATCATCAAAATATTCGTTATAATAGGAAAGAGCTTCCTCCCGTTCCGCCTTCGGAAGACGCCTAAGCGCCAGCTCCAGCTCTTTCATATACTCATTCCTGCTCATCTTCTTCACCTCCAACGAGAATTTCGTCAGCCGCAGTCTTAAACTCATCCCACTCTTTCCGGTAGAATAAAAGCTGCCCTCTGCCCGCCTCTGTAATCTTATAATATCTTCTGTTTCTTCCCTGGTACTCCTGGTCATACGTCTCCAGAAACCCCGCCTCCAAAAGTCTCTTTAAAACCGGGTACAGGGAGGACTCCTTCTGACTCGCTATGTTTCTCAGCCGCTGGGCGATCATGTAGCCGTAGGCATCTTCTCCCTCTGCGATCGCCAGTACCATGGCGTCCAACAGCGTCGGCGTCAATTGATACACCATACCATCCTGCCTCCTCTCATTATTTCTGAACAATTAATTCTGAACAGCCGATTTTTAATCACATTTATGTGTTTTATATATGCTTCATATACACATATTATATTTCATATAATATATATTGTCAACGGATATATCTAATGATAAACTATGCTTTTTCTTAAGTAATCCTTAATCATGTAAAGGAGGCGCGATTTCAGAATGGCAGTATCTTGAGAGTGGAGGTTAGTGCCTCCCGGCGTATTTACGAAGGGAGGTACCAGTCTTACGGCAAAGAAAAAGCAGGCGGGACACGGCTGTCATTCAGCCGCGTATCCGCCTGCCTTCTATTACATACTTAATACACACTGTTCAAATTGATTTCGATCTGACAATATCTCATACGGCTCATATTCACCATAAGGGGTAACTGTGCAAAGTTATCATTAATCCAATTCCTTCACCCCAGTATAGAGTTCATAATACCGGCCCTTCTGAGCCAGCAGATCGTCGTGATCCCCGCGCTCAATGATCTCTCCGTTTTCCAGTACCATAATGGCATTGGCGTTGCGCACTGTGGAAAGGCGGTGGGCAATGACAAATGTAGTTCTGTCTGCCATCAGACGATCCATGCCGTGCTCGATATGTTTCTCTGTACGGGTATCGACCGAGCTGGTGGCCTCATCGAGAATCAGGATCGGCGCCTTGGAGATGGCTGCTCTGGCAATATTTAAAAGCTGCCTCTGGCCCTGGCTTAAGTTCGCTCCGTCGCCTTCCAGCACAGTGTCGAAGCCGTGGGGCAGACGCATGATAAAGGAATACGCCGAGGCCGTCTTTGCCGCCTGGATTACCTCCTCATCGGTGGCATCCAGTCTGCCGTACCGGATATTTTCCATGACCGTCCCCGTAAATAAATGGGTATCCTGAAGAACCATGGCGATATTCTGGCGCAGATTGTCGCGGCCTATATGACGGATATTGACACCGTCGATGGTGATGGAGCCGCTCTGAATATCGTAGAACCGGTTCAGTAAGTTGGTAATCGTCGTCTTGCCTGCTCCCGTGGAACCTACAAAAGCGATCTTCTGACCCGGTTTCGCATAGAGGCTGATATCCTTCAGAATCGTCTTTTCCGGGTTATAGCCAAAGGTAACATCCTTCAGCTCCACATAGCCCTTCATTGGATTCATCACCACCGCGTCGCCGTCATCCACCGGCTCCGGCTCCTCATCCATAACTGCAAACACACGCTCCGCACCGGCCAGCGCCGAGAACACGTTGCTGATCTGCATGGATATCTCATTGATCGGCCTGGAGAACTGTCTGGAAAAATTTAAAAATACGGTGAGGCCGCCGACGTCAAATCCTCTCAGCACACAGAGCAGACCGCCGATCGCCGCCGTCAGCGTGTAGTTCAACTGGCTTAAGTTGCTCATAACAGGCCCCATCATGCCGCCGAAGAACTGCGCCTTGATCATGTTGTCACGTAAATCTTCATTTAAAATCTCAAACTCTTCTTCCGCGATGTCCTCATGACAGAAGACCTTCACGACCTTCTGGCCGCTGATCGTCTCCTCTATATAACCATTTACGGCGCCGAGGGAGGTCTGCTGTGCAGAGAAATACTTCTGGCTCTTTCCTGCCACATAACCGCCTGCCTTCATCATCAACGGAATCATAAAGACGGTTACCAGGGTCAGCCAGATGTTGGTGTAAATCATCAGGGCCAGCGTGCCGACTATGCTTAAAGCACCTGAGAACAGCTGCACAAGCGTACTGCTCAGCATCTGTCCCACGGTATCCACGTCGTTGGTAAAACGGCTCATTAAGTCACCGTTGTTGTTCGTATCATAAAAACGTACCGGAAGCTTCTGCATCTTTGTAAAGAGCTCATCCCTGATCTTCTGCAGCGCATTCTGTGCCACCGTCAGCATGACTCTCGACTGCGCATAGTTGGCGACTACGCCGATGAAGTAGATGGCCGCCATGAATACCAGGGAAGCGGCCAGACCGCCAACGCTTCCGCGGCTTCCATCCATGGGAGCGATATATTTATTGATAATTGGTCTCAGCATATAGGAACCGGTTAAGGTCGCCACCGTATTGACGATGACACAGAAAAATGCCAGCCCCATGTGGAGCTTATATCCATTTAAGTAGGACAGCAGTCGTTTGATGGTCTCCCTGCTGTTTTTCGGCATTCCGCCCTTACCGTGCTGTCTTCCGTGGCCCGGACCGCCCATGGGGCCGCGCCTTTTTGCCGGGGCTACATTTCTGCCGTAGCGCCTTTTTAAACTCTCTACCCGTTTCTGATTATCCATTACGCGCTCGCCTCCTTCTCCCGGTCTCTCTGTGAATAATAAATCTCCTGGTAAGCTTCGCAGGATTTAATCAGTTCTTCGTGGGTTCCCATTCCCACGATCTTTCCGTCATCCATAACAATAATCTTATCCGCACTCTCTACGGAACCGATTCTCTGGGCGATAATGAACTTTGTCGTATCTTTTAATGTGGTCTGGAAGCACTCGCGGATCTTTGCCTCCGTAGCTGTATCGACAGCCGATGTGCTGTCATCCAGAATCAGGATCTTCGGCTTCTTTAACAGGGCGCGCGCAATACAGAGCCTCTGCTTCTGGCCGCCGGAGACGTTGACGCCGCCCTGGCCCAAATCCATCTCGTATCCATCCTTGAAGGATGTGACGAATCCGTCTGCCTGAGCACTCTCGGCCACTGCACGGATTTCTTCCATGGTCGCGTCCTCACTGCCCCACTGCAGGTTTTCTGCAATCGTTCCGGAGAACAGGACATTTTTCTGAAGAACCATGCCGACGCCTTCTCTTAAATTCCGGATGGAATAATCCCGGACGTCGATACCGTCCACCAGCACCTGGCCGCGATCCGCGTCATAGAGTCTGGGGATCAGCTGGACGAGGGACGTCTTTCCGCTTCCCGTGGAACCGATGATACCGATGGTCTCTCCCGGATTGGCGGTAAAATTAATATGATCCAGCACCATCTCGTCGGTGTCCTTCGCATACTGGAAACAGACATCTCTAAATTCAATCCGGCCTTCCGTCACGACGGCGTCCTTTCTTGCCGCGTGCTCATCCGTTAAGTCAATCTCCGTATCCAGGACTTCCCGGACACGCTTTAACGAAGCCATGGCACGGGAGGCCTGTAAGAACACCATGGATACCATCATGAGGGACATCAGGATCTGAACGATATATGTGGTAAATGCGGTCAAATCACCGACCGGCATGGAGCCGCCGATAATTAAATTTCCGCCGTACCAGACGACGGCCAGCGTCGTCACGTTCATAGCCAGCATCATGACAGGCATGGTCGCGATTACGATCTTCATGGCCCGCAGGCTGCCTTCCTTCAAGTCCGCGTTGGTCCGGCGGAATTTTTCTTCCTCATAGTCTTCCCGGACAAAGGATTTGATGACGCGCACATTGGTAAGCGCTTCCTGAACACCTGAATTTAACCGGTCAATCTTCTTCTGCATCACTTCGAACCGCGGAAACGCCGTCTTCAAAATGATGGCAATCGCGATCAGAAGAAGAGGAATCACGACCAGAAGAATCGTCACAAGCCTGCGGTTCATTAAGTACGCCATGATCAGGCCGCCGATCAGCATGCCGGGCGCGCGGAACATCAAACGCAAACTCATCATCAGCACGTTCTGAATCTGCTGAATGTCGTTGGTCAGCCTGGTTACAAGGGAACCGCTGCTGAAATCGTCTATGTTTTTAAAGGAAAACTGCTGTACCTTGTCAAATACGTCTTTTCTCAAATCGGAGCTGAAACAGATGGAGGCCTTTGATGAGAAATAGGCCGCTCCGATTCCGCCCGCGGCCATAACAAAGGCCGTAACCACCATCACGCCGCCCACGGCTATGATATAGCTGGTGTCCCTGTTTGCCACACCATTGTTAATAATCAGTGACATCAGCTTTGGCAGCATGATCTCACCAAATACCTCTGTCAGCATCAAAAGCGGTGCCAGCAGAAATGAGCCCCAATAGGGCTTTATATATTTCCAGTATCGCTTCACGTTATGAATCCTCCTTTTTTGTCGTTGTCTTAGTCGTTATGTCGGACAAATTCGCATAAATGCGCTCCAGATACCCTTCCATGGCCTGAAACTCTTCCTCCGTGAATCCCAGAAACATCTGATTTTCCACGTTTTTAAAAAACTGCCGGCTGTGTTCCACGACATCGAGCCCTTCCTCCGTCAGACAGAGCTTGTTGTACCGGTTGTCTTCCTGGTCCACAATTCTCGTGATATAACCGCCCTTTTCCAGTTTTTTCACCGACACCGCTATGGTTGCCGCGGTGACGTTTAAATATTCCGCGATTTCCTTCTGGGACGCGTTGGAATGTTCCGCCAGGGTTGTTAAAATCTGATGCTGGCTCCTGTAGACTCCAGTCTTATTCAGCCGCTGCTCCAGAATGCTCCGGTGCAGCTTCATAATTCTGATGTACTGCGTCAGCACGTGATGAGCCGAAGAATCCAGCCACTTGCTGTCATGGCATGGCCCGCTGCCACAAGATTTCATGTTTTTCCGCCTCCCTTCCTCATCATATGGGGAATAATTAGTTATGTGATAGTTAGCTAATTAATAATTAGGTATTATACTCTTACTCAATAAGGATTACAATAGAGTAATTATGAAATTTCTGTGAAATATAGAAAAAAGAGGCCAAAAGGCCCCTTCCTGTCACGCTCCATGCATGATTGTAAATATAAATATGTAGGATTATAAAGCTGCTGTTACATTTCCAGCGTAACCACGGTCCACCTGCTGTTCTGCATTATGAGGAAGCAGGGCCGCTTCATTTTATAGCGATAGTAGCGTTCCATACAGTTTACAAACAAACGGTATCTCATCAGGCTTGTACAAACAGGATAAATTGTCATGGTTTTCCCTCCCATATCATTCTGTTATAGTTTATGCGAAAAATGCGCCTGTTATGACCATTTTTTCGGCGTATCCATTTTATTCTGCCGATTTACACTGTATTATTGACTTTTCAGACATATGCTTTATAATTACTTTATATGCTCATTTGGGAGGAAAAAAGTTGAATAAAATATGTCCTTATTGCGGAAGAGTCGGGAAATTAGGCACATCCTGCGAAGGCTGCGGCTATGTCCTTCAGGAAAGTGATAAATCGGTAAATGCCCCCTCCGTGCAGCCCCAGGCAAGTCCACCGCCGGTTTCGCCTATACGGCCTGATACTGACAAGCTGACGAACCGTAAATCTGAACCTGTATCTGCCGGACGTCCCGTAAATTCTATTATAAGAAAAATTGTTATAATTATCGGGTGGATCATATCAGCCCCTATCTTTTTATTTGGCCTGATTGGAGCAATGACTTTGCCGGATGCATTTAAAAACAGCGCTTCCTATGGATTCCTGACTATCTTAATGGTTTATTTCATCCTTAACACCGCGCTGCTGATTTTCCATATTACACACTTTAAAACACTGAAAGGTAATCACGGGAAATATTTTAAATATTCTTACATTGCAAACGTGCTCCTGTTTCTCATTGTGGGGTTTGTATTTTTATAAATCGTAATACAATACATATGATACCTGTTGTTTATATCAATAGTGCAGTTCTAAAGTGTTCTAAAAAGGACGATCCCATACCGGGTATCGTCCTTTTCCTTTTGCATCTAAAATAACACATTTTTCTCAGCCGGCTTCGTACTGGCGATCAGCCTGCCTTCCCGGTAGCTTAAGAGTACCTCGCTCTGTTTGTTCAGCGCCTGATAGAAATCCGTCTGGTTCAGCACAATAAAGTCAGCCGGATTTCCCACCTTGATTCCATAGGTATCTCCCAGATTCAGCGTCCGCGCCGCGTTATGGGTGATTAGCTTATAGCTGTTTAAAATCTCCTCGTATCCCATCATCTGGCACACGTGAAGACCCATGTGGACCACGCTCATCATATTGCCGTCGCCCAGTGGATACCAGGGATCGAAGATATCGTCGTGGCCCATGGAAACGTTATTGCCGTTGGCCAGCAGTTCCTTCACCCGGGTTATGCCGCGGCGGCGTGGGTAATTGTCAAATCTTCCCTGTAAATGGGTGTTTACCAGAGGATTGCTGACAAAGTTAATGTCGCTCATCTTAAGCAGGCGGAACAGCTTGCTGCAGTAGGCGTTGTTATAGCTGTGCATGGCCGTGGTGTGGCTGGCGGTTACCCGGTCTTTTAATCCGCTTTCCAGAGCACGGCAGGCCAGAACCTCCAGTCCCTTGGACTGCTCATCATCGATCTCATCGCAGTGTACATCCACCAGGCGGTCGTAGCGCTCCGCCAGTTCCATACAGTAATTGACACTCTCCACGGCGTATTCCCTGGTAAATTCAAAATGGGGGATCGCACCCACACAGTCTGCTCCCATCTTTACCGCATTTTCCAGCAGCTCTTTGCCATTCGGGTAGCTTAAGATTCCCTCCTGAGGAAATGCGACGATCTGAATGGTCACATAGTCTCTCAATTCCTCCTTCAGTTCCAGCATGGCTTCCATGGCTGTCAGCGATGGGTCTGTCACATCCACATGGGTTCTTACGTACTGAACGCCACCCGCCGCCTGCATCTGCACCGCCCTCCGGGCGCGCTCCTTGACGTCCTGCCTGCTCAGCTTTTCCTTCCGCTTCGACCAGCACTCAATCCCCTCGAACAGGGTGCCCGACATATTCCACACCGGGTCCCCGGCCGTTAAGCAGGTATCTAAGTGAACGTGGCTTTCGATAAACGGTGGAAATGCAGACTTCCCGGTACCGTCGATCACTTCCTCACCCGGAAGCGGTTCCAATGCAGGCGCTATCGCTTCAAATACTCCGTTAGACACGCGGATATCAGAAGCCTCTTTTCCATTTTCAATCAAGATCTGTTTTATAAGCATAACGGTTCTCCTCTCCTATTTAGTACTGGATGAACGTTTTCCAAAAATACGGTCGATAATCACAAAAATCACAGCCGCGACCAGCAAAGAATTCAACGGCTTAATCCCCCACTGGACAAAGATTCCTACAAGCGCCCCGCCAGCCACCGCTAAAATCCCGCCCGGATTCACTGCTGTATGCGGATAGGACTCGTCCATATAATCCTTTTTGTGGAAGAAGTAATGGAGAATGATCACCGCGCCGACAGGAGGGATCATCCCGCTCAGCAGATTTAAAAAACCGACGAAATTATAGTAAAGCCAGACAGCCGTCGCCGTTCCAACCAGACCTCCCGCTAAAACCATGGGCTTCATGGGAACCTTGGTAATATTGGATACTCCGAGGCCGGCTGTGTAAAGCGCGTTATTGTTGGTCGTCCAGATGTTGAGTCCCAGCGTAATAATCGCCGGAACCGCCAGTCCCTGTAAAATCAGAATATTAAAGATATCCGCAACTCCCGTAACAGCGCCGCCAACGGCTCCAAATATCATCATGATGGAATTTCCTACGAAGAAAGCTACCACCGTCGCCGTGACCGCAGTCTTCGGCGTCCTGGAAAATCTGGTGAAGTTTGGCGTCGCCGTTCCTCCCGAGATAAAAGATCCAACCACGATGGCAATGCCAGCCGCCAGCGAAATCGGATTCTCCGGGTTCTGTGCGAAGACATTCGCAAAACCGTGAACCTCCCTGACACCCCAGCTGACAGAATAAATACCCAGAATGGCAATGAGCGGAACCGCAATGGATCCAAGAACCGCCAGCGCCTTGATACCGAAATAGGCGGTAAGCGTCATCACGATGCCCGTAATGATAATCAGAATCGCAACCGGCACATGAGTCAGCTCCGATACCGGGATCGCAAACATGGCGACACCCACGCCAAACCATCCGATCTGTGTGAAGCTGATTAAGGCTGATGGGAGAAAGGAACCGACCTCACCGAAAGATCGGTGCGCCAGTAAATCCAGTGTCAGACCCGTCTTCTGCCCGATATACCCCAATATACCACAGTAAATCCCTAAAAAGATGTTGCCGATCAGCATTGCCGCCGCAAATCCGGCTGCATTCATGCCGATTCCTAAATTTCCTCCCGCAGTCATGCTGGGCGTGAAAAATGTGAACCCCACCAGCACAACCATTGCAGCCCACAGCCCCTGACGCTTCAGCTGGGGCGGTACGGCGGTTAGTGAAAATTCGGTATCCTTTGCCGTTGCCTTTTCCTTTGTCATTGCGCACCTCGTCTTCTTATTTATTATATTGTCTCCAGAGCGCATCTGATCATTCAATCGGAATGCGTTCTTTTCCGTAGACTACTATACAAATCTTTTTATGGAATGTCAATCGAATCTATTTTTATCCAGTGAATATTATTCATTGACCTTCGTTCACTCAAGTGCTACAATGATTTCAGAGAAGAGAGGTGATACCGTGAAGGAAGAAAAAATAAGGATTTCCAAGCCGCCGGAGGAGCGAAAACAGGAAATTATGGACGCCGCCATGCGGGCATTTACAGAAAAGGGGTATGAACAAACGACTATGCGAGATATTGCCGCAGTGATCGGCGTCGTTCCCGGCCTCTGTTACCGGTATTTTAATTCGAAGCAGGAATTATTTGACAGCGCCGTCTCCCAGTACGTTCTGGACTACTGCGCCCCCATCGTTCAGGCTTTAAAGAGATACCGCGGGGACATCGACGGATTACTGGACTACATTGCGGACTTATTCCTGGACCGCGACGGCAAAGAGAAATACCATGAATTTTTCCATCAGGCTGAAAACAAAACCTTCCACAGCCTGCTGTTTCTGTCCAACTGTGATTATTTATTTCCTTATGTAAAGTCTTTTTTCGACAGCCTGAATGAAAATGGAACCGCGGCGGTCGCCGATACCGCATCCTTTTCCAAATTTGTACTTTATGGCCTGTTTCCGATTCTGAATGATGACGAACTGACTCCGGTAAGGAAAACAGAATTGGCCAGAGGCTATATTACCGGACTGCTGAAGCTGTAATAGCAAAGATATTGACAGGGGAGGCATTTCGGGCAGCGAGTGAACATTGTTCAATGAGAGGAGTCTTATCAATGAGTAAAACAGCATTAATCACCGGCGCAACCAGCGGTCTTGGGCTCAGCTATGCCAGATACTTTGCTTCCAAAGGATGCAATTTAATCATAACCGGACGGCGGGAAAACATGATCAGGGAAAATGCGGAAAGCCTGCAAAATCAATTCCATGTGAACGTGGAGGTCATAATCGCAGAGCTGTCCAGCTTAGACGGGATCAATCGGTTCCTCTCCCAAATCGGAGATCGAACCATCGATATTTTGGTGAACAACGCGGGCTTCGGGCTAAAACCGGCCTTTGTCGATACCCCGGAAACGGATGTGGAAAAGATGCTTTATCTGCAGGTCTGGTGTGTGACGAAGCTGACCCAGTTTGTACTAAAGGGCATGGTACGAAGGAATTCCGGGGCCATCATTAACATTTCATCGGACGGCGCCTTTGCCGTTCTCCCGCACAATGTTCTTTATTCGTCCACGAAGCTCTATATTATAAATTTTACCGAAGGCTTATATATGGAGCTCTCCGGTACGGACATAAGGGTACAGGCCGTCTGCCCCGGATTTATTGATTCACATTTTCATGAAAGCGCTGAAATGCATATGGATAAGAGCAGGAAGGGATTATTCGGTTTTCGCGATCCCGACGCCATCGTCGCTGACGCCATGAAAGATTTCGCTAAGAAAAAAGTCATCTCCGTACCTGACACCGGTGCAAAGATGATACGGACTCTCGTCAGGTTCTTACCCAGGAACCTGTTTTACCGGATGGCGGCCAGGTTTTCCAGCAGTCTCTCCGGCAAGAAATAAACGGCCACGGTAAACGGACACGGTCAGTTGCGTGTTCTGAAACAGAATAGAGAGTCCGGCAAGCCAGACTCTCTATTCTGCTGCATTTTTAAACAGCTCAAACCTGTCTGTTATAATCGTTTCATCATCCAATATGCGTCTGCATAAGTCCCATCCTTATACTTCATATTGTTCGGAAATGTCCCGAAGATTTCAAAACCCATCTTCTTATAGAGAGCTATCGCTCTTTGATTATCAGCTACGACTTCCAGCTCGATCTGTTCATATTGATGCTCTTTCGCAATTTCAATCAGCTTCCCGATCATCGCCTTTCCAATGCCGCGGCTGGTATACTTTTGATACAGCGCGATCCCCAGGCTGACGCGATGGTGATATCTGCCCTGTTCCATCCCCATCAGGGAACAGTTTCCGACATACTCTCCATCGACAAATCCAAGAAGCATGATATTTTGTTTCGACTCATTCTGATTATGTATGAATTTTCGCTCGTCATCCAGCGTTAAATCGATCTCTTCCGGTTCTTTCACAAGAAACCTGGTCTCGCCGCACGTTGTTTTTAAGCATTCCAGCAGCATTTCGGCCTCCTCTTCTCCGGCATTTCTAAGAAGCAGCTGATGATCGCCCAGATCGATGATTGCGTCCTCTATTCTCATAGTAATCCTCCCATATTCCTAAGAGACTACCGTAAACCCTTTTCCCGCCAGACACGCCTCGACCGCCCGGATATCATCTGCATGAAAAATCAGGATCGGCTTGTTGGAATCACGGTTAAATGACAGGTAAACGTAATCCACATTGATGTTGCTCTCCGAGAGAGCCATCAAAAGGTGATGAAGGTTTCCCACTTCATCCGCCATCTCAACGCCCACCACGTCAGTCAGTTTGCATAAATAGTCCGCCTTCTCAAGTGCCGTTACCGCCTTGTCCGGAGCAGATACAACCATACGGATAATTCCATACTCTGCACTGTCATTGGTTACGGAACCAAGAATATTGATGTTCTCCTCCTCAAGAATTCCGGTGACGTGCTTAAATGTGCCCTTTCTATTTTCTGCGTAAATCGATAATTGCTTCAGCATAACTTATCCTCCTGATTGTTTACTTTCGCCTCATGGCTCGCTGATTAACAGATTATACCATAAACCTGTCCATTCTGAAACCACCTCTGTTATAGAAGCTCTCCCAGAATCTCTTTCAGATTTTTCATCTCCTCTTCGGACAGCGTCGTTCCCTTTCCCATCTTTTCGTGATCCGGCGCCCAGTCACGGATGTCATACTTGGGGGCACCGCCGTTCCAGCTGATCAGATTCACTTCTTTTCTCCAGCCCTTGGCATTCTCGGACAGCACGCCAAACTCTTTTACAATATCATACTTAATATCCGCCATTCTCTGCTCCTCTTTCCCGTTTCTTTATTTCCTCCGCAGTCGGAAGTTCCAGATCCTCTTTTATATCGGCATCTGCCTCCATGACCGCTTTATAGTACTGATGGACCGTTTTATTGACAGAAATAATCCTGCTTTTGGGATTAATCCGTTTTACTGCCTCATCAAAATCCTGTGTCCCGCCCTTTTCCATGGCGTCTTTGATCTGCAGGTAATACATAATCAGGTGTTCCCGCTTCTCGCCCGGAATCAGTTCTTCCAGGAGCCTTCCCACCTTGTTTCTGTGCTTCGCACCGTAACGGAAATAATGGTGCAGGGCTTCCTCTTCCCGCTTTCTCTGTTCTTCCCTGCTTTCTATGGTAAATCCCATAAATTTCATATTAATCACCTCCGTATGCTGTCCGGTCATCCTGAGTATCAGCCGCGTGCTTTCAGAATATCAGCCTTTTTATGATCTGTCAATCACCGGATCAGCCGTTCATCGCTTATCCGGAGCTGTGAACCGCAGCATATTGTAACACGATATACCCATACAAAAAAGAAAAGGCCCAGTAAATACTGAGCCTTTTGAGTGGAGTAGACGGGATTTGAACCCGTGTCCAAAAACCAATTCCCTGTTCTTCTACTATCATAGTCAGTTATTTTACATTCCCTCTGTCACCCGAAAACTGACACCCTGGTGAGTTCAGTAGCTTCATCATACGCCCATATGCTCAAAGCTTTGCATAAGTCGTTTCTCACATCGTCGATGCCGGATTCTTAAGGTGTGAGTGCCCTAAGGCCGACAAGCAGCATTAAGCTGCCAGTGCTAATTCGTTATTGTTAGCGTTTATATTTAAGTTTGCCATTTAACGCATCGCATGCGGATAGCTTCACCAGCTGCATGACCCCTGTCGAAACCAGTACTACCCCGGACTGGTGCCTCTTTTGAGGTATCCTTATACTAGCACGAAACGGGAACGCTGTCAAGAGTGCTGCCCAAGATTCCGGATTTTGGATCTTCTAATTCTAAAATCCTTTTTTTACCAGTTCTGACACAATCTGGACGTAGCATTCCACCACATCGAAGCCCTTATAATCTTCCCGTTTCAAGTCGATCATATCCCCGTGGGATATCCCGCGGTGGCTGCTGCTGGCAAACACGGTACGGAACTCTCCCCAGCGGGCGGACTCTGTGCTCACCAGGCCGTCATTGTCCCCTTCCAGAGGCTTTATAAGGCAGTAGGGAATCCACAGCAGCGGATCGCTGAAACAGTCGCGCATCTTCGAAGCATAGCTCTGATAGTAAACACCGGACGCATCGGGAACCGTTTCATTAAATGCCCTGCTGGACGCTGTGGAAAACTGATGAGTCGCGGTATAGAAATCCGGGTTCTTATCCCCAAATCGGGAAAATGTCCGGTCAAAGCACTTGGCAACCAGACGGTATAAGCCTTCCGGTAAGCGGACTGCATAGTCGACAAACCGGCATCCGTGATGCGGGGTGCTGACCATGGTAAGTGATGCCGTATATGGAGCCATCCCCAGCTTGCTGATGGCGTAGCGCGCATCCAGACCACCCTTAGAGTGTGCAATAATGTTGACCTTTTCACAGCCCGTCTCCTTCACCACCTCCAGGATCTTCTTTCGAATGTCCTCTGCGTTATAGGTGATGGTCCCCAGCGCCTCCTGATTGCCATAATAGACAGTAGCCCCTAAACGAGACAGTTCCCGGGGAATTCTTCCCCAGTAGTTAAAATAACGCAGGTCGCGGAAGCCGACTCCGTGCACCATGATGAGCGGATACTTCGTCCGGCAGAGATCAGACTCCACGCGGGTCGACCGGACGGACTCCTTGTAGCAGGCAAAATCATACTCCGCCCGCACCAGTCTCATAGCGTGGAGCAGCACAGCCAGATTGACAATCGGAATCCACATGGCCAGCAGCATCAGGAGCCGCATTCTCACGCGGAGACGCGCCGACGTAAGATACATCCTCAGAATTCCATTCCACAGAAGAACCAGAAGGGCCGCTGCCGCAAATACCATATTGCCGATCAGGACTCCCATCGGCCATTCCGCTGCCTCTGCGCTGCCGCGGAGCAGACGGGGATATAGGACAAATGCAATCAGGCACTGTACCAGGATTCCGTAAATCGCCGCAAATCCAAGAGTCCGCCCGCCGCGCATGATAACGAGATGCAGCTTTGCATGGTTCTTGTCATGGTACGGTCTTATATTAAAATAGAGCCAGCAAATGCTTAAGAGAATGGCCCCAACAACTGCCGCTGCGGGCTGCGGCCGAATCGTCCCTTCCATGAGGCGTCCGGTAAATAAGCCGTACACAAGCAGCGGAAGATTCGATACCGCCGCAATCATAAGCGCCAGATACAGCTTCCTTAATAATCTTTTTGCCTTCATGAGTTTACTCCCCTCTGTCTTCTTCTGTTATCCGCCGATGATGCCCCCTGACACCTGCTCTTTAACGTTCTGCTCCGTATCCGCGTCCCTCTTGAATATCCAGATCCCGGAACAGCGAGGCGACGGCAGCTTCATACTCCGCGGCCCGCTCCGCCTTACGAATCTTCTTTCCGTATTTTTCCGATCCCGGAAACAGAAACAGCAGGTAAAACCAGAGTTCCTTCATCTTAAACAGGACGTTCCGGTCGCCGGATATGGTTTCCCGGTAGCCCTGGTAAATCATATCGTGAAATTCCTTAATCCGGCCTTTGTCCGGGAATCCGAATCCCTTGATCTCACCGGCCAGTCCGGGATTTGCGATCAGGCCCCGGCCCAGCATGATGCAGTCCACCTCCGGAAATCCGGCGTGGAACTCCTCCCAGTCCCCGGGAGTGAAGATGTCTCCATTGTACCATACCTCATTTCTGCTGGCTTTCAGAGCCTTTTGAAATGCGGCGCGGTCAGGCGTATTCTTATAGAAATCACTTCTCACCCGCGGATGGATTATCAATTCTTTTAAGGGATATTTATTGTAAATTTCAAGGAGTTCCTCAAATTCATCCGGCGATGCCATTCCCAGCCTTGTTTTTACGGAAAGACGGATATGGATACCCGCACATACCTCATCAAGAAACGCATCCAGCTCTTCCTTTTTCGCCAGAAAACCGGCTCCCTTATATTTCGTAACCACCGTTCCGGACGGACATCCCAGATTCAAATTCACCTCGTCATACCCCAGCGCCTCAAGCTCGCCCGCCATCCAGATAAAGTCCTCCGCACGGTTTGTAAGAATCTGAGGAATCAGGGTAATTCCTTTGTTATGTTCCGGAAGCACATCATTTCGCTCTCTCGAAGCGAAGCGGTGGTTCTGGTTCGGCTGTAAAAATGGAGTAAAATACCGGTCCACATGGGGAAACAGCGCATGGTGGGCGCTCCGGTATACATAGCCTGTAATCCCCTCCATCGGGGCAAAACAGCAGCATGGCTCCTTATGATCTTCTCTCTTTTCAATCACCAGACTCGTCTCCGCCTTTCAATCCTTTTATTCTCACAAAATAGCTGACGACCAGCACCACATCCGCGCCGATCCAGGCCAGGATCTCTGCATAAAAAATGCCCTCCTGCCCGAAGGCCCGCGGAAGAAGCAGCGCGGCTCCCGTTCTCATTAAAAATTCCACCACGCCGGACAGCATGGGCAGAACCGTATCTCCCATCCCCTGGATGGATGAGCGAACCACGTGAAGCAGGTAAAGGATAGGGAGACAGACGCTCATGATCGCCAGATAATGGTAGGCGATTTCCATAGTCCTGGCCGCCTCTTCCGGTGTTCCCGTAATGAAGCATCCGAGAATCGCCTGCCCGAAGACCAGCATCACGGCCGCGATCACAGCCGAGGTGAGCATGGCTAAAAGAAGCCCTGATTTCATCCCCTGCCTGATACGCCTGATCTTTCCGGCGCCCAGATTCTGGCCCACATAAGTAGTCATGGCATAGCCATAGGAGGTCGCGGCGATCTCCAGCAGTCCATACAGCTTGTTGGTCGCCGTAAATCCAGCAATGAAGAGAACTCCGAATCCATTGACTACCGACTGCACAATCATACCGCCCACAGCGATGATTCCATTCTGGAATGCCATGGGAATTCCCAGGGTCATCAGCTTTCTGCAAAGATACGGTTCCAGGTGAAAATCCTTCTTTTCAAATGAAAGAATCGATACCTTTAACAGGCTCTTTAAACAGTATAAACTGGAGCAGGCCTGCGCGATCAGCGTGGCCGCGGCCGCTCCGCCAATCCCCCAGTGAAAGACGAGTACAAACAGCAGGTCCAGGCCAATGTTGACCGCGGAGGCCACCACCATAGCGTGGAGCGGTGTTTTCCCGTCTCCCATGGCCCGAAGGATAGAGGCCAGAACATTATATGCCATCACAATGGGAATTCCCCAGAACATGATCCTTAAATACAAAAGACTCCGCCCGATGATTTCATCCGGCGTATTCAAAAGCAGCAGGACCGGCCGCGCAGCCGCCTGCATGAGAGCTAACATGACCACGGATCCAAGACAGGCCAGAATCGCCGAATTTGCGATTACCTGCCGAAGCTTTCTGTAATCTCCAGCCCCGAATTCGTAAGCCATCAGTATGGCAAATCCCTGGGATATGCCCTGAATCATCCCCAACACCATCCAGTTCAGCCAGTCCGCGGCCCCGAGCGCAGCTAACGCGCCGACGCCCAGCGCCTGACCAACCACCATGGTGTCCACCACGGTATAAAACTGCTGAAATACATTGCCAAACATCAGAGGCAGTGAAAATGCGAAAATAAGCTTCAGCGGATGCCCCTCCGTCATTGTCCTAATTTTGGCCATTTTAATTTTCTCCTGATTTCTTTTTCTTTTTATCAATACCGTATATTTCCAGAATGATTATAACCTGTCAAGGCAAAAAGTGCAATCCGATTCCGGAAAGTGTCCGGCCGGGCAGGGAGTGAATTGTAACAAGCGGACGCAAAAATACCGCCGCTCATGATGGCTGCATGGGCGGCGGTATTTAACAGAATGCAGTGGATTTCAAACACCATTATGGGTGAAACTGTACCGGAGTCACCTCCGGTGTCAGGGGTTCCATCCGGTATTCCGGAAACTGGTCGATCAGATCGTTCAAACAGAGTGCTGTGCTGTGAACAATGTCATGAGCCAGCATCACCACATGTTTTCTTCCCATCGTCGTCTCCCGGGCGTTCGCTATCAGTTCTTCCGGCTCGGATTTCTTTAATGCATCCTCCAGGCTGGCATTCCAGTCGAAATAAATGAAGCCTCTGGCTGTCATCTCTTTGATAATATCCTGATATACCGTTTTATTGTATGCATTAATGCTTCCGCCCGGAAAACGAAAGAGCGTTACTCTCACTCCGGTTACTTCAAGCACAGTTTTGTAGGCCTCGTTGAAATCTTCAAGATAGCTGGCTGTGCTTTGATAAATCTGCTCGTAATCATGGCGGTTGCAGTGGATTCCAATGGTGTGGCCTTCTGCAGCGATCCGCTTTGCCACCTCCGGATTTTTCCTCACGTTTTCGCCTACCAGGAAAAATGTCGCCTTTATGTTCCGGGCTTTCAGCACATCCAGAACGGCGGCGGTATTTTCCGCAGAAGGCCCGTCATCAAAGGTTAAATACATGGTTTTTGGGTGGAAGAAGGCGTCGATCCCTCCCGCGATTCCCTCCGCCAGCTTCTCCTGATATTCCGCCTGGGTAAGCTTTCCGCGTTCCTCCGGGCTGGACAGGAAGCCGGTCTCGATCAGGCACGCAGGCATCTTCGTCCAGCCTGTTACCACAAAATCCGCGTCACCGCGCAGTTCCCTCTCCTTGGCTCCAGTACGCTTCACCGCTTCTTCATGAATCAGGAGAGCCAGCCGTCTGCTGTCACGGGAGGGGTCCGTTCCGTCGTACCATGTCTCGATTCCGGTTGGCACTTCCTCTTCATATGTATTCTGATGAATGCTCACAAAGGCATCGGCGCTATAGCGGTTCGCCGCCTCCGCCCGCTGCTCCTTCGTCATATAGGTATCGGTTTCCCGGGTCAGAATCACCCTGTAGCCCGATTCTACCAGCTCCTCCCGAAGCTTCTTTGCAATTTCCAGATTGATGTCCTTTTCCAGTACCCCGTCTGCATAACATCCCTCATCGGTCCCTCCGTGGCCCGGATCTACTATAATAAGCGGATGTTCCGGGTCACTTTCTGTGGTTTGGAAAACTGTTTGTTTCTCCGTCCGGCTCTGTAAGCCAGTTTCCTGCCATGTGCCGCTTCTATCATGCTTGCCTGCTGCCTCCAACTGGTACTCTGCCAATTTTCTGATTCCCGACGCCGGCAGAGTCTGTAATGCTGCCGGATTCGTGGCTGCCGCCTGGCTCTCAGTTACTGCCGGATTCACCGCTGCCGCCTGGCTCCCGGTCGCCGCCTGCGCCTCAGCCGCCGCCGGGCTTACCGCCGCATTGCCTCCCGGAAACATCCCCATCGTCTCCATTGCCGTAAACAGAAACACTGCTGCAATTCCGCCAGCCGCTGCCGCAGCACAATCCTCCAGCCATCTTCTTCTCGTATTTCTCCCGTTTTTCCTGTAACGGGTTTCTCGTTCGTATCTCATTGTACAGCTCCTCCCTTGCCAGGGCATGTTTGAAAAATCATTTCTGCCGTCTGCACGCCCTGCGAAACCGATCCGGAGGGCTTTATGCAGTCAAACACCTGCCGCAGGCAGCGGCACATTAAAATGTCCCTTTCTGCTGCACAAAAGCTCCTGTGTCATCCGTCTCAATATTCATTGATTCCAGATTACACAGGAGCTGCATCAAAAGACCATCATTTTTGCATCATAGTTGCATCATCTCGATATTTTTACAAATAATTCCTGGATACCGTCGTAATAACCGACCGTCGCAGTCGTATTTCCTTTTCCGGTTCCGGGAAACACGTACTTCTTAAAATACGGCGTCATTTCCATCAGCGGATTGTTTCCCTCATAGGGCTGCGGAGCTTCCAGTCCCAAATATCCGCTCCACTTCCCGGCGATCTCATCCGGATCCATGTCAGCCCAGGTGCGTTCCGTCCGGACATAAAACTCATATAGTTTTCCATCGTCCGCGTCGATATAGGCATCGATCAGGCGGTTTCCCCGGTCGTTGTTTTTCTGAATGTTGGAAAGGCTGACCTTCCACACTGCCACGTTATTCCGAGGCTCCAGCACGTCGATTGCAGAATAGAGGACAGCGTCGTAGGCGGAGCGATCGGCTTCTCTCACGGAATCAGGAAGAATTCCCAGTTCTTTCAGCGTTTCAAGGCCCTCGTTTACGACCCGAAACAGCTCCTCCTCTTTGATCTCACGGTCGGACGGTCCTCTGTGATTGACGATAAACGCATACGTTCCCGCCGCCTCTCCATAGGCTTCACCGGAAGCCTCCTGCCTCTCCCCGGCATACGGTTCGCTCTCGGGAAGCGTCTGGCTGTTTAAAGCCTCCGCCAGGATAAACAGCTTATCACTGCGGCTTAAGGAGTATCGGTATCCCTCGCCTTCTCCCTCCCCATCTTTTACGTGGATCTCATTCAAAACCGATTTGTCGCGGTATCCGGATATGGCTTCCGGCCCCCAGATGGCCAGAGCCATAACCAGGGCGGCAAACAGAAGCAGCAAGAAATTTACAGCTGTTTTTTTCATACTTCACCACCTCCTTCACCGTCACTCCGCCAGGCGGCAGGAGCGCCGTCTTCCCACGGAAGGACAAAGCTGAAGCAGGAGCCTTTTCCCGGCTCGCTCTCGATTTCCAGCCTGCTGTGATGAAGAAGCAGTATCTCCTCACAGAGAGCCAGTCCCAGGCCGGCTCCGTTTCTGCTCCTGGAACGGGATTTATCCACCATGTAAAATGCCTTCGTTATCTTGTAAACTTCCTCCTCCGGAATCCCGACACCGTGATCCTTAACGGAGAAGCGGTACCCCTCCGAAACGGCATACCCATCCACATCGATGCGGCTGCCTGGCTCTGAGGCCTTGCAGGCGTTGTCCAGAAGATTGATGAGCACGGATTTTATCAGGCTTGCGTCACACCGGATCATCCCTTCATCGTATGTAAAATGAAAATCCATATTTTTCTTCGCCGCGTACATATCATACAGGTAGAAAAACAGCGATTCCGCAGAGACCATCTGAAGCTCGATCTCCTGGCGTTTCGTCACAATGATGTCTAACAGCCGAAGCGACATCGTCTCCAGACGCCGTCCTTCCGTGTAAATGTAATTGGCGCACATAAAACTCTTCTCCTCATCCAGCCGGTGAGACCGCAGCATATCCGCATAACCAATGATCGCGGTGAGCGG
Source organism: Hungatella hominis (assembly GCF_014288005.1). Lineage (NCBI taxonomy): Bacteria > Bacillati > Bacillota > Clostridia > Lachnospirales > Lachnospiraceae > Hungatella > Hungatella hominis. The sequence continues at coordinate 248,472 of NZ_JACOPB010000003.1, forward strand.
CGTCTTAAGCTCATGGGCAAAGGCACCCACGAAATCTTCCCTCGCCCGGATCTCTTCTTCCAGCTTGATGATATTATCTTCCAGCGCGTTGGCCATACGGTTGAAGTCCGCCGTCAGCTGCCCCAGCTCGTCGTCGCTTACGAGCCTGGCGCGATAGTCGTAGTCGCCCGCCGCCATCCGTTTTGTGGCCCGCGTCAGCAGCCGGATCGGCCTTGTCAGCCAGGAAGAAATGAAATGCATGAGAACCGTTCCCAGAAGCAGAATAACAACTGTCACCCTCCGGTAAACCACAAAGCCCGTAGCCCGGTCATGAAACACCTCGGTGACGTCTCTCATTGTCTCTAAATAAAGCCTCTTATCCAGCGCCTCCACCCGGGCGGCCGTCTGAATATAATAGCTGTCGTCCAGCCGGATCACCCGGTAGGTCTTCGTATTTTCGTCAAGTGCGAGAAGCAGCCCGTCATCGGCCGTGAAGCCGTCGGCTGCGTAAAGCACCTGTTTCTGATCATCGGAAATCCGCAGCATACGTCCCGTGTCCTGCCCGCCTGCCTCTAAGTTGGAGGCGATCTGACGCGTTGTGTCTTCCTGCAGCACATCATATTTGGCCGGGACATTGAGCGCGGCCGTCTCAAATGCAAACTTCAGAATGCTGCTCTCATCAAGCGCCTGCCCGGCTTCCCGGTCCAGGGCACGTTCAAACACGTAATTAACGAAATAAAACCCGCTGAATCCAAATGCAGCCGCCATGACAATCATGGTCCATAAAAGCAGTTTCAGTGAAAATTTCATCGCCCTACCTCAAGCCGGTACCCCACCTTATATACGGCCACCAGCCGTGGAAATTCGCCGTTTTCCCAGTTAAGCTTCTTCCGCAGACGCTGTACATGCAAATCCAGCGTACGGCTGTCGCCGGAGTATTCGCCCTCCCACACCTTCTCGTACAGCGTTTCCCGAAACAGCGCCACATTCCGGTTCCGCAAAAAGAGGACCAGGAGCAAAAATTCCTTATTGGTCAGCTCCACCGGCATTCCGCCCTTCATAACGGTCCTCGCCTCCACATCGACCACCACGTCGCCCGCAGACAGACGCCTCTCCGTCTTATTGTATCTGCGCAGAACCGCTTCCACTCTGGCCACCAGCTCGACCACATCAAAGGGCTTCACCAGATAATCATCGGCCCCCAGCTTAAGCCCCTTCACCCGGTCTCTCACCTCATATTTTGCGGTAATGAAAATAACGGGTATCTCCATGGGGCGTATGTATTCCATGATGTCGAAGCCGTCAATCCCCGGCAGCATGATATCCAGTAAAATGAGGTCAAATTTCTCATTTTCTATGATTCTGAGCGCCTCCGCCCCATCCTGAACCGCCGTGCAGTGGTATCCGGCCTCCGACAGGTTCAAATCGATCAGATCGCAAATCGGTTTCTCGTCGTCCACTATCAGTATTTTTATCATGATTCCTGTCGCCACCCCCAATAAGCCCTGGCCTTTTCCACCAGTTCCTCCATCGTGCTGTCGTCTTTACTCTGGTACTGTTTCTTAAATTCTGTTTCCGGATAGAATCCGCCCGTCTTCTGGTAATAGATGGAATAATCATTTTCCAGGATCGTCTCACCATCTTTTCCCTCATAGCTGTACCGCGCCAGAACCGCCAGATCCTTCATCCCGTCGCCGTCAATGTCTCGGCAGGCGACGCCCTTCAGCGCATACAGATTTTCATAGTCGCCCATAGGCTGGAAGCTCCATACGATGTAGCCCTGCTCATTGACGAGATAGACCATAAATACGGTATATTCCGCCATCCGGTACGTTCCCGGAACCACCAGTAAGTTCCCCAGCTTCTCGAACTTGCGCCAGTAACTCTGCTCGGATACCACCTTGAATCCATGTTCCTTTAATTCATCCAGCGTAGCGGCTGTATACAGGAATTCCGTTGAATATCCATCCTCTAAGAAAGAGGCGATAAACCGGATACTCTTGTTCATTCCAAACCGGTTAATCTTGTCGGAGAGGCGCCAGTCGCGGTAAAAACCAGTTTCATTCTGAAACAGCACATCTCCAACCTTATATGCCCTGCCTGCGGCGGAGTCTTCCTTTTCACAGGAAGTGATCAGCAGAATGTCTGTCTTTCCGTCTCCGTTTAAATCCTGAAAAGAGACGGCGGAAATCCCCTGATTGAGCTGATTAAGCTCCCCTCTGACCTGATTGTTTGTCTCCAGCTGATCCGTCTGATAGACCGTGTTTCCGTTTTCATCTGCAAAAAACAGGACGAGGCGGCGATACGTCCTGTCAATGGCAGGAATCATGGAGACATCCCCAAATGCTTTTACCGTCATGGTAAATACCTGGTTCTCAATAATATCGAAACCGCTTGCGGCGATATCCGCCTCTCTCTTCACACCGTCAAGGCGTTTCTGATAGGCATTGTAGGCGTAAAGCGCACTTTGCTCCTCCTCCGCCTGCACGGGAAAGCGGCCGGAACAAGCCGCAGAAAACAGGGACAAGCACAGAAGGCCTGCCGCGGTGCGGACAAATAATTTTCTGTATTTCAAAGGGATCACCTGCCTTTTTCTTCGGACTCAGACGCAATTCGTGTACATTGATATTTTATCAGACATAGCGGGAAAATGGAATGGCGAAAACCTTCTTAAACTCTTCGTATGATATTTTCCCCGAAATAAACCCTTCAAGTGCCAGATATCTCTTTTCCGCCGTTGTATTATCCCGGTTGTGACACCGGTCCACGAGCCTGTCTTCCTCAGCCAGCGGCTGTTCGATATGCTTCCGCTCACTATAAGCCTCAAAGTACCGCAAGCCAAACTTTCTCTGTGAAACGGCATTGATATGGATTCCCGCCAGTTCACTGTTCTCCACCGCAAATTTTGCTTCGCTGACCGCGTGGCGGAACAGTACTCCCTCCGTCTCCCATTCATCGATGGAGCTTACGCCTGCAACCGGCCGGTCATAGTTTATCGGCTCAGTCATCATCTGCCATCTTCCGTTGCGCAGCATCTCGATTCTTTCATTATAGATTGAGGGCACATCATGAACGAAGCCGCGCCCTGCCATGTTTGACTGTCCGATTAACAGAAATGATTTCATGGATTCCTACCTCCGTTACAACAAATTATTTTTTCCTATAAGCATCCTTCGCATTGTGAGCGAAAAAAATCAGGGCGGTAACCGGTCCTGTTGTATCCAGTATACCATGACCAGAATAAAATTTCAGCAGTTTTTGGCTTTACCGTAGTTCACAACGCTGTCTTTCTGTTTTATAATGAACCTGTAAGTACACATACGGAGGATGTCTATGAACGAACGAATCGTGGAATACATTAACATTTTAGGAGGATTTTGCGGAAAAAGAGACGTTTCCCAACTGTCTCCGGAAGAATTAAAGAAGACTTACGGAATCGATCAGGCAGACGTTATGGTGCTGTTTGGCGGCAGCATTCTGTGCGGCGGCGATGTGCTGGCCCAGGCGATACAGAACCATGCCGCGAAAAAGTACGTCATTGCAGGCGGAGCCGGCCATACCACGGAAGCGCTGCGAATCCGGGTCCATCAGGAATTCCCTGATATTGAGACGGCAGGACTGCCGGAAGCCAGGGTCTTTGCTTCCTATCTGAAGGCACGTTATGGGCTGGAGGCCGATCTTCTGGAATGCTGCTCCACCAACTGCGGCAACAATATTACGTATCTTCTGGATCTGCTGCGGGAAAATCAGATTTCCTTCCGCTCCATCATCCTGGCACAGGATGCCACCATGCAGCACCGTATGGAAGCCGGACTGCGCAAGTACGTCTCGGATGACGTCATCATCATAAATTATGCCGTCTACCAGGCAAACGTCATCATGAAGGACGGGAAGCCTGCCTATGATACAGAAATCTTCGGCATGTGGGACATCGACCGTTATCTCACGCTCCTCATGGGGGAAATCCCGCGTCTCACCGATGGTCCGGAGGGATACGGACCCCTGGGCAAAAATTATATTGCGCACGTCGACATTCCCGACAGCGTCGCCGCCGCTTTTGATGAGCTTCAGTACACCTGCCGCGGCATGGTGCGGCAGGCCAATCCGCTGTATGCCTCCCGGGATTAGTACAGCGTTGCCCTGTTTCAGGCTTTGCCAGTCCCCGCACCCGGGTCTCCGTTACGGGCCTCATAATGAAAAGCAGGATAGGATTACCGGCTTGTGATGATTCTGCCGGTCATTCTACCCTGCTTTTTTCTATCTGGATTAATCCCAAAATGAATCGTACTTACGTATTCTCCGTCCGTTTAGCAAGTTCCCGCCGAAGAAGTTCCAACTCATCGTCTTTTGCTCTCAGTTCTTCTTCCCTCTTCTGCGCCTCCTCTTCCAGCCTCCTGATCTCTTCCTGCTGCTCTTCAATCATCAGTTCCACCGTGTTCTTATCATATAATGCCAGCGTCTCATTATACATCGCTATCAACTCCTCCGGTTTTCTCTGAAACTCTGCGATCTCCCTGTATAGTTCCCGAAAAGCCGGATACGCCTCTGTCACCCGGATCATATCTTCCGGTTTGTCTGAACTCAAAAAATACAGCCAGGCATCCAACTCTTTATCTATATTGTGAGTGATTTCCTGAAAAATGTCAAGTGCTATAAAGATATACTCCTGCAGTAATTCCAACTCCAGTCCGGTGTCAAATTTCTGGCTGGAACGGTGAATATACTGGTCAGGAATCTGATGGAACTCTCTGGAACTGTGCTCTACCAGCACGATGGTATAGACCTTCTGAAGATCACGGTAGGAAAACTTTTTCTTCTTCAGACTCTTCTGCCGGTCATATTGCCGGATGATCAGATCTGAGGAGTAACAGGCACTTCGTTGTCCCGGAAAATGGTAGCCAACCTTCTGGATTTCCACATTAGCCAACGCTCCCGATTCCAGCTCCACAACAATATCCATAATGATCAGCGACGCTTCCGCCGCCAGTCGTTTGGACTGTGACGGCAAAACCTGTTTTACCGTTACTTTCTGACCGATTATTACAGTTAAAAGCCGCGACAGCCTCTCCCCGTGAATCACCGTATCAAATATGTGCTTAAAAAACGGGTCGTACGTTATCTTAAGCCCTCTCGTTCCTTTGACAAAGTCGAGGAGTTCTCTCTGCATATCCTCTGTCAGTGATAAATACTGTCCATAAGCAGGCGACTGTTCTAAAATTCCTAATGCCTCTTTTTCGGACAGCACAAGCCCGCCCATGCAATTTGATGGTTGCTTTGTGTTCCTCATACGCTTTTTCTCCTTATTCAGATATGATTGGTTGAAATAAATGGCGAAATGCCAGACAACGGCGGACTGCACGTCTTGCATACAGCATACCGTGATGATCAGACTGTACGGTCCGAATGTCCCGTTCAGAAAATGATTAGGTCTATTATATCAGATCCATCTGAAAAAAGAAACCTCTGCACCAAAAAGCCCCGTATTTTCATCATCTGAAAATACGGGGCTTCTGATTTAAATCCTCTGTATTCTTTATCCGCGTCCAATCCTCTCTGCGATCTCCACAAGACTTGGCAGACAGGCATCAAAGAACATCTTATACGACTGACAGAAGTACTGATGATTCCCGTGATCCTCCTGTCTGGTTCTCCGGCAGCCGCCGCGGCAGAGCATTGCGTATCGGCAGTCTGCACACGCCTCCTCCTTCTGAAGGGATTTCTCGATAAATTTTATCTCTTCCCGCTTCTTATCTATCATCTCCACCGTATCCGTCCGGAAATTTCCCAGACGGTACTCGTCCAGCACATAGAAATCGCATGGATACACGGTTCCATCCGCCTCTACCACGTACTGCATTCCGCAGGTCCCGCGCATGTCACAGGATTCCGGCATCTGGCCCAGCAGAATCGCGATATAATTCTCAAACTGCCGGATATACGGCTGTTTTCCCTCCTTCAGATCACGGAACCACAGCTCGAACAAATCGATCAGAAACATTCCGTACGCCTCCGGTGTCAGCGAATAATCCCGGCCACCCGGTTCTTCCATGAGCGGATCGAGACAGGCGATAAACTGCAGGTAATTTAACTGGTTTTTCCGGTAGAACTCATACGTTTTTTTAATATGAGGCGCGGTTCTCGCATGCACCACGGAAAGTATGTTGAAGTCCACTCCAGTCTTCTTAAGCATTTCAATATTTTCCATGATCCGGGTAAAACTGCCTTTTCCAGCGGGAGTTTTCCGGTAATAATCATGCTGCTTCGGTCCTCCATCCAGAGATACGCCCACAAGGAAATGATTTCTCACAAAGAATTCCGCCCACTGCTTATCCAAAAGCGAACCATTCGTCTGGATTGCATTGAAAATCTTCACGTTATTGACATTGTATTTTTCCTGAAATTCGATGGATTTTTCAAAGAACGGAAGCCCGCTGAGCGTCGGCTCGCCTCCCTGATACGCGATCGTGCAGCTTCCCTCCGAATAAGCCAGAACCTGGCGGATCACCTCCTCTAATGTCTCAACCGACATAAACCCGTAGGCCCCCTGTTCCCGTTTGGACATCGTATCATAATAAAAACAGTATTCACACCGCAGGTTGCAATTTCCTGACGATGGTTTAATCAGTACACTGATTGGCGGCATAAGCACCCTCCCTCTTTCGTACCGGCAATCATGCCGGCGGCCATTTTCATAAACACACTGATAAATATTATAATGGTTTCTTACCGTAAGTACAAGAGTAAACTTAAGCCACGCCCGGTAATTGGGGGAAGTGTTCCAGTCTCCCCGGCGGGACGGAACGGGAAGCAGGACCGCCGGGGAGAAGCAGTTCAGTTACCCTCTCTCAATCCAGAAATTCTTTCCGGAGCACAGAAGCGCCTTTTCTTCCAGAGTCATGGATTTTACCAGAGCTTTTATATGATCTTTGATTCCATTTGTCATAGTTTTCACCCCTTCTTTCTCTCGTCCAGTTCCGTGCGGATCTGGGAGTATTTCTCATTGGTAATCTCATAGAATGCCATGGAAATCAGGGAGGCTATATAACCGAGTACCGGCATTCCGAAACGCAGGAACACGATCATATTTAATACCTGCGGAGACTGCTCCTGGTTTGCCACAAAGCCGACCAGTCCCAGGAAGAAGCTGGCGATAAATCCGCCGATCGCCATGCCGAACTTGTTGATAAATGTCAGGGAGGAGGACATCAGGCCATCTGCTCTCTGACCGAATTTCCACTCGCCGTAATCAGAGCACTCCGGAAGCATCGCCCATCCAAGGTTGCTTGGAATACGGGAAATGAATCCGAATACAGCCATCATGCTCATAAGAATCGTAACCGATGCCGTAGGCTTCAGCCACATGACCACCAGCGGTACAATCGAGAACAGGCTTCCGAACCAGTACAGGCGTTTTTTCCCAAACACTTTGGAGAGTGCAGGAAGCAGCGGAAGGAGAATGATCCCGGCAAACAGAATGGCGGAGGCAACCTTGGGAACCAGATCTACCCGGTTTAACACATACTTAAAGTAATACATATTTACGGCGCTGTAGGTCGCGTTGGCCAGTACGTCCGTACCGAAAGCGATCATGAGCATCAGCATGGGTTTATTTTTCACCAGCAGCTTTAAGTCTTTTGCCATGTTCATCGGAACGCGTTCTTTTTCCATATCACAGACATCGTACTTCTTTCCGCCCCATGCGCAGATCCAGAATGCGGCAGTCGTCAAAATACCAATGAGCGCTCCATAGATGGCCCAGCCCTGTTTTCCGCCGCCAAATGCTTCTACCAGCGGAAGTGCCATGATGGTGATAATAAACTGGGATACGGTTCCCATGCCCTGCTTCCATGAAACGATAACCGTTCTCTGATACGGATCCTGAGACATAACCGGCGTCAGGGAATGATACGGGATATTTACTACGGTTGAGGCCAGTGAATATGCGATGTAGACCACATAGACGTAGACCACTTTCATATTCGGTGATAAGTCCGGCGCGGTGAAAAGAAGGAAGATGAGGAATCCAAGGACCGGAGCTCCCCAGATAATCCATGGCCTGTATTTTCCCATTTTCGAGCGGGTGTGGTCGCCCATCATTCCCATAATCGGATCGGTAAACGCATCGATAAATCTGGATATCAGCATGAGGCCGGATACCACCATGGAGCTGATTCCGAAGATATCGGTATAAAAGAATGTAAGATAAGACATTACAAGAAAGAATGCGAGGTTTGACCCCAGTCCCCCAAATGAATATTTGAACACATCCAAAAACTTTGCTTTTGCATACTTTGTTTCCATACGTTTCTTCTCCTTTATAAACAAATGTTTCGTGTAAAGTCCTTTTCCATTCTGGTGTCTTTTTGAAATGGGACGACGTCACACGTATCCTGATAAAATTCCAGAAGCTTTTCCTTCATCTCCGCGATTATAGACGCATATTCAGGGCATCCGATGCGGTTTTGGGTTTCCTTCGGGTCCAGCCTCAAATCGTAGAACTCATCTTCCTCATAGAGTCTTCTGATATATTTGTAATCCCCTGTACGGCACATCGTGGCTTTTCCGTTGTACATCTCATCGGAGGCTTGTAAAAACTGTCTCGGATAGTACTGGCCGCTTGGATCCGGTACAGCCTGGCCCCCGGTCTCCTTGCAATGCTCTTCTCCCTTTCGGAAACCGCCCTCACAGAACACCGCCTGGCGAAGCGCCTCTTCCCGCTGTTCCATATAAGGAATCAGGGATTTTCCAAAATGTGTATGCTCGGGGGGCAGCTCTGCCACCGCCTCCGCAGTTGCGTAGAAATCAACCAGCTCCGTCATTTCCTGCCTGACGCCATGGCGTTTCTGCATCGCAGCGGGCAGCTTCACAAGAAACGGGACATTGGTCAGGCAGTCCTCAAAACAGTTCTGAACCTTCTCCACCAGACCGTAATCTCCGGTATAATCTCCGTGATCACTGAAAAAGAAGACGGCAGTATCATCGTAGATGCCTTTTTCCTTCAATGCACAGACGATCTGACCCGTCAAGTCATCCACCTTGCTGCACATGCCTAAGTAAACCGCCCGCAGCTCATCGTACTCCTCTTCGCTCCAGTCCTTCATATTCTGCAGTACCGCCAGTTCTCTCTGCATTCTGGATTTTCCCCTATATCCCTCCGGAGGCAGAATCCGTTCCGGCAGCTTCTTCCGGTCAATACGGCTGAAATACGGCTCGCTGATCTGATAGGTCGGATGGGGAAGCATCAGGGGCAGAAAGATGCAGAATGGCCGTTCCTCCTCATAGTCCCGGATAAATTCCGCCGCGCCCTCCGTCCAGACCTGATCCAGGTCTTTATGCTCAGGCAGCCTGCCCCGGTAAAAGGAATAGAAATTCTTTCCTCCCGGTTCTCCCCGGAATGACTCCCTGGGCAGTGCATCCGGCTTCCGATCATTTCCGACAGTAAAATAAGTATCACAATAGCTTTTATAATACTCTGGATTCTGTGCCGGCAGCAAGTCATTTCGCTGGTTCATCCAGACATGGTACCCGTGCTCCTTCAGACGCTTTAATAGTACCGGCTCATGCTCATGCATCATGTGATTCATGGTACGGTGTCCTGCGACATGGGGATACCAGCCGCTCATAAAGCTGCACCGCGAGGGGGTGCACACCGGATTCTGGCAGAATGCATGTGCGAAGGATACCCCCTCTTTTGCCAATTCATCCAGATTTGGCGTAACCGCCGCCGGATTTCCCAGATGGAACATGGAATCCGCCCGCATCTGATCCGGATTGATAATCACTATGTTCGGGCGTTTTTTCATACCGGCCTCTCTTCCTCGAAACCCAGACGGCAAAAGAGCTCTTTCGGAGCGTCATTTTTCTCCATATATTCCCGGATATAAGCCTTCATCTGTGCGCGCACGGCCTCGTCCTCCAGGGAATGTTCCTGATCCGGATCCTCTTTTAAGTCGAACAGCAGAGAACCGAATGACGTCGTGTCTCCCATATGGTCCTTACTCTCGATCTTCATTACCCTGCAGCCCTTCGTGAAGGAAAATGGCTCCGCCAGTTCCATCCCCGTCAGTTCCTCCGGGCGGAACATATACCGCATATGGGTAGGCATCAGCGTGTACTCACAGGCAGGAATCTCGGGATGCTCCGCCGCATGCATGTACACATACCGGCCGTCTGTCACATCCACCTGACTTCCATGGTATCCAAATACCGCATATTTCCGGATAGGTTCATCCGAATCCATTACGCCGGCAAGCGGCTTTCCTTCCATGTCCTCCGGTATCTCCATTCCGAAAAATTCTAACAGCGTCGGCGCCAGATCGATGGTCTGAACAATCGCATTTCTGCGGATTCCGGCGCACTCCTTTCTGCGGGGATCGTAAATATACAGTGGTGTATGGGAAATCTCTTCGTAGATCGGCATGCTGGTCTTTCCCCACCATCCGTGCTCTCCCAGCAGAAAGCCGTGATCCGTATTGACGATAAGCATGGTATCGTCCCACAGGCGGTATTGGTCCATCATATCCAGAACCTTTCCCAGGTACCGGTCGCACTTGGAAAGCAGCGCCGCGTATTCGTAACGAACGTGCTGAACCGTATTCTCATCTTCCGCCACTGCCGCGTAAGGCGGCCAGTCGGCTTCCTCTGCCGCATCTCCCAGAAAGGTATGGGGATAGAGCGCTTTGTCCTCCTTCAGTGAATAGAACGGTTCATGGGGATCGAAGGTCTCGATCTGCAGGAACCAGTTGTCCTCCCCGTGGTTCTTCTCGATGAATTCCAGCCCCTGGTGAAATGTAACCGCCTGGGAGGTCTTCTCTTCCGTATCCATATAGCTGCGGTTGACCGCGTCCTGAGCCATCATTCGTCTGTAAGGCGGATAACTCAGCATGACCTCCTTGTTCTTAAATACGGTGCCGCGGTCATAGCGGTATGACAAATCCGCTTTCCACAGATCGCCCTCCTGCCCCCTGGAAATCTCCCAGGATGAATACCGGTTGTGGTAGGTACAGCCCCCATCCTCCCAGTAGTGCTGATGGTCGCTGACGAGATGGGTGTAGACACCTCCCTTTTTCAGAATCTCCGGCATCGAGTCGTCGAACGGCTCCATCGGCCCCCAGCTTCTGTGGAAAAAATTGATTCTGCCCGTGTGCAGTTCCCTTCTCGCCGGCATACATGGCATGCTTCCCACATAACAATTTTCAAATTGAACGCTTAAATCCGCCAGCCTTTTGAAATTCGGCGTCTTCGTCCAGTCACAACCGTATGATTCCAGTAAATCGCGTCTCAGGGAATCATACATCACCATAATTGCCTTCATGATACTCCTCCTGTCTTATCTTATTTTTCTGTAACTGCTGTACTCTTTTATCCGCTCTCTTTTTGATGAAGATTTTCAATTCGCCTTGCGAATTGGTGCGAGCACCCGTCATGCCGCATAACCAAATACCTTTGTGGCGCGCTGTACATCCATCATAGTTTTGAAAACGCTTTCAGAAAACGCTTTCAAAAAAGAGCGATCAAAAGGCTGCTCTTTAAAGCTGCCTTATTGATTCTCTGTCAAAAAACTTGGTCTCATATTCCCTGGAGGTCTCCTCCAGCGGGCAGTCTTCTATCATGTCCAGCAGCAGCTCTGCCGCTCCGCTGCCCATATCCTTCGCAGGTACAAAGAACGCTGAAATCTGGGGAAACAACCGCCGCCCTTCGCCACTCTTATGTTCAACGGACAGGATCGACACTGTCTCCGGCACAGAAAGCCGCAGTTCTCCGCATACACTCAATATAATCTGGGTCGTCTCAATGCCCGGCGAACAGATAGCGGTACAGCCGCCGCCTATTACATACTTTCTGAAATCTGCAATAAGGTCCGGCCGGATATCCGTTATATGTGAGAGTGCGATCGGAATCAGTTCCAGTTCTTCCAGTTCTTCTTCTGCCTTCTTTACAATACCAGCCAGATAATTCTCATGAGTCGTGTAAAAATAGAGGACGATCTTCCGGTGCCCGTCTGCATACAGAGTTTCAATCATCTGATGCATATAGCTTTCGTACTGGGCATAAACATTAATTCCCTTCTTGTGAAACTTTTTCCCTATGTATACCACAGGATACTCTTCATCCAGGATTTGTTTCAGTGCCTCTTCATCCATGGATTTGCCGTTTAGTCCGCTTAAGAGAAGACCGTCAATCCTTCTCTGCCTGACATACTCCATGAAACGCGGACTCCCCTTCACCCGGTTCGAATATTCCTCCGACTCACTGATCAATACCATACTGTAATTATGTCTTGTCAGAACCCTCTCGATTCCTTTTAACAATTCCAGAGTGTAGGAGGATTCAAACACCGATCCGGAGTGAAATGGAGTATAGACTCCTATCATATTGGACCTCTGCTTCACCAGTCCTCTCCCGAACTGATTCGGTTCATACTGGTAATATTCCATCGCCTCTTTTACGGCCTGTACCTTCTTATCACTTACATTGGCGCTGTTATTCAAAATCCTGGAAACGGTTGAGATCGAAACTCCCGCCCGCTTTGCTACGTCGTAAATCGATGCTGTCATGTTTTACCTCAATGCTGTCACGTTTTGCATTCATTTTTGAAAGCGTTTTCAAAGTTCCTGGACTTATAATAACAAAAAGAGAAATTGTACACAATATGATTTTTCTACAAAAAAGTATTTTTTATTTGTGCACATTCCATAATTTTTTCGACTCACTTCTCTCGACTTTCACCCTTGTTTTTCTCTTCCATGCATGCAGAAAGGAACCGGCAAATAGTTTCCGGCTCCTTCTGTTCGTGCTGTTATATCTTATTATTTCATAATTCTGTTACATTATTTCACTGTTTCATGCTTCTTTACCAGTCGTACTACGTTCCAGCTGTGCTTGCCGAAAACAGTAGAGAAAATACCGTTCTCCAGTTTAGAAGCCTCTGAATGGATCGGACTCACCGTATCCGGCGCTGCTTCTGTGTTGACTGCCTTCATGTCGTCATGGGTCAGAACGATATGCTCCTCCACCTGATACCCTTCAAACTGACGGAAATCACAGGAAACTTCTGCATCGTCCTCCAGATCTTTATTAACCGCGAAAATCGTTACGGCCTCCGCCTCTTCATCCCAGATGCATACACAGTCCAGGGTAGATACGGTACCATATGTCCGGCTCTCATATACCGGGGCCTTGATCTGAGTCATCAGTACGGTGCCTTTCCCATAGACGCTGGCGTGCATGTATGGATAGAATATAGTCTGACGCCAGGCTCCTGTATCCGATGTCATGATCGGTGCGATTACATTGACCAGCTGGGCCAGGCAGGCGACCTTCACTCTGTCCGCATGTCTCAGCATGGTGATCAGCATGCTTCCTACCAGAAGCGCGTCTTCAAAATTATAGACATCCTCCAGCTGGTGAGGCGCCTGATCCCACGCCTTGATTTCCTTATCCTGCTCGTTGCTGTGATACCACACGTTCCACTCGTCAAAGGATAAATTGATGTTCTTTCCGCCGTGTTTTTTAGCCTTTACCGCGTCACAGATTGATACGACTCCTGAGATAAAATCATCCATACCCTTGGAGCAGGCAAGAAAATCTGCCGTGTCGTCACTGCGGTTACCGTAATACTGATGCAGGGATAAATAGTCCACTTCGTCATAGCATTCGTCTAAAACCTGGTACTCCCAGTCTCCAAACGTAGGCATGGTCAGGCCGGAACTGCCGCAGGCCACTGTCTCAATCTCCGGATCGAGCCACTTCATCATACGGGCCGTCTCTGAAGCGATTCTTCCGTACTCTCCCGCTGTCTTATGACCCATCTGCCATTTTCCGTCCATCTCGTTGCCCAGGCACCACAGCTTGATATCATGAGGTTTTGCGTAGCCGTGAGATTTTCTCAAATCACTGTAATAGGTGCCGCCCTCAAAATTACAGTATTCCAGCAGATTTTTCGCGTCCTCCGGACCTCTCGTTCCGAGGTTGACTGCCATCATCATCTCACTCCCGGCCTTCTTGGACCAGTCTGCGAATTCATTCAGTCCGAACTGATTTGTCTCAATCACTCTCCATGCCAGATCGGTTCTCGCAGGTCTTAGCGCTTTCGGTCCCACGCTGTCTTCCCAGTGAAAGCCCGATACGAAATTGCCGCCCGGATAGCGCACAATCGGCACCTCCAGCTCTTTTACCAGTTCCAGTGTATCTTTCCTGAAGCCCTGTTCGTCGGAGGAGGCAAGCCCTTCCTGATAGATACCACCGTAAACGGCACGTCCCAGATGTTCGATGAAGGAACCATATATTCTCTTATCAACACTGCCTGTCAGGAAATACTTATCAATGATAATTTCTGCTTTTTTCATTCTGTCATTCTCCTTTTTTAACTGTATATTCGTAACAGTTCAGACGGCTCATCTTCTTGACCAAAAAGCCGGTCAAGAAGCAGCGGATATCCATCCGATGTAAAAATCAGTTCAAAAACGGTCTTATAAGCAAGCTTAACGCCCGCCTTTGCACTGATTTTTCCGCCGTCTGAACTGTTACGTATATTCTTTACTCATATCTTATCAGGTACAGGAGAAAAAACCAGTGACTTTTCTCCGAAGCATTTGATTTTTTCTCCGATTATGTTTATACTGTTATCATCCTATAAAGAATGAAACGAAACAACCTGACGGCAAAGGTAAGAGAATCAGAATCAGGAGGAAGGGCCATGCTCAATTTTGAAATACATTTCTGTGAATACAACCGGCAGAATCCGCCAAAAGACAGGATTTACCGACCGGGAGGCAGTGGTGACTACTTATTCCTGCTGCTGAAAACTCCGATGAAATTCTACTTGAATAAAGAACTCACACTGGCCCGGGAAAATGCCTGCATCCTGTATACGCCTCAGACTATGCAGCACTATGAGGCTGTTCAAAAATTCCGGAACAGTTATATCCATTTTTCGTGCTCCGATACGCTCATTGAGCGCTTTAAAATTCCGTTAAACTCCATTTTTTATCCTGGAAATCCGGATGAAATCGACGAGTACATCAGAGAGCTTCAGGAAGAACGGATCGCATCCCGCCCATTTGCGGACGAGAAAGAATATTTTCTGCTGAATGAGATGTTTATTGCCATAGCCCGGGCCATGGCTGGGGAGAATACTGACATTGTTGAGAACCGGGAGCTGTATGAAATCTTCTTAAGTCTCCGTCTCGATATGCTCCGTAACTATGAAAAGCCCTGGACGACAGAAGATCTGTGCCGCAGGGCAAACCTGGAGAAGAGTCAGTTTTTTGCCTGTTACCAGAAATTTTTCCAGAGTACCCCTCATGCAGACCTTCTCTCCGTCCGCCTGGAAAAAGCCAAGAATCTGCTCACAAATGAGGCGCTTCCGATTAATCTGGCGGCCCGGCAATGCGGATTTTCCGATATCACCCACTTTTCCCGGTATTTTAAAAAAGAATGCGGGTGTTCTCCTAAGGAGTACGCCCGCAGATGGAAAGAAAATTGTTTGCCATAGAATTCGTATATTTAAGAGTGCTGCGGCGAAACGGCTCAGACCCGGAGCAGCTTTCTCACCAGAGAAAGAACCGCTCCGGCAGTGCTGCCAAGAAATAGAATATCACGATGGGAATTCACGGCCTCCATGGCCGCGGCTGCGCCTTTTGCCATCCCTTTCCACGCCTCGGCTTCAGCCGGTATCTCCGGCTGGACTACTGCCGCTGCCACGACTGCCGCCATGCAGAGAAGAAACGGCACAAAGCCTCTTCCCGTATCGTATTTTTTCATGCGCACACCGCCTCCCGCTCCCGTTTTTGAGGGAATCCAGAGACACCAGATTAGCCCCATAAACAGTGTGATTCCTGCAAAGCCGGCGTAGAGAGCCATTCCGTAGTTGGACTCCGCCGCCATGAACCGGATATCGCCCAGTGCCTGGCCGTGTTCCCAGAATGACTGTGCCATAAGGAACACCATACCCGCCATCAGTAGAAAGGAGGCCAGCTGCATCACTCTGGAGATGATTACAGTGGCTGTCACCATGCTTTTTACCACCACATCGCCAAAACTGACGCCGTCCTTGTCTGTCTTTTCGATTATACGGGTTTCTGAATCCGGTATGTCGAAATCGCGGCTTACCCTGGAGTCTGTATTACCGCGCAAAGATCGGCTGCTCTGGTTCTTTCCCCGGGGCAGCCCGCTGTATGCCGAACCACTGGGTTCCCCGCCGTCCCAGTCCCAGCTCTCTTCTCTCTGTGCTTTTCGCCCCGCCATTCCGCGTGAAACCGGCCGTACCTTTTCCCGACTGTCATTCTCTTGCCTGCCGTTCTCCTGACTGCTGCGCAGGCGCTCTACCTCACCCTCCAGCTTTTTCATTCGGGTTTCCTTTTTCTGCTGCTCTTTTCGCTCACCTTTCGATTCTGCTTTTCGCCCTTCAGAGCCTTCTTTGGACTTTTTAGGCTTTGGTGTTTTCTCTTTGGGCTTCTGTTTTTCCGACTTTCTGCTCCTCGGCTGATAGCTTTCGCTATCGTCTGCCTCTGTATCGTCAAGAGAATTACGCCTGCCACGGTTGTTTAAGAGGTTGGTATCATCAGTCTGGTTCTCATAGGACTGCTGATCTTCTGCATTTAAAGAGGCTTCTGTAAAATGACGACTCTTTAGGAGGGCCAGTGCTCCGATGATTGATTTCGCCGGATTAAAAGACTGGTTGTCCGCATTCGTTCCATCGTCCACATACGCCTCGCCATCACTCTCCATTCGTTCTTTTATACATGGCGGTTCCTCTGTGTTTAACCATTCTTCCGCTAAAAGCTTTTCCTCTGATCGCTCGCTCTTAACCGTCCAATCCCCCCGGCTCTTTTGTCCTTCCATAACCGGCGGTGTGCTTGCGGCCTGTTCTTCCAGGCCCGCCAACTCCTCTGACAGCCGTTTTCTTATCTCATATTCCTCAGCCGATTCCATTAAATAACCGGTACTCAGTGGTTCTCCGCAGTTATTGCAGTAGTTTCCTGATGTTTCATGTCCACATTTCGGGCAGATCATACAATCAATCCTTTCGTATTATTCCATGTGTAATCTGAATGCTTCTATCATAATAAAGTCCTGTCTTACCGTAAGTAATAAAATCATATTTCATCATAAGCGGCGGAATATTCGCCGCCGCGGCAGCCGCCAAAAGAATGAACAGGCATGTCTGCCCGGCATTGATATTAAGTATACTATATTCGCTGGCGGGGAAGTATTAAGTTTCTCTTGCAAATTAGAGAATTATATGGACAGAAATGCAGAAAAACAGGAAGATTTTATTGACACAGCGGCATTTTTATGAGATACTAGATTATATAGTTTTGATTACTACATATGGAGGTTCCAATATGAAAACTGCTATTTTGATTGATTCCGGCTGTGACGTTTCTGACGAGCTGGTTCAAAAATATCATATGAAGGTTATGCCCCTTCACATTATTTACCCGGAGAAGGATTACGTTGACGGAGTTGATATTTTTCCGGAAACGATTTATCAGAGATTTCCAAAGGAGATCCCCTCTACCTCCACGCCAAGTCCACAGGACGTTAAAAATATGGTGGAGGAAATGAAAGCGGAGGGATATACTCATGTGCTGGCATTTTCCATTTCCAGCGGCCTTAGCGGCACGTATAATACGGTCAGCCACGTGCTCGGTGAAGAACAGGAACTGACTTCCTTTGTTCTGGATACCAGAAGTGTCTCCTTCGGCGCGGGAATTCTGGCGCTCTGGGCGGCTATGAAGCTGGAGGAAGGCATGAGTTATGATGAGCTGACCGAGGCACTGCCAAAGAAAGTGAAGGAATGCAAGATATTTTATTACATGGATACGCTGACCTATCTGCGCAAGGGTGGCCGGATCGGACTTGTCACCTCAGTCGTAGGCAGCATGCTGAATTTAAAGCCGATTATCTCCTGTAATGAAGAAGGTGTCTACTATACAGTCGCCAAAATCCGGGGTTCCAGACAGGGACTTTCCAGACTTCTGGCGGAAGTAAAGGCCTTCGCAGGCGACGGTCCCTGCCTCACAGCCCTCTTAAACGGTGACGGAAAAGAAGCCGCCGAAGAGTTGCGGCCGAAACTGCTCGCCGGTATTCCCCAGGGAACGCTGATCATGGAAAAGGCCATAACTGCCTCTCTGGCCGTGCATACCGGTCCCGGATTGGTTGGGATTGGAGCGCTTAAATTATAAAACACGCATAAGAGTAACGTCATAAAAAATGCCATGACAGCAGGCGCCGGATTATCGGTATGGCCTGTTTTCATGGCATTGTATTTTTCTGTTCTAGACCCGGAACCTGTCATACTCTTTCCAGCAGTCCAGACAAAGCTTCTTTCCGTCCTGAAGCCGCATCATATGTTCCGCGGTGGTCTCTTTGCAGCAGTCGCAGGGACAGGACCGGAACAGCCTGGCTCTTTCCGGAATATGGCATACAGCCTCTTTCACGTCAAATAATTCTTCCGGTTCCCTCTTCTGAAGATACGCAAAAGACTCTTCCTTCGACGCAAAATCCGGACGTTCTCTTAACACCAGACGGACAGACTTCCCCGTTTTCCGGTTATAAAAGGAAAACGCCTGCTTACCCCTCATATGAAACAGCAGATTCCCCTTTCCAATGCTGCATCCCAGCACAACCTGAATAGCGTCCACGCCGCAGGCGTCATTCTCGGAAATACATACCACTTCCTCGTCCTCGGAAAAGCCCAGTTCCAAAAGCTCCATTGCGTATAAGGCCGCTTTATATCCGATTGTCAGTCCACCGCACACGTGACCATGAAATTTTGCACACTGATCCCATAATTCTTGCTTCTCTTCTGCTCTCATTTAAAATTCCTCCATTTGATAAATACTGCACTCAATCCGGTCCGCAACAGGGGCAAACGGCTGCAGTCTTCCATTCTTTAACAGATAAATGCGGTCTGATACCTTCGCCGCGCAGGTTAAATCGTGAGTCACCATCAGTATGCTGAATCCTCTGCTGTTCTGAAGCCCCTTCAAAAAACGCAGCACATTAGCCTTGCTCGACGGATCCAGCATGGAAGTGGGCTCGTCCGCTATCATCAGCGCCGGTTCCATGGTCAGCGCCCTTGCGATACAGATTCTCTGTTTCTGCCCTCCGGACAGTTTCTTCACTCTGGTATTCAGGAAACGCGCATCAGCCGGCAGTCCCACATCACGAAGCGCCTGTCCGATCCGGTCCTTCACCGTGTCTGCGTCAGCCTGGCCGGACAGAGTTAAAGGCTCGCTTACCGCTTCCCGGACAGTCATGGAGGGATTCACGGATTCATTGCTGTCCTGAAATACCATCTGGACACCATGACTGCTCTTATGAAGCTGTTTATAGTCGGCGGTTTTACCGTCATACAACACATTACCTTCAAATTCGTCCATATATCCGCCGAGTATTCTGGAAAGCGTCGTCTTCCCAACGCCTGATTTTCCTACCAGGGAGATAAACTCTCCGTGTTCTATCTCCAGACTGGCGTCCCGCAGTACGTCCTGCTTCCCATACCGCTTACCAATGTGCTGCGCTTCCAGCAGAGTTACAATCCCGCCCCGGTTGCAGGCTACCTGCCTGCCATCGCCGTTTTCCGTGAGAGAAGGCCTTTTCGTCCGGCAGATATCCAGTCTCTGACAGCATCTTCCGAAAAACGGACAGCCTCCCAGCCCCTCTTCCTCTGCCGGCCTGATCCCCCAGATATCCTTCAGGAGATTTAAATCCATGGAGGCCCTTAAAAGCCCCTGGGTGTAGGGATGCTTCGGCCGCTCCAGAACCTTTTCCGTCAGTCCCGCCTCTTCCACCACGCCTCCGTACAGGATCATAATCCTGCTGCTCAGCTCCCTGGCCAGGCGCAGATCATGGGTGATGATCAGAAATGCGGTCCCGTGTTCCCGGTTAATCCTGCGGATCAGATCGATAAACGCTTTTCTGGAATTGGCATCCATGGAACTGGTCGGCTCATCTAAAATCACCATTTCAGGTGACAGTGCCATAGCATTGGCCAGTAAGAACTTCTGCGCCATCCCTCCGGATAGCTGGTCCGGGTAGCGCTCTAAGTCCGTTTCCTCCAGCCCCACCATTACCATCAGTATTTTCATGCGCTCCCGGTGCTCTCGGGCCGGATATTTTTTAATCAGTGTTTCCCGGAGCTGCTCTCTCAGCCTCATGGAGGGATTCAGCCATTCTCCCGAATTCTGAAAGACGATGGAAAACAGTTCCATCCGAATCCGGCGCACTTCCTCCTCTTTCATCTTATACAGGGAACTGCCGGCTATCGCCACCTCACCCGCCACAGCCGCTTCCTCCTCCAGCAGACGGGACAGCGCCCGGGCCAGTGTAGTCTTGCCGCTTCCCGACTCTCCGGCTGCCGCCAGGATCTCCCCTCTCTTCATGGAAAAAGAGCATGGGCCCAGCGTAAATCCGGGATATTCCACCGTCAGACCATGTACATTCAGAATTTCACTCATAATTTCTCATTCCTCCTCTCATTCCTCCCGCAGCAGCCACTCCTCCAGAGCCTGTGACAACAGCCTTAAGCAGAGAATTGTGAGCACCAGCATTGTCACCGGCGGGATCAGCCACCACGTCCAGTAATCGGTGAAATAGATTCCCGTAAAGGAGGATGCATTCTGTATCATCAGTCCCCAGGACTTCGCAAGGGGATCGGACAGTCCCAGATACGCCAGGGAAGACTCCTGGATGATGGTCCTGCCGGTAACTGCAGCCGCATTGACTAAGAGCAGCGGAAGTATTTCACCCAGCATATGCTTTCTCACAATATACCACGGACTGGCGCCGTAGCTCTTTGCCAGCACCACGTATTTCCTGTTCTTTACGGACATCACCTTGGCGCGCACCTGTTTTGCAATGGATGCCCAGGAGAAGGCCGAGACGATCAGAATGATATTCCAGATACTCTGTCCCCAGAACGCTCCGATCACAATCATAACCGGAAGCTGCGGAACAGACAGAAACACATTGGTAATAAAGGAGAGGACCGCATCAGTCCTTTTTCCGCAGTATCCCGCGCATACGCCGAACAGTCCGCCTGCGGCAAAGGAGCAGGCGGCCGCTGTCACTCCCGTCATCATGCTCAGATAAAATCCCTTTGACAGCTGGGCAAAAATATCGATTCCCAGGTTGTCCGTTCCCAGAAAGTGGATGGCCGACGGCGCTTCGAGGGAGGCGCCGGAAGACTTAACCGGGCTGTGGGGGTACAGTGTCAGGCCATACAGGCAGACAGCCGCCAGAAGAAGCAGGAGGATGAAATACCTTCTGATTCGTTTCATCTCAATTCCTCCCGGTCAATCCCTGCGTTCAGCACGTCCGCCAGAAACAGGCTGGTGAGCACCAGAACCGTTGACAGCAGAAAAAATCCCTGTATCATCGTATAGTCCCTGTACCGCACGGCTTCCCGCATCACCAGCCCCAGCCCCGGATAAGCAAATACATTTTCGATCAGCAGCGTACCGCCAACCGCGGTTCCGACATTCAGGAAAAAACGAACCACAATCGGCGTCATACCGTTTCTGAATATGTAGCTCCAGCGGATTCTTCCCGCTTTCAGCCCCTTGGCCCTGGCATTCATGAGATACGGTTTCGACATCACCTCCAGGAAGCTGGCCCTCGCCGTGAAGTAAAATCCGGGAAACATCACAATAACGAGGGACAGCACCGGCAGAAAGCCATGGGAGATAAAATCCCACGCCTTCTCCCCGCCCGTCTCGTATCTGGCAAATGCCGTCGCCCCGCCCGACAGAGGCAGCCATGAAACCTTTGCCGCCACCAGAAATAAGAGCAGCAGCCCGACTAAATAGGCGGGCACCTCCGTAAGGGCAGATAATATCCGAAAGGCCGCCCGGTCGAACCATTTTTTCTGCATTCCAAACAGCGCCAGCGCCGTACCGGTCACCAGGCTCAGAATTAACGACACGCCCATGACAGAAAGGCTCCAGGGCAGGCGTTCCTTGAGCACAGTAGTCACCGGCTTTTTGTAATGGATGCTCAATCCAAGATCTCCGGTCAGATTTTTCCTGACTGTCTGTGCCAACTGCTCAGTGAGCGGCTGATCCAGGCCGTAATACGCCCTCATCTGGTCCAGCTGCTCTTTCGAATACTCGGTATCCATGTCCTCGCCGGAAACCGATGAGGTATACAGAAGCGGATCTCCCGGCATCAGGCGGGGAATGAAAAAGTCAAACAGGTAAATCACCAGAAAGGTACAGATAAACAGTGTGATTCGTTTTCTCATAAGCGTTTATCTTTCCATATAGGACAGACGGGTCTGTTCCGTCTGCTGATACGCGTACGTCTTCATCCAGCCGTCGTAATAATCCTTGCGGTACATGGAGTAGGAGGACTGATTTGCGATGACGATCAGCGGGACTTCCTCGCTGACCAGATACTCCAGATCCTGAAACATCTGTCTGCGGGCCTCGAAATCCACTTCCCTCATCTGGTCCTCGGCCAGCTTCGTGATCTCATCGCTGCTGTAGCCGATCGGTCCCATGCTGTGCGGATTACCTCCCTTATTCTTCGAACGGTCGGAGAAAATGGTTCTCATATATTTCGGCGGATTATTGCTCCAGCCGCCATTGCCTACCAGCGCAAATTCATAGTTTCCCGCATGGACCATCTCATCACGGGAAGCCGAATCGTAGGCTGCAACCGTCACTTTTACACCGGCCGCCTCCAAATCCTGTTTGATAAGCTCTGCTATATCCACATCGGAGCCGCTGTCGGCCGCCAGAAGGGTCACTTCATAGTTTTTACTCTCCAGTGCGGACTTCGCTTTTTCCGGATCATATGGGTAGGCCACAACGTGATCGTTGTAATAAAGGCTTCCCTGCGGAACGTATCCCGCGCTACCCACGCTTCCGGCTCCGCGGAATACCTTGTCCACGACCGCCTGACGGTCCAGGGCCGCATACACAGCCTTTCTCTGGTCCAGATCGAGAAAACCGGGACATTTTTCAAAATTAATCAGGAGCTTGTATCCCATGTCATTGGCTTTTTCCACCACGCCGATCCCCGGATCGCTTAAGTATTTATCCTTTAAATCAGCCGGCATGCCGGTGATGTCGATCTCGTGATTTTCAAATGCCAGAAGGGGATCGCTGACAGGAACAAACAGCACGCGGTCGGCTGCCGGTTTTCCGCCCTTGAAGTCATCGAACGCGGTGAATTCATAGCTTCCGGTGGCCCCGTCATAGGCGGTACAACGGTATGCTCCGCTGCCCGTCAAATATCCGTCGCCCGTGTAGGTGTTCGGATCTTCCACCTTCTCCCACACGTGTCTTGGAATAATCACAAACGAACCGATGCTGCTCAGCGTATCCGCAGCGGCCTCTTTTACCGTGATGGTAATCGTGCGGTCGTCCACAACGGTGTAATGGTCGATCAGGAAGCTGTCCCCCGCTCCCAGCGAGTTGGATACCGGCGGATGTTCCCTGAAATAGTCTATGGTAAAGGCGACATCTTCTGTCGTCAGAGGCGTACCGTCGTGGAATTTTGTATCGGGAAACAGGGTAAACGTATAGTCACTGCCGTTCATTTCCCAGGACTGGGCAAGCCATGGAATATCTCCCGTCTCATCTTCGTCGATCAGGCTTGCAAACACCAGATTCATCTTGGCGCTTCCCGGGCCGCGGGATGCGTTTAAATAAGGGCTGGGAGCTCCCCAGTCCGTCCCTCCCGCCAGCTTAAGCGTCTCCACCAGATGGCCCTGTTTCGTCCGGCCTTCCGTATCCCCGTTCTCCGCCTCAGCGGTCTGTTCTGTATGATTCACTGATTCTGACGCCTGTACCGACGTCCCTGCCGCCGGCGTCCCCTGCTTTCCGCAGCCGGTTACTGCGGCCATCGCCATCATGGCTCCAAATAGAAAGCTCACTAATTTTCTTGATCTCATTGCTTCCTCCATCTCATCTCTCCTGTATTTGTACCCTTCCCAGCTGTCTTTACTGCGGCGATTATGATGAAAGGCCCGTCTCACCGGACCGTTCCGCCTGACATAAAAAAAGCCACGAAAGCAGGCACCTGCAAAGCGGTGCGATATCCTTCATGGTATTAAGCTTCATCTTCATAATGACGTTAGGAATAGTTTATCATAGATTAGTCAAACTTTCCAGAATTTTTACACAATCGTTTGCGTATAAGGAGAGAGGCGGATTTCCCTCCTCTCTCATCTTCTTCTCACGGTCAAATAGAAACAGTTCATTCCATCCCGGTATTCCATTCCAATCTTTGCTCTGTGTTTTCCAGCCGTCTCCGCGGCGATAGCCAGTCCCAGGCCGTAGCCGCTGCAGCTGCTTCTGGCGCTGTCTTCTCTGTAGAAACGCCGGAAGATCAGGGAACGTTTCTCTTCCGGTATGGGTTCTCCCTGGCTGTTCACCCAGAGCTTTGCCCGTTTTCTGCCTGCCGCCTCCAGCTTCACCACGGTTTTCCCTTTGGGAAGGGAGTATTTCACCGCGTTGTCTAAAAGCGCCTTGACCAGCTGTCCCACCTGATCCGGATCGCCCAGCATCTGCACCTCCTCGTCCAGCTGATACTCCAGCTGCTTTTCCTCCTGATAGAAAACCGGTTCGAAGGTCAGCACCTTTTCCATCACCAGATCGCTCAGGCTGAAGAGATGGAAGGTCCCCTTCTTTGGCGTGAGGGCGTCATTTTTGGCAAGCAGGAGCAGACTCTCCACCAGGAAACGCATCTCCCTGCATTCCTGAAGGATGTGCTCCAGCCATTTATCCGCCTCGGTGGATATACCCGTATACTGTTCCTGAAGCAGCTCGGTGTTAGCCGTAATCACCGTCAGAGGCGTCTTCAGTTCATGGGAGGCGTCGGCCACAAACTGCTTCTGCATCCGTATGGACTCTTCCACCGGCTTAACAGCCCATCGGGAAAAGAAGTAGGACAGTACCAGGAAACCGATCCAGATACCGGCGCAGGCCAGGCCTCCATACTGCATGACACCGTTTCGCAGGGTGTCCTCATAGGAGGTGTCGGCAAACGCAATCATATATCCGGTGGGGCGGCTGACCCGCAGATACCGAAGATGGTAGCCCTCCAGAAGCCCCATGTCCTCCTCGCCGGCCATTCCCAAAAATGCCATCTCCTCTAAGAATTCCTGTCCCGGAAATGCTTCATAGCCGCCTTCCCACGGCGTCACCATGCCATCCTCCCCTACCATAACGGAGAAATACGGCGTCTGCGCAGGCGAACGGGTGGTGAAGATCAAGGGATGCTCCTCCTGCGACACCACCTTCGCCAGCGCCAGCCTTCCCTGCGCGCTGACCCGTTTCTCCATGATAAATGCCACCGCACAGAAGGTAATCCCGATAACCGCCGTCACGATCAGCATGTTATAGCAGATAAATTTCATCCGAAGCCTGCTTATCTCCTTCATTCCCGTCCGCCTCCTCCATTCTTCTCCATGATCCGGTATCCCAGCCTGCGGATGGTCACAATCACCACATCCGCTTTCAAGAACTCCAGCTTCTTTCTCAGAAATGAAATGTATATCTCCACATTGTTATCGACCGCCTCGCCGTCGCTGCCCCAGATCTTCGACAGGAGCGTCTCCTTGGAAACTACCATGTCGCGGTTCACGAAAAGGATCCGGAGGAGGTCATACTCCTTCTTACCCAGCCGGATGCTTTTTTCCGGCCCACTTAACGTATAGTCCGCCTGGTTCAGCGATATGTTGCCCAGGCTTAAGCATTCCGGAATGACCTCTCCCCGGCGCCGTAATATCGTCTTCATCACGGCCAGCAGCTCCTGCATGTCAAAGGGCTTTGTCAGGTAATAATCGGCTCCGCTCTCCAGCCCCAGCACCCGGTCGTCGATCTCGCTCCGGGCAGTAAGAATCAGCACGGGAACGGAACAACCGCTCTTTCGGGCCTTCTTAAGCAGCGTGATCCCGTCCATTCCCGGCAGCATCAAATCCAGCACGGCCGCGTCATAACCGCCGTCCGTGAGCAAAAAGTATCCCGTATTCCCGTCACCGCAGATATCACAGTCATACCAGTGTTTCAGGATGTCACGGATGGATTCCGCCAGCCGCCTGTTGTCTTCCACGATCAGTACACGCATTTTTTCATCTCCTTATAACAGAAAAATCCATCTGTATTCTCTCTCAATTCTACGGAGAATGCAAGAGAACACCGATGGATTTTACAGATAATTCACAAAACAGCGGTTTATCGCCCTACCGTCCCCGGATTTCCTTTCTCATAAAACTGATATAGGAGACGGCAAAGACTACGGCAGTCAATGCCAGCAAGCCCGTCAGGTGCGGCCATACCAGCAGCAGACTCTGTCCCAGGGACAGATATCCGTTTATAGCGCCTGACAGCTGCTGCGGAAGTATGATGTTGGTGGAGCGCACCTGCGGATTCATGATGGTCGATACCGCCTCACTGTACAGATAGTACGGGGAGAGACGGTTTAAATTCATCTGGCAGTTATAATTGGCCAGAATCTGCGATGCGGTTGCTGTCTGCCCCATGGGGTAAAGCACGTTGGCTGCGATACTGACAACCAGCGTCATAAACAGAGCGAAAAAAATCCACAGCGCGATTACCACCATGGCCGATGTGGCCGCATGGCGGCACAGCACGGAGAACAGGATAGAGAGCGCCAGCCAGAAACAGATATAGACGGAAGTAAAGAACAGCAGGATGAGCACCCGTCCCAGTTCCTCCCCGGATGGCGGGATTCCCGTGGCCAGCAGCCCCACCGCTCCTGCGATCAGTCCCATGGAGAAGACCATCAGGAATATGATGGTGGCTCCGGCCAGAAACTTGCCGTTAATGACCGCATCCCGGTAAATCGGCTGGGCCACAAGGCGGTTTAAGGTTCCTTCCGAGCGCTCGCTGTTGATGGCGTCAAAGCCAAGCGCCAGACCGACAAAGGGGCCTAAAAGCGCAATAAACGAGGTGAACGAAGGAATGGAATTCCCGCTCAATGTAAACAGTTTTAAAAAGATGTAGCCGGAGTCAGACGTAGTCTCCGAGGAGAGGCTGGAAAGCGCTCCGTAAATGCTGGCACAGCTGGTTAAAAGGATTAAGAGCAGCACGATCAGGAACCGTTTGCTGTGAATATGGTCCGACATCTCCTTATGATATAAGGCTCCCATGCCGCTCATTCCCGAGCGGATGCCTCCACCCGAAAAGACACTTCCGCCACGGGAGACGCCTCCGCCCGCACCGTCACTCCTCTCCCTGGCGCTGTTCCCTGCCGAAAGAAAGGAAGCCTTTACTTTTCCTTTGATTGAGACTGCCATTTCCCTTCTCTCCTTTCTCAAAATACGTACGGTAGATCTCATCCAGATCATTTCCCCTCTGCCTCAAATGGCACAGGCTGTAGCCGCCCTCCAGCGCCCTTCGGTTCAGTTCACGGCTTAAGTCCGAGCTGGAATAGATCACATAGAAATCCCCGCTTCGCTCTATCTTCTCTACATTTCCCAAGTGCTCCAGAAGCTCTTTAAAGCCCCGGTCGTCCGGGACAGCCGCGGCCTCCAGCACGTAATGTCCCTCCCGGCGCATCTGCCCGGCCAGATCGTCGATCCTTCCGCAGGCGATCAACTGCCCCTCTACAAACAGGCCCACGCGGTCGCACACCTGCTGAATCTGGTAGAGCTGATGCGACGAGATCAGAATGGTCCGGCCATCCTCCTCAGCCAGGCTCCGGATTAAAAACATGAGTTCTCTCATACCCTCAGGATCGATTCCCAGCGTCGGTTCATCCATAATGACCACCTTAGGGTCCTTCATCAGTACGTCCGCGATTCCCAGACGCTGCTTCATGCCCCGGGAATACGTTCCCGTCTTCTGGTCCGCAGCCCCGGTCATGCCGACTTTCTCCAGCAGATCTC
Source organism: Hungatella hominis (assembly GCF_014288005.1). Classification (NCBI taxonomy): domain Bacteria; kingdom Bacillati; phylum Bacillota; class Clostridia; order Lachnospirales; family Lachnospiraceae; genus Hungatella; species Hungatella hominis. The sequence continues at coordinate 276,319 of NZ_JACOPB010000003.1, forward strand.
CGATCCGTTCTTCAATCACCGCCTTCGGCAGCCCGTTTAACTGCCCCGTAAACCGGAGATTTTCCCTCCCGGTCATATCGGAATAAAAGCCCACGCTGTCCGGTAAATATCCTACCATCCTTTTCACCTCGATGGCCTGTCTGGTGCAGTCCTTTCCGTCAATCGAGGCGCTCCCGGCTGTCGGCTCCGTCAGACCTAAGAGCATCAGGGTCGTGGTCGTCTTTCCGGCCCCATTGGGCCCGAGGAGCCCGAATACCTCTCCCCTGCGAATAGACAGCGTCAGGTCGCTGACCGCCTTCTTTTCCCCGTAAGCCTTGGTTAAATGGTCCGTTTTTATCATCATATCATCTTCATAATTTGCAGCAATGTCCATAACAATGACCCCTTTCCGGCGTGACAGCCCTTTCGGCTATCTTCTGCCGTATTTACGGAATACGTAGCCCAGCCCGCCTGCTGTACACAGGATGATTACGACCGCCACGATGCCCCAGATGGTGCTGGTCTTCACGGACACACGGAAATCCGCGCTGGATTCTGCCTGATCACATTTTGCCGTAAAGGTATTCACATAGTCTCCGGTAATGGCCTCGGAGCCCGGTTTTACGTGGGCGATAACTTCCGTCGTGGAACCGGCGGGAATGGACGGGATCACGTTGTTTTCCAGGTTATAGGTTACGGTCCATCCGGATGGCAGGGAGGAATTTAAGGATACGTCCTGTAAATCCACATTGCCTGTATTCGTCACATTCAAGGTTACGTCCGCTTCTTTTCCCGCATAGGCGTCAAAGCTCAGCCGTCCATCCGGCGTTCCCACCTTCAGGCCGTAGCTGCCGGTGATCACCACCTTTAAATCCGTGCTGAGAGTCTCCTCCGCGGAAACCGCGCTGCATGAAATATCGTATTCCCCGGCGGCGATTCCCTCCGGCGGTGTGACAGACACGGTCATGCCCTTGCTGGTGCTGGATTCCACCTCGATCGCCGCTACCTTTGTGGTCTCTCCCGTTGGGGTAAAGCTAACGTTCCAGCCTGCCGGCGCGTTGGAAGAGAGGCTGTAGGACTGGCTCTTCAGTCCGTTGTTAATCAGCGTGGTGCTGAAGCTGAAGTTAGTTCCGGTGGTTCCTTCCTGCTGCGGATACTCCGAGGTAAAGCTTCCCTTTCCCGCCTTCATCTCATTGACAAGGAAGGAGATGGACAGTGTGTCGGAGAGGCCGCTCGCCGAGGAGGCGCCTACCTCGACTACGTAGGTTCCCTCTGTCAGTTCCTTTGGTACGGTTACATGAAGCGTCATTTCTGCTCCGGCCTCGCCGTTCTTTACATGGATGCGGCTTACCTGGTAATTACCGCCCTGGAGGTATCCCTCCCAGCCGTCGGGCATGGCGGACACTTTAACCTCTGCATCCAGACCGGAGCCGGTATAATTATCCAGTGTGACCGGGATATTTAAGTTATCCCCGGGCTTAACGGATATTCCGGGATAATCGGTGCTCAGCTTCAGGCCCTCGGCCGCATACGCCGTATGTACATTCAGGAACAGAAACAGCACCGCCGCCATGAATGCTGCCAAAAACGCCCATCTTCTCCTTTTTCCGCTTGGTTTGGTTACAATTGCTTCCTCCATAATATCCTCCTTTTGATGCATCGTTGGCATCCGTATTTTTCTTAAGAAGATCATACCGGAGAAACCTTTAATGAACCTTTAATAAATTTGAACATCCTGTGAAACAAACAGATGGCAGCGGAACGTTTTTATGTAGAACGTTCCGCTGCCATCTGTTTTATAGGCGGCCTGGAATACTTCCAGGCTGACCGTGTCATTTTAATCGTTATCAGGCAGAAGCCTTATGGTGACCATAATATATTTAAGGAGAGCGCCCTCCTCCAGCTTTATATCCTCCGGGTGAGTCTGGTTGGGAAACTCATAGGTTCCCTCCTCCACCTCCAGATAGAGCCAGTTATATGCTGCTTCTCTCGCATGTTCCACCGCGTCCTCCAGATCCGGTCCATCTGCCTCGCAGCACTGCAAATCCGGAAATTCCACATGATAACCTTTATCATCTTTATGGGGCGTAAAAACAGCAGGGTAAGTAAATGTCATAATTATTTCCTCCAGCATTTGTCATAAGCATTATCATTATATACTTATTCTGCCCCTTTGTACAGGTTTTTATCAGAGCCTTTCTAACCTGTCTTCCTGTTATCTGCGCCTACAGGACTTTTTACTGACTCCCCTGGTCTCTCATCAGCCTTTCAAAATCTCCCACAGGCATCGGCTTTGCAAAATAGTACCCCTGCACATAATCGCATCCGGTTTCGCTCAGCCGGTCCAGCTGTTTCTTTGTCTCCACGCCCTCTGCCACCACACGCAGATGCATGCGGCGGGCAAGTTCCATAATAAACTGCAGCACGCCCTGATCCGTAGGTTTCGCAGTCTCGCTCTGGATAAACTTCATATCCAGCTTCAGGATATCGATCGGCATCTGATTCAGCATGTTCAGGGAGGAATATCCGCTTCCGAAATCATCCATTTCGATGATGAAGCCCAGTTCACGCAGATGCCCTACTGTCTCAATGATCTGACCCGGATCTTCCGTGTAGGCGCTTTCCGTGATCTCCAGATGGAGTCTGGAAGGCGTCAGGCCGTATTTGCTGACTGTGCGCATCATAATATCCGCAATATCCGCATGATAGATATCCGCACGGGATACATTGACAGAGACCGGAACGGGAGGATAACCTTCCTCGTCCCACTTGCGCAGATAAAAACAGGTCTTATCCCAGACAAACTGATCTAATTTTGTGATAAATCCATTTTTTTCAAACAACGGAATAAATTCCGCAGGCGACTGGAAGCCCCATTCCGGATGATTCCAGCGTACCAAAGCCTCGGCTCCCGCCATGGTTTCATCACATATCCTGTATTTCGGCTGGAGCCATACTAAGAACTGACCTTCCTCCAGAGCCGTTTCCATACTGTCTATAATAGCCTGCTGCCGCAGCAGCTCATCACGGAGTTTATCATCATAGGCAGCAAAATAGACGCCATACTGCCCCTTAATGCTGCGCGCAGCTAAAAGAGCACGGTCACACATCTGCTCCACTGTCACGTTCTGGTTCCCGACGGAATAAATGCCCCATTTCACCGCGACGTTTTTTGCATTCTGCAGCTGGTTAATCTCCTCATTGGCCTGGATAAACATCTGCTCCGTAAACTCGCTGTCAAATTCCAGCAGGCATGCAAAATGATCGGCAGCCAGGTGACCACAGATCCCCCGTTCCCCAGCCTTTTTCCGGTACATGTCTGCGATTCCGCATAGAAGCCTGTCTCCGGCTGCCACACCGAATACGTCGTTAATCAGCTTGAAATTCTCGATATCCGAACAGATGATCGAATAGCGCTGTCCTGGATTCTGACGCAGAGCCTCCCTCGCGCGCTGATAAAAGAATTCCTTGCTGTATAAGCCGGTCAGCCGGTCATACTGAAACTGGTTAATCATGGCGGCTGTTTCCCGTAAATGGATGATACTTGCCACCCTGTGAAGTATAATCTGAGGCTTATATGGTTTCGCTACGTAATCCGTGGCTCCATGAGATAAGGCCGCCACCTCATCCGCTTCGCTGTCACTCTGTGTCGTGACAATCACGGGAATGGACGCCAGTGAGGGATCCTCCTTGGCAATAGAAAGGAACGTATATCCGTCCATGACAGGCATGGTAATATCCAGCAGTATCACGGAAATCTCATCCTTTTCTTTATCCAGAACATCGAGAGCCTGCTGTCCGTTTTCTGCTTCCAGAACTCTGTATTCTGACGAAAGCAGTTCGCTCAGCATCATACGATTGATTTCATTATCTTCCACAATCAGAATTGTTCGTTTTGCGGGCATATATTATTTCCTCTTTTCTTCCTGGCGGCTATAGGCAATTCATTTTATTATATCAAAAGAGCTTCCCCAGTACAAGTAATCTTCTCCAACATACAAAACTTTTGTAACCGTTCAGTTACAGTTCAGCCTCTGCACCATCCGGTCAACCGGCACTTCTTATGTGTGATCAGCCCTTATATATTCTGCTGCCTTCTCATAAAGCAGCTCCGGATCAATCGGCTTTGACAGATGGCCGTTCATCCCCGCAGCCTCTGCCTTTACGATATCTTCGTGAAACGCATCCGCCGTCATGGCAATTATCGGTATTGTTTTGGCTTTTTTATGCGCGGATTTGCGGATGGCTGCCGTTGCCTGGTATCCATCCATTACCGGCATCTGAACATCCATCAGGATCAGATCATAGGAGTCCCCTTCAGCCAGGAATTTGTCTACAGCGATCCTGCCGTTTGCCGCCCAGTCAACCGTAACCCCCATCATCTGCAGCAGCTCCACCGCGATCTCGCGGTTTAACTCATTATCCTCCGCCAGCAGCACATGATGGCCTGCCAGCTCCGGCCGATGGTTCTTCTCTGCCGGCGCACGCACCACTCTGTCAATTCCGGTTACGGAGAGGAGGGCGTTGTAAAGTGTGGAGGCAAAAACCGGCTTAGTCAGGAACATATCCACTCCTGCTTTCCTCGCATTCGTTTCTATATTCGTCCAGTCATAAGCAGTAATAATAATAATGGTCGTATCCTGGCCCACCTCTTCCCTCACTCTGCGGACCACCTCCACTCCATCCATATCCGGCATGTTTAAATCCACGAGACATACATCATAGTCCGTACCGTTCTTATGTGATTGACGGATCTGGTCTATACACTCCTGGCCGGTCAGCACCCAGTCTGATAGAATTCCCATTTTCTTCAGCAGAAGTGATGCATGGATACAGCTGTCCCGGTCGTCGTCCGTAATCAGTACCTTAAGCGACTCCAGCTCATGCTGTTTCTGCGGTAACATCCTGCTTTTATCCCGTGGTATGTCAAAATCCAGTTCTACGGTAAACACGGTTCCCTTCCCCACTTCACTTTTCACTGTAATGGTGCCGCCCATCAGCGTAACCAGATTTTTGGTAATCGGCATCCCCAGTCCGGTCCCCCCGAAAGTCTGCACTGCGCGGTTATCCTCCTGCTCAAAAGGCTCAAACAGGCGTTCCATAAATGGATCGCTCATACCAATGCCGGTATCGCTGACAGTAAAACGAAGACGCGTTTTGTCTTCCGTTCTCAGGAGCTGGCGGATTTCAAGCCTTACCGTACCGCCGGCAGGTGTAAATTTAAGCGCATTGGATAAAAGATTCAAAAGGATCTGGTTCAGCCTTAAAGAATCTCCAGTCATAACCGTAGTCGATAAGTCAATCAGTGGTACATTAAATATCAGTCCCTTTGCAGCCGCCTGGGGATAAATGATGGAAGAGATTGACTCCACCACCTGTTCAAGATCAAAATTCTCATGGGCAATCCTGATCTTGCCCTCGGAGATTTTCGACATATCCAGCACATCGTTGATCAGGGCCATCAAATGCTTGGAGGAATAGCCAATCTTTTCCAGGCAGTCCTCTACCCGTCTCTGATCGTCAATGTAGGCCGCCGCGATGGTTGTCATCCCCAGTATCGCATTCATGGGGGTGCGGATCTCATGACTCATACGGGACAGAAAATCCGTCTTTGCCTGATTCGCATGTTCCGCAACTGCCAGCGCATCCTTTAATGCTTCCGTCTGTTCAGTCAGCTTCATCTGCATTTCCCGCAGTTCCGTCACATCGGTGATATCAATAAAGATAGCGAGATAAACCGGGCAGCCGTCCTGCCATTCTATACAGGTGGCATTCACCTGAAGCCGCATATTCTGGCCATTCCGGGATTCTGCGGATAACACAAAGTAGACAGGCGCTCCTTTCAGAATCTCTTCCCGTTTTCCGGAGATAATACCCATGTTATTCTCTATGTTGCGCTGATACAGTGGATTATCCTCGCCTCCTTCGCCAAAATACTCGACAAAGCGGGAATTGGCAAAAAGGAGCGTCAGGTTCATCTCCGCGTCGATGCGGTATTTTGCAACAAAACCGGGCAGACTCTCGTACGTCACGGACTGCTCCTTCTGCATCTTTACTACATTATCAATATTGGTCATGACTGAATATGCCACCTGATATCCGTTTATGTATTCATCGGCAAACTGGGTGGTCAAATGCACCCAGACATAATCGCCGTTTTTCTTTCGCATCCGCGTAACCAGCTGATACCCGCTTTCGTGTGCGTTCAGCGCCGCCATAACGGTATCCGCGAGCTCCGCCCACAGCATCTGGTCATTCTTATAATACAGGTCGGGGCGGTTATGAAAGACTGCTTCATATTCCTCTTTGGGCCAGCCAATCAGATCGTAATAAAACTCGTTGGCCCAGACCAGCGTAAAACTTTCATCCAGCAGATGTTTGCTCACACTGACCTTCAGCAGACGCATCAGTGTGTTATACTCATAATCGGCAGTCATAGTCTCCTGACTTCCGCTCTCAGCAGCACTCACTCTTTCCTGTTCTGTCATCACCAGATTCCTCCCTAATTCTCCTCATGATTGCTCCTCAGTCAGTATGCGGAATAATCCTGATTTTTGCCGCCTGGATGCATTCCCGGCAATTCGCAGGCCGGCATCCTTGTCCATAATAGCTTCTTTCATCTTAACATAAAATATATAAAAACTCAACGGACATATGAGAATACGCTGGCATTGAATGGAAGAGCTTCGGATTTCACCTTCGATACGGCTGCTGTTGACCAATCTGGAGACATCATAACATTACAAATATACAGCTATTCTTTACACAAAAAGACGAGGCCCGCTTTGCATCCATCAAAACAGGTCCCGTTTTTCTTATACTCTCTGATAAAGCTCAGCAGCCGTATGGGAACGCCGTGCCAGCTCCTCTTGATTCATAATGTAATATCCGCTCTCCCTCTTTTCCAGTATCCCCTCATCGCAGAGCTGCCCCAGCAGCCGGAACATATGACGATAGCTCATTCCTATGGAGCAGGAGACATCCATCAGCGTATCGCGGAAGAGGCCCCTGTGCGAATTCTGAAGAATGTAGGCGCAAAGCCGCTGCTCGCCAGTGCATAACGCGGTCGATGTGAAATTGTCCGAACTGGTAGTCAGCTTTTCCGCCAGCTCCGTTCCCAGTTTATTCAAGAGCACAAGATTCGTTTTCAGTTCTGCCAGGCAGTTCTGATAGGAGACCGCAATGCACTCAAAATCCGTGACCGCCTTCACGGAACAGGTGGCACTTAGCTGTCTTGTCATCAGTTCGACCTCGCCGATCAAACCACGGGAAATGTTGTAGCACAGGATCAGGCTCTTGCCGTTCGGTGCTGTGCGGCAGACCTTCGCATTTCCGTCGACGACAATCGACAGCCAGCTGATAGGCTGCCCCTCATGCAGCACCTCTTCTCCTGCCGAAAACCGCAGACAGCAGCAAGCGTTCAGCGGAATATTCTGCAGGCCGTATTCTGCCAGACAGGCAGCATGTTCTTTTCTCAATGGAAGCCTTTTCAAATCGATTACCTCGCTTAACCTAGTACAGCATTGCATAATTCACCGGAACTTATGCAACGCTGTACTAGCTATGGTCTTATTATTTATTATAACAGAAACCGGAAAAAATACCATGACAAATGTCCTACATGGTACGACGGATATTCTGTTATCCTCATATCAGGAGGTGAACTGTCATGTATCAGCTTTTAGCCCTTATCAATGGTATTATTCTGTCCGTGATGATTTCCGTAAATGGAAATCTGTCCGTTCAGTACAGTGCGTTCACGGCTGCCGCGATTATCCATGCGGTCGGTTCTTTGTTTGCGCTGCTGCTCTGCGCTTCACAGAAAAACAGAAAGCCGGTCTGGACTCACAGGCCCAAATGGATTTATCTCGGCGGTGCAATCGGTGTTTTTACAACGGTATTTCAAAATCTGGCCTTCACCTATATCAGCATCACGAGCGTGATCGCCCTGGGACTTCTGGGACAGACAGTTACGTCCCTGGTGATCGACAGTTCCGGATTGTTCGGTATGGAAAAAAGGCCGCTTCCCCGGTATGCGTTTATCGGCCTGGGGTTATCGGTGTTCGGTATCATTGTGATGCTGGATACCTCTGTCACGACGGCGGCGCTGGGGGCTGCCATCTCCTTCGCATCCGGTATTTCCATGGTGCTGTCCCGGACCGCTAACGCGCGGCTGGCCGAGAAAACCGGGGCGCTGCAGGGATCGCTGGTGAATCATCTGGTGGGACTTCCGATTACGGTAATTCTCGCCTTTTCCGTGGCCGCAGCAAGCGGAACCTCCGCAGCCGCTTCCGCGGGAGGCAGCTTCCACCCCTGGATTTACTTCGGCGGTGCTCTCGGCGTCGTGGTGGTAATGCTCTTAAATATCACGGTTCCGAAGATACCGGGATTTCAGCTGACGCTTCTCGTCTTCGTCGGCCAGGTCTTCACCGGAATCCTGTTGGATACCGTGGCCGGCAGCTATCAGACCGGCGCCACGCTCTGGGGCGGCATGATCATCGCGGCCGGAATCGCAGTCAATATGATCCTGGAGCGGGTTTTTGCGGCTTCTAAAAAGACACCGTACAGCAGCTAATATCCGGCTGCTGCGCGGTGTCTTTTCAATTCCGGCTGCGTTTTGGCCTTTCAATCCAGTCTCAACAGTTGTGCAGCACCACTTCAATCAACTTGCAGAGCGACTCCTGAAACCGCTCGTCGTCTTCTACCGTCCTCTTTGCCGGACCCTTCAGATGGTGCTTCCCCTTTCCCATACGGGCCTTCTTGGCCAGATGGCGTTCCATCAGCATCTGGTCGATGTTTTCGTTGGTATACCACTTTCCGCTTTGATGGATTCCATGTGCTCCCTTCCCCAGAATCATGGCCGCCACTCCATAGTCCTGAGTTACCACGATATCCCCTTTGCCACACTGATTCACCAGCGCGAAATCCACGGCATCCGCACCCGCTCCGATGACCTTTATCTCGCTGTAGGAAGACTGAAGCACATGGTTGGTATCGCATAAGAGCACCACCGGAATCTCATAGCGTTCCGCCGTCTGTTCCACAATTCTCACTACCGGACATGCGTCCGCATCTACTAATATTTTCATTCTTTTATCTCGCTGACTGTTTCCTAAAACATGGTTGACCGGATGCACTGTAATGCTAGATGATTATTCCATTTAAATGGTCGCACTCATGCTGAATGATCTGCGCGATCCATCCGGAATATTTCTGGCGGTGCTTACAAAAATGAATGTCCTGATACTCCACTTCGATCTCCTGGTACCGGATAGTCCTGCGGACTCCCTCCAGCGACAGACAGCCCTCTTCCGTCTCATAGGGACCTGTCTTTTTGACAATCACCGGGTTAAGCATGGCTGCGTTCACCATTCCCATCTGAACGGCAATCACATTCTTTCTGACACCGATCATGTTGGCCGCCATGCCCACGCAGTGGTCGGTATTCGCCTGCAGTGTGTCCAGTAAATCCTGTACTGTCCCCAAGTCATCCTTTGTCGCCGGCTCCGATTTCTGTGTCAGAAAAAAAACATCTCTCACAACGGTTCTTACCATATTGATTCGCTCTCCTAAGTTTTGATTACTGACATCTCTAAAAGTGTACCGCAGAATGGCATATCCGTAAAGAGGATAATACTCTTTGTAAAGATATTTCCTCTGTAAAGGTCAGAAACCACAACGGTATCGGCCTGACCGGCCGCCTGCCTGTCAACCTCCTTATGCTGTGCTGCTTCCTCGAAGCGGAGTTGTCTTAGATGGAATAACTTAGCTGGAATAAAGATGATATTTCATAAAATCAAATAAAATGAAGTAAAAAAAGAAACCCTCCATTTACCCACCAACCTGTATCTGTGTGCTATTCTCTTCTCACAACAACGAGAGGAGAAAATGGTATGAAAACAACAATTCAGGTATCCGGTCTTTCAAAGTCATACGGTGCGCTGCATGTCATCAAGAATCTTGATTTAACGGTATCCAAAGGTGAAGTTTACGGCCTTCTCGGCGCTAACGGCGCGGGAAAAAGCACGGCGATCGAGTGCATGCTGGGCACCAAAAAAGCAGATGGCGGCAGTATTTCCATTCTGGGAATGAGTCCGCAAAAGGACCGCAGGAACTTATTTCAGCAGGTTGGCGTGCAGTTTCAGGAGGCCAATTATCCTGACAAGATCAGGGTGAGCGAGCTGTGCGAGGAAACAGCCTGCCTCTACAACTGTCCGGCCGACTACACAAAACTGTTAAAGCAGTTCGGACTCCAGGAAAAAGAAAAGAATTTCGTCAGCGAGCTGTCCGGCGGCCAGAAACAGAGGCTGTTTATCGTTCTGGCATTAATCCCCGATCCCCAGGTGGTGTTCTTAGATGAACTGACCACCGGCCTTGACACCAAGGCAAGAAGGAGTGTGTGGAAGAGCCTTCAGGAGCTGAAAGACAGAGGGCTCACAATCTTCTTAACCTCGCACTTCATGGATGAGGTGGAAGAGCTCTGCGACAGAATCGGTATCTTAAAAGACGGAGCATTCGCATTCTGCGGAACAACAGCCGAAGCGGTTGCGTTAAGCCCGGGCAATACGCTGGAAGAGGCGTATCTGTGGTTTACGGGAGAGGAGGCTGACGGAGATGAATAAATTTCTTACAATGCTGAAAACCGAGTTAAAACTCTCCTTCCGTGGAATGGACATGATCATATTCGCCGTCTGCATGCCCGTGGTCGTGGTTATACTGCTCGGGATTATTTACGGCGGAAAACCGGCTTTTGACGGCGCGGACTATACTTTTCTGGAACAATCCTTCGGCGCAGTCTCCACAATCGCAGTCTGCGCGGGCGGCGTCATGGGGCTGCCTCTGGTAATCTCCGACTACCGGCAGAAGAAAATCCTCAAACGCTTTAAAATCACACCGTCCAGCCCCGTACTTTTACTGTCGGTTCAGGTGGCCATTTACATGATCTATTCCCTGATCGCACTGGTGCTGATCTATCTGGTGTCTGTGCTGTTATTCGGCATGAAGCTGCAGGGAGCCTTCCTACCGTTTATGGGCGCCTTTTTCCTTGTCATGATCTCCATGTTCAGTATTGGAATGCTGGTAGGCGGCGTATCTCCTAATACAAAAATCGCAAGCGTTCTTGCAAGCTTACTCTATTTCCCAATGCTGATCTTTTCCGGCGCCACACTTCCGTATGAGGTGATGCCCGCCATGCTGCAAAAACTCGCGGACCTGCTGCCGCTGACTCAGGGAATTAAGCTGCTGAAGGCTGCATCCCTGGGCCTGCCGGCTGAAAATGTGATAGCTTCCCTTGCCGTCATGGCGGTGATCACGGTCGTCTGCGGCGGAATTTCTATTCGATTTTTCAAATGGGAATGACAGGCGGAGTAAAAAAATGGTTGAGCGCACAGGCTCAACCATTTTTTTACTCACGAATCATTCGTACTCATTTCTTTAACCCGTGTTTCTTCTGCATCTTCCATTATATCCCTGCAATATTCCCCGCGCTGACAATATTCTGCCAGAAATTACAGCTGCACAGCGCATGGCTGCCGTCGCTCTGATCCGGCGCATAGACAAGTCTCTTCTCATCCAGCTCCGGCAGGCAGTCGGTCTCACCGGAAAGATACCGGGCCAGCCTTTTTCCGGCGTATTCCAGGCGCGCCCTCACTCCAGCCAGTCTGATATCCAGCACCTCGTATCCGAACACCTTACACTCCTCCATCCAGATTCCCTGTCTTAAGTCTGCAAGTCTCTCCGTCAGCCTGATACAGGCCGGAATGCCGTTCTGTTCCGCTTCCGCCAGATAATCCCTGTCTCCGCTGTGGTAACTGTCATGGATCCGGATCCCCAGTTCTGCTTTCTGTTCCAGAAGCCGTGCTAAAACCTCGTAGTACTCAAACAGCACATTGGCGCCCGAATGGCGGCTCCTGTACTCAGCCAGTTCCTCCGCCAGCTTCTGATAATGTTCCGTCAGTCCCAGATCACGAATCTGTTCATCGAACAGGCCCAGCATAACGTCCTGGTAGAGCAGGAACTTGGATGGATTGTCCGCGTAACGGTTATTCTTACCGGCACCGGGAACATTGTCGAACCGATCCAGAAGCCACCATGCCTCCCTGCCGTCGCCCCAGAGAAATTCCATGTAATCGCCGTCCGTCCTTTGTTCTTCGCCCTGCAAACCACTTTCTCCGGAAAAACAGGCTTCTGCAAAGGTTGTGAGAGAAAGATTTCCGGCCGTCATCGGCGTCTCCGCCCCATTGTCCTGCCAGAATGTACAGATCACCTCTGATACACCGTTCTCCCGGCATGCTTCCAGCGCGGGCATAAGCGTCGCCGCCATCCAGGAATAATTCGGTGCAACACCGTTCCATATCCACGCACCGCCTGCAAACAGCGTCTGGTCTGACAATTTTTTATGAAGCTTGATATAATTCTCATAGTGTTTTTTCTCATCGTGATAGTAATCCCAGTAGACCATCGCTACGCCTTCCGGAATTTCCGGCAGATCGGAAAAATCGGTCTCCGGCAGCAGATCGTAGTAATCGCCGCTGGGGGACTTCAACCGAAAATACATATCGCTCCAGATCATCGGCTCCATCCCGTATTTCCGGCAGATGGACAGCACCCGCTGTAAGTGGCTGTTCATGATCTCGAAACGGTTCTGATAGCCATTTTTATTTAAATAATTCCCGAGGCCCAGTTCATGCGCCTCATCCATACCGAGGTGGACACGCCTGCTGCGGAAAGCGGAGGACACACTGCTTATCATGGCATCGATCAGCCTGTAAACCTCATCGTCGCCGGCAAGTAGAATGTCCGGCGTATCGGTCAGCCCCTGCATGGTCTTCCATCGGAGCGCCGTATGCAGATGCGCCAGCGTCTGAATGCACGGTACAATCTCGATTCCAAACAGTTCCGCATAGTCATCACAGGACTTCAGTTCCTCTCTCGTGTAACGTCCGCGGAAAGCGCCAAAATACGGATACTCCGGGACCTCATACGTCTCTTCCGTATACAGCATCATAAGATTCATGCCCAGGGAGGCCATGCGTCTGATGTACTCTTTTATTTTCCCGACCTTTAATACGCCGTTTCTGGAACAGTCAAGCATTGCCCCCGACGACTGGAAGCAGGCACTTTCCCGCAGCTCAAATTCCTGCAGCTCAAATTCCGAATCTGCCCCATGCGTCTCCAGATATTCCAGCGCCTTCATAAAACCTCTGAAAAAATGGACCTTTTCCCTGCATCTGATTGTTAAGACGCCATGTTTCAAAGAGACTGAAATCTCATGTTCTCCTTCCTGTTCCCAGCAGATGACCGGCTGTTCCCTTACAGCGGTGCTCTCCCCATCTGTCCCGAGCTCATGGCCCCGCTCCTCAAGCAGCAGCTCCAGCCCTTCCCTTACATTTGCCGCACTTTGATCCAATCGAAATTTCATTTTTTAGTCCTTCCCTTTCTCTTTTTCTTCCTGATATACCGCCCGGTATTCCGACGGGTAGATTCCCGTATTTTTCTTAAATATTTTGGAAAAATACAGGGGGTCCTGATATCCTACCATCCCCGCAATATCCTTTGAAGTAATATTCGGATATGCAGTCAGCAGCTCCTTTGCATTGTTCAGACGAATATTCTGGATGTACTGCGACGGAGTCAGGCCCTTATACGCTTTAAAAAGTCTGCTGAGATACGGTGAAACCAGACCGAATCTGGCAGCCAGCATCTTCGTCGTAATCTGTGCATCCAAATGGGCCAGAATGTATTCATCTACCTCCCGCATCAGATTCTTTCCTTCCTCCGCCGATTTTCCCATGCTCATGTCTTTCACATATAAAAGAAATTCATCAAACACCTGGTCCATATCCGCAGCAGAGGAAAGAAGTTCCCCAATATCCGGAAATGTATTATTTTCCTCCGGCTCATTTCGCTCTGCGGAATGGACTGCCGCCATCAGAAACAGCTTCTGCAAAATCCGTTCCAACTCTGTCTGCGTGACTCTGAACAGTTTCATCTGGTCTCTGACATTCATCAGAATCCCCTTCAGTTCGGCAAAATCGTCTTTCTTTACGGCAAAGGAGATGGCGGATTCCGTTGACGCAGCAAGTGTGAAAGGTCTTCGTTCCGGCAGGGCGTTGGTCACAGACGATACGCCAAACATGCATTTTTCCCTTATCTCCGCCCGGAGTGCGCCAAGCCTCTCCTGCACCTGACTGATATCTGTAATGGCATTTCCATAGCAGATGGTTATCGAAATACGGGGAGGAAGCAGCGATAAAATTGATTCCGCGATTCCGGCCATATCAGGCTCGTTTAACCCCTCCAGAAGAAGAATCTGTTCATTCATCGCCTTTCCGAAAAAACAGAATATCCCTTGCTCCTGTCTGGTCACAAGGGAAACGATCTGTTTTAAGTCATGATTCTTCCAGTAGACATTCCCCGGAGTCATCTCCTCCAGACTGTTGGAATTAAACGCGCCGGCCATCAGATAGACGGGATATACCGTCTCAAATAACGCGTTCCCCGCCTCACAGGGGGTCCCTTCATACAGTATCCCTGTCAGAATCCTGCTTTTTTCCGCCCCCGCCCTCTGCCTCAGTTCTTCCTTCATCTGAGCCAGCAGCGAAGCCAGTTCTTCTCTGTCCACGGGCTTCAGCAGATAATTTTTCGCATTGTATAAGAGGGCCTTCCGTGCATAGGAAAAATCGCGGTAACCGCTAATCACTACCGCCAGCGTAGAGGGGCACGTTTCATATATGTATTTTAAAATCTCTGTCCCATCCGCCATTGGCATATTAATATCGGTAAAAACCACCTCCACCTGCTGCTCTTCCAGATATTCCATGGCCTCTCTGCCGTTTTTCGCGCATTTCACTACCGAAAATTCAGGATCAAGTCCTTCGATCATCTTTTTTATGCCGCGAAGAAGAGGTAATTCATCTTCCGCAATCAGGACCCTAATCATTCCAATTCACCTCCAAGCAGCACAACTGCCCCCTCCTCATCGTTATATAACCGGCATTCGAAATTCCTGTCATAGCATATCATCAGCCTCATATAGATATTGGGGATGCAAAGCCCGCCGATCGATATCTGTTCCAGGCTCTCCCTCACATTTTTGAAGGTTAAATTCTCTTTCATCCTTCCAAATTCTTCTAAGTACTCTTCCGCAAATCCCGTTCCGTTGTCATGAACTTTTATAAACCATTTCCCATCCTCTGCATAAACCAGAAGCCTGATTTTCCATACCGGTTCCGTGTTTTTAAAGGAATGCTTAAAACAGTTTTCACAGACAGGCTGGATCATAAGCTTTGGTATCCGGACAGCGGACAGCGCCTGGTCCATATGAACCTCATATTCGAACAGGTCTTCGTACCGTTCCTTCATCAGTTCCATATAATTGACCGCATTTTCAACTTCCCGTTCCATCGTACAGAAGCCATCTTCCATTGATGAGGTAAAACGCAGCATTTTGCAGAGCCGTGAACAGATATTTTCCACCTTCCTATTGCCGTCTGCCTGTGATTCCATGGAGATAATCGCCAATATATTATAGAGAAAATGGGGATTCATCTGAGACTGCAATGCAAATAAATGGGATTTCAGTTCATTCGTCTCCGCGGCGTACTGCTGTTCCACAGACTCCTTCATCCGGCTCAATACCGCGTTAAAAGCATTCTTGATCTGTACCAGTTCATCGCTGCTTTCATAACCTGCAATGTCCATCCGGAAATGTTCCAGTGAGATCGTTTTGATCGAACGGTTCAACTCCGTCAACGGCTTTGACAGCTTCCTCACGATCAGAATTTCCGTTACAATTGCAGTAATAAGAATCAGCAGCATTCCCAGAATCATCAGTCGGTTAAACTGAGCCAGCGGCTCCATCAGCACATTCTCCGGTTTTTCGAAGAGAATGGTAAACGGCGCGTTCCGCAGTTTTCTGCTGCACACATACCGGCCTGGTACACTTTTATCCCCGTCGGTGAGCCGTCCCTCTGACGCCATCTGTATCATTGCTTCCAGTCTGCTCTCGGCCCTGCCGCTTTCGGAGCCGAAGCTCCGGTAAACAGCCTCCCCCTCGTCCGTTAGGATTACGGAATTAATATCTTTCCCTATCCCATAAAACATTTCATCCAGCCGTTCTGCAAATTCCTGCACTTCCACATATCCACACTTTAAGCTGTTGGAAGAGTAATCCTTAATCTGTCTGACAACGGAGAAATACATTTTTTCAGATAACCCGGTATCGTTCAGCACATCGTTTTGCGGCGGAACGAAGCATACGAAGCTGTCCTCCTGCCTGAAGAAATCGCGTATCTTTGCATACTCCACTCCCGAAAAGTAAGCCTCTGTTCCGGTCGCTGTCGTAACGGTTGTCGCCGTACAGACAAAATCCTGATCATCATTATAGAGACAGATTCTGGCATACCCGTCCTTCTTAAAATTATAAGAGTTCAGCAGCTTGATAACCTCCGAAGCAATGAGAGGCTCCCGGATAAAAAAATTGCTGTCCGGCTCCTGGTCCACCTTCTGGAATACACTCACGATATTGGGATTTGCGGCTATCTGAAGCGCCGTTTTATCCATATTATAAAGGTGGTTATCCAGTCTGTCGGCAACGCTGGTGGCGATCACCTCAAAATCATCATTTGTCCGTTCCGTTATGGCATCCACCACATACCGGTAAAAGATTCCCATGAGGGCGGCCGATACAAAGAGAACAATTACTATGTGAAAAAAAATCATTTTCGATTGGAACTTTACTTTTTTCAGCATAAAAACCTTTCTTTTCGGTTCTTTCTACCCCTTCACTGCTCCGGCTGTCATCCCCTCTATTATATATTTCTGCAGGGCCAGATACAGGATAACGATGGGCAGCACTGTAATAACAAGCGCGGCAAAGACGTAATTCCAGTTTCTGGAATACAGGCCATAAAAATTGAAGATCATCATCGGAATCGTCGTTCGTTTCGAACTGCTCATCAGATACAGGGGCACCTGGAAATTGTTCCAGATTCCGATGGCTGCAATAATCAGGTTCGTGATCATGACCGGCTTTAAGATCGGCAGCAGCACCTTAAATATCAATTGAAATGTATTGCAGCCATCTATGATCGCCGCTTCGTCGATCTCCTTAGGCACACCCGTCACAAAGCTGGAAAAGGTCATGACTGCAAATGGCAGATTCACCGCAGCGAAGACGAGAATCACACCGATATAACTTCCATACAGATTCATTTTAATCATCATAAAATAGGTTGTCACCATCTGCATGGTGGCTGTCAGCCCAAATACAAAATAGTAATACAGGGCGCCGGCTTTTTTATCGTTCCGTCTGGAAATTATAATTCCCGTCATGCAGCCAAGTATAATTACAATGGCGACAGAACACACCGTAACAATCAGGCTGTTTTTATAGCCCCTTAAAATCTCCCCCGTCTGAATCACATGCAGATAATTTTCAAACTGAAAATGTGACGGCAGGCTCAAATCCATATGCAGTGCCTCTCCCTGAGTCTTAAACGATCCCAGAATCATCATAATCAGAGGGATCAGAAACACCGGACATAGAACGAGACAGATCAGGAAAGGTATTATTTTTTTTCTGTGGCGTATCCAGAATATCTTCATTATACATCAATCTCCCTTGATTTTAATAGTCTGTTTAATAAAAATGTGATTATTACAATTCCGACAGACAACAGCAACGCGCTGGCGCTGGATTTTCCGAGAAGTCCCATTCCGAACGCGCGGTACGTATAAGTGCTTAAAACCTGAGTGTCGAACCCTGGTCCTCCGCCGGTAAGGGAGTATACGAGATCAAATACCTTTAAACCACCGGTGATATTCAGCGTTGTTACAACGGTAAAGGATGGGGCCAGGAGGGGAAGCGTAATGTGACAAAACTGCTGCCACGGACTGGCTCCGTCCAACTGGGCGCTTTCATAATACTCACCGGAGATTGCATTTAAGCCTGAGATAAAAAGAAACATGCTGAATCCCGCCCACATCCAGACTTCAATGAAGATAATCCAGAACATCGCTGTTCCATAGCTGCCCAGCCAGTCTCTGGCCAACTGCCCCATCCCCGCGGCAGCCAGCAGGTTATTGACCAGACCATCCTGCTTTAAAATCCCGGTAAATAAAAGGCCCACAATCATGCAGCTCAGCACACAGGGCAGATAGAACAAGGTTCTGAATATGCTGTTGCCGCGAAAACGCTTTACCACCACAAGCGCAATCAGCAGCCCCGTTACGGTTTTAAACAGCGTGGTCGTAAACGCAAACAGCAGTGTGTTAAATATGGAACGGGCAAATACTTCATCCTGGAACAGATTGATAAAGTTGCGAAGACCTATAAACTGCGGTGAATCCATACGATCCAAATTCCAGTTCGTAAAGGAATAGAAGAATGCAATAATAATCGGCACTACAAAAAAAACGGTAAATACAAGCGCCCCCGGAAGAGCGATCCACATCGGATATATTTTTGAACGCAGCTTTCTGTTCATACATTAAAACCTCCTGATAAATGAAAGAAAGGGCGCTGCTCTGCCTTCACAGCCCGCAGCACCCGATCCTTAAACTACTTATTTAAAATCCTTCCGCTCCCTGATCCTTCATATACTGCTCATAATCCTTCTGGAATTTCTCCATAACGGCCTTTCCATCCATAGTTCCTTTGGCAGGAGCATCCACATAGTAAACGTATAAGCTGCTCTCAAACAACGGATTTAATGTCATTACGTAATAATTGAATTCTGGGATCGCTTTTCCCTCTTTAATATAGTTTTCATTAATCTCAGCCAGGTAATCCGGAACCTTGCCGCCGTCAATACCCTGGAATGCCGGGAATGCCGGGCGGTCTGCAAAGTAGAGATTTGCATATTCCGGTGTGGACCACAGATCAAAGATCTTTTTCACGACATCGAGATTCTCGGAATTTTTATATGCCACGAATCCTGCGGAAGACATATTCTCGGTGATAACGTCCGCGCCCTCCTTCATAGAGACAGGGAACATACCGATTTGGGCTTCTGGATTTGCCTCCAGGACAGACGTCGCAAAGAAGTCTCCGTTAAAGTGCATGGCTGCTGTTCCGTCCGCCACAGCCGCGATGGCATCATCGTAGGTTGCAGATGCAAAGTTGCTGTTTACGTAGCCTTTCTGATATAATTCCAGATATTTGTCCAGTACCTCGGCGAATTCCGGAACATCGCTCCACTTTGTTTCGTTTTTCAGGATCTTGTCAGCAAAATCCTTACAGCCGTCCGCTCCCAGGATTTTTGCAAAATTATCTGTCATGAGTATCTGCGGAACCCAGGTATCTTTCGGCATAAAGATCGGTGTTGTCCCGCTCTCCTTTATTTTCTCACAGGCAGCGAGAAGCTCATCCCAGGTTGCCGGCACCTCAACACCAGCTTTGTCAAACACATCTTTATTGTAGATAAATCCATGCAGTCCCGGTACGGAAAGGAACGGAAATCCATAAATCTTTCCATCCTTGGCCGTTACGTTCCCCGGTATAATCAGACGGTCTGTCCAGGCTTCGCCCGTCATATCTGCAAAATTAGATGCCGGATCAATGATATCGTACACGGCCGGGACATTATAATCAATGATATCCGGGCACTCTCCTGAATTGAGCTTCATCTTAATCATGTTCAGAGATTCATCATCCGGCACGATCTGTGCATCGATCTTAATATTCTCTTCCTCTTCCAGCTTCTGAATCATTTTCTGGAGGCCCTCGAAGTTTCGGGACTGCTGAATCAGAGCTGTCACGACCACCTTTTCTTTGCTGCCGGCTTCCTTTGCCGGTGTCTCCTGCTGTTCCTTCGAAGCCTCAGCCTTTACTGATTCTGTCTGCGTAACCTCTGCTGCTGTGTCCTTCCCCTGGCCGCCGCAGCCTGCTAAAGCTCCCACAGTCACCATACACGCTGCTGCAATTGCAAATACACTTTTTTTCATGTAACTTCCTCCTGTCTCTTTGATAGATTTATGATACCATTCCTAATCCTCTGCCGTAAATGTACAAAAGTTAAATGCGGTATGGAAAAAAATTACATGTTTATCTTCGGACAAACGTGCTGCCGGGACTAAGAACAAGAAACAGCGGCCTTGAAATTAGTCACTTTCAAGACCGCCGCCGATTGGGCAGGACAACACGAAATTCCATCTATTCTATTTTGCCGGTAATCGTAATATCTCCGCTCTTAAAAAATCCGGTACAATTATAAGCCCATCTGCCGGCTGAAAGCGCGATCGTTTTTGTCACATCACTGTCAGTGATCGTAATACGATGTTCTTCATGATTGGGTGAAAAAAGAGTGATATCTGCGGAGCCGCCCTTAATATCAGACTGAATGGTAAGAGTTAAAACCTGATCGTCTTTCGCATCAAAGCTGCCCGAGCGGGTAATACTGTCTCGCTTACCATTACTCAGATTTATGACAGTACCTTTATTGTTCTCCACTTCTGCTGCCGTTTTGTCGGGACTATCACCATTGCCATGACTGCGGGGAACTGTGCCGCGAATGGTAATGCTGCCACTCTTAAAGAATCCGGTACAATTATAAGCCCATCTGCCGGCTGAAAGCGTAATTGTTTTCGTCTCATCAGAATCGTTCATGGTAATGCGCTGTTCTTTGTTATCAGGTGAGAAAAGAAACAAATCTACGGAACCGCCTTTGATGTCAGATTGAATCGTTATGGTTAAAATCTGATCGTCTTCTGCCTCGAAGCTGTCCGATTTGGTAATGCCGTTATGTCCATTACTCGACAGATGAAAGACGACCTCCTCTTCTGTCTCTGCGTTATCCTGTCCGGAGGCATTTCCCGGCAGCGGATTCGGGGCAGCGGCGTAAGCGCCGGTAAATGCTCCGCCAAGGCAGATCGTAAGTGTCATGATAAAGGATAGTACTTTAATCATCTTTGTTTGTTTTTTATAATTCATAATAGCATCCAGCCTTTCTTTCAATAGCTCCCTGCTTTCATTCAATGTAACAGAGGCAAGTGAATTTTTGTAGTTTCCTTTGGGTCTGACCGCACCCAGCAAGGTATTCCCATAGTCCCGCATAGCGTTCTTATTCAAATGCCGGATAATAGCTTCATCGCAGGATAGTTCACACAGACGGTTGACATCGCGCGCCATCAGGTACACGAGGGGGTTAAACCAATGCAGACATACCGCCGTCTGCATAAGCCATTTATAAAACATATCTTTCCGCTTAAAATGCGTCAGCTCGTGCCTTATGGTATATTGAAAATCTAAATCCGAACAATCCGTTCCCGGCAGCACGATACAGGGATGGAAAAAACCAAGCAGCAGAGGAGATGATATGAGGCTGTTTGTATACAGTTCCACCGGGACATTGATTTTTGCGTCTTCTGCCTCTTTTCCAAACTGCTCCAAAAGATTAATATCGTCTACCGGAGCACAACCGGCTTTTACGTATTTTATAAAGCTCTGATAGATTGTAATTTTCCGTATTAACAGGATCAGAGCGGCTACCAGACAAACCAGGCCCAAATTACGTATCAGCATCAGAAGACCATATTTCATCACATTTACCGGAGAATAGTCTTCGTCCTCGGCTTTACTGTCATCTGTGATAGTATTTGGAAAGAGATCAGTTCCCTGCAGCGACGCAAAACCAGATTCAGGAAGCATTTTCTGTTCTAATTGTGAGGCTGCGTAATCATAGTTTCTAAAGAGGCTACCTACAAGATTATGTTCCGGCGCAAAGGGGAGCAGCAGTCTGGCAATTACGGCGAGCCAAATATAATACTGCCAGGCCTTGCTCATTTTTGATTGAAATAAAGGTTTGCAAAGGAACAGAATGAGAATAAGGATAGACCCGGAAAGGGATAGCGACAAAATTAGTTTTATCATTTCGTTTATTTGTGACTGCCTCCTTTTTCCCAATGGCGTTTTAAGTCCTCATAATCCTCGCAGGAAAGCAAGTCTTTTTGTAACAGCGTGGCTACAAGCCCCTTCGCATCGCATTCATAGACTTTTTCGAGAAAATCCTGCGTCTGCACCTCCTGATACTCTGCCTCGGAAACAACAGCTGTGTATTCATTCCTGCGTCCTATCTTATTCGTCTTCAAAAAGCCTTTGCTGGCCAACCTCGAGCATAAAGTAATGATCGTATTTTTTGTCCAGGGGGTGCCTCTGTCCTCTAATGCCCTGACAATCTCTGCATACAACGCCGTTCCGCCGTTGTTCCAAATGATTTTCATAAGTATCAATTCATATTCTGATATTTGCTGCATCTTTTCTCATCTCCATTTTTGATTACATGCTGTACTCTAAATTTATGATAACATTTTGTACTCCATGTGTCAAGGGATATAATAAAATCCCTGATGCATAAAAGGTGCTGAGAAATCCCGATGATATAGAGATTTTTCAGCACCTTTTGAGTTGTATTTTTATGGTAGTTCCACTCTAAGTAAAACTTTCGATCAGCGCCTTCCTCATTGCTTCCGGATCGGGCTTCCTCCCCGTCCACAATTCAACCGCCAGGGCACCCTGATAGATGAGCATGCTCTGGCCGTCGAGTATATGGGCTCCCCGTTCGCCGGCCTTCTGCAGAAATGGCGTATATGCCGGATTTGTAATGATGTCCTGTACTACCATGTTTTGATTAATGGTATCGTAGTCAATATCCGGTAGTGATTTATCTGGGTACAAGCCGATATTTGTGGCATTTACCAGAATATCACACGCCGGAATGCTGACTTTCTCCACCCACTTTATAAATTCTGCGGTGCAGCTGGTATTCTCTGTAATCAGGGCAGCCAGTTCTCTGCCTTTCTTCTCTGTCCGGTTAATAATTGTTAAGTGAACGGCCCCTGCCAGCGCACATTCCACGCTGATCGCTCTTGCGGCGCCTCCTGCCCCCAGAATGACAAGTCGTTTGCCAGCCAAAGAAATGCCATTCTCACGAAGTCCGATAACGAAACCTTTTCCATCCGTATTTTCCCCGTACAGTTTCCCTTCTTTTACCAAAATCGTATTGATTGCCCCTATGAGAGCAGCGCTTTCCGAAAGTCCCTCCATATAAGAGACCGCAGTAATCTTATGAGGTATGGTCAGGTTCAGCCCGGAAAACCCCAAAGCCCTGATGCCGTCCAGCCCATCTTGCAGGTCACAGGCCGGCACACGAAACAGCTGGTAGCGCCAGTTCAAGCCCGTGCTTCGAAAGCCGGCTTCCATCATAGCCCCTGAAGGATTCTCATCAATCGGATCGCCAAACGCACCTGTAGTAGGTATTCTGAAACATTCTTTCATCTTTGTTCCTCCCCTTGCAACCCGATTTCATAGACATGGATCTCTGCATCTGCTATAAGCCCCTTCGTTTCAACAGACATCCTGCCGCCCTCCATCTGAGGATAGATTCTAAGCGTCATGGCAGAATTTCCATTGATAAAAATCTCTGCTACAGAATTGTCAATCAGGATATCTACATGAACACTTCCATCTTTTTTCCGTCTGAAACAGCCCAAAATCGGCCTTTTATCTACGGATTTAATCAGGCTGCTATCCTCCATCGGCGCATAATAAGTACCTTCCCGTGGGTTAATGATGACATCGGTATATTCCTGTCCATCGCTGTCCGCCAGAAAACGGAATGAAAAAACATCGTCAGACTGAATGGTTCCTTCCATCTCCGCCGTGCCGGATACTGTTTTAAATTCATATCGACCGGTAAAATTCTGAAGTTGGACCTCTTCATCCGTGCGGCGCAGAATCTCGAATTCCGGCAGACGCTCCTGAACCAGTTCATTTTCCTCATTAATGGATATCACTCTTGGAATTGCCTGGACACCGGACCATTCTCCATCCGTATAAAGTCCTCTCCTGGGATCTTCCCGAAGCCATCCCCACATCAGAGTCCGTCCTTTCTCATCGAATGAGATCTGGGATGCGAAGAAATCGCCATAGTCCACACTTCCCTGATTGTAAACTTCCAGCTTCCCGTCTTCCGTAATGGTACCCACAAACCAGTGCAGGACACGAATGTCCCATATAGAATGGATAAACAACACCTTATCTCCATAAACAATCAGGTTGGGACACTCCATAACCTCCTTCGCACACGTATTGCGAAAAAACTCATTAACATAAGTCCATGACCGAAAATCATTCGTTGTGTACAGATGTACGGCACCATATTTTTCATCTACAATCCCCGCAACAAGGCAGTATATTTTTCCTTTCCACCGAAATACGAAAGGATCACGCCACTCTGTCAGCCGTTTTCCCGGAGCCCCCGGGGTTTTCATAACCGGGTTTTCGGGAATCTGCTTCCAGGTTACGCCGTCCTCTGTCGTGGCTGCCCACTGCTGGGAGCCACTGTTTTGACATCGTACTCCCTGACCAACGCTGGTATAAAGCAGTTCTATCTGACCGTTATTGATATAACTGCATCCGGAATAACAGTGTGTCTCCCCCCTGTCCAGAGCCGGATACAGAGCAATCGGTCTATGTTCCCAATGAAGCAGATCCTTACTTACGGCATGTCCATAATGAAGATTCCCCCAATGCCAGTCCGTGGGATTATATTGGTAAAACAGATGATGCTCCCCTTTAAAATAAATTGTTGCATTCGGATCATTCATCCAGTTCTTTTCGGGCAGAAAATGATAACTTGGTCTGTGTTTCATCGTAAACTCCTTTATTGTTATAAGATTTTTTTGCATTCAGCCCTTAACCGCTCCAGCAGTCAGACCTCCCACCACGTACTTTTGGAAAAATCCGTAGAATATCAGCTGAGGTACAAGGATAAGCAGAGCTCCTGCCACAAGTCCGCCATAATCAATGCTGTATTTTCCACGGAACATGGAAACACCCATGGAAATTGTACGCATGGCAGGATTCTGGATCAGGGTAACTTCCAACGGGAATTCGTTCCATACGTATAGCACATTGAATACGGTAACTGTAGCCAGGACTGGCTTGATTAAGGGAATGGTAATATACGTACAAAGCTTCATCAGGCTGCAGCCGTCAATAATGGCCGCCTCCTCTATATCCCTGGAAAATCCTTTTAAAAAACCGACAAACAACAGCGTATTAAAAGAAACGGATGAGGCCGCCAGAGGCAGTATGACAGACAGATACGTATTAACAATTTTCAGGGCAATATTTATTCTGTAAATCGGGAACAGCAAAATATAGGTGGGAATCATAAGACCCGACAACAAGAATAAATAAATTCCGTTTTGAAGCTTCCTGCTGCGAAATTTCAGTCTGGTCAATGCGAAAGAACACATAAAAGTCACCACCAGACAGAGTATCTGGGTAAAGACCACGATAATAATCGTATTCTTATACATACTTCCAAGAGGCAGAATAGCAAGTGCGTTCTTGAAATTGCCCCAGTTCATCGACTCAGGCAGCGCAAACGGCTCATTCATAATCTGAGTATTCGTCTTAAAGGCCAGCACCACCAGCCAGAGGAATGGAATCATGAGCACCGCAGTAATTAATACAGTAACCGCAGACAATGCTGCCGCTCCAATCCTTTTTTTCTTTTTTTCGTCCAACATGGCAGTTTACTCCTCCTCTCCTACCTGTTCTCTCGTGACATAGAGATAGATAACCGCAAACAGAGCAGAAATCAGAAATGTCACCGATGCTATGCTCATACCATATCCATACCGGGAGGATGTGAATGTGGAATAATACATATAAGTCACCAGCAGATCCGACATGTGGTTCGGACCGCCGCCAGTCAACTGATAGACGATCTCGAATATTTTGAAACAGCCTGTAATCACCAGAAGCATAACTATAATAATGGTCTGCCTGATCATAGGAAATGTGATATAGATCAGCTGCTGCATCTTCCCTGCACCGTCAATTTCCGACGCCTCATATAGTTCCTGCGGCACCATTTTAATACCTGCCAGAAATATGGTGGCGTTATAGCCCAGAGTCTGCCAGAGGAAAATAGCGCCTACACAGTATGGTGTCAGAGTTTTCCCTCCAATCCATTCCGGCTGGGCAGACACGCCAATATACCGTAGAAATGCGTTGATAAGTCCAATCTTGGGATCCAGAATGAACACCCAGATCAGGCCAATTAATATGGGACTGATAATATTCGGGGAAAAACAAAAGGCTTTTACCAGCTTTCCGCCCCGCATCTTCCTGGCAAACAGCAATGATAATCCAAAGGAGCAGGGAACTATGAGAAGCAGAGACATCGCCAGGACAAGTCCCGTATTTTTCAAAGCAATATAAAATATCTTATCTGAAAACAGCGTTATGTAGTTCCGTAAACCTAAAAACTCAGGCTTTCCAATTCCCGTAAAATTAGTAAATCCATAATAAAACGCCATGAAGACCGGAATAATGATATACAGCAGAAATAGAATTACTGCCGGTGCAATCATCAGTATTTTTGTCTTTTTGGTACTGAACCAATGCATACCGTCTCTCCTTTTGAGTCAGAAATGGCGCTGCCATGACTGGCAGCGCCAGAAATTGTTACTGGATTGTGCTCTGCTGTTCGTCCATATAGCTGAGGGCCTCTTCCGGTGTATAGATTCCGTTAATTACACCGATCATGCTCTCCCTGTATTGATTGATAAGCTGACCAGGGATATACATATCAGGGCACGCCGCCGGGCTTTCCCAGTCATCATTCATCTTTTCCATAACCCTTGCAAATACTGGGTATTTCTCCTTGTCGATCTCACCGTCATATTTTGTAACCGGAATACTCTGATTATCTCTCGCAATAATCCCGGTTCCCTGCTCCCCATAATAAAACTTCAGGAAATCTACGATGACCGCGTACAATTCCGGATCCTCTTTCTGTACTTTAGCGGAAACGCAGTAAGGATGAGCAGGTGCCTTCATGGATACATTCTGATTGCCAATCCCGTCACTGAACGTTGGTCCCCACCAGTAGTAGATGGATCCGGCCAGATCACTCTGATCGAATTTCTTGGTATCCCATACACCGGAGTTGAGCATAGCCGCCTTCCCCCCCATAAAGGCTTCCACAGACTGATCATAACTCATGGTAGTCACATTATCAGGGAATACGCCCTTATCGCGCATGTCTGCAAGCCTGTTGTAAAACTTTAAGTAATCATCATTCTGCCATTTATCCGTTCCTGCGATAATGTCGTCTATATGGTCGAAAAAACCGTATCTGCAATGCATATTTTCAAACGCCCATGCAGTGAAGGTATCTTTGGCGCCCTGTGCCATTGGGATAATATCGTTTGAGCGGAACACTTCAGTACAGTGGATAAAGTCCTCATAAGTCACAGGCAGTTCCAGACCGTACTGATCAAATAAAGCTTTGTTCAGCCATATGCCATTGGACTGAAGCTCACAGGGAATGCCGTAAATCTTGCCATCAATCTTCAGAGAATCCAGCATCCCCGGAAGAAAGCCATCCATGAACGCCTGATCAGAATTAATTTCTTTCGATAAATCGGCCAGATATCCCGCATTTGCCATCTCTACCGCTCCGCCCTGCTCCATCCAGAACAGTTCAGGAAGTGAACCATTCTGTGCCGCCATCTTAATATTACGTATCTGATCGTCAGAGGCGGTCCCCTGCAGTTCGATCGTTACGTTCGGATGTTCCTTCATATATGCCTGTACCACGGCATATACCTGAGGTGCCTGTTCCTCTACATTCGCTACGTGCTCAGCAAACACAAATTTATAAGCTTTCTCTGCTGCTCCATCGTTTCCGGCACTGCCTTCCTCTGTCTTGCTTTCAGGTGACGCCTCTGCAGTCGCCTGATTTGCTGCGGAAGACTGCTCCGCTGTTGTACCTGCTGCCTCATTTCCCTTTCCGCAGCCTGCAAACAACAATGCTGATGATACAGTCAACCCCAATACCATAACTTTCTTCCAATACCTCTTTTTCATAAAATACCTCCAAATAATTTGGCAGGCATAATCACAGCAGTATTTTTACCGATTTTCTCGCTACCAGCCGCGGGTCCAGCACCAGCCTTGCAGGCTGCTCTCCAGATCCGTTTTCCCTTTTGTTGAACTGGCTGTCAATCATCTCTGCTATGAGCCTGCCGATGGACTCGTAAGAATGTGCCACTGTAGTGATGCCGTAAACCGCTGTCCAGGGCAGATCATCATAAATGATGAAGCTGATATCGTCCGGTATGGACAAATTCATCTCGGAAAGCGCCTGGATGACGTTGATGCTGGTGGATTCTCCAACCGACAGAATTGCAGTGGGCTGCACCGCATGAATCTTTTCCTTGATCATCTCTTTGGCGCAGTCCGCATAGCTCATAAGGTACAGGCATTCATTATCCATTTCCAGTCTTTCCTCTGCAAATGCCCTTGCGTATCCAACCTCCCGCTTGACAAGAGCCGGATTAGTCTTACTGATCAGCATGATCTTCTTATGGCCACTTTGAAGAAGGTGCTTCACAGCCAGGTACGTTCCCAGCTCATCATCAATCAGCAGTGTGTCCAGATCGGGGTAAACTGTCCGGAACAGCTGAAGCAATGGAAACCGCTTTGCGTTCAGCTGTTTTATCAGCTCCCCGTCCCCCTCAGGAGACGGCACGAAAATAATGCCGTCATACTTATGAGCAATGGCTGCTTCAAAGTTCTCCCGTTCCACAGATGCACTGTTGCTGTTGTACATAACAGCAAGCTGGTATCCCTTATGTTCCAGTTCCTTGGAGGTCTCCCTCACCATGGCACTGTAAAACGGGTTCACAATCTCATCTAAAAACAACGCCACTGTCCTTTTACTTTCCTTTCCCCCTGTTCTGTTTACCGTCTTAGGTACGTATCCCAGTTCTTTCGCAGCTGCATATACTTTTTCCCTGATCTCAGGGCTGGTAAAATACGTATTGCTGTAGGCTTTGTAAACAGTAGGAACAGATACTCCGGCTAATGCTGCCACATCTTTAATATTACTCATAAACGCATCCTTTCCAGCAGCAGAAGTTACTCAAGAAATAATTATTATATATTATTAAATAATTATTTTTTTATATATATAATTATATTCTCATCTGCTGTATTTGTCAATATTTATATGTTTTTCATTATATTATTTGTATATATTGTACATTTTAAAGTATGTTTTTTGTAAGTAGCGTACCATTGTTTAAAATAATTATTCTTAAAACATGCGTTAAAACCAATACCTGGGGTGTTCTATGGAAATTATTGGAATAATTATATCATATATGAGAGAATTATTCAGATGTTTTTCTTAGATAAGAAAATAGAAAAGGCTGCCCTTAATCGGACAGCTTTATCTATTTTGATCCTGAGCAGTTCCATTTTTTCTGACAGCTTCCGATGTAATAACCTGGAACTGGCAGATGGTATATATAATAAGTTAACACCTCAACTGATATTGGCTAAAAACTGCCGCACCGCCTGCTCAACATTTTTACATGGCCTTCCCTGTGTCTTTATGCCGTTTTCTCCGATACAAACCACATGAAACGAATAGTTATTAATCGGAACATAGTCCATTTCTATCATGATATTGGCATCCAGATCCTGCAGCAATACCATGGTTGTCTGTGTGCTGTTAATACAGTTCTGTACTTCTGACAGGTATTCCAGACAGTCCGCCTCCTCATGAAAAGCATCTGTCAGCCTGTTCAACTTTTCGATTCTGTCCTTTGCCGTACATTTGGTATAATTCCACATAGCCCCTCCTTTTTGTGATTTTTGCTCTGCCTCAGTGTGTCAACTGGCCTTTCAGGAAATAGATATGCTGATTCCTGTATATTACTATTTTACACAATTATGGAGGTGTTTACAATAAGTTTTGCCATCAGAACCTCCACCCCTCCCCCCGCATACTGTATTATAAAACAACGTTGTCCCGAACTGCGAACAGCAGCCGGCAAAAGGATGCTATGATGAATACAGATCTATGCAGCAGAATTATTCTGCCGTTCTGTCCGTCCTACGAATCGGCGAGGCAGATCTTTAACCGTTCCATACAAAAATATCCCTCCTCCATCATCTATTGCAGGAATGATAATGAGGCGGCACGGGCAGTTTGTTATGGCGCCAGGCAGAAGCAGGAAATCCGAGTGAGATCCGGCGGACATAATTATGAGGGATACTGCATCGGTAATGGTAAGATGACGGTTGATACCAGTCCTTTAAAAGGGATTCAGCTTGACAGCACCGGAACGCTCAAAATCGGCGGCGGTGTCTCCAACAGAGAACTTTACCATTTCTTGAAACAATACGGCTATCCATTTCCCAGCGGTACTTGCCCTGCCGTAAATGCAGTCGGCCTGACTCAGGGAGGCGGCTGGGGACATTCCTCCAGAATGTATGGACTGGCCTGTGACAGCCTTGTGGAAGCAGAACTCATCGATGCCTCCGGCAGGCTGATAACTGCCAGTGAAGCGTCTCATTCCGACCTTTTCTGGGCTCTGCGGGGCGGGGGAGGCGGGAACTTCGGCGTCGTGACATCACTGAGTTACCGTCTTACACCTGTAGTCTCTCATGTCACCTATGTGGACATAGAATATTCACGGGTTGACGATATAACCGCGCTCCGATTCTTTCAGACATGGCAGGCATGGACCACAGGCGACGAGATTCGTTTCACTCCCAACAGCCGCATTTTTAATTCTGCACGGGACGGGATGGGCATATTCCTGCGTGGCTTCTTCTATGGAACACCGGACGAAGCGGAGGCCGCGGTTCAGCCATTTCTCGATATCCAGGGTGCAGAGGTTTCGTTTCGTTATGTTACTTTTTGGGAAGCCACCGAAATTGACGCTTCAATTTACCCGGCTTCTGAAACGTTTCGGTTTGCAGGACGATTCGCGTATGCGGACTTTTCAGACAGCCAGATTATATCGCTCCTCAGTCTCATCAAGACCAGAGCGCAGGGTTCCTCCTATGCTTCCGTGGCACTCTACGCCATGGGCGGCAAAGTCAGAGCTGTAAATCCCTGCGAAACCGCATTCTACTACAGAAATTCCGACTTTATAATCGGAATCGAAACGGTATGGGAAGACTGCTTCTTCGAACCGGAGAATCAGGCATGGATGGCGGCACGCTTTCCATATTTACGTTCCTTAACCACAGGTTCGTATATTAATTTCCCGTATCTGTGTACAGATCACTACATGGACGCTTACTATGGAGAGAATAAAAAGCGGTTAATTGAAATCAAGAAACGGTATGATCCGTGCAATCTCTTCCGCTTCCCTCAAAGCATCCGGGCTGCCCCTCCGCCGGGGCAGCTGCCGGAATGACCGGCCATCAATGGAGTTTTAAAACAGTTGCGGCCGGTATTGTCACTTCATCCAGTTCCTCAGGAATGGACCTGCCAATGCAATGACAGGGAAGCCAACTCCGATAAACCTGAATATCCATACGAAAAACCAGGTTCCTCTCTGTTCTTTTGGAACATAAATCTTATCCGGACGCCCGGGAATATAGTGAAGCTCTACCTCCTCCCCAACAGAGACGGAGAGAAAGCCGCTCCCAAAGCTGCTGTTAGTGCTGGATTCCGAAGTAATTCTGTGTTTAGCGCCCTCTGCATAAAACTCATATATGGGGGCGTACGTTCTGTTCTGGCTGCTGCCCCGCGGTTCTTTGTCCACCACGACGGCAGTGGTCACGGCGGTGGCGAATCTGCGTCTCTTAGCGGCCTTACGACCCATGGCTGATCCGATCACCATAAATACAACAGGTACCAGGACAAAAAGAATATCTCCCATTTCCCGGTCTGCCATACCGCGCTCATACTGAACCATCATAATCACCCCAATGGCGCAGTAAAATAAACTCCACAGAAGAAAATATCCCCATTTCTTCCCGGTATTCTTTTCTTCCCTCGGCATCCCGGTATGATCTTCCCGACTCTTGACAAGTCTATAGTAATGGATCACAACAAATGCTGAGCCTATCAGTGAAATGGCTGATACTACGATAACAAAGATCCAAAGTGATTGATTCATGGCGGTATCCTCCTGTCGGCAGCGTTCTGTCGGCAAACATTTATGCCGCAATCGGGTGTATGCTGCTTCCTGTTTTTTCTCATCGGAGTCCTCTGTGCTGCTGTCAATCTGTAATTCTGGATCCATACACGTCATGTGATGGCCTTTCTCTGCTAGCAGCCTGGAAACTCTGGCGGTTCTGCCCGATCCGACTTCTAATATCCTACACACCTTATCCGATGGCAGTAACTGAATCACATATTCTGCCAACAGCTCCTGACGCGACGGCAGATTTTTATTGATTCTATAAAACTTATATATAGATAGTTGGAGGGGAAGGATTAAAATTATATATCATTGGTGCCTGTCTAAAATTACAACTTGATAAAATCTTGAAACGGAATATCAGCATTTGACAGAATTGTTTTGAGAACGTAGAATGAAATAAAATACAAAATAATTTAATAAAAAGGAAAAACACGATACTATTGGCAAATATACAGGGAGGTGCCTCTATGAACGATAAGATTAAAACTGCTTTGAGCTCTGAGAAATCAATGACTGTTATAAATCTGCTTTTTCTTTTGTCGCTGTTCATTCGTAACCGCGGAATCATTTTTATTGCATATATCGCATGGATCGTTTTTCTGATCTGTTTTATTAAGAAAACCTCTTCCAAGGCCGTTAGGGCTGCCAACGGAATATTTCTTATCTTTGCGGTTGCGATGATTGTGATAAATCTGTATTTCATGATTAGTTATAGATAGGAAAAAAGGGACTTAAGATGTTGGTTTTTAAACGTCGTTTGGGAATGGTTTGCCTGATCGTACCAGTCTGTAAATGCCCGGCGAAGTTTCACTCTCAGTTCCGCATTCTTCGGATTCAGCACCCAGCCAAGAACATTATCTTTTCCATTGCTGCAGCTCTCTTCTATTAATTTTATTCCCTCTTCATATCTGCTCATTGTTTAACTCCTCCTGCTAAATTTATCGTTCGTGAAACTCACAAAACCGGCAACTCATCATCTCTTCGCCGATCAAGGGCACACCTTCGTCTACCATCCTGTAATTCAGGGATAGATCAGGCTTGTCATTATTCATTAGGCCTACGGGCTTGTCCCGGTATTGCGCCGGTGTAATGCCACAGGTCTCCCTGAATGCCCGTGTTAAAGTCTCGTGTCCGCCGAAGCCGTATTCCACCGCAACGTTTAGGATGCTGTTTTCTTTGTTTCTCAGAGACTCGCATGCTGGGGCCAAACGCCGCATCTGGATTTCCTCGCCAATATGTTCCTCAATATAGTTTAAAGTCCTTTGTATGGATTCCCACGCATGCATAGCAGCACCTCGCTTCTCACTATACCATAATTTTCAGACAGATGCGTGACCGTGTCTGCCCTTTTTCTATTCGGTGTTCCTTCCGGCATACTCCATTCTTGAGGACATCTGGATATCACGCTGTTTTTACCATCATACCATATCGAACGTATGTTTGCAATCAGAATATGCTCTGATTCTATATCAACCGCCTCCCCCTCTGCATACCCTATATAGAACTGGAGGCGTAAATAATGATGAGACAAGAACAGCTAGGCATCGTAACAGACAAATACTTAACCTGCTTTAACAACATACTGGACCAAATGATACAGCAGATGAACAGTGCCCAACTGAGCAACAGTATTTCCTATAATTTTATTGTTCAGATGATTCCCCACCACAAGGCAGCAATCGAGATGTCCTGTAATCTCCTGCAGTACACTACCCTGGTACCACTGCAGGAAATTGCGTTAAATATCATTGAAGAACAGACTAAAAGCATTGAGAATATGGAGGCAATCCGGAACCGCTGTCAGATGTTCTGCAACCCGCCGCAGAA
Organism: Hungatella hominis; assembly: GCF_014288005.1. Lineage (NCBI taxonomy): Bacteria > Bacillati > Bacillota > Clostridia > Lachnospirales > Lachnospiraceae > Hungatella > Hungatella hominis. The sequence goes on from NZ_JACOPB010000003.1 coordinate 310,096, forward strand.
AATCGAACTTTTCCTTTGTCACTATAAGCAGATTACACAGACTATGTTCGATGATATGAGAAATGCATGTTACACAAATGATATCAATGCAAATTTTATTCGCGAAATGATCCCCCATCACAGAGGCGCCATCCAAATGTCACGGAATGCCCTGCAGTTTCCAATCTGTCAGGAGCTGAAGCCGATTATCCAGTCGATTATCGTGTCGCAGCAGAATGGGATTCGGGAAATGGAGTGTCTGCTTAAATGTATTGAGAAATGTGACAGACCGTGCTGACAAAAAACTAACACACCAATCCCCGGGTCCGAACACCCGGACCGGGGGATTGGCATCCACTTCTTCCTTATACCCTTTTCTTCTTCCGCGCCATAATCATACTCTGCACCACCAAAAACAGGCACAGCATGGCGGCCACGGTAATTCCCGTCCACCACGCCTGATCGAGGCCGATGGAGGAAACGATATTTTGAATCGTGCTGAGTGACAGCACGCCGACAAACGTACCGGCGATATTGCCGACGCCGCCCGTCAGCAGCGTTCCGCCGATGATGGAAGACGCGATTGCATTCATCTCCATGCCCATGGCGTGAGAGGCCGATCCGGAGCCTACATGCAGGAAATAGACGTAACCGCCGATCCCCGCCAGAAGGCCGCAGAGCAAATGCGCCAGAAATCTGGTCTTCTTTACATCGATTCCAAGCATCAGAGCGCTCTGCCTGCTGCCGCCCACCGCGTAAAAATTCCGCCCGGCCTTCGTCCATTTCAGGATGCAGAACAGGATAATCACCACCAGAACGGCGACGATCACGCCAATCTCCACATAGGCGTTAATGTATTTTCCCAGCTTGTTTACCGTTCCGAGTCCGGGTACATTGATCCGCGTATCTTTCAAAGCTGCAAAGCCTTCATTGACCACATTAAACGGAGCCGTATGAACAATCGTCGTCATGCCTCTGGCAAAGAACATCCCCGCCAGTGAGACGATAAACGGCTGGATATCCAGATAAGCCACGAGAAAGCCCTGTACCGCGCCGAATGCCAGACCGATTCCCAGTGCAATCAGCAGGGAGGCAAAGACACTGCCTCCGTGATAATCCAGGTATACTGCACAGCTCATGCTGACCAATGCGACGACGCCTCCCACGGAGATATCGATTCCGCCGGTGATCATAACGAGGCTCATGCCGCAGGAGGTAATGATGAGCGCTGCATTCGCATTCAGAATATTAAAAAACGTCTGGGGCTTTAAAAACCCCTTTTTCAGAAATATCATGGCTCCGATATACATGACAAGGAAAACCACGATCGTAATGAGAAGCAGCAAATTCGTGTCAGTCAGCCTTTTCGGCTTATTTGGCAGCGCCTGGCTGCCTGCTTTTTTTATATTTGACATATCAGGCGACCTCCCTCTGTTTTCTTAAACTCTTTCCGAGGCTGAAAATCTTCTCTTTTACAGCCGGGGCGCTGATGACGACCAGCACAATGACGACCATGGCCTTATAGGCCGGAAGGGCATCCGAGGAGACATTAAACTTATAAAGGGTTGTCGTGAGGAACTGAATGACATAGGCTCCCAGAATCGACGCCATAATATTAAACTTACCGCCGCTTAACACATTTCCGCCGAGGGCGACCGCCAGGATGGCATCCATCTCGATATCCTTGGCAATGACCGAATAGTTGATGGTGGAGAGACGGCTCGTTTTAATCAGGGCCACAACCGCTACACACAGTCCCAGAATAACGAAGCTCAGCCATTTGATAAACGCAGGGTTTAAACCGTTCAGCCTGGAGGAACTGGCATTAATTCCGACAGCCTGGGTATATAAGCCCAGATTCGTGAACTTTAACACCAGCATGGCGATGATGACGCATACCACTGCCAGGAAAAATGGAGTGGGGATCGGAATTCCCGGAATAAATCCGCCGAAATACGTAAAAGTCTTATCCGTTACGATAGGAAGCTCATTGTTATTGATCCACGCGGCAATGGAACGGCCGGCGGTATAGAGGATCAAAGTCGCAACCATGGGCTGGATTTTAAAGATGGCTACCAGCACGCCGTTGAACGCGCCAAATATCATGGCGACCAGGCACGCGGCCAGAAATGCCACGATGATCGGAGCCCTAAGCGTCCCGTCTCCGCCCAGTCCCACGAGGACTCGCAGAATTACGGAGCCTGCGATAGCCACAGCCGCGCCGACGCTGATATCCTGTCCACCGGAAGCCGCCGTAACCAGCGTCATGCCGATAGCCAGAATGGCCACCTCGGAGCCATAGTCGAGAATCGTCATCACATATCCGGTTAAAACAGGGTCTCCGCCGCTGTTGGTTCCCAGTGTGATTTTGAAAAACGCCGGGGCAATTACCAGGTTAAATACCGTCAGCAGCAGAAGCGCCGCAATGGGGATGAAAATCTGCTTTCTGAATAAACCGGCAAACGCATTTGATATCGTTGTACTCTTCTTCCCTGTCATTCCATCTCACCTCCGGCAATGGTTTCCATAATTTTAGCCTGATTCAGCTCCTCACCCGACAGCTCTCCGACCACTCTGCGGTCACGCATGACGATCAAACGGGAGCACGTGTGAAGCATCTCATCCGTTTCAGAAGAAATAAAGGTGACGCTCATTCCCTCCGCGGCCAGCTTTAATACCAGCTTCTGTATTTCGATTTTCGTGCCAATGTCGATGCCGCGGGTCGGTTCGTCCAGAATCAGATATTCCGGATGGGTCAGCAGCCAGCGGGCAAGAATGACCTTCTGCTGGTTTCCTCCGGAAAGCGACTTAATCGGCGTATCCGCGGACGCGGTCTTAATTTCCAGCAGTTTGATGTATTCGTCTGCAAACTTATTTGCCTCCGCTCTGGAGAACGGCCGGAAAAATCCTCTCAGCACCTGTGCCGCAAGGATAATATTGTCTCTCACGGATAGGTCTCCCACGATGCCGTCGTTCTTGCGGTCCTCCGGAAGGTAGGCAATCCCATTTTTCATGGCGTCCAGAGGCTTAGTCATCTTCACCGTTTTTCCGTTCTTTTTCATCGTTCCGGCGATCACCCTGTCTGCGCTGAACATGGCGCGTACACATTCACTCCGCCCGGAGCCCAGAAGGCCGGTAAAGCCGTTGACCTCACCTTTTTTGATGTAGAAATCAAACGGCTTGATTCCCGCATCGCTCTGAAGACCCTCGGCCTCAATGACACGCTCGTCAGCGCCTTTAAAGCCTTCTGTCTTCTCCCGGATATTTTCCATATCGTTCAGTTCCTTGCCGAGCATCTTCGCAACCAGCTTCACCCTCGGAAGCTCTTCTATGACGTATTCTCCCACCAGCTGACCGTCGCGCAGAACCGTGATTTTATCGCATACCTCATAGACCTGATCCAGGAAATGGGTAACAAAGATGATGCCGACGCCCCTCTCTCTTAAATCCCTCATAAGACCGAAGAGCTTTTCCACCTCCGATTCGTCCAGGGAAGATGTCGGCTCATCTAAAATCAATACCTTGCAGTCCATGTCAACTGCGCGGGCAATTGCTACCATCTGCTGAATCGCTATGGAGCAGTCGGACAACTGCTGGGTGGCCCCTGCCGGAATCCCCAGTTTGTCAAGAATTGCGTCCGCATCCGCATTCATCTTCTTCCAGTCCATCATCTGCGATTTTCCGCGTCCGATGTACATGTTTTCAGCCACCGTAAGATTGGGGCACAAGGTAATCTCCTGATATACCGTGCTGATTCCCAGATTCTGTGCGTCACGGGGAGACTTGATAACCGCGGCCTTCTTCATGCCCTTTAAATAAATTTCGCCTTCATCCTTTTCATATACACCCGTCAGCACCTTAATCAGTGTGGACTTTCCCGCTCCGTTTTCACCCATCAGCGCGTGTATCTCCCCTTCGCACAGGGTAAAATCCACAGCCTGCAGCGCGCGTACTCCCGGAAAGCTCTTATGTATATTTCTCATTTCCAATACAGACTTCTCTTTCACCAGCGCCATTCACTCCTTTTTGTAGGGAAAGAGCGCAAAGCGTTCATACGAATATCAGTTATGCCGCGCTGCACTCTTTCCATTTTCTATCCTGTAAACATTTTATTGTCTTGTCGCCTAAATTCCGTATTTTTCAACGTCTTCTGCCGTAATGGTTGTGGCGTCGAAGCCCTTCTCATCCATGATGATAGTCTTCTCGGTAAGCGTTTCCCCATTCTGAACCTTTTTGATGATTTCATCGATGTAGGCAGCCTGGAACGGGTTGCACTGTCCGTCGTAGTTCCAGTTCTGATCCAACAGTTCCTGAAGCGCCCATTTATTACAGTCAAATCCCATGATGATTACGTCCTTGCCGACGCCGTGGGAAATATTTGCCTTGTCCAATGCGGCTACGGCGCCTTTAGCCATATCGTCGTTCTCTGCGTAGATGACATTGAATTTAGAGCCGGAATCGATGACTGACTGAACGATCTGCTGTGCTTTCTCGGAGTTCCACTCTGCGGTCTGCTGTGTAATCAGATTCCAGGAGTCGTCGGCCGCTACCTTAGCGTCGAGAGCGCCGGTACGTCCCTGCTGTGCCGCAGAACCCATAACACCCTGAATGTGAATTACGTTGTACTCGTCTAATCCCTGGTCAGCCAGCCAGTTTACTGCTGTCTCGCCTTCCTTGTTCATATCGGAAACAATGGATGCCAGATATAAGTCCTCGCTGGCGTCGATGGTACGGTCAAACAGGATTACGCCGATTCCCGCGTCCTGTGCATCTTTTAAAACGCTGTCCCAGCCTGAAGTGTCTGCCGCGGAGAGAAGTAAGTAATCCACTTCGTCCTGGATAAACTTCTGAGCCGCCGTAATCTGCTCGTCATTCTTTAAGCTGTAGGCAAAGGAGGCGTCATATCCGTTTTCCTTCGTAAACATGGCCTTCATATCTGCGTCGTTCGCGGTTCTGTATCCGGACTCGTTGGGGTCGTTGTTGATGATGCCGACCTTGATCAGTTCCCCATCCGCTGCCGCAGGAGCCGGCGCCTCTGTCTCCGCCTTTGCAGCTTCGGTTGCCGCAGGAGCCGCTGCTTCAGTTGCCGCAGGCGCCTCGGTCGCTGCTGCCGTTCCTGCTGATGATGTCTTGGAGCTGCTGCATCCGGCCAGGCTGGCCGCCACCATGGATACTGCCAACATTGTTACGAGAGTTCTCTTTTTCATTTTCTTACCTCCGCTTTTTTATAATTGATTTCCTCCTGGGATTCGTTTCTCCCTGTACCTGTATCTTACCAGCAGCGGCACTGTGATTCAATTTGTAATCCCTTGTATTTATGCGGTTTGGAAGTTATTTACAATACAAATTTATGGTGATATAATCAAAATACAATACAAGTTGTATTCTTTGGTATGATTTCTTACAAAACAGGTGGAAATTTTAAGATTCTGCCATTTTTCAGGGATCAGATGTGGGGAATTTTTGTTGTGCATATTGACTTTCAAGAAGATAAAACGTGGATTTTTTATGATATTTATACATTTTCTTACGTTTATCCGGGGAACAAATCAGGCAAATTTTTCATAAAATCGGGAAAGGGAAGGATTCTATGACTGTAAAATACAAATGGGTCGCGGAGCGTCTGGAACTCATGATAGAGAAAAACATTCAAAATGGAATTCATAAGCTGCCGTCGGAGCAGGAGCTCTGCACGAAATATCACGTAAGCCGTCAGACCATCCGCATGGCTCTGGGGCTTCTGGAGGAAAAGGGCTTCATCGTCAGAAAGCAGGGAAGCGGTTCGTTCCTTACAGGACACTCCTCCAGACCTCAGGGGAATGTCATCGGAATTCTCATTTCCAGCGATCAGGAATACATCTATCCCGGCGTAATCCATGATATCCAAAACACGCTTTCTGAACATGGTTTCAAGGGCCAGGTCTTTACAACGGGTAATTCCATCTCCAGAGAACGGGAGATCCTGCTTCAGCTTCTGAAAAACCCTCTGCGCGGAATCATCGCGGAGGGCTGTAAAAGCGCGCTTCCCAATCCCAATCTGGACCTGTACCGCAGGCTGATCAAAAAGGGCTGTCAAATCGTGTTTCTCTATAATTATTATCCGTCCCTCACCGGCTGCATCTTTATCAAAGACGATAACTATTCGGGGAGCGCCCTCTTAGTACGCCATCTGGCCGCTCAGGGCCATACGGCCATCGGCGGTATCTTTAAATCTGATGATATGCAGGGAATCGAACGATATCAGGGTTTCACGGAGACGCTGCGCGACTTGGAGCTGCCTGTCTCCGACCACAGCATCTGCTGGTACGGCTCCCATGATTTAGACCGGCTGCTTCACTTAAAAGATACACAGTTTTTAAAGGAAATGGCGGCGGAGTCCCTTTCCTCCTGCACCGCAGTCGTCTGCTATAACGACATCATCGCCTACTATCTGGTGAATGAACTCCAGTCCGCAGGCTGCCGGCTGCCCGAGGACATGGCCGTGGCCGCATTTGATCATACGTATTTCAGCAATTCCAACATTCTGGCAGTAACCACTCTCTCCCACGAGCCCCATGAGATGGGGACAAAGGCGGCGGAGGCTGTAATAAAAAAACTGAGCGGGCTTCCCGTGTCTTCACAGGAAACCCGCTGGAAACTGAACTTAAAAGAAAGTACTCAGACTGACCGGTGATGCTCCGGTCAGTGCTTCTTTTCTGCACGGTATTCTCTCGGACTGCATCCCTGCAGCTTTTTAAAGACGAAGCTGAAGTAATGGGAGTCCTTATACCCCACCTCCTTCGCTATCTCACCGGAGTTTTTGTCCGTCTGCTTTAACAGCTTTTTCGCCTTTTCAATCCGTTTTTCCGTCACGTATTCAACAAATGTTTTCTGCATGTTCTGGCTGAAGATAGCGCTTAAATAGCTGGCGCTCATGCCGATATTCTCGGCCACCAGGTTAAGGGACAGCGTGTCGCAGTCGTAATGATCGTCTATATAATCCAGTGCCTTCTTCAACATTTTCCCGCCCTGGCAGCTGTTGATCCGGTCACGAATCCCCATCGCGGTCTCCAGCATGCCTGCAAAGTATTCGAAAATCTCGCTGTCCTCGCTGCGGATCATCTGCACCGCATGCTCGATCTCTTCTAAATACTCCGCCTGATCCGCGCCAATAGACTCCAGGAAAGCAACGACGGCAAATCGGATATTCAGGATCACATAGCTGCGGAACATCCTGGATTTTAAGGCATTCTGAATGTTGTAAAGATAGGATTCCACGAAATCATGAATCTCCTTATCTTCTCCCCGTGACAGAAAGTCGCGGATAATTTCCGGATCCATCTGCATAAAATCCACCGTGCCGATATTCTTTTCGCCCTGTCCGGCCAGACAGTCCGAAAGCGTCATTTCCGACAGCACATGGAGACCCGGCTTGATAAACCGGTAGGCAAAATAGTGGTTCGCATCTTTATAGCACTGAGGCAGCATGCTCAAACGCTCCACCTCCGTTCCCACCGCAACGTACCATTCCAGGTGATCCTCCTCCGGCGCACAGACCTTTTTTAAATGGGCCAGGCTGTTCTCTGTCAGCTCCTCCATCTGGGACTGCTCCGATTTGATCAGAACGCCATAGCAGCTGACATTGAAACGGAACAGAATATACTGGGGATGCCGCAGAAAATAGTGAAATACCTCCTCCTGTTTTCTGATCAGCCGCTCCCGGGACTCCCGGGATGATACCTCGGCTTTCTCATAGATGGAGAAAAGCAGTAGATTGTAACAGGAGGCCGTAAGCTGCAGCGACTGGGCTGCCGCCTCCTCGTAGATCTCCTTCACCGAAAGCTTCCCCTCCAGAATCTTCTCAAAGAATCTCCGAAGCGAAAACTGTTCAAATTCCTGCACCTCATCCTGGTATTGGGCCTGATAATCCTTCTGCTCCATCCCCTGCTCGATTTTTTCCTTCATCTCCAGCAGGACGCCGCGGAGAGTCGTTCTCGTAATCGGTTTCAGCAGATACTGGTCCACTCCCGCTTTGATCGCCTGGCGCGCATATTCAAAATCATCATAGCCGCTGATGATAATGATCTTTATCTTGGGAAATTCCTCTTTCACGATTTCACTCAAAGAAAGGCCGTCCATAAACGGCATCTTAATATCGGTGATCAGCAGATCCGGCTTCAGTTTCCGGATCATCGGAAGCGCCATCTCCCCATCTCCGGCCTCTCCCACCAGTTGAAACCCATACTGCTCCCACGGAATTTTATCCCGAAACCCTTCCCTTATGACGCTTTCATCTTCCACCAGAAATACTTTTAACATTTGCTTCCTCTTTTCCATTCACAAATCCGTTTCCCATCAATAAGTCCTCTTCTCCAGGGCGTCCTTCACATTTTCCTTTGTAAATACTGTCTCCGGAACAAAATACAGCTTTGCCACGGCCTCATTGTTCTCCAGTTTTCTGATGACCGTTTCAACGTATTCGCCCTGATTGGGATTGCACTCGATGTCCGCGGTAACCAGCCCTTCATCCACCAGCTGCAGTCCGCTTTTCACCGCGTCAAAGGAGATGACCATGATGTCTCCGTCCTCTCCAGCCGTAAGCCCTGCATTCTGTATGGCCGTCAGAGCACCGAAGGTCATGTCGTCGTTTTGTGAGATCACCACATCGATATCTTTGTACCGGTGCAGCAGCGTTTCCATCTCTTCCTGTCCTTTTGCCGTTGTAAACTCCCCATCTGCCTGCTCCAGGATCAGCCAGTTATCGTGGGCTTCTGCGACTTCATTGAATCCGTTCGTGCGGCCGATCGTGGCCGTCGCTCCCTCGGTTCCCTGTAAAACCACGATGCGGATGCTCTCCTCCTGCCTGTGCTGCTTCGTCAGGTACTCGTCCAGTATATTTCCGGCCATTCTCCCCTCCTTGTAAAAATCGGAGCCGATCCATGTCGTATATAATGACTGATCGCTGAGATTCACTTTACGGTCGATTAAAATGACTGGAATCCCTGCCTCCTTCGCCTCCTGCAGCACAGTCTCCCAACCGTCTTCCGTAATAGGAGAAAACACAATGTAATCCACCCGCTGGGAGATAAAGCTCCGAAGTGCCTTAATCTGATTCTCCTGCTTCTGCCTCGCGTTATTGAAGATCATAAAGTATCCATTTTCTTTGGTAAGGACATTTTGAATGGAAGCCGTATTGGCAGTTCTCCACACGGATTCACTGCCTACCTGAGACACTCCCACCACGATCAGATTTTCATCGACTGTATTTTCTGTATCTTCCGTCCCGTATTCTTTTACACAGCCGGACAGAATCAGAATCAGGAACAGCAGAGGAATGAAAAAAATATGTATTTTCTTTGCCGGTATTTCCATATGTACTTACCCTTTCTATGCTTTCCGCAGCAGACTCTCATAAATTTTAATCGCCGGTATTGTAAGTTCCACAATGGTCCCCCTTCCCTTTTCAGACTGAATCGTCATTCCGTAGCCGGCACCGAAATACATGCGGATCCGCTCATTTACATTTGCCAGGCCAAATCCTTTTTCCGTCTCACGGCAGGGGCGTTCGATTTCCCTTCGCAGCTGCTCCAAGTCTTCCGCATCCATACCGATCCCATTATCACTGACCGCCAGGTGGAGGACCTCTCCGGTTTTCTCACAGCTGATATGGATGCAGCCTCTGGAGCGCTTATATTTTATGCCGTGATATAGGGCATTTTCAACCAGTGGCTGCAGCGACAGCTTCAGAATCTGATAATCGTACAGCTCCTCGTCAATCTGGATATCATACTCCAGGATGTCCCGGTACCGTCTTTCCTGAATCTTTAAGTAACTGCTGATATGCTGCTCCTCTTCCCTGAGCGTAATAATCTCTTTCCCCTTGCTGAGCACCAGCCGGAAAAAGCTGGACAGGGACACTACCATGTTCACCGCCTCATCCGCCTTCTCATCCTCGATCAGCCAGACAATCGTATCCAGGGTATTATACAGGAAATGGGGATTGATCTGTTCCTGTAAAAGGCGCAGGTCCAGCCGCCGCATCTTCTGCTCATCCTCTTTGATCTGCCCGATCAGTGTCTGCATATTGGCCGCCATATCATTAAATCCGCTGGCCAGAATCTCGATCTCATCTTTCGAACAGACGTCGGCCCTTGCTGATAAATCGCCCTCCGAGACCTGTCTGGTCGCATCATACAGCACTTTAACCGGCCTCAGAATACCGGTTGTAATCCGCCATGTCGCTATAATCGTCAAAACCACCAGAAACAGCACCAGGAGCCCGCACACGATGATAAAGCTCTGCATCTGCTGCTTCAAATTCCCTGTGACCACCTCCATGGCCTTCGTCTGGTAATAGATATAATACTGGATATCATCCTGAATCAGTTCTGTCAGGATGTAGATGTTATTATCCAGCTCCTGGATATTTTCATCATACCGCCCGCCGATTCTGATGTTCTCGAAAATATCATCCACCCTCTTTTCCAGGGTGTCGATATTCCGTAAAAGGGTCTCCAGCCACACGCGGCTCTCCGTCTCCGTGGTGATATCCTTCAGCTTCGTAAACTCCGCCCGCAGCTCTCCGATTAAGGCATAGGGATCCTTTAACGTCTCGTCCTCAGAAATATTTCCAAAGTCTACATATCCCACCACAAGCTTATAGAGGCTCTCGTCCATCTCATCTTTAAAATTCAGATTGTAATTATTGGCAATGGTCATATCGCTGACGATCTTATCGTACACCCTGCTGTACTGAATCATGGAAACCAGCAGAACGACCACCACAATGAAAAATGGCAGGACAATCGCCGCCGCAAGCATCAATATTTTTTTGTTGATTGAAAACCGGATCGGGCTCTTATTCGAACCATTTTGCCACAAAGCGTCACGTTTCATCTGCTTATCCCCTAATCTGATTTTAATACATTTTTTCTGCGTTTCAGCCGCCCGAAGCCGTAAATGAAACCGGCAGCGCCATGGTAACAACAAATTCCTCCTCTGTATACTCCACATGACTGTATCCGCCATACCGCTTCACCACCCGCTCCATGTTCTTAAGCCCGAATCCATGCTTCGATTCATCCGGCTTTGTGGTCTGAATCCTGCCATGCTTCACCCTGACCGGATTATTTTTGGTGTTCTTTATTTCCACCCAGATCAGATTCTTCTTTCTGGATATGGTCAAAGCGATCCGGCGTGCCATACTGCTGTCTGTTATCTCGCCGCAGGCCCTGACCGCATTTTCCAGCGGATTTTCAAAGATGGTGTAGATATCAGGAAATGCCATGAAAGAAAAGTCAGAGAACAGGATATTCGTATCAAATTGGATTTGCGCGGAATCACAGCAAAGCTTTGTCTGGCACAGGATCGACCGCAGAGCCGGTGAGGGGATAAAGGCGAACCGGTAACTGTCTTCGATATGATGAAGCATTTCATCCGCATAGGACCGGATATCACGCTCCACAAACTTTCCCTTCCCGCCGCCCGCGCCCTCCTGCAGCAGGTGTTTTATGCCGTCGATCTGTTTCGTATAATCGTGAGCCAGACCCTTTAACTCTTCAATAAACGCATCCTGCTGTCCGATCACCACCCGGTCCAGCCGTTCGATGCGGGACAGTCTGTCTAATTCGTGCTGAAGCTGGCAGCGTTTCCGCCAATGGTTGTCCCCTAAAATCACCGTCAGGTTCATGAATAGAAGGGCAAGAAAAAAGATCATGCTAAGGGAATCAGCTCGGCTCCCCAGCTCTGTATTCAAACTTAGAATATAGAATACATAGTATATGATAAAAATACTGACTATGGGAACTGTGATAACCGACAGATTTTCCGTAATCGTAAGTTCCACGTCCTCCTTCCTCCGTTTTGCCCAGTGGAAATAGCGGACAATCAGAAGAAGGACACAGAACATGCCGGTACCGCTGAGGTTAAAGCCTGCATTTTTTATGGTATCATCTATGACGCTCACCATATTACTCCTGATCATGGAGGCATATATCAAAACAGGGATACTTTCACAGATTACGATCAACAGAGTTTCAAGGAAAGAACAGAGCAGCCTGGCGGCGATACTGCCCTTAAACAAAATCAGATTGATGATCAGACCGCTTAATAGGGCTGTCATAGTATTCAACTCCGGTATGTACAGCAAATTTACGAAAAACTGAATTGTAGACAGGCCTAACAGCAGTCCCCAGGAGATTCGCCGTTGTTTCTCCCATCTTAACGCGAAAAACTGCATGGTGAACCAGAAAAACAAAGCAAAATCCAGTATACATTTGCCATAGGCTAAAATCGTGTCAAGCATACTCATACCACCTTTGTATCTGCGTTGTGCTTCAGATAGCTGAATTTTTAAGCAGCGTTTTCATAAACGAATCCCGGAAATGGAGGCCCAACGGCACAGCGCTGTGGTCTGTAAGCAATATTTTGCTGTCCTTGACCGTATCCACCATATCCAGATTAACGATGTAGCTTTTGTGTGAATATGCAAATTTGTCGGACGGCAGACTGTCCATGAGTTCACGGAGACTCTGCCATGTACCAATCTGTGCTACATCCTGGCACACGATATGGCGCTTGCGGAGTTTCGAATAAATATACATGATTTTATCTGTCCGGAGCAGATTAGTATGAGAGTCATTCGTAATCTTAATATAGGATACGGAGCGGTTCAGCTTATGGGCGCAGGCGTTGAGGACGGCTATGATCTCCTCCTCCGTAAACGGTTTCACAATAAACCGAAACGGTTCCGCCCGGTATCCGTCTATGGACATGGATTTCAGGGCCGTTGTCAGAACGATGATCGACGTATTTCCCCGTTTTCGCAGTTCCTCGGCAATATCGATGCCGATGCTTCTGTTCCCAAACCGGATATCCAGAAACAGGATGTCATAAGGGTTCGTCAGGTCATACAGTTTTTCGGCGGCATCCAGTTCGATGAGATCGATCTCCACGTCATATGCGAAGGAATACCGTAATATATATTTTTTCAGTTTGTCGCGTATCGGCTGTTCGTCGTCACAGATACACACCGTATATTTCTTCATGTATCAATTCTCCCCCATTTTTGTGGTATCTTTTATTATACCTTACAAACTCCGTTATGGGTAGACGCTAATTGCTTTCTGACATAAAATTGCAGATTACAAAAATGCGGAACGGATGAACTGGTATTGCTATATAAATTCTTTTGTTATAACAGCAGGATCAAACAAGCCTACCATTACACTTCCAATTTCCAACTCTCTCGCTGCCAGCATCATGTGGTCACAGACAATACCTATATCCAGATTTCCGGAACACTGGGTCACTGTATATCTCGAATTGTATGCAGCCTCCGGCCCTCTGTCATTTCGATGTGCAATACAGAATTCATACAGCGCGATATTCAGATTCGGCGCAGCTACTGTCAACCCGGAACGGGTGCGTTCGAAATATAACAGTGCAGAGAACATCTGAGACGCCATTTCCAGGATATGCTTTCCGGTCTGTTCCCCTTTGTCACCCATGTAATACTTCCTCTCATCAAAAAAGCGACTATATAGCCGCTTTTTATTATATACCTGTATTTTCCAATAGTCACCAAGCGTTTTCTCACTTAGATTCTTTATAGCCAGTCACTTCAACCCACTGGTTTTTTCCGCTTGAGTGCTTACTATTCCTGATCGCCTCATCCAGAGAAGCCGTATCCTCGTAAGATATATTGGCGGATCCTCCCGGCGAGCCATCCCATTTGGTGGCTCCATACCATTTACCATCTACAATATTATAGACATAAGGCACACTCCAGCCCGCGTCCGCATTCCCATTCGCTCTGGCGAACAGCCATACGCACTCCTCCACCGGCTTTGTCTTGTCTTTTCCCTGATAGAACGGCTGAATGGAGTAGGACTTCTTATCCACAATCAGCGTCGGCCATTTCCCGTTGTATTTCTCAAGGAATGCCTTTCTGATCTCGTCGTTGTTTTTCGTCGGATGATCCTTCAGATATTCAATCGTGAAATCTCTGTAATCATCGATAAAATTGGAAGACACCTTGATATCCTCGTCCATTCCGCTGCTGGTCGATCCGTGTTTATCACAGGTCACCTTTATATACAGCTCATCCCATTCCAGGGAATACTTACCACCGTCCGGGCAGTATGCATCCGAGTTCTCCATAACTGCAACTGCATCCGCTTCGGAGTAATCACTATCTTCCAGCCGGTCCAGAACCATCTGCCTTACCAGTATTTTTCGATTCGCCTCACACACGGTATTCTTTGTCTGATTCATCTTACCTATAAAAACCGGTACTGACACCGCTACCAGCACAGCAATGATGGCCACTACGATCAGCAGCTCCGCCAATGTAAAGCCCTGTATATGTTTATTCTCTCTCTGCTCTGTCATTTTATCTGTCCTCATTCCTTATTTCCTGCCCTACAGACCCGCCTAATGGTTCAGCAGCCTGATTTTGATATCTTCCAGAGAAACCTTTACATTTCCCCGGGAATCGCAAATATCATAGGACAACACTATACAGGAGCCATCATCTGTCAGCTGAAACAGTGGTTTGTCCTCGTTGGTCTGAATCTGGTACCCCATATACGTCTTATCCTCGAAGGGATAAGCAGCACGCTCTGTATCGTAGAGAAAAACCAGTTTCCCCACATTTTCGCCCTGCTGCTGGATTTTCATAACGGTATCGTATCCGTACATGGCGCTGTCGTAGCATATTTCACTGCCGTCCCCGTTGATATTGAGCTCCGACGCATACCGCAGTTCATCTGTCATAGCCAGCAGAATGCTGTTAGCCAGGACCCTCGATTCCGAGTATTCTTTTTCCGCCCGGTACACCTTGACGGCAGTTCCCACTCCTGCGCTCACGGCCAGAGTGAGAAAAGACATGATCAGCACAGCAACCATCATTTCTCCCAGAGTGACACCGGCGGTGCCCTTTAACCGGCGTTTTGCCTTTTCTGTCATTTTTCTTCCTCCGGCTCCCCACCTGACCGATAAGCCATCATATCATCTCCATAGTAAACAGTGACCCCGTAATCCTGAGAGATACTTCCGTCCTCACCGATCGTCACTCTTACCGTTCCGTTCTTCTTCTGTACAACGGCCCCGTCCGCTTCCATGCACTCCAATTGTGACATGGCCTTGTAAAACGTATCGTCCGCCTTCTGGGTGTTGGCATTAATATTCTGTGACACCGTCACCATGCTGAGAAAGAGGGAGCTGGCCAACGCTACAAACAGGATTCCCACCAGAACCTCCGCGAGCGTCTCCCCGCGTGTATCCCGGCATTTCTGTTTCACATTTTTATATGCGGAGCCGGTTCTTATTCCACTTTTCATTCGCTCCCGCCTCCTGTCTGCCTTTTCCCCGATAAATAAGGTTTTTCCGGGGAGAAAATCACCTGTGACGTATAGCGGTGCACCTTTCTGGACTCTCCGGTCACCGGGTCGTTCTCTGTGATCTCCTCCTCGTTCAGTGTATAATGGATAAGCCCGCCCATGGTCAGACGGATCTGATACTGCCCAAAGGCTTCATCCGCAACAGACAGATCTGCCTCCGCCGTCACATACAGCTGCTGGGTATTATGGCCGTTTAATACCATATGATCCGGCTTCACCGTCAGCGCAACTGTTACCGGCGCCATGCCGTCCCCCTCCAGTTCAAAGGTCAGACGGCTGTGTTCACTCCTATCCCGCTCTCCGGAGACCACCAGCTTATTTTGATCCAGACAGTTCAGATACGACTGGTAAAAATCATGAAGCAGTTCCTGTTTCAGCGCCATTCCATTTTCAGAGGACATAATCAGGTTCAGCATCTCCTGTTTCAATTCCATCTTCCTGTCAAGATCCGCGGCTTCGCTCTGCTCATACGTATCCGATTCCCATTCTCCGGTGCATTCCTTTAACTGGGCTTTTAACAGCTCAGCCGCAGACATAACCGCCAGATAATTGCCCTCGTTCTGTTTCTCCATCTTTACATGGCTGACATTCGCAGAGGCCGCCGCCAATACTACAGAGCCCACCATGGCGCACACGAGAAAATACAGCAGCGCGATGGCCATGGAAGCTCCTTTTTGGCTTTTTAATTTTTCTGTTGGACTCTGTCGGTTATCGCTGCACATCGGTCGGCTCCCTCCCTTGTATTAATCTGTCAGTTTATAATAGGGCTGATATCCCGCCGGCCAGAGGCCTGTATGGGTTCTCCCATCGCCCCCTGCCCCGACCCCTTCAAGCATCGGGAACGGATATCCTGTAAATCCCGGTTCCATATTTTCCGGATCCGGCTGCATACCGGTAAGCACAGCTTTCTGGCTGTCCCGGATCTCCCGCGTCATCTCCAGGCTGAACTCCTCAACGCTCCACGGTTCTATGTAATTCTCCACAGGCCCGTATTCTGCATTGATGGCGCCTGCATCCGAACCGGTGCCGCGCAGGAAGTAACAGTCTGCCACCGCAGCCTCTTCCAGGGACTGCCATACGCCCTCCAGTTCCGCCAGATAGAGATACCTCTTTCCATCGTAAGAACCATCGGTTTTCCGGCTGACCCGCACCTGCTTCGTTTCGAAGAGGCTCTGCCGCCTAGCTGTCCCGCCGTAATCCTCTGTCAGCGCAGAATCGTATGCATCCAGATTCACCCGGTAGCCGGTATAAGTCACGCCTTCCTCAGGCTTCTGTTCATTGATCCAATAGAGGTATCTTGTATTCCCACTCCTGTTGACTGCCCACATGGTCATGACCGCATTGTCCTGTGTCTTCTCAAAAAAGGTATGGTAATAGCTTTCCTCAGACCCCGGCACGGAATCTGAAACAAGCTGGTCCGCACTGTCAAATACCATTTCATAAGCCTTTCTAATCTCCTCATCGGGCGCTTTACCGTTCGTGTTCTCCCGTCCTGTTTTCAGCAGGTCAGGATACGCCGGATACCCAAGCACGTTGTAGACCAGCGCGGAAATATTGCTGTTGTCAAAGATTCCTCTTGTCTCGGAATCCATTCCCACATTCAGCTCCCATACCGTCTTCCCGTTCTGACTTGTGATCCGGTTGTGAACCTCTGCGCCCTTCATCATGCGGATCAGATTCCGGATCAGATCATCTGACACGCCAAAGACATCCCGGCCCTTTACCAGATGGCCTATAAACCCTCCGGCTTTCACGCTGGAGGAACCGCCCGTTTCTCCGCTGTTTTCCTGCTCTACCGCAACGGCTCCCACCGAATAACACTTAGTCACAATTACCTGACTGCCCCTGTTCGAGGAAAGGCTTCCGCCGAACCCGCCGAGCGCCGATCCGGAGGCGGCATTGCCGGCCTTCAGTGAGGCATTGCCGGAGGCGTAACAGCTTTCCAGTCTGCCCGAAGAACTGATATCGCCAAAGAAGCCGCCCGCCTTTAACACAGCGGTGCTCCCCTCTCCGCCGGAGGCACTCACACTTCCTGACGCATAACACCGGAGCATGCTCCCGTTCTCAATCTTTCCTGCAAAACCTCCAGCCATGGAATCTGCCGGCCAGACCACCGCCACATCCGCATAGGCACTGCACTGTTCGATGACTCCGCCTGTGACCACGCCGGCAAAGCCGCCCACATTTCCGGAACCGCGGACCTGCAAACCGTTGACAGACAGCTGTTTTACGACGTTGGAAGGGCCGCATGCAACCGTTCCTGCTATTCCTCCCACATTTCCCGATGCCTCAATCACTCCCGGCCCCGGGGCACTGCCATCCGTCAAAACACTTTCCACCGACAGCTTGTGAAATACCGTATCGTCAGAGAGTACCGCAGTCAGTCCGCCCGTATTCCGGCAGTTTTCCGTTACAATCGAATGGATTCTTACCCGGCTCACCGTCTGCCCTGCGGCCTCAATGGCCACACACCGGCCAGCTGTAACGTTCGCAACGCCGCTCACGGGAATACTTCCTCCCGCCTGCACCCGCACGCGGATGTCCGGCAGTATCGTCTCCTCCGGCAGCGTCATGGAGGCGGCTTCCAGGAATTTTCCGGTCAGGCCGGACACACCGGAATCGCTGTGATAGCCGTTAGCACCGGCCTCCGCCGTAACAGAGATACTGCTGCCTCCCAAATCCCAGGGAGAATCGGCCGCCAGAACCACCGCCTTGCTGTTCTGTCCGATTACTCCGCCGTATCCGCAATACGTATTGCTCCGTCCCGGATTCGCACTCGTAAGATTCGCTCCGTGAATTCCGATGTCCCCCAATGTGAGAGCACAGGCCACCGCGTCCCCCGATGACCGGTACAGGGATCCCACCACAAAGCTGCCGATGTGATACTGGCTGGCAGCGCTGTTTTCCACCAGGAGGGAACCGTCCGTCCCCTGCGCCCGAATCCCGTCAATTGTCACGGGATTGCCGCTGATCTCACACAACCCGGCCAGAAGTCCCACTCCATTATACAGTTTCGTATTATTGCTGGCAGTCGTCTGCCTTACGGTGATGCGCCCTGTCATACTGATGTTTCCGACAGTGACCGCGCCTTTTCCTGAATTAATCTGACCGATCAGTCCGCCGACAGCCCGGTCGCCTTCTATGACAACGGCCTCCGTGCCGTTTCCCCCCATACTCACGGACCGGATCTGGCCGCTGTCCACAAATCCTGCCGCGCCGCCCAGATGCGTCGCTTTACTGCCGCCGACCGACACTTCATCCAGAGTCAGGCCGTCAATCGTCCCGCCGTCTGTCAGATGGCCCACTGCACCTCCTATATACTTCACTGCGGCACTGCCGCATACCACGGCGGAGGCGTTGACCGTACAGTTTTTTATCGTCGAGCCTGACAGCTTACCTGCCAGAAGCCCGAAGCCCTCCGTCCCCGGCGCGAAATTCTGAAGCTCGAGGCGGGCTTTGCTGATAGTCACATGTTCGATCACCGTGCTCTTCTGAGCTTCCTGGCAGAGGATTCCTCTTAAGCTGTCACTCCGCTCAGACATAGTGGCCCCCTCGACAACCAGTTCCTTTACAGCCGCTCCGTTCAGATAACCGAACAGCGGCACATCCCGATTGGCCGTCACCCGGTCAAAGACGCTCTGGCCGGAGATACTGCTCCGGGAGTCCCAGGCCCCCAGACCTTTTATGGTATAACCGCCGCCGTCATACGTACCCTCAAACGGAGTCTGGCTGGTTCCAATGGAGCTGTTAAACCAGCGGTATCCGCTTCTGCCCCGCTCTTCACTGAAAGGGGCTGTATCCGAATAGTAGACCGCATATGGATTTTGAGGTCCTAAATTAATATCCTGTTCCTGCCTGAAGGATTTTCCATAGTAATTCTCCAGACCCTCTCCCCTGCCTCCCAGGACCTGATTCCCACTGCTCAGCGTACAGAGCTGCCTGGAAGTCCGGATGCAGAGGTACTCCGGATTTTCCGATTCTTCTGGCTTGCCGTCCGTGCTGATCCTGGATTTGGCAAAATGAGGACAGTAATAGAATTCCCGGTTCTTCTCGATGATGCCTGTGCCGATTCCGCCCATCTCATCGTAATAATTGGATTCCACATGGATCATGATCTGCTGGTAAATGCTGTCGGACGGAACGTAGGCATTAGTCACTACCGCCGCCGGCGGCAGGATCCGGAAATAATACGTGCCGGGCCGGTTGTTCAGCTTTAATTCTATGGGCTGATCGGGGTATCCGTCCCCAGCCCCCGACCGGATGGCAGACGCACCCGACTCTGTATTTTTGTAATAAGAAACGCCCTTTTCAATCTTTTTCCCGTTATTATCCTTTAAATGATAGACGCTCTTTAAATAGTTTGTGGCGTTGGCAGTGGTATTGTCATTTCCGTTCCTGTCCTCCCACGACAGATACGCCTTGTCGTTGGATGTGGAGCTGCCCTGAATCAGATTTTTCACATTGACTCCATCCATCTCCAGGTATTCCGTATTGAACAGCAGGCCATACCCATCCAGAAATATCTCTTTGCCGTCCCGCAGGGAATCAAGCCCCAGCTCTTCGTTGTAAAAGCCTACGGTATAGCCCGAGTCTTCCTTATAAATCTCGAAGTAAGCGAGCTCGGCTCCCACATATTCGTAATTCGGCCAGTCTCCGTACTGGATCATATTCTCCACCTTTGGAAATGGATAGACGCCCGGCAGCATGAGGCTGAAGGTCACGGTATCTTTGCCCGTCTGACTCGCAGGTTCCAGTCCCGGTATGGACAGCTTCTTTAAATCCCCATACGTAACCGCCATTGCATTTCCGATTTTCCCGTCTCCCCGGTTCTCCGTCCAGTCCATATAGAAACAATTGTTCTGAATGCCGGCAGAAAATGGATAAAAATTGGCGCCGTATCCCTCTGAATCCGCATACTGACAGTTCGGATAGAGAATCAGACCGCCCGTTACCGCCTGATACGCATTACTGAAGCCGTTACTGACGGCCGCGTAACAATTCGTTATGGTCTTCGCCTTATCCTTGACGGAAAATCCCGCCGCAATCCCGGACACGCTGGTCGCAGTCACCCGGCGCAGTGCGTAGCAGCTGTTAATGGAGGAGGAGCCGCTGGTTTCATATACAAATCCGGCCGCTTCCTGCCCCGCCGTATAGCAGTTGGCATAGGACTTCTCGATCAGGCCGGATCCTCTGTTCATCGATACAAACCCGGCCGCGTTCCCTGCCCTGCTGTCTGTCGCCGTTACCGTCGCAATGGCCGCACACCGTTTTATGGATCCATAATTTTGACCAACCAGCCCGGCCGCACTTCCCGAAGCCGCCACCATGGCATTGGTGTAATTGTTTCCTGTCACCTTCCCGTCGTTTCCATAGAGATGCTTATACCGAAGGGGATCCTCCGAAAGGTCATCTTCCCATCCGCCGGATTGTTCCGGAATCACATAGCAGTCCTCAATCAGGGCGCCATTGATGTTTTCATAGACCAGGCCTGCCGCACCGCATCCTTCGGAGTCGATTCCGCTGATCACCGGGCTTATCAGGGTAACCTCTGTGACACTGCCGCCATTGGTATACACCAGGCCAGCCACGGACAGCAGACTGTGGGTCACAACCTGAGGGCGGTACAGAACCATGCCGTTTAAATGGCTCTTTTCTGCCGTGTAGCCGAACAGCGCCATACCGCTGGCCGTTCCGGTTCCCATCGAGTCATCCGTAAGGATCAGGTTGCTGATTCGGTGGCCATTCCCACTGTACGATTTCTGAAACGTGCCCGTCTTACTGCTTCCAATCACGCCCTGGCTCAGAGTTTCCGGTGCGTTCTCCGTATCGGGATACGTTTCTCCTGCCTTATATTTTTCATAGTCAAGATCGCGTTCCTGGTTATAATCCCATTCCGCCTGCCAATAATAGGAGTTGCTCTTTTTTCCGCCGTTTCCCTTATCTCCCAGCTCATAGAGATGGCGCACCGTACGGATTACCGCATACTCCGGATTCGTCGCCGTCTCTTCCTCTGTGAACACGATCGTCTTGGCAAAATGAGGATTATAAAAAGCGGTGAGCGCCGCCCCATCCACGGTCAGCGCCAATGTGTCATAAAACGAATTTTTCCTGTTACCCGGAGACTTAAATGCATCGTAACGCTTTTCCGTCACATGGATCCATGGAAACGGATAGAGAACCTGGTTTTTGCCTTCCACCTGCACCGGTGAAAGCGTGATTTCGTTTTTATTCCAGTTCTCTTTCCCATGCTCCTCACTCTTGTTGGAGGCATGAGGGATGCCGTTTTGAAAGAGTTTAATGCTGCGCACCGTATCGCTCAAGTATCCGTATCCGTCGCTGATTACCGGAAGATCATCTCTTAAAGTGCCGTTTTCCTCTGCTCCCGGGTACCAGAAACCGAACGCATCCTGTCCGGAATCCGTCGTCTCGTATTTTTCATAGTATACCAGACCTGTAAAGGAGCTTTTTGCCCAGTCTCCCCGGTAAACCTCCAGCCAGATCGGGTATAAATAGGCCGCATTCGTATCTTTCCGGTAGACATCGTCGTAAGGGGAGGTGTTCTTTCGCTCCGCCTTGCGCGCGCCATTCGCCAGCGCCTCTCCCGTACTGCCGCATCCGATGGGATTCGGCTCTCCTCCGCTGCCCTTTATCAATGTGCTTCCTACACCGTAAGTCGCCTCAAACGTCACCGCCCCCGTTCCCACATCCGGTATCCCGGCAAAGGGCCCGCACTGCAGAGCGCTCACGGAGCATGCGGAAAAAGACTTCTCGATCAGGCCGCTGCCGTTTAATTCTCCGGCAAACCCTCCTGCGGCTTCTGCGGCTTCCACATTAGGCCGGTCCGCCCTGTAAGCGCCGGACTCCGTGTGCCCGCCGGAATAGCAGGTCGAAATGTTCAGACTGCCGTTCACGGTACCAATAAAACCACCGGCAATCCGCTCCGCCGACACCCTGACAGAAGCAAAGGAATCCCTTGCAGTCAGATCCCGGGCACCGCCGATCAGCCCTCCGCCGTAATCACATTCGGAAGTGATGCCGCTCTCTTTATAAAGCGCGGAAAAATCGGGTTCCGCGTCATCGCTGTCTATGTACGCCCCGCAATTGTTGATCTCCATCTGATCGGCATATCCAACCAAACTGCCGGCGTAGGAACCGCCTCCATAAGAAACGGCTGACCCGGTGAGCTTCAGACTGGGATTCACCAGCATAACGTCCTGAATAACAGGGGCAACACCTGCCGTCTCCTGATTCCCGGAACCCCTGCTGCTGTCATTACCGCCCGGCCGTCCCTCCATATAGCCAAACAGACCGGCACATCCATAGACCATACCGCCCTCGTCCGCAACCGAGGCTTCCTGTGTCACATGAATGCCCTTGATCTCATAGCTGTTCCCCTGAAAAGACTGCAGATCTGTCTTGTTGTTGCTGATTGGATAAAAATGAACCGGCCCGGACAGGGTTGAATCCCGTCGTGCTGTGCATACGTCATCATAGGACAGGCCGTCATAAACCGGTTCCATCCAGTCAATCTCCTCCAGCACTCTGGCACACGTCACCGGATAGCCTGTCTTCCGTTCGCTGGCTCCGTCCGTGCTGTATCCCAGACCGGAAACCTCGTAAGACAGGTTCTGGAGATGGCGTCCGTTCTCCAGCCAGATGTCGCTTCCAGTTCCGTCTCCGCCCCGGAGTCCGGCAAAGAGGCTGTTGATCTCGGCCGTCTTCGTCCTGGGTATATAGACCGCGTCGCTGCCGACGCAGTAGCCCATCACGGATATCCGCAGGTCGTCACCCGCCGCTATTTCGCTGAAATGATCTGCAAAATGAAGTCCCTCCTCCAGACTGTCCAGTGTCAGGACGTAGGAGGCGCTCATTTCTCCGCCAGTGGCCGGGATAACCTTCCAGATCTCGGTCATCTGGTGGAAGGGATCTTCCGGCTCCAGAACCGTGACTGCTCCGTTGTACAGCCGGTATCGATACCGAACCGGATTGGCGCTGTCCGTCTTTGACGATATGGTCACCTCAAACACTGCCTCCTCATAGAGGTAGGATGGTATGGATACCGTGGCCTTCAGACGTTCCTCATTGTAAATGGATACCTGGAAATCCACATCCTTCCAGTCCTGTGCGGCTGCCGCCGCTTCACCGCCGTAATATCCCACGGAGGGAAGCATCCGGTTATTCCGGTTTTCTTCCCCTCTGAGCGGCTTTCCGTCGTACTCATTGAAATTCTCGTGATAATAAAAGAGGCTGGCCTTCTGAAAGGCGCCTCCATTTCTCTCCCAGTAATAGACCCCATACACGACATTGGTTTGACGGTTGAACTCAATGACATAGCTGCCGCCATCCTCTTTTACGAGAGCCGGGGCAAATACGGTGTCGTTCATCCAGCTGAAGCTGCCCGCTTCCCCGTCACAGAGAGCATAAGTATCCGGCATTTCTCCATCGCCTTCCTGATAATCCGATGGAACCATATCGTCCGCCAGTTCCAAACCATCGGTTCCCCTGGGAGGCACCTCCAGCACAGCACCACTCAAGCGGCAGCCGGACAGGCAGTTCTGGGCCGTAATAAATATCTGTCTTGCCTTTTCGTCTAGCTCTGTCTGCCGTAGGGAATTTCTCATATGAATCAGGGCAGGAAAAGAAACCGCTGATAAAATTGCCATAATTCCGACAACCATCAGCAGTTCCGCCAGCGTAAAGCCGTTTCGTCCTCTCAACCTATGCTTCATTCCATCCTTCATCCTCGTCCACATGTTACTCCATCGTCTCTTCCGAATCGCCTGAGGCTGTATCCTTATCATATACCAGACCGTTAGTGTCAGAGGCGCCTACCGTTGTCTCATAGTAGGTAATCATAACGCTGACACTGACGGCGCCGGCCGAGGCCATGCCCCTCGATTCTCCCCGCCCCGAGCTTGCGGAAATGTCCATATCCTTTACGATACACCGGAACTGGCTGTTAGCCATATTCCTAAGGATCGTCCTTACCTGTTCGTAGGAACCCGCCTGAAAGGCAATGGAAATATCCCGTCTGACAATCGTTCCCGAAGCCCTGGCCTCGGAAAAACTGATATTGTACGATTCTGCCTCTTCCAGCGCCTGATACAGTTCCCGCATCTCATCATTCAGATTGTTGTATGGCTTTAACTCCCCCTGGGGCTCTCCAGCCGACTGTTCCATCTCATCCAGCATTTTTTTCTTTCTGGAGGCCTTGATTAACTCCGTGCTGATATCATCCTCCACCGGGACCTGCTGGCTGCTGCATTTGGAAATCTCCTCATTAACCGGAGACGCCACCAGAAGGTAGTAGAAAATCCCGAGAAACAGAATACTCATAAACAGGAGCAGGACCGTCTCACGCACGGTGAATTTACGCTTCAGCATCTAACTGGTTCCTCCTGTCAGTGTAATGGTTAAATCGGCAGATACGCTCTGCTGGGATTGGGCCGCCTCATTGTCCGCCCGTTTTTCCGTGCTGGCCGTAGAGACGGATATGTACTGCACCAGCGGACTCTCCTCCAGGTCCTCCACAATCGCAGAAACCTGGTAAAGCGGAAGCTCGGTGATCACCATCCGGCACACGTTGCCGCGAATGCTGATGCTCTCGATATCCGCCCGGTTCATCACCCGCTCCTCCAGCAGATTCAGCACTTCCAGCCGGTCCTGGAGCACCGCCTCATCCTCATTTAAATAATCACTGAAATACTGGCTGTAGCGCTCCCTCACTTCATCATAATCCCTGTTATACTGTATGTACCCATCGAGCTCTGACTGTACCTGACCCAGCGCCGCCTGGGCTGCATACATGCGGTCTAAGGGCACCATAACGCCAAACTTCACAAACAGGGCCAGCACCGCCAGAAATCCGAGAAAAACCGGTATGGCCCTGGTTGGGCTGCTAATGGTTTTTTCATGGATAATCAGGTTTACTGTCTTTTTGGATGGATACTCATTTTTCCTGATTCCTATCATATCCTAATGCTCCTCCATATCCTGCCGTCTATTGATACGTAATGCCTGCCGATGCAGGACTGATGCAAGCGTCCACAGGAATGTCACCCACTATGGTCATAAGCTCCGTGATCGGACGCACCTCCAGTGAGATATGGGAGGATACCGCCTCTGTCAGGGGTGTAATCAGGGAACCTCCTCCGCAGTAATACACCGTATCCAAATGGCTCTCCGGATTATTGAAGCTGTAAAAGTTAATGGCCCGCATGATCTCAACGCCGATGGACTCATAGATCCCCCGGCACTCCTCCAGGTTCCAAATATCCAGATAGTTTTTCATCACATACGACTGGGCGACGTGCTGGTCTACATTTTTGACGGCAGCGACCGTCTGAATCAGATGAGCACAGCCATAATCAATCTCACGGGTCACCTCAAACCGGGAGCCGGAAAAGATATGCAGCTTGGTGGAATGGTACCCAAAATCTACAAAACAGTATTCCCGGAGTTCCTCCAGCTCCTCGACCCGTTCATACTCGCGGACCAGATTCGAGTAGGCAAATACCTCCGGAGCCGCGATCTGCAGCTTAAAGCCCGCCTGCTTTACCATGGCCTCGTATTCTGAAATAACGTCTTTGGGAGCTGCCGCGGCCATCAAATCCATGGCAACCGGCTTCTGGTATTCATCATACTGCATATCCAGAATACAGTAATCAAACACATATTTTTCTTTTCTGTCATTGATAAAGTCATGGAATTCATAGGGCAGGTTGATCTTCAAATGATCCACGTTCATGGCCGGCATGGTCAGACGCCTTGAAAATGCTACCGAGTCCGGCAGAACAATGGCACAATTTTTATCCAGAAACCGGTATTTTTTCGCCATCTCCTTAAGGAAGATGCTCATGGCCTCCATGGACACAATCGTCCCATTATTAACATAGTTGTCAGGCAGCGGTTCAATCACCACTTTATAAAGGCAATTGTCGCAGCATTGGGTCATTTTCACCTGTTTGGAACCGATTTCAATTCCTGTATACTTTGCGGAAATACGTTTCATCATAATTCTGTCTTCCTTCACTTTTTCTTAAAAAAGGCTCATATACCACCCCGTCAGCTGTCTCCCGATCAGCACGCACAGTACGCTGGACATCGCGATGGCCGGACCGAAGGGAATCTGCCCGCTATCCCGTTTTTCCGTTCCGGGCTGCGCCTTGTTCTCTCCGTTTTCTTCGTTCTCGCTGTGATTCGCCATTCGGCTCAGCACCAGGCCCAGAAGCAGGCCCAGAAGACAGCTGACAATCAGATTCAGAAGATTGACCGCAGCTCCGAGATACAGACCAGTAACAAAGAACAGCTTAATATCTCCGCCTCCCAGAGAATCCTTCCCCAGAATCCGGTCAAATACCATCGAAATTCCCAGCAGGCCGCCACTGATAAAAACAGCGCCTGCAAGGCTGTCTGCCAGATACGGCACCAGTTCCCCTCTGTGAGTAGGAAGGAACAGGCACCACCACAGAATCAGAGCCGCCTGAAATCGGTCCGGTATACGAAAGCTCTCCAAATCCACCAATCCCACGGCCAGAAGCAGAAAAGAAAATCCCAGATAATACAGGTACGAAAGCGACACGTCAAACCGGAACAGAAGACACAGCGACACGCCCGCCATGAGCAGCTCCGCCGCCAGATAGCGCGGGGAAATCTTTCCTTTACAGTATCGGCACCTTCCTCTTAGAAATACCCAGCTGAACACCGGCACCAGATCCAGGACTCCCAGCAAATGGCCGCACCGCGTACAATGACTCCGCCCACTGGTAATTTTCTCCCTGTGGACCGTCCTCCAGGCCAGGCAGTTAATAAAGCTCCCCCCGGCAGCGCCGATAATGGCCGCAACGACTGCCAGATAGGCAGTGATCCATTGATCTATAAAAAGCATTGGGTCTTCCTTTCATCTGCAGCTGATAGTAATTCCGCAGCTTTTTGCCTGATGTTGCAGTGTGGTGTTTTGATTTCATGCACGGACCCACTTGGACAGTGGGGCTCTGCATGGAACCAAATTGGAAATTTATGCGAAGCCGCAACCCATCGGCTTCGCATAAAAATAACTTTGTTAAAAAGATGGTTTATTTGGCCGTCTTGGGATCAACCCAGCTCAATGCTACTTTTACGTCACCTTTACTGGTATCACTAGTACTTTCGGGGGTTATATCTATTTTAATAATGAAGCCCTTGGCTTTAGTGATTCCTGTATAATCTAAATACGTTGTCTTACCATCAAGTTTATCGCTTCCCTGTCCATAACCTTCTGTAGGCTTCTTATCTTCTGTTACAACAACACCATTTTCCGCATCATAATAAACAGTAGTAGTACCTTCAGGAATCTCATCATCCAAATATGCAGCTATCGCCGCAACCTTCGCCGCTCTCATATTAGCAATATCCACAGCCTCTCTTGATCTCTCCAACTTACTATTAAACACCGGCACCGACACCGCCACCAGCACTGCGATAATCGCTACAACGATCAAAAGTTCTGCCAGCGTAAAGCCTTTTTTATTTAATTTTTCTTTAAATCTTCTCATTTTAGTTACTCCTCCTCGGAACATTTATTCAAAGACTATGGGTTGTTATAGCCTGTAGAACCATAATTAATTACATAAGATCGTACATCGTAAAGACCGGCAGGTAAACAGATATTACAATAAATCCGGCCACCAGCGCCATCAACACCAAAATCGTAGGCTCCAGCTTCGATATGGCTTTCTGCGTGGCATGTTCCGCCTCATTATCAAAATATGTACCGATGGTCTTTAATGTCTCTTCCAGCTCACCGGTCTCCTCTCCGATTGCACACATTTCATTCAGGGTACGGGGATAACAGTTTCGTTCCCGCATACAATTGCCTAAACGCCGGCCTTCCTCCAGCCCGGTAACCATTTTTGCCGTCTCCATAGCCAGCATATAGTTATCCAGCGTCTTTGCCGTCACCTCCAGGGCGCGCGGAACCGAGAGCCCGGCAGCCAGCAGAGTGGACATGGTATTGGCAAACTGCCCGGAGGCATTCAGAAGGCCAATCTCGCCGAAGACGGGAATCTTCAGCTTAAAACGGTTCCAGCGAAGCCTTCCGTCCTCAGTCCGCATCGCGGCAAGAAACAGGATGACAGCCACCGCCGTTACCATTAAAATGACCAATATATTATTTTTAAAGAACTCTGACATGCTGATCAGCATCTGGGTCGGCAAAGGCATATCTCCGCCCAGATCTTTGAAGATGCCGGTCATGGTGGGAATTACCTTCACCATAATCACCATCACGACCACAATCGCCACGCCTATGACAAACAGGGGATAACTCAGAGCCGCCGAGACCTTTTGTCTCGTCTTGTACTGTTTTTCATAATAAATGCTCAGATTCTTAAAGACATTTTCCACCGTACCCGACTGCTCACCAGAACGGACCGTCTCGAGAAAGGTGGTCGGAAATGCCTCCCTATCCACATTCTCAAAGCTGTCCGCCATGCTGTGGCCTGCGGTTACATCCCTGGCGGCCTCGATCAGTATTTTTCGCAGCTTCTTGTCTGACGTCTGGTCCGCAATCAGCTCCACACATTTGGCCGCCGGCATTCCGGCCGTCAGAATAATGGCAAACTGGGAACACATCACAGAGAGGGCCTTTAGATTCACCCGCTTAGAACCGAGTTCCTTTGTGAGGATGCTGCTTTTCTCCTGTACCGGCGTAATCTTCGTCACGAGCCGGCACGTTTCCTTTATCTGGGCGACGGCCGCATATTCATCGTACGCTTCGACGATTCCGCTGACCTGCGCTCCATCTTTGGAGATTGCCTTATACTTATACGTTATCAATGGGTATCACCAGCCTTTTCTGTGGGTTATTACCCGACAATAAACTTCTTTATATAGTCCTGGTCCCAGGCCGCCTCCCTGGCAGTCTTTCCCGAGATTGCCTGGCTCTTCCACAGGCGGATCAGGGAATTGTCCATGGTGATACTGCCCTCCGCTGCCGATGTCGCCATGGAATTGGCGATCTGAGGCGTCTTGCCTTCCCGGATCAGATTCCGTATGGCTGGAGTGACCATCATCAATTCACAGGCCGCCACCCGGCCCTTTCCGGTCTTTCTCACCAGAAGCTGCTGGGAAAGCACGGCCCGCAGGCAGGTAGACAGCTGCATCCGGATCTGGTTTTGAAAGTTAGTCGGAAATACGTTTACAATCCGGTCGATCGAGTCCGCCGCCGAGTTGGTGTGCAGCGTGGAAAACACGAGATGGCCGGTCTCCGCCGCGGTCAATGCCGTCTCTATGGTATCTCGGTCCCTCATCTCTCCGATCAGAATCACGTCCGGATCTTCCCGCAGCACAGCGCGCAGGGCATCGGAATAGCTTCTCGTATCCCTTCCGATCTCCCTCTGATTGATAATACACTGGTTCGGTTCGTACACATACTCCACAGGATCTTCCAGCGTTACGATATGAGCCTCCCTCGTGCAGTTAATCGCTTCCAGAATCGCAGCCAGGGTGGTCGACTTCCCGGAACCGGTCTCACCAGTCACCAGCACGATCCCGCGATTAAACTCAGGGAACGCCATGACAGGGGGCGGAAGTCCCAGACTGTCAAGGCTGGGAATACGGCTGCTTAATATCCGCAGGGCGGCCGAAATGTGCCCCTGCTGGCGGAACAGATTGACCCGGATGCGGATTCCGTCATAGGCGGAAGCCAAATCCAGTTCTCCCATGGTCCGTATCGCTTCATACTGGTCTCCTGCCAGCTCCTTCGCATAGGCCTCACAGTCATCATCTGTGAGAATCGTATCGTCCAGACTGAACAGATGGCCATCCCGGCGGCATTTGGGCGGAAGCCCTTCTACCAGATGAATATCTGAGCAGCCATCTGTCACTGCTTTCTGTATCATTTCTCCGATTTGCAGCATTTTGCCTCCTTATTCCACCGAATTGATGGTACGCTTTGCCTCTTCCACCGTAGTGACGCCTTCCAGCACGAGGCGGCGGCAGTTGTCACGAATCGATACAAAATCCGGGCCTTCTGCTGCTTTTAACAGATTTGCCTTGCTGTCATTTTCGGAAATGCACCGTCTGGTCTCCCGGTTCATGATCAGAATCTCAAAGACGCCGGTTCTTCCCCGGTATCCCGTGTCAAAACAGTGAGGGCAGCCCTTTCCTCTGTAAAATGTGGTCCCATTTCCCGGCCTCAGCCCCAGAATCTCCAGTTCCTCATCGGTTGGCGTGTAGGCTGTCTTGCAGTTTGGACAGATACAGCGCACCAGACGCTGGGATATGATGCCGTTCAATGCGCTGGCAACCAGATACGGTTCTACGCCAATATCCTTCAGACGGTCAATGGTCGATATGGCATCATTGGTATGAATCGTTGACAGAACCAGATGGCCCGTAATTGCCGCTCTCATGGCAATCTCCGCAGTCTCCCCATCACGGATCTCTCCTACCGCTATGATGTCCGGATCCTGACGGAGTATGGAACGCAGGCCATTGGCAAATGTCATTCCCACCTTTTCGTTTATCTGAACCTGATTAATACCAGATATATTGTACTCCACCGGGTCCTCCAGCGTAACCAGATTGACTGCTTCCTGATTCAGCTCACCAATCATGGTATACATGGTGGAAGACTTGCCGCTTCCCGTAGGGCCGACGATCAGAACCACTCCGTTATGATTGGAAATCAGCCTCACATACTTCTCCAGATCCGATCCGGTCAGTCCGATTCCCGTCTTGCTTAAAAGAGAGATCGACTTGTTCAGCAGACGGATTACCACCTTTTCCCCGTAAATAGTAGGCAGCGTAGAGATACGCAGATCGATATCCTCGCTCTTAATGCGTACATTGGCGCGTCCATCCTGGGGAATCCGGTGTTCAGCTATGTTCATCTTTCCCATAACCTTGATACGGGAGATGACGGAGGCCTGCAGGTCCTTCGGTACATTTAAAATACGGTGAAGCATACCGTCTATGCGCATCCGGACTGTTAAATCTTCCTCTCTGGGTTCAATATGAATGTCGCTGACCCGCTCGGTGACGGCCCGCTCAATGATCGAATTCACCAGCCGCACTGTGGGGGCGCTGATACTGTCTTCCTCCCCGATCACCACCGGGCCGGCGCTGTCTTCCTGCTGATCCGGCAGAGTGCTGGCCTGCTGTTTCATCTCCTCGATGGCCTTGGCCACCCCCTCATTCCCATACAGGTTAAGGATTGCCCGGTCTACACTGTTGGAGGTGGAGATCATGGGGATGACCCGTTTTCTGGAAGCCGTCTTCACCTCTTCCTGAGCCACGAAGTTCATCGGGTCCTTCATCGCCAGATACAACCGGTCCTTTTCCACACGGACCGGCACGACTCCATGCTTGCGGGCGATGTTCTTAGGTACGTATGTGGACATCTGGGGATCGATCTCTGCCTTGGACAGATCTATAAACTCTATGCCCAGCTGCATCTGAAGCGCTTCAATCAGCTGATTCTCCGTGATGAAGCCGTGGCTGATCAGCAGAGTACCCAGCCGCTCCTTTGTTTCCTTCTGTAACGCCAGCGCCTCATCCAGCTGACTGCTGCTAATAAGTCCTACTGACTGAAGCAGATCTCCCAATTTTTTATATGCCATGACAGTCTTCCCATTTCTGCTATTTTTTTACAATATTCGACATACCTCAGTATAACAAATATTCATTACATTTTCAACAAATAAAGACATTTATAACTCTTTTCTGAAAATAAAAAAATTAACTTATGTAATAAACGTACTTCAGGAAATATATGGTCTATTTTATCCTGCTTCATCTGGCCAGGCAAGTCATGCTCATGGTCCCCGTATTCTGCTTTCATGACTGGGGAGGAAACTTTGAATAGAAAATGTTCATGCTGTTTTCTATAAAAGACTGCCACCGGTCAGTAAGCGCGGTCAGGTTTTCGGTCTGCAATTCCTTTTCCCTGACGGGCATGCAATGCAGCATCTCGTGTTTTTTTGAACCAATGCCATTTTCCATTAAAAAACTCTGCAAACCGGTCTGGATCACCGGTCTGCAGAGTATACGTCGTTTTTTGTCGAATTACTGTATGCTCCTTAAAAACTTTTTTAGAGTTATAATCTAACTATAAAAAAGTTTTAAAAGGAGATTTCTGATGCGCGACTTATCAGTATATTTTTGCAAAAAATGCGGGTTTTATTCTTATTATCCTTTAGCCAAATATGCGGTCTGTCCGAGATGTGATCTTGATATGGTGCTGCTGCCAATAGAATATAAAGAATTCGTCAATTTAAACTGTTATGAACGTGATGAATTACTTGCTGATCAAATGATTACTTCATCCTCTCCCATTGTTCGAAGAATCATTGCTCCGCATAAGATAAATAACACTCGTGAAATCATTGCAATTCTCACTTATAAAATCGACGAATTAAATACTGAAAATGTAAAATTACAGGGAACCGTAGACTGGATGCATCAATTCATCTGGCAGTTAGTAAAAAACAGTAAAAATATAACTCCGCCCTAGCTCTCATCACAAAGATAGGAAACCAATATAGAAATAAATGCGGCATTATTCGGTTTCTTTCTCAAAGGGGTATAGGCAATATGTTCGAGCAGTGACCGGTCACCTTTATTCCATATTAATGCAACCAGCGTTCTGATATTTCTCTCTACGCATTGTACTGATGTATGATATTTCTTTGCTACCTCTGGATATAACCATTTCGATATTAATTGTAACTTATCTCCATCTTCTATGGATAATTGTACTGCAGATATTACATAGTAAAATCCTGTATATGATCGATTCGCTCCAAGCCGTAGCAAAAGATTTTCTATCTCTCTTTCTCTCATGGCTTTTCTCCTCTCCCTATCACCTTCAATCATACTATGGAAATTTATGGCAAATCAATCGGTATATCTCGACTTTTTTCGACGTATATATAAACGTTGAGAGTTTTTATTTATAACGCCTGATGGAAGAATATAAAGAATATCACCCTTTATCAATGGAAAAGGGACACTGTCATAAACAGTATCCCTGTAGCAGCTCATACATAAGTCCAAAATTCTTACCTTACAGCCCCTATATGGTCTCATCCCGAACTGCATCAATAATCGTATCTTTCTGAATCCACCGTGAAGAAATCCAATAGGCCAGCCACATCACCGCCGTAACTGCCAACATATAGCTGCTCATCTTTCCAACAGGAAGCTGCAGCAAAAAAGGTTTCCAGGATATTTCTGTGGTTTTCAGGAGAAATGCCCACATCGCGGCAATGATTGGAATCGCCAGAAGCA
The DNA here is from genome assembly GCF_014288005.1 of Hungatella hominis. Taxonomy (NCBI): domain Bacteria; kingdom Bacillati; phylum Bacillota; class Clostridia; order Lachnospirales; family Lachnospiraceae; genus Hungatella; species Hungatella hominis. The sequence goes on from NZ_JACOPB010000003.1 coordinate 343,725, forward strand.
CTGGCGCAATGGCCATTCGCAGACCTTCTATAAGCAGCAGCTTCCTGACTGCCGCTGAATCCATTCCCGCCGACCGCAGCATGGCGAATTCCTTACGACGCTGGTGCATAGAACCGGTAACCGATGAAAAGGCATGAGATATTCCGATAAAGCCCAGCAATGCGCCGATACAGTTAATCACCGCCCCCATAGCCCGGCCTCCGGTCTCATTACTTAATCGGTCTTCCTCAAGGCTGTAAAGCGACACATCCTCAGTGGACAGATCCGTCTCACATATTTCCCGCACCCGCTGCGTAACCGCCAGGTCATCGGCTCCCGAAGTCTTCAGAAGCAGATACGTACGATAAGACGCGGCTGCGTATTCCGGCTGAAAATGTTCAGCCACAGCGTAATACGTCTCCATGGGAACACAGAATATGACCCGGTAATCCCTGGGATTATAATCGATCTGCGGCGGTCCGTCTATTACCGCGCCGACATCAAAAGAAAATGTATAATCCGAATCCATGGAATCATCCGTCTTTTCTTCCAGTTCAAGCCGCTGACCCTGCGATAACTTTAAAAAAGGAAAAAACTCTTTGGCCTTCTCATTATTATTGCTGAACGGGTGCGCCGGTGCCCAGCTCATGGCAAGCGCCCTGTGCTGACCGGTATTATAATATGGGACTGGGTCTATTCCCTGCCGGCGGCACCACGCGTCGAAATATTCCGGTTCTAACCCAATAATCTCTGCCTGGATACGATATTTGCCGTTTCTCTCCACCACGCTGAACTGTCCGCCATCGATCGATGCAAGCCCGCCTTTCTCCGAAAAAGCGTCGAGTTCCTGCGAGGGCGAAACCCAGAGAGATACCCTTTTTGCGCTGTAATATGCCATTTCCACTATACCTGGTATTGTTTTAACCTCCTCCCACAGCGCAGGATCCAGTTCCTCTGTCATCTGCAGTCTTGCCCTGATATTGTAGTGATTGGCCTGCCGATTCCGTTCTGATACCAGATCGCTGATTAAAAGCTGGCTGAAAAAAGAAAGTACCAGAACCAGACAGAGGGTCATTGCAATGATGCCGGACCGAAAAGCCCTGCGATTGGCCCTGTAGGAGGCGAAAGCCAGCTGCCCGCAGATTCCGGATATTTGGGAGAAGAAACAGCAGTGTCTGCCTGCTTTTATCCGCTGTTTTCCCTCAGGATCCCGTATAGCCTCTAATGGAGACAATCCGGCAATCCACCTCGCGGGAAGGAATGCAGACAGCAGCACAGTAGCCAGAGAAACCAGCACTGCCAATACTGCAATGCCCCAGGAAAAACGAACCGTAATCGGAAAATACAGCAAATCTCCCGCTATATCGGTATAAAGTCCATACATAAAAGATATAAACAGGTGACCCAGCCCCAGACTCAACGGAATGGGAATGGACGCCAGCAGGACTCCCTGCATCAGAATCGTCAGACGTATCTGGCCCGGAGTCGCTCCGACTGTGCGGAACATCCCCAGCTGTCTGGCCTGAGAAACGGCAGACAACGCAAAGGCGCTCTGAATAATCAGGACAAACGCCATAGCCGACAAAAAGATCAGCAGCCCATAGATTATTACATTAATATAATTTAGGGGGTTAAACGGTTCCTGCGGATCAAATATTCCAAAATACCTCAATAACACTGTATTATAGCGGAAATTATTTTTGTACTGTCCATATTCATCCTTCTCAATCCCAAGCGTTTCTGCAATTTCAGGCATTACCTTATAGATGTCCCTCATTTGATTCATTTTCAGATAAACAACGAGATCATCTTCCGGTAATATGGCAGAGCGTTCCAGATAACCCATAGAATAATAGCCAGGTACCGTGGTAGGGGTTGTCACATCAATTTTTCCCACCAGCGTCAGGGTCTCCTCATCATTTTGAACGAACGCCTCTCCATCTCTGTAGATTCCGGTGCCCAGGTTCTCATCTCCCAGCTGCCTTTTTCCTTTTGGAAGCGTCAGGGTCTCCCCCAGGCGGTACTGTGGATTTTTCTCAAAGAATGTCTTGGATACCACCACCTCTCCCGGCTTTTGCGGCACCCGTCCTTCCAGAATTCCGTTCTTCTCCCCCATCTCCTCCCAGTAATTTTTATCCGCATCCAAAAGGAACAGATAAGGAATGGAAGCGTCATCCGGCAGCTTTATGGATCGAAATGGCCCTTTCACCATAGTCTCTTTCACGTGGATATTATGATCCACCAGTTCCAGGTCCTTCTGTTTTAAATTGCCGCCCAATTCCCCATGCCAGGATCCACCATTATATTCTGCAATTTCTATTCCCCACCGCCACTGGTTATATCCATAGGAACATAAGGTGTACAGCAGTGTGGAGGCAAGAAGTATGGCAGCCATAATGGAAAGTGAAGTATACTTGTTTCGGCGGAGAGTTTCCAGCGTATAACGAAACAGCACCATCATTTTCTCACCTCCCGGTCTGAAATGATGCGGCCATCCTCTATGGTGATAATCCGGTCGGCCTCCAAAGCCAGTCGTTCATCATGCGTAATTAAAAGTATCGTCTGCTTATACCGTCGGTTTGACACCTTTAAAAGGCTTAATATTTCCTGAGAATTCTTCCGGTCCAGATTTCCAGTCGGCTCATCAGCCATTAATATGGCCGGCCGGTAGATCAGGGCCCGGCCAATTGCCGCCCTCTGCTGCTGTCCTCCTGATAGCTGGTGCGGCAGGTGGGACAGCCGATCCGCCAGGCCCAGCGTTTGAACCAGCTCCGAAAAACGGTTTTCATCCGGTTTCTGCCCATCCAGCAGCATAGGTAAAAGAATGTTCTGACGAATATCCAGTGTAGGAATCAGGTTATAAAACTGGTAGATCAGCCCTACCTTCCTGCGGCGGAAGATGGACAGCTGCTTCTCGCTCAAAGATGCAATGTCTGTATCCTCAATAAAGATATGGCCGGATGTTGGACGGTCTACCCCTCCCAGCAAGTGGAGCAGTGTAGACTTTCCAGAGCCTGAAGTGCCGACAATAGCTACAAAACTGCCCTTTTCGACGGCAAGATCCACCCCGTTTAAGGCATTTACCATGGTAGAACCCGAGCCATAAGTTTTCGTAAGATGTTCGCAGCGAAGAATATTCATAATTTTAATTACCTCCTTTGCAGACCATTTTACTAAACCAAACTAACAATTCGGTGTCAGAGACCGCATATACTCATTATTTTCTTCTGGCGCGTGTTCATAAAAACGAATTACGTATCGTGCGCTGCAGTCCTTGCTGTTCTCTGCATAGAGCTCACCTCCCTGTCGTTCGACAATGGATTTTGCCAGAGCCAGCCCGATACCGATACTTCCCCGGACTGCCTGCTTTCCCCGATAAAAACGTTCAAACAGATGGGGGATATCCTCTGGGGAAAAGCCAGGGCCTTCATCTTCTATTGTAATCTGGGTATAGATTGGATTTTGCTCAGCTGCTGCGGTGATTTGGGAACCTTCCGGACTGTGTTCACTGCAGTTTTTTATAAGATTACCAAATGCCTCCGCAGTCCAGCCGAAATCACAGAAAAGAACGGAATCGCTGTCTCCCTGAATCACCAGGTTCTGCCTTTTTTGTTTTAACAGCGGATCAACCGCCTGCACCGCACTGGAAATCACATCTTTAGCCGAAACTGGTTTCCGGTTAAGCGGCAATACTCCCGCATCCAATTTGGACAGAGTTAAAAGCGAAGACACCAGATCCGTCATTCGGCTATTCTGGCTGATGATCGTCTCTGCCGCCTGTCTCTGTTTTTTATCGGTAAGGCTGTTAAGAAGCAGCTCCCCCATCAGGGATACACCGGTCAGCGGAGTCTTTAACTGGTGGGAGATATCGGCCAGATTCACTGCTAAATTTTCTTTTCCCAGCGCAGCCATCTCCCGGCTTTCCCGCAAGGCGGATACTGTCTTATACAATTCGTCTTCCAAATGGGAGAATTTATCTTCCCCTGAACGCGGCAGCACCGGATATACACCGCTTTCCACCTGCCGAAGATACTGAACCAGATCCGCAATCCGACGGGCTTCCCTTCGTCTTCCTGCCGCCAAAGCCAGTGCCGCAATTATAAAAAAACACAGCAAATAAAGCAGAGAGACACTGATGATCTCTGCGGCTATAAACCTTGCGTCCAGCAGTTGTCCATTATAACCGTAGGCGGAAAGTATGTTACGGCCGGCCAAAAGATCGGCGGCAGATGGAATTTTTAATGCCGCCATCACATCAGAGGCTTTATCCGGAAATACAGATGCCACCGCTGCCGCCCGATCATAGAAAGCCGCTTCGCACCGCCTGACGACAGAGACAGAAACCGCCAGACAGAACAACAGACACAATCCCATCAGACCTGTGGTAACAGCAGCTCTCTGCCCTTTACTTTTCATATCCATCCTCCGCTTTATATCCGATTCCCCGCACAGTCCTGATTATCTGCTGTCCATTGGGACCGAGTTTCTCACGAAGACGTCTCATCAGAACGGTCAGGGCGTTGTCCTCCACGTAATTCCCCTGCTGATCCCACAACGCCCCCAAGATCATAGCTCTGGTTACTGTCCGGTTTTTATTTTCCATTAAGTATTCCAGGAGCCGGTATTCTCCGGCAGTCAGCTGAAGCTGCTCTCCATCAGCCGTAGCCGTAGTTCCGGACTTATATAATGTCACAGGTCCGCAGACAATCGCATCGCCGACAGCCATGCTCTCTGTTTCCTCCCGCTTTCTGCGCCTAAGAACTGCGCCAATACGCGACAGCAGTACCCCCAGTTTAAATGGCTTCGTCACGTAATCGTCCGCACCTGTATTCAGTCCACAGATAATCTCCTGCTCGTCATCCCGGGCCGTCACGATAATCACTGCAGGACCGGCAGCCCGGCATACTTCATCACAAAATTGGAGGCCATGTCCGTCCGGCAGCCCCAGATCCAACAAAATCAGATCTACCTCCTTCCACGAAACCCGCCGGACTGCCTCCATGGATTCCGCTTCCAAAGTCTGGTATCCAGCATCCTCCAAAGCATATTTTAAAGCAGTACGAATGGTGTCATCATCTTCTATCAATAAAATTTCCTGTGCCATAATCTCCCTCGATGTCCTTTCCATTTTATAAAATTCTTCCCCTCAATACCTTTTCTCTTCAGACGATCCACCTTTTCAAAATCCCCACAAGATGTTCTAAATCAATGGGCTTTGCAATATGATCATTCATTCCCGCATTATGAGCCTTGCCCAGGTCCGATGCAAAAGCATTGGCTGTCAGCGCAAGTATGGGAATATTTTTTGCATCCGCGCGCGGAAGGGCGCGTATTGCTTCCGTGGCCTGATAGCCGTCCATGACCGGCATCTGAATATCCATTAAAATGCAGTTGTATTCCTGAAGGCCGGATAAACGGAATTTTTCAACCGCCTGCTGCCCATCCTCCGCAGTCTCTACCACAAGCCCCTGCATCTGAAGCAGTTCGACCGCAATCTCACGGTTCAGTTCATTGTCTTCCGCCAGCAGGATTCGCCTGCCGGTCAGGAACGATTGTGTCTGTTCGGTCAGGACAGTAAGTTCCCCCGTGCTGCTTCTGCAAAATTTATGGAGGGTACACGCCATCCTGGATTTAAACAGAGGCTTTGCTATAAAGGCATCCGCGCCTGCAAGCAGGAACTCCTCTTCGATCTCCGAGTAATCGTAGGCGGAGATTATAATAATGGGGACATCACTGCCCAGCTTCCTGCGGATTGCCCTGACAGTATCCAGCCCATCCATATCCGGCATCTGCCAGTCCAGAATGACAAAATAGTAATCCTCTCCCTTGTCCCGGGCCTCTGCAATACGGGTGACAGCCTCACTGCCAGACTGTACCCAGTCTCCGCGCATCCCCAGCTCCTTCAGCAATTCAGAGGCACTTTCACACACTATCTGGTCATCGTCTACCACCAGTACCGGAAGACCGGCCAGTTCCCCCCTGCACAGTTCCTCATCCTCACACACTTCAAATGTAACCGCAAAAATAAACTGACTTCCCTCTCCCAGCCTGGTCTTGATCTCGATAGTTCCGTTCATCATGCGTACGATATTCTCCGTAATGGTCATTCCAAGACCTGTCCCCTGTATCTTGCTGATACGGGAATCCTCAGCCCGAATAAACGGTTCAAAGATATGTTGTACGAAATCCTCCGACATCCCAATCCCGTTATCGGTGACAATGAATTCATACTGCCCCCGCCCCTGAATGATAGAAGGCATTTCTCTGAGCCGCAGACTGATGGTTCCTCCATCCGGGGTATATTTCACCGCATTGGACAACAGATTTACCAGAACCTGCTGCAGGCGGCCCAAATCTGTTACCACCTTCTCATGATGCACATGATCCGCACTGATAAACAGTTTGTGATGCTTTTGGCTGGACATGGGTCGGCATATATCGATGACGTCCTCCATCAAATCAGGCAGGGAAACTACTTCAGAGGACAGATTAATTTTTCCGCTTTCGATTCTGGACATATCCAGCACTTCGTTAATCAGTCCCAGAAGATGCCTGCTGGAGGTACTGATCTTACTTAAACAATCCTTCAGTTTATCAGGATTCGCCAGATTGGACTGGGCAATGACGGCCATACCCATAATAGCATTCATAGGTGTGCGGATATCGTGAGACATGGCAGAGAGGAAGTTGGTCTTGGCATCGTTGGCTATACGGGATGCCTGATAGGCATCCTCTAACGCCTTCCTCTGTCGTTCCTGCTCCATCCGCTCCCTTGTCACATCAATTCCGGCGCTATAGAAGGAGGCAATGCCGTCCCAGCTGTCCTCTGCACTGACATAGGTATATGTCATGGTCAGTATTTTCACGGTTCCGTCCCGCGTGATAATACGCCCCTCCGCCACAGTCTTTTTACCGTTTTTCCTGGAGCTGTCCATGATTGCTGCCGCCCGCTCAATATCTTCTGGATGAACATAGGTGCACTGGCTGTGCAGTTCATTTTCAAACTCTTCCCTGGTATATCCGATCAGATTCAAAAATTCACCGCCATACCAGAGTACAGTCCTCATATCATGTGCATCAACCCTAGCAAATCCTCCTGGGATCGCCTGGATGATCGCATTTTTCTCCTGATCCTTTTTAGCCAGCTTGTATTCCGTACTCTGCATGTCATGTGACAATTCAATGCGCGCCCGATGGCCTTCCCAGTTAATAGTCCGGTTCTTTATTATAAATGTTTTCTTTAGAACCGGATTGTCAAACTCCCAGTCATAATCCTCTTCCTCCCGCAGTTTATCGTTGGTACAGAAGGGACAGGGCGCATTTCGCCCCTGGATAACCTCATAGCATTTGTGTCCTAATACCTGCGCCGGAATTTTTTTCAGAGTTTCACATGCATTATGGTTCAGGTACAGCAGTTCATATGTATCCATGTCGCTGATGTATATATTGCCAGGATATGTATCCATAATCCAGCGAAAATACTGCCGCTTCTGCTGATACAGCCGGGTAATTTCCTCTTTTTCGGCCATCAATACATCCACATCCGATAATTCCGACTGAAACACAAGGCTACCTGTCTGCTCCAACACCGAACCGGAAAGCTGTATCCACAGGAAACTCCCCTCCATCAAAGGCAGCCGCACGGTCAGCTTCACATGACCACTTCCTTCTGTTTCCGCCTGTAACGCGGCCTGGCTGATCTTCTGAAAATCCTCAGGATAATCTGCATAGTATTGCTTCAGGTTATGATAAAGGCGGCGATATTCCTGTTCGGAACATCCGATTCTGTTAAAAAAGCTGGTATTTCCCCATAAAAAGGTCAGCCCCTCATCCAACGCACAGCTTATTACGCCGGTGTTAAGCGTATGGAATGCCGCCGGACATGAGATGGAGGAATTATTCGTCTGGCTTTGTCCTGTATATTCTGTTTCCATAATCATGATGTTTCTCCTGTATTCTCTTCACTCTTAGCTGTAAAAACTTTTTATTCGTTCACAACCAGCATTAATAAGAGTATAGCAAAGCTTGTTATAAATAGCAATAAATCAGTGGATTTTGTGGAAACAGAAACTAGAAAAGATCCGGAACAATGCTGTACCGGATCTCCATCTCTCATCACTTTTAAAAGACTATAATTTTAACTTTCTTCCAAATTAAGATAATATTTCATTAATTCTAAGGCGCACTGCTGTTTTCGCATATTGTAATGTCTTAAAATCCGGGACACACGAACGATTATAGAACCTTCGATCCCCTCATCTCTTCCAAATAAAACATAATCGACCGATATATCCAGTACCTCGGAAAGCTGCACCAGGGTATCTATCGACATACCGCAGCTGCCTCTTTCAATATCACCATAATAATGTTCTGCTTTTCCAATTCTGGCTGCAACCTCAGCGCCTGTCAGTCCAAGTTCCTTTCTTCTGGCTCTGATTCGTTTGGACGCCTTTATACGGTTATATCCCATAAAATCAACTAGCCTCCTCATGAAAAATCCTACGGGCATCAAGTATCTTTTTTTTCAGTTTACTACTGGTTCTGCGGATATTTTTTAAACAATTTTCACATGTCGTCTGGTCGGTTAAGTACAGTTCTGCTACGTCCGCCATCCCAGTAATTATATTGACCAACGAACGAACGTCACGACTTAATTCCTCCAAAAACTCACCTGTCAATTGCTTCATTTTATCCACTTTTTGGAGTTCAGAATTCAATTTTTCCGTCTTCTGCACCAACTCTTTTTGCGCTTCAAGGGTATCTGTAATATCATAAAACACACTCCATATTATTGGAATGCCTCTGTATTTTTCATTTGAAAACATTCCATTTATCTGAACCCAGGCCACTGCCCCGCGCTTTGACTTCACAGGGCATTCAAAACGGCAGACTGTCTCTTTCCTATTATAGGAGTCCTCAATCACCTTCATAACCCTGTCAAAAGTTTCCCTGTCTTTTTTATAATATTCATCAATTTTGTTATGGTATCTATTACTAAATTCATCTTTTGTATAGCCGGTCATCTCATAGGCATATCTGTTGGCCCAAAGAATGGTAAAATGTTTATCCATTAAATGCTTACTGATACCGAAATGCATGCCTTCTATAATTGTATCGAACTCACTCATTTTCTTTATTACACGATTCCCCTTGCCGCATTTCTTTGATTATCTTCCAGTTTAATCTGTGACCTCCACTCTTCCTGAAACGCTTCCAGTTCCCACATTCTTTTTAATGCCCGGCAGATTTCACAAATATTATCCGCCTGTTTATTCCTGCACTTACAACCGGTACAGATCATCATATAGCCCTTCCTCTTTTCTCTTTTTTTCTCTTTACATCTGTGAAACCGGAGTCTGCTTCCGTAATCCTGTTGTCTTCACAGAAGCTGCTTTCCACTTCTTTCAGCATACGGAATAATTCCAGAGCGCTTCGAAAACTGACATACTTTTTACAGGATAGCTGGCAGCGCAGCCTTCCCTGCATAGTCGCATTTCCCCGAAACAGAATCTGTATTTCCAGAGCCTCTCTGGTTACTGCCATCTGTTTCTTTAAAATATCCGACATCTCCTGCCAGCCTCCCTGACCTTTTCTCCCACGCCTTTTTTGTCCGCCTTTTTCTCTTCCTTTTGAAAGTCCGGCATACTGCTCTCTCTTGTCCTCCTGCAAAAAACGGGGTTTCATAGACAGCATGGGAGTTCCCACAGATTCACATATCTCATCTATCTTTAATATCAACTGATCCAGTCCGCAAAACGGGACTGGCTGGTTAAGGCAGCGATTCACAATTACTCCGAATATCCGGTTTTCCGTCTGACCATGGATACAGATCATCATAATACCTGACCAGTCTGTTTTTTCCATTACATGAAGCTGTTCTTCCATATCCCGCCTCTTTGCCATACTTTCATCAAACTGGTCACTGGCTTTATTCTTGTTAGTCATAAACGCTCCTTTCTGGCCGACGGCACTGTTGTTCTCCCCTTCCATTTTACAGTTAGTTTAAAAATGTGCTGTATTGGGGAGTATACTCCATTTCGATTTTGCATACCTTGCTGTTGGCTTTACGGACTGCAATGGTATAGCGGTCCAGTGTATTCTCAACCGGAGTTACGGTGTAAATAACATAAAGAGTTGATGAATCGTCTTTCTCATAGCCATCTTCTGATAATATCGTTTCTAAATCGGCCTGGGACATTCCGATCGTGATCCCTTTGGCAATTGTAATCGGCACCTTTGCATCAAACTCATCTGATTTTACTTTTATGACAAAACAATTACGGATTGATGTGGCCTGCTCACTGTAATTGTTGGCAATCACCTTCAGGGTCTGATTGTCTTTCATCAAAGTCACCCAACCATAACTGCAGCCTGCAGCCTGCATATCAGAAGAGCCCTCCACAATTTTCCAGCCGTTTGCCTCAAATACGCTGACCGGGGCCGGCAGCCGATACAATGCACCGCTGTAATTGACCGTAAAATCTGCAAATTCATTGCTGACGGCGTCAGGCGCTTCATATCTGCCTACTGCTTCCGGAACTTCCGCACTGACTTCTCCCGGTATAAAATCTTCCGGTTCTGCATAATTTTGTATTTGAATCTTTGACAGCTTTTTTGACTCGCTGTCAATGGAAAATTTTATGGACTGATACATTCCTATATGGTACTCAATACTCGTAAAACCGGAATCGTCCGTATTCTCATAGCCCGGTGTTCCATACGCTGCCCTGATCTCAGCCGCCGTCGATTTTCCGATCTTAATTCCCTTTGCCGTGCCGGCACTTGCCCCGGCTTTATCCAGTTGATAGTTATCTACACTAATGCCGGCTATATAACATTCACTGCGTGGCTTTGCATTGATATCAAAATTTATTATATCAGCATAAACCTCCAGTTCTTCTTTAGCAAACACCCGGGTTCCGGCAATATAACCGGAATCCAGATGCTCTGATTCATCTCCATCGTACACCCATCCGTTTGCTGCAAATTCTGTGTACTTCATTGGAAATTGATATACTTTGCCATTAAGCTTAAGCTGGAAGCTGTAAATATCATCAGACAGAACCGGGGCCGGGGCCATTTTTGTATTTTCTTCTGCTGTATATTCCTCTGTCTCTTTGTCTGCCTCAGCCGTTTTCACCTTATTACTGCACCCATTGATAGAAAACACTGCCAGGATAGCCATAACCACAATAAAGTATGTTTTACTCAACCTTTTATTCTCCTGTTCCTTACTTTCCAGGAATACAGCCCGGCCCCCTTATGGTGTCTCCCTGATCCACCTTCCGTCTTCATCTACAGGATATCCATCCGGTGTGATTCCTCCTGTATACAATGAGCCATACGGCTGCCCCGCCAGACTTACCGGGCTTAAGAAATACCAGTCATTGCCCAGATTCTGCCAGCCTGTAAGCATTCCGCCGGTAAACTGATTCAGATAATACCACTTTGCATCTTTTGTATCAAAATACCAGCCAATTTTCAGACGGCCATGTTCTGTTCCCTGTTCAGCATTCAGATAAAACCACTGTCCGTCTGTATCCTGATACCAGCCGATATCCATAAAACCTTCTGCATCAAAATGGTAGGTATAAAGCTGAGATGAGTTTCCATACTTTACATTCGCCCATCTGTTTTTAAGCCTCTGTCCGCTGCTTAGGATAAATCCCCAGCGGCCTGCATCTGTACCAGTCTGTTCCCAGTATCCGTCTGTCCCTTCATAATATGTTCTGTAGCTGTTAAAGGTATGGCCGGGACCCACACTTCGTCCGCTGCGTCCTGACCCTGATCCGCCCCCGCTTCCTCCGCCGGAATGATCCGGTGTTTCCGGATTATCGGGTTTCCCCGGCTTGTCCGGATTATCGGGCTCCTCCGGTTCATTGGGATCTCCTCCTGAACTGATGGAGTCCACAACTGCTTTTAATGTCTGATATGCCTGCAGAAGTTCCTCCAAAGTTGGACGGTATACCCGGTTTGCTGTCTCCAGCGCCGCATCCACCGCGTCACTTAATATCTGTCTGTTTTCCTCACTTACCGAGGTATTGTTTTTCAGCGCCTGTGCGGCGGCAATCTGTTCCATCAGCTTCTGCCTTGCCGCCTGCCATTCCGTATCATCAGAGGCCTGATAAAGCACATACAGTGCCTCGGACCTCGTTACCGGAGCAGTAATATCGTATGCAGATGCTGCTGTCTCTGTCTTTCCCAGTCCCTTGTATTCATAAATCAGCCCTGTGACCGGATCTGTGTAATCTTCAAAGATATTCAGGCTTTCGAAAGCTTCCGATTCTTCCAGTGAAGTTCCTGACTTCACTTTAAGTCTGTGGACCGCAGCTCTCCTGCCATCCATGATCTTTATCTCATGGGCCTTTAAATAGGTGAGCAGATAGGTTGCACCCACGCTTGCATCAAAAGCTACAGTTCCGGTAAAAGATTCGGTGCTGTCATTCGGGTCGGGGTCCATCGGGATTTCGGTGCATACCGGCATCCCTTCAGAGTTTTCCACCTTCCAGAGCCTGTAATCCAGATATCCCAGCATGCTACTGTCTATCTCGCTGTATACTCTGATATCCGGTTTTAAATTCCCCGTCCCCGGAAGCGCCTTATTGGTTCCCCCCACTTTTCTTGCCAGTGAAGAGCTTAGTGCCCATGGTATCTTTACATACTCTTCGTCTCCCAGTTCTGCCTTCACGGCATTGGATTCCGAAGCCTTCGGTGCACGCCTGTTAAATTTAACAGTATATTCTACATCAATTCCGTCTGCCATCGCCGTCTGGTCCTCATGATTACCAGTCAGCGTCTGAATCAGAATATCCAGAGCGTTTCCGGATAAATCAAGGGCATTTTTCCCATCCTTAGGGGAATAATCTATCGTGGCATTTCCCGGAGTTGCCGTCGGAGGCGTCTGGTAGACAGCCTGCAGGATGACATTCTGTCCCGGCATAGTCAACGGCTGATTTCGTCTGACCGCGAAAATCTGCGGGCTGCCAATCAGTGTGTTCCACTGCTTAAATGCCTGTCCGTTATGATCCGTGGTCTCTGCATTGATTTTTACCGTGTCCCCCTTCTTTACTATCGCGGACACCGCATGTTCTTCCGTCTCAACTACATTGCCATCTCTGATAATTTCATCGATATAGCCGCCGTTAGTCAGAGTTACTGTATAAGTTTCTTCCTCTTCTCCATCATGGATCAGCGATACCTGGGTCCCCATAATCCTGCGTTCTTCCGGCTGCACGGTTTCTCCGACATGCTTTGCTACAACAATATATAACTGATTGGGTTCCAGATTACCAAACACAACTCCGCTTTGCCGGCTTCCGGAAGCAACCCAGCCTTCAGCATCGGCTCCGGGCACGTGAATGACCGTTCCGTCAATATCCAGAATCGCATACAGGGTATCGGGAGCCGCGGGATTCACAGTTAGCCGCATCCGGCCCTCCACAGTGTCCTCTCCCGTCTGGTAATTGCTGCCGAGCGTCGGCACGTTCACCTGGGTTGGTGGTCCGAAATCGGATGGATCTGTATGATCCGGAAGAATGGTTCCGACAGCAGGATTTGCGCCCAAAGCAAGTTCATAAAGATAGTATGATGTGCATGGATACAGTCCATTGAAATCACTGTCCTGCAGCTGCACCCCATTCTTTACTTCCAGCACGCGGTATTCTTCATCTGTCAAAGCGTATCGGCGGCCCACATTTGCACCGGCTGCCGTAATCCTGCCGCTTCCGTCTCCGGCAACGGAGCCTCTCGCGTCCGGCATGGCCAGAATTCCGTCATCTGTCATGTTGGCCGGAACAAATCTTGCCGTATAGTGCTGATTGGCCAGAATTGACTGGCTGTCCTGCACCCGGTTTCCGCCTTCATCAAACCAGCCCGCAAATGTATAATTCTGATCAGGAACCGTTGTTGGCAGCGTCAGATTCGACCAGAGCGTTCCCTTCACAGTATGGATAGAGGTCTGGCCCGAAACAATCCCGTGCGTCCCTGCCCCAAAGGTCAGATCATACCATTCATTCGGATCTTCTGTAAAGTTTGCAAACAGCTTTGTATTGCCTGAAAGCGACAGACTTCCCTCCAGCCGCTCTCCCGTCTTATCGCTTCCATTTGCATTGGCCATATACCAGCCGTCAAACAGATAATGCGGAGACGGTGAAAGTGTAATGCCTGCTGTCAATTCGTCAAGCGTATAGGTTCCATGTTTTTTAAATTTCGGTGATATCTCTCCGGATATAGTGCCGTTAGTTCCGTTATAGTATTCAATTTTGGACCAGTACGTCGTATCGGATAGATTTTCATTGTATGTAATGGTCACTGTGCCTCCCTGCATATCGCTGCTCAGCGTCAGTTTCCCAGTATTGGTATCAAAGCTTCCCTGATTCCCTGTAAAGTGCTCATCCCAGTGAATGTTTGGCGGGTAATCGTAACCGGTCTTTTCCGGCACATCTATCATAACAGGATCCGCCGGGGTAATTTCCCGTATCTCGTCATCTTCCAGAGGATTGCCGTGATTATCCACTCGTTTTACCTGAAGCATGGTACGAAAATCCGGATCAATGTTGTACGTATAGGTAATGGTGACCGGCTGATTCGCCATTTTTCCGGTAAAATGTTTCGCTTCATTGAAGTGCCCCCCTGCATCAGCTGCAGAGTAGATGCCCTGTCCTTCCAAATCCGTCGTCCCTTCAAACCCCGGCTTTAACTGCCCGCCCTGCACGGTGTATGCGTTAATCGCGGCCGGTGCTATATCGATCTCCGCCTCTGCCGGAAATGTATAGGTATCCGGAGTCTTAATCGCAACACCAAAGGCATCTACATACTCGACATTCACCGCAAATTTTTTGGTTGGATCCGGTTCATAGCGGTAAGCCACGGTCAGGTCATCATTCGGCATGCTGCCGCGGACTGCATTCGTTGTGGAGTTGATACCGGCTCCACCGTCAAGAGTTCCGTTACCGCTTGTTTCATCATACTTTCGTACTTTATTATTTTTTATCAGAACTGATTTTAAACGATAACCCGGAATATCTCTCCGGTAAGTTGCGGAGATTGGCGTATTCGCCATTACCTCTCTCATCCAGCCTTCAGATTCATAAAATTTCCAGAGATCAGATGCTGCATCTGATGGCCATGCGCTGGAATCGCTGCCGTCATTGTTATTATCCCTGGCCGTATTTAAATCTCTGTAGTGCATCACCGTAAATTTAAACGGTGTTGTCGCGTTTCCTTTCCACACGGCATTGTACGAACTTACCTCTGTATAGGGAAATGCATACGGCAGAGACAGGATCTTATTCCCCGCCTCATTATACCAGCCGTCAAACGTATATCCAGCCCACTCCACATTAAATTCCGGAAGTTCCGGGCGCTGACCTGAGCCGAAATCGTCTGTTGGAATTCCATCAAAATCACCGGAAGCAGTCAAAGGGTAACCTGCCTGGCCTGTGGCAAAGGATACTCCATTATCCCGTCTCGGCATACCGCTGTAATTGGAGTGAGATAAATTGGGTCCCGCCTGCGGATCAAATTCGATGACAGACTGTTCTCCGTAATTTACCGCATACACCGGGATACCCGGGGCAGCCATGGAAAATACCATGACTGCCGCAAGCGCCCCTGCCAGCTTAGACTTTATGTTAAACTTTCTTCTCATCAAGTTCCTCCTACTGTATCCATGCACCATCGTCACCGACTAAGCAGCCGTCCGGTGTCATTTCATTTTTATACATAGAGCCCAGCGGCTTTCCGTTTCCTCCGCCGTAGTTCCATCTTTCCTTCACCGGGTCATAGGCATATACACCCGCGCCCGCAGTCTCGAAGTAATACCATTTCTCTCCGATCTTTCTCCATCCTGTGGCCATCACTCCGTTTGTCGGTATCAGGTAGTACCAGTTTCCGTCGGCACCGTCATGGCGCCATCCAGTCTGCAGCTTTCCGAAATTACCTTCTTTTTCCGTATTGCAGTAATACCAGTTTCCGCTTTCATCACGAATCCAGCCGGTCTCCATGATTCCTTTATCGTTAAAATGATACCAGCCGGTCCGGTCTGAGATATTACCGCTTCCATCCGCCGGATACTTGATCCATGCCCACATTCCGCTTAGTCTCATACCGCCGTTCAGCATAAAGGCCATCTGGCGCTCGCCGCCTTCCGGGGCGCTCACCTCCACCCAGTTTCCATTGGTTCCTAATGTAAAGCTTTCCTGCCGCTTTGTATTAATCGGATTCTGCTTCGATCCGCTTCCGCTTCCGCCTCCGCCTTTATTCCCGCCTTTATTTCCATTATCCTGGATATCATCGTAATGGTTATAACGGTCGTCAAGGATCTCTTCATACGGCGCCGTCTTCTCTTTCAGTTTATCAAGCGCTTCTTCCAATTGACCGGCTGTCGCCTTCGGATTCTCACGGTCCAGTACCTCCAGGGCTTCCTCTACGGCTTCCTTCAGCCCCTTGCTCTCGCCCTGCTTCAGGAAGTAATCATCTCTGACACGAATTGCTTCTGTAATGGCGTCCTCCAGTTTCTTTCTGGTATCGTCCACTTCTTTTACATTATCTTTGTAATATGCATATACGTATGTTTTCCGTCTGATACTTGCTGATGGGTCAAATTCCTTATAGCGGTCCTGGCTGTAACTCCAGCCCTCATAATGGAACTCCGCCCCGTCCGGATTCACAAAGTATTCCAGCTGCTCCGCAATCTGGCTGTACTCACGGTTATAGGATTCATCCTCCGGCGCCTCATCCCGGCGTACCTTGAATGAATACCGGTACCGGTTCTCAAGCGGCAGCGCCACGTTGTTGATAAAGTACATCCGGTATGCCCGGTTATACACCATCACATAACGGCTTCCCGCATGCGCTGTAAATGCATACAGCCCTCCTGTTTCCTCCGGATTCTGTTCCATCGGCACCAGCACCGCTTCCATCTCTCCGGTTCCCGGATTCTCCGTAATCTCATACAGCTGGTAGTCCAGCATGTCAACGTCGCCTTTTCCCATCTGGATATAAGTGCGGAAAGAAGCTTCCGGTTCAATCTCTCCAGCCACCTTTCTTCCGTTTACATACCGTTCAATCAGTACATCCAGTCCCCAGGCTCCCTTATAGGCTGCTTCATGATCCATTTCATAGTTTCCGGACGCTTTCACCGCATTCGATTCCGACGCTTTCACTGCATTCTTCCTGTATACCACTTTATAGGTAACATCGGCCCGGTTTATCTCCATCAGTTCTTCATCCACCTCTGTTGTCAATTCTTCCTCCAGTCTAGGAATTTCATTTGGATCCAGGGCTGTTTCCTTCCGGTTTCCTCCCCTTACCTCATCAACTACTGCGGCGTTGCTTGGAGAGGCTTTGGGCTGCTTATAGACCGCCGTCAGCACCACATTAGTATCCGGCATGGTAAAGCTGACTTCTCTTCGCGTGGTCTTATCTCCCAGATCTCCGGCCATGCCAATCGTTGTCTCCCAGTGGGAGAATTGTTCTCCGGCATCGTTCACCTCTTCTGCTGTGATCTTTACCCTGTCTCCTTCGTGGGCTTCTTCATATCTTCCTACGCCGACAGACTCTGCTCCTACCTGGATGATTTCGCCGTTTTGTGCCTCTACAATGTAGTTTGGAAGCTCCAGTTCTCCGCCCGGATCTGTCGTTATTACACTTCCCCTGTCCTTCAGACTCTCTGCCGTGATGTCTGTCTTTCCCATTGGGCGGGCTACTGCCGTGTATTCACGGTTATAGTCCAGGCCGGCAAACGTTAAGGATGCAGGACTTCCAGCGGGTTTCTTAAAATCTCCGTTTCCTGCCCCCGGCGTCTCCACCACATGGCCGTTACGGTCCAGCACCGCGTATTCCGAATCCTGATCTGCCGGCTTTATGATCAGAACAGTCTTTCCTTCTTCATCCTCATCATAAATAATCTGGTAGTTCGTCTCCAGTACCGGAGTCAGTACTTCCGCCGGCGGGCTGAGCGCATCCGCCACATCTCCAATCTGGCCTTCCGGCTGAATCTGCGCCGCGCCGTCTGTTTCGTATACCTTATATTCAGCACCCGGATACAGGTTGTCAAACACCACACGGCCCGTCAATTCATTTCCGCGAATCGTTTCCAGAATTTTTCCTGATGAATCTGTCAGAATATACTGATATCCCGGGGTCGTATTAAATACAGTGATCCGTCCTTTTCCCCGGGTATTTAACCCGGCCGCTGTCTCTGGCTGCGCCACATCCGTCCCGAATATATCCGGATCCGGACGGAACCTGATTGTATATACCTGGCCGTTTACAAGGCCTGTTTCACTGGTCACAGGCGTCTCCCCTGCATACCACCGGTCAGCCAGATAATTCACCTCCGGTACATACTGTGGCAGGCTTCCCGTGATATCACTCCACTTTCTATCATAGGTCGTGTGGAGACTCCGTGTTTCTCCTGCAAGAATACTTCCATGAGCGCCTGCCTCAAAATGGATATCCACCCATTTCGACGGATCTTCTTCAAAGTATGCAGTCAGAACAGTCTCTCCTGTGAAACGGGTTTCTTCATCCAGAAGAGTCTCCCCGTTATCCAGAATTCCATTGTGATTCCCATCCACAAACCAGCCTCCCAAACGATAGTAGTTATCCGCACTGGTTCCCGGCATCAGATGTTTTTCCTTCATTACCCCCAGCGTATAGCCGAATTCTTCTCCCTGCTCCGAACCATTATTGATCAGGGCACTGGCCTTAAAGCTGCCATCTCCCTGCGCCCGAACGTCTGAGGACATACCCTCTCCCGCATTCAGGCTTCCATGGGTTCCTGCAAGATACGTTATATCTGCCCACAACGCCGGTATACGGCTGTGGCGGTAAACCACTGTCTCGCTGTCATTTGGCATGGTTCCTGTAAAGTCATTTCCATTCCAGCTGATCAGGGTTGTTGCCGGACTGATCGATTTCGCTGCCATCTGATAGCCGTATGGCTGCTGGTATGTGACCGGACCCTGGGCACAGGCCAGTCCCACCGCTTCCTCCGCCTGATGCAGATGCACCAGAGGCTCCCGGATATTTTTGAGTCTGTCATCCGAAGTTCCGTTGTCCTGATATTCCACAGTCAGAGGATATCCCTCCTCTGTTGGCTCATAAAGATATGTTATTGTCACCGGCTGATTCGGCATCACTCCACGGAAGACCCGGCTGTCGTCAAAATCTCCCTGAAGTCCGCTGACCAGATGACCGTCTGTATCATCTGCCGCAGATCCGGCATCAATGCGCGCATCCACACATTCATATCCATACTTTGTCACAGGCCGGGCTGTAACCGTTTCTTCCGGATAGTGTCCTGATGTCTGGTCAGCCGAAACCGTAGTGCCTCCCGCCGTCTCATGGCGTACGGTAAGCAGGGACTGAGCGGCCGCATTGCCGTAATCCACCGTATAGCGATACCGCACTGTAGCATCCTGGCCCGGCATAGTTCCCGTAAAAGTACCGTTTGAACCATTAAACTGGCCAATCGGCTGGCTGGTTCCGCTGTAATTAAACTCAGTCGGCGTGGTTCCCGAATCCGCCAGACTCCAGATGTATCCATGTATGTCTTTTTTCCGGGCCTGGATCGCCGCTTCTACGCTGTACGCATTTTCCTCCGTACCAGTCTGAAATACGATATCACCGTTCTGGTTGGAGTATTCCACCGTATAGTTAAACTTTACGCCTGGGTCCGGTTCAAAGACTGCATAGTATGTAACCGGCGTTTCCGGGTACACTGCCGGAAGTCCGGTAATAAAGTCTGGATGCTCCCAGTCATTGACAGTGCTCCAGCCGCGGAAAACGTATCCATAGCGGCTGACGCTTGGCATCAGCGCGTTGATGCTGTTGCCGGCCATTCCCGTCAGGGAAGGAGGCTGCGGAGTTCCCCCGTTTGCTTCAAAATTGATGCTGGAATCTACCTTTCGGTATTCATAGTCTATCGTCACATCCTGGTTAGGCATGGTTCCTGTCACTTTGCCATAATCACTGCCCGGCGTAAGCTGTGCCTGCAGCAGAGCCGACAATCCCTGTTCAATGGAAATGCCTGCCAGCTCATAGCCGGTCACTTCAGGCGGCACAGACAGATTCACACTTTCTCCCGACCCATACGTTACCGCCGGGATTGCAGGTGCACCGGAGATTCCGCCTCCTGTATTTGCATCTTTGATAAAAAATGTAATCTGATAGCCATTTTTCTTCAGCACCGTATTTCTGTCATGATTTGCGCCGGCTCCTGTCAGACCGGCCGTGCCGGAGGTAACATACAGTCCGGTTCCTTCACTTCCCGCCCTGTCAGCAGAAAAATTATCCACGAATGGACTTGGCGATATATCAACCGCACTGCCTGCCAAAGGTACTGCCACTTTTATCTCCTGGGAGTCCTGTGTCGATGTTCCATTCGCCGAGGCGTCCGGCAGCTGCGCGGTCGTAATGCCAATCGCCGAAGCGTCCAGATCCCCTGCAACCGTCATATACTTTCCGGCAGGCAGATATACGTTTGCCTTCTCACCGCTGCTCAGCGTATTTCCTTCAATTGTAACCAGGTTTTGTACCGTAAACTTTCCCGTACTGTCGAAATTAACCGCACCTCTGTCGCCTGATATATTACCGGTAACTGTTCCGTAGTTCATTTCCAGATTCGCGCTTCCTGATATCTGGATCGCGCTTCCTGTCCCATTTGCTTTTACCTGGTTATTCTGGAGAGCGGCTCCGCTCATGATACCGATCGTTCCGCTGTCCGCAGAAAGGATAGGGGCAGTATTGCCTGCGGCTCCTTCCCGGTTTCCATCCAGCACCAGATTGCTGAAACGCATGGTCCCCCCATTTGTACGAAACATGGGCCCCGATACCAGTCCCGCATTTCTGCGAACCGTTATAATATCATCAATGGGAGTACCCGTACGGCTGTAATCGGAACTCATAAAAGTAATATTGGCACCGGAAGGAACCGTGACGGCAGAGGTCAGTTCACCATAATCCTGTATATAGACATAACCGACATTGCTGCCAATCTTATTAATGGCCGCTTCCAGCGTCTTAAGGGGCGTATCGTAAGCGCCAATGCTGTTATCGTTTCCATAGGCTGCCGATACGTAGTAAGACGGACCTCTGGCTCCAAATGCTACCCTTCTGACTGCTGTCTCGTACGGTCTTAAGGGAATTGTCCAGGAATAGGCCAGTTCGGAATCCACCCTCGAAACACTGTGAGGCCCATCCGTAAAATAATTATTGCTCCTGGTGTTGTATTTTCCTACCCACTTTGTAGTCGGTTCTGTCAGTCCCAGACTGTCGTCATTATAAATACAGTCAAATGTCTGCTGCGTCTGTTCATTAACCATATGAAACCCGCGGCTGTTTGCAGTCAGAGTGGAGGCATCAGCCGGATCACCGGCGCCGGCGCCGCTTCTTCCACCTACCTGTACATCGGTAGCGCTGGCAATCTGAACCGGGTTATCTTTATTTGTCTTGTTATAGACGATATAATCGACCATGATCCATTTCTGATCCAGGCTGGGATATACCTTCATCTGCATTTCGACTCCCAGATCGTCGAAGGTCTGCACTCCGCCATTGGTCGGGATTCTTACCTCTTTCCTTCCTGCCGATTCGCCCAGTTTCTGTATAACCGTTTCATAGCCCCCATGACTGTACGTCGTTATAACGGAGGCCAGCCTGTCTCCCGTATAAGGGTTTTCTGCTCCAATCAGCGAGGCGTCTTCTATACCTTCAATATCAAAGCGGCCCGTACTTTTCTGATTCCATTTATAAGCAGTTGTCAGTCCGCCGCCATTGCTTTTCATCCCCTGTGCCGGTTGAAGTTCCGTTCCCGCCGCCAAGGCAGTTATGGTCAGCCCAGGTACCGGCGGCAGAAAAGCAAGGGCAACGGCAAGCAGGGATGCAGTTCCTTTTTTTATAATTCTCCGCAGCTTCAATCCCTTCACCGCAGAATTACCTTTTTGAATTTTATCCATTGTCCTAAACCTCTTTCTATTCAAAATTCAGCCGTTCCTCATCAGGCAGATTATCCAGAACCGCATCCGAATCATAATTTACGATCAGGCCGCCAGAGTACTTGTCCTCTTTGCTGCTTTGATCATAATGATAGAAACCCGGTCCTTCGTCTCCATTGTACCACCTCGGCTTATCATCATCTTCTACTCTGGCTGCGAATCTGCCGTTTAAAAGAATCAGCCACCCGCCTTCTTTGTCCTTTATGACCTTTTTATCTCCCGACATAATTTTGCCATTAGTTCCAACGACACGGTAAGTCTCTCCGTCCTCCTGAACCACACCGTAACCGTATTCCGGATCTGCTTCCAGTCTCAGACCATTAATATAAAAGGAGTTCTTCGTTTTACGAAGTTTATTCCGGCTGCCGTACGCAATGCCGTTGCTTCCAAAACCAAAGGTATAAATCCCATCATCCAGTTCCACCTTTACTTCTGCGCCGGTCTGCATGGAACCGTCATTGAGTTCATCCGGAGAAAACAGGTATAAATCTGCCTTCTCCAGACCGTAAAGATCACCATTGATAAAACTCTCCGCAGTCCAGTCATTCGTATCATAAGAGGCTACAAAAGCGTCCCTCCCGTCAAACAGCACAAATCCGGTGCGCATTCTTCCTAATCCGTCAAATGCATAATACCTGTCATAGACCTTCCTGATCTGGTTCCGGTACACCTCTCCCTTCTGGTCCGTATGCCACCAGCTGTACTCTCCATCGCTGTAATCCTGTTCATCCAGATTTTCCGAAGGACACATCCAGAACCACGCATTCTTTAAGAGCCGTCCGCCGTCATAGCTGGCAAAGTATTTAGCGGACTCCGAGCTCGTGGGATTACTTCTGTCTGCGTTGCTTACACTGGCCACCTGACTCCACCATGGAAGCATGATTCCGTATTCATCAAACCCGTAAGTATTGCCATCGATGGTCTTCTGCTTAATTCTGTCACCATTGCTTTTCAGCTTTTTGAAATTACTGTCAAAATACAGCCACACCTCTTTATACTCGCTGTAATTCCGTCCGGTAATGCTGCTCTCCAGCCCGTCGGCAGCTCCCAGCGTCACAGAACCGTAATCCATCCAGACATTACTATACAGTGCTCCATCTTCTCCCGCATAGTATAGGCCGTCAACCAGTGGATTGTCATCTTCCGTCAGAGATTCTCCTGACTCATTAATCCAGCCGGTAAGCATCTTTCCTTTCTCGTCGAATACGTATGTCTTTCCGCCAATTACACGCTTAAAACCACTGGTTCTCCGATACGCTTTTCCATTATCTCCAAAATAATACCAGCCATCTGCATATCCCTCCGGTTCCCTTCCTTCCGACCAGACCCAGTTGTTTTGAACCCTTCTTCCATCCAAATCTGCATAGTACAGTCCATTTCCCAGTTCAATGAAGCTGTCTCTCACCATTCTTCCTTCTGAATCCAGATAAAACCATGAATCCTTTGACTGTTTCCATACCTCGGTCACCGGCTGGTCACTCTTATCCAGATACATCCATTCCCCGCTGTCATTGGTCCAGCCCTCCACCGCATACACAGTTTTCATCTGAGTCTCTGACAGGAGTATTGCCGACAATACAAACACGGCAGCCGTAACTGTAAATTTCCTTTTTTTCATCCTGTTATCCTTCCAATCCAATTCAATAAATTATCTATCAAAACCCCTTTATAGGGACTGTTTTAAATATACAGTCATTTTCTGACGTCCAAACTCAATTGCCTCTTCATGAGTTGCAAAAAAAATATCAATACTTTTTCCCTTGATCGCCTGCCCCACATCTTCCACATGGTAAGTCACACCATTGATCACTATACTGCTTCCCAGGGGAATCACTTCAGGATCCGCCGCAACCGTATATTCAGGCTTTGGTACGGTTTCCATCTTTGTCAGTTTAACAGCTTTTGTTCCGCAGCAGATATCGCATCCGCAATAGCCGGTCATCTCAAATTCACCTAAATTGACCATTTCTTCCATATCAGCACGGCTCTCCGGGAGAGGTGCCTTCGCCACCTCCGTTTCAGGCAGTTCCACAAGCGCGGCGCTCTCCGCCGTTTCATCTATGCTGCCGGGAGCTTCAGCACTCTCCAGAACCTCTGTAAGCGGCGGTACCTGAATATAATCCTGTCTGGAAGCGCCTTCCGAAACGAAAGAATAAGCCTTTGCTGCTGCAAGCATCGTAAAACCGGCTACTGTCAAAATTTTAATGACTTTTCTTTGGAGCTGCCGCCGTCTTTCTGCTCTGCGGAATTCGGTC
Organism: Hungatella hominis; assembly: GCF_014288005.1. NCBI lineage: Bacteria > Bacillati > Bacillota > Clostridia > Lachnospirales > Lachnospiraceae > Hungatella > Hungatella hominis. Next base: position 367,960 of record NZ_JACOPB010000003.1, read on the forward strand.
ATCCGATGATACTTCCGCAATGTACCCCCGGAGCCGGTTCGGCTGCTTTTGCCGGTTCTCACAATAGCCCCCTGTGCATGGGATCTGCCTCCATTTCTTCTTCTGGCACCAGCTTCCAACGGCGTTCGCCCAGGCCCCTGTCCCACGTAATATCGCAATAGTTCCACCTCCCATCAATTTGAACCCGGTTCCATGCGTGGTTCCCTCCATAGACCGGTTCACAGATAAGCCCCGACATTCTGCACAGTGTCAGGTAAGCAGAGACATAGCCCCAGCATACGGAACGCCCTTCAATAACAGCTTCATAGACGGTTTTCTTCTTAAGCTCCGAGTCATATTCCACATTGCTGTAGACCCATTCATAAAAAAAAGACGCTTTTTCTCTTTCGCCCATTCCAGCTCCTGCTTCCGCGATTTCCCTCAGTCTTGCTTCCACCTGCCTGTGCTGTGCGGCGGCCCGGCCGGGATCATCACACTGTACATAGACAGTACTCTCATTCCCACTCTCACCTGCCGCTATATTTATCTTCTGTTTTCCCAGATAAATATAACGGTAAAAATAGCGGCCAAAGGATACGGCCTCCTCCACCGTATTGAATATAATCCCGGTGTCTTTCCAGACGGAAAAATCAGCTTCCTCTTTCATTTGGTCCAGCAGCTTCTCTCCACAGACCTCATACTCAGGTATTCTGCCGGTCATATCCTCGGCGGATTGGCCTATTTGCCCCAAGACACGCTCCGATGCCTGGGTATCTTCCATTGTGCTCATTCCACAAGCCGGCGGACTCCAGGCAGCAGTCAGACAGAACGAAAACAACAGCAGCAAACATGGTTCACGGATTCCTGTCATGTATGGTTTCCTCCTTTTACAACCGAATATCTATTTTGTTGTAAAAAAACGGGGGGAAAACGTTAGATTGGGATACTGGTGAAAATTACCGGATATGCTCTCTTAATATGCGCGTTTTTAAAGCAGGTCGAATTTTATTTTTAAAATTTGATCTGCTTTTTGTGTCGAAAAATAGAAAAAAAAGAAGAAATATATAGATTTTAAAAAAAATATGTAGTATAATCGATTTAAATTTAATTTTGATATTATATTTTTACAACAAAATAGATATTCTGTTGTATGCGGTTACCAACAGTCCCAGATTCTCCAGCTGCATCCGGTGACGGTTCCCGCTTTCTCTCGTATAAATCCGTGTCGTATTCACGTCGCTGTGTCCCAAAATATCTGCCAGCTTTGATATATCTTTTTCAGCCGCATAGTATGTTTTGGCAAAAAGATGTCTTAAGTTATGGGGAAATATCTTGTCTTTTTCCACTCCTGCCTCTGCTCCAAGAGCTTTCATTTCCCTCCAGATATTGCTGCGGTCCAGCGCATTTCCGTTTCTTGTAATAAAGATCGTCCCCTCCGTGATCCCCCGGCGTTTTGCATACTCAAGCAGCATGACACAGAGCTGCTTTGTCAAAAGTACTGTGCGCACTCTTCCTTTACAGTCAACTTCTGCTTTTCCTTTCTGTACGGCTTCAACCGTCACATATACAAGTTCGGATATACGGATTCCGCTGGAACAGATCGTCTGAATTAAAAGTGAAAGCCTTTCATTTCCTCTGTTTATCGCGGCTTCTACCAGTCTCTGATACTCTTCCTTCGACAGTTCCCGGCTCTCCTGACAGAATGGACTTACACCGATTTTTATAAATCTGACGCCGCAGTCCTCCCAATGGTAAAATTTAAAGTAACCGTTAATCGCTGATAAAGCTCCATTCACCGTGACAGGTGCAAAACGGCTTCTCAAATAATGCTTCCACATAAGAACAATTCCCTGGTCAACATTTCTTTCCCTCGTATAATTACGGAACTGCAGCAGATAATACCGGTATTTTTCTATAGTTCCTACACTTTTTTCGCAATTGGACAGCCATTCACAGTATTTGCGGATGCTCTCTTCTGTGACGATTCTCCACTTCTTTTCTTCTAATCTTCTCATGATAACCTCCTATAAACGGACATAATTTCTTTTAGTTTATCCAAATACAAACAAGGCATTCAAATATCCGCTGTACCCGGATACTTAAATGCCTTGTTCCTTTTCTGTTGCATATATTTCATAATAATCAACTCATTTATGTATATATTTAGAGTTTTTATGTTTTTAGCCACATTTATGTTATTCGCTCAGCATCACTTTTAATATGAGTATAGCAAAGCTTGATACAAATAGCAACAAATCATCGGATTTTGTAGAAAACAGGAACAGAAAATGTTATATTATAATAATACATGACAGGAGGGAACGAAATGATTGCAGACAAGGGTATGGAACTGCATCAGGCAATATACAAATTTTACCTCACACAGATTCAATTTGGTTACTACAGGTATGGAGAAAAGCTGCCTGCACTGGAGGAAGCATGCAGGCAATTTCATACATCTCTGGATACGGTGAATCCCGCATATCACCGGCTGCGGCAGGAAGGATACATCTCTCTATCCAAAAAAGCCGGGGCAAAAGTAACCGTAAAATTTGCACCGGAAGAAATCGAACAGCATATACAGACTTTCTATGCAGAACGCAGAGAATCCTTATTTGATTTGAGCAGCAGCATATGGCCACTGTTGGGACAGGCCCAATGCTATGCGTTGAAATATGGAGCACTGACTTGGAAAGACCAGGTTTACTCAGCTGACAGCGGGCATTTGCAGAGCCTGTATGGAATTTGGAAACTTCTGGACCGCAAATATGAAGTTCTGGGAAATGAACTTTTCATGCGGCTTACCAGATATCTTTATCTGTACTTTTACGGTTCTTTCTGTAATGTGATTGATAACAGGCAGCTAAAAGAAAAAACCTTCAGACAGATACAGACGGCGGCGGCCCTGTGCCTTGAAGGTAACTGGAGTGAACTTCCCGAGACCCTGCGCGTGATTCAGGCTGAATTCTCAAGAACATTACATAGTTTTTATAAAGAACGAATTTCCACGTACAGTGTCACTATCCCTGATAAACAGCCGCAAGGATTAGAAAACGCCTTTCGCTGGGATGCCTACGAAAGATCGGCACAGCTGCGCTACTCCCTTGCAATGGAACTTTTAACAGAGATCGGCCGGGGGACTTATCCGGTTGGAAGCTATCTGCCGTCAGCTGAACGCCTCTCTGCAGAAAAGAGTGTTTCCGTGAGTACGGTCCGTCGGGCAATCTGCCTGTTAAACAGCATCGGAGCAGTCAAATCCTCCAGGCCTCTTGGAGCTCGTGTGCTGCCGTTTTCCCAGGGTGCAGAAAACTGTGATTTTACACATCCGGACCTTCGTCGACGGCTTTTGGACCTTGCTGAAAGCCTTCAGATCTTTGCCTTATCCGGAAAAGCTGTATCTGATTTCACACTCGCCGCTATGGATGACACCGTACTTTGCCAGTGGCTGCAATACCTTCATGAGTTAAAACGCCGGGAACACTGTGAAAGAGTGATCTATGTTTCCCTGTTCCAGATATCCGTCCATGCCCCTTGTCAGACTCTTCGCACCATTTATTCAGAACTGCTCCGTCTCCTCTTTTGGGGATATCCCCTTGAAAGAATAATCAGAACGAAAGAGGAGGCTGATATATTTTTCACTCCGTTTATTGAACATATGATCACCTCACTGGAGCAGAAGGAGTTCCACAGTTTTTCCTCCGACCTGGAATTTCTGCTACTCCATGAGCTGCGGAAAATCGTGGACGTCCTGCCAGAGCTCGGTATTCATGAGGCTGAAAAACTCCTGATTCCTGATTTAAATGATTTTTAAAGGCACAAAATCCCGGGATTTCTAATCCCGGGATTTTGCTCACATATTTTTCATTGTATACATATTTCTGTCCGCCTCCTGAATCAATTTTTCGATATCGGACTGATCTTCCGGAAATCTTGAATAGCCGCAGCTGATACCAGGATACAGTACAATATCTGCTACTGCATAGGGCCTGGAAATCCGCTCCACAATCCGCCTGATCAGAGCGTCATAAAAATCGCCGGAATTTGTATCCATAACTACGATACAAAATTCATCTCCGCCTATGCGGAACAAGATATCTTCTTTTTTAAGGCAGTCTCCGATTCGTGCCGCTACCTCCACGAGAAGCTTATCTCCCGTATCATGTCCATACTGGTCATTGACTTCCTTAAATTTATTCAGATCCAGATAAAGAACTCCAAATGACTGTCTGCATTCGTATAACTGCTTGATTGTTGTCATAAAATACCGGACATTATATAAACCTGTGAGCGGATCTGTATTGGCCAGTTCCGTCATTTTCTTTTTCTGCTGCACGATCGTAAGCCCTCCATAGGTCAGCAATAGAAGCAGCGTATTGAGGATCAGGGCTACCATACTTTCCAAAACAATGTTTTTCCATGAAACCCATCCGATTTTAGGACGAAGACTTAAATACCAGGTTCCGTTTGGAACAGTAATCTCACCCTCTACAGCATCCCGCATATCGCTTTCTGTGTTACTGGAAATGATTTGGACTTCCTCATTTTCAGGCCTTACTCTGTATATTCGATAGGAATATCCCTGATCTGATAAGCTTTCCAGTTCTGCTTTATTAAATATTTCCGGTACGTTCAGTACAACCACACTGAACCCCCAAAAGGTACCCTCCTGATGCCTGTTCTCCAAATAAATAGGATTTCTGGCCACCAGACCAAGGCCCCCCTGGGAAAGTTCATACGGTCCTGCCAAAGTCATCTTTCCGGTATCTCTGGCATACATGGCTTCCGATCTTCTGTCCGGATGATCAAAAAGGCTGCCGAACGCACTTTCGTTGCCTTCCAATGGATAAACATAGGTCACGTTTCCATCCGGCGCCAGCTGTAAACAACGGATTGCGGGATCATTTTCATATAAACGCTCAGCTATCATTTCAAAATCTGTAACCGTACCATGGTTATTAACTATAATCATTTCAAGTATTTCTGTATTTAACAAACGGGAATCAATCGCATATTGAACCTTGCTGATTTCACTGGCCATTATATATTCTGCCTGCACAATATTTCTCTTTTTCTCAGCTTTTGACAGCATAAAAATGATAAGAACCGATAGCAGAAGAAGTATTAAAAATATGGCGATGATTGTTTGCTTTATCTTTTTGTCATTCAACACGCGGTATCTCTCCTCAAATAAATTCACCCGAAGATTTTGCATCTTTAACCACGATTATTCCAGTTCCCTGGCCAGCTTTTCATACAGAACGTTCACATCCAGAGGCTTCGCAATGTGAGCGTTCATCCCGGCTTCCATAGCCGCTTTCACATCCTGTTCAAAAGCGTTGGCAGTCATGGCGATAATGGGAATGGTTCCGGCATCTGGTCTTCGGTTCGCTCTGATGGTCCGGGCAGCCTCATAGCCGTCCATCTCAGGCATCTGAATATCCATCAGGATGGCATCGTAGGTTCCCGGTGCCGCAGCACAGAATGCTTCCACGGCCAGCGCCCCGTCACCTTTGACTTCGATTTGTGCTCCCCACATACGCAGGAGTTCGGAAATGATTTCTGCGTTGATCGCGTTGTCTTCCGCGATCAGAAAGCGGCGTCCTGAAAAAAGATCGTCCTTTACAGCTTCTGAAGGCGGTTCCGGGGCAAGCTGACTGTGGCCGGATGACACGATCTCGCCTTTGAGCTCAATGATAAATACTGTACCCTTTTCCAATTCGCTCTGAACGGTTATACTGCCTCCCATCAGGTCGACCAGCCCCTTGACAATACTCAGGCCCAGTCCTGTCCCTTCCACCCGGGATACGACACGGCTGCGGACAAAGGGTTCAAAGAGATGTGCCAGCGTCTCTTCCTCCATACCGATTCCCGTGTCGCTGATCGTGAAACGGTAAGATACCCACTGGGTATCCGACAGCGCAGAAAGTTCCTCCACTTTAAAACGCACAGTCCCTCCCCGCGGTGTGAACTTGACCGCATTGCCTAAAACATTAATGAGGATCTGGGAGAGACGCAGGGTATCGCCGTAAAAACAGGAGTTTTCTATCTCGCCAAGCTGAATCTCATAGTTCAGCCCCGCCTGTTCTGCCTGGGGAACAATAATCTCCCCAACCTGCTGTACCAATTCCGATAAGTATATCCGCTCCCGGTTCAATGTAATCTGTGACCTCTCAATTCGGTTCATGTCCAGCACATCATTAATTAAGTTCAGCAGATGAATGGAGGCGGAAGATATTTTTTGCAGGCAGTCCCGAACCTTAAGGGGATCACCGCTGTTGGCCTTTGCCAATGTGGTCATTCCCATGATCGCATTCATAGGTGTGCGGATGTCATGACTCATTGCAGACAGAAAATCACTTTTGGCGAGACTGGCTTCACGGGACAGCAGAAGGGCCCGTTCCAGCTCTGCCTTCACTTCCCGTTCTGCCGCCAGCATATCCGTCACATCTGCCCGCAGCAGGCAGACTGTCTTATGATTCTGATCCCCCCACAAAACATTGATCTGCTTATACCGCAGACTGTCTCCGCTCTGATAAGGAAGGACAAATTCGTAGCCGTCCGGCTTCTCTTTCAACTGCCGCAGCAGAGTTTCCAGACGAAAATTACTTTTCACCTCCTCATGGCCGCACGCCGTCCCATAGCTGCCTGCCAGTTTATCCAAAACCGTATTATAGTTCTGCGCGGCATGGGGCGGCAGATTTTCCAGAATCATCTCCCTGGTATACATGAGAAAGGTCCCTGCAGCAACGTCAATGAAGGCGGCCAGTTCACAGATACAGGCAACCGCCCGGAGCAGCAGCCGCTGTTCCCGGATAGAATCCGTAATATCCGTCCTGGTAAGACATACCCTGCCCAGCCGCAGGTCAATGGGGGAAACCGTGATATTCTTGGTTCGGATATCTTCGTTGTCAACCATGGAATAGGCAAATGTATAGGTCCTTCCCTGTTTCAGCCTGTTAAGCATACGTTCAGGATCAAGACCCTTCCGAAATTGTTCCCGGTCCCTTGGTACAATCCCGCACTTTAGCAGCTGGGTCACCCGGTATGAGTGAATCCCCTTTTTAAGCGGCATGCATCTGGCATTTTCATCCTGGGACAGTATCTTGTAGGTGTCACGCTTTAAGTCCACATCCGCTACAAAATCATAACCACTGACCGACAGCCGGCGAGCGATCCGGTCGGAAATAATCTGTTCTGTAATATCTGTAACCGTCAAGATACCCGTGACATCGCCGCTGTCCGGTGTAGCCACCATCTTCATTTCAAATTTTACATAACGCCCTGATTCCTCTCCTGGCAGCTGAACGTAGACCTCCTGTATTTTTACAGTTTCTCCACGCTCAAAAGCGGCCAGCGAGGGGGCGCGCAGAAAGGTGTTCCGGAAATTTTTCCGGTCTTCTTCCTCCACAATCAACCCGGACAGACCGGTAAAAAAATCCTCCCGGACAACTCCAAATCTATCTAAAAGCCCGGCTCCGGTCTGATCGCTGATCTGTATGATCCTGTCCTCAGTGATATTGCAGTGCCCCATCACCAGGGCGTTGGGGTCCGACTTCTGATGATGCTGCAGCAGCAGATCATTGTAATTCTGCCGGACACGGGCACGTTCTTCACGCTCTTTTGTCATATCGTTGAAGATGGAATATATCTTCTTTTCGCCGCCCTCATGCTCGATGAGCGAAAGGGTGTTCTTTACCCATACATAGCCTCCTGACCCTTTTAAGAGCCGGTACTCGATCTCCCATTGGCTCTTTCCACTGACAAAATATGCATCCAGCTGCTGACGCACACGTTCCAGATCGTCTGGATGTACGCCTGTCAGGGCATCCTGGCGATATAACTCCCAGGTATCCTCAAGCGGCATATCAGTGGTTACTGCAAGACCTTCCGAAATATATTCCGGGATAATGCTGCCATCCTCTTCATAGCGGACTACCACTACCCCGCCGGGAAGATTCTGCAGAGTATTTTGAAAGTACTGCTCAAGCCGCTTCTGTTCTGTCACATCGCTGTAAACCACATACAAAAACACACTGCCATCAGACGCCGCTCTTCGGGCACCTTCCATACATATCCACCGGTATTCCTCCAGTTCTTCATGAAAAAGCCTGCAGGTATGCCGCAGCATATCTCCACCTGCCAGCAGACCGGCCAGTTCTTTTTGCAAAGCGGCGCGGTCATCCTCATGAACGCCGGCGAACGATACCTGCTCCCTGACCTGGGCGTGCCTTTTTGACGGTCCTAAAACTTTAAAGAAGGCCGGGTTATGATACAGTGGATAAAGCCGTTCCTGTTCCACACGGTAGATGCACATACCGCTGGGGATACTGTCGAGGATTGCTTTCAGTTCATGATTCATCACATCTGTCATTGTTTATTCCTCCTCTCGGCCCAGAATAAAATCATACAGGACCCGAAACAGCCGTTCCGGCTCAATCGGCTTTGCCAGATGCGCATTCATCCCGGCAGCTTTACTCTTTTCAATATCCTCGTCAAAAGCATTGGCCGTCATGGCAATGATCGGGATAGTCCCGGCATCGGCGTTGGTCATATGCCGTATGTTGTTGGCAGCCGTCAGCCCATCCATTTGAGGCATCCGGATATCCATGAGGATAGCGTCATAACTGCCTGCTTCGGACTTACTGAACATCTCAATGGCCCGCAGTCCATTTTCCGCAGTATCCACAACAAATCCCCTGCTCTCAAGAATAATCACAGCTACTTCGGTATTGATCGCATTGTCCTCTACCAGAAGAACCCGGCGCCCGGTAAAGTCGTATATTACAGGATCATTCCCTGCCCCGGTCTCCTCCTTCTCGCCTAATACTCTGGTGAAAGCGGAAATCAGGGATGATTTGAACATGGGCTTGCTCATCAGAAGATTTACCCCTGCCGACTTTGCCTCATGCTCAATGGCTGCCCAGTCATACGCAGTCATGATAATAATCGTAACCTCCGGACCAACTATCGCACGGATACGCCGGGCAGTCTCGATTCCGTCCATTTCAGGCATCTTCCAGTCAACCAGAATCATATCGTAATGCCTGCCGGCCTCGTACAATTCCTGTATCTGTTTAATGGCCTTATGGCCGCTGTCTGCCCATTCAGCAGTAATCCCCATCTCCTTAAGCGTAGCTACCGCGCTTTCACACACCATTACATCGTCATCCACCACCAGCGTTTTCAAAGCAGAAAAATGGGGATTTGTCCTTTTCCTGTTACGGCGGTGCAATTCTTCATCTGTAACGCCCAACTGCACATCCACAATGAATTCTGAGCCGATACCTTTGATGGAACGCACCGTGATTTTCCCGCTCATCATGTCAACAATACTTTTCGATATGGCCAGTCCCAGTCCCGTACCTCCGTATATAGCAGTGGTTCCCATGGACTCCTGGGCGAAAGGCTCAAATATGTGGTGAAGGAAATCCTCACTGATACCGATACCGTTGTCATTGACAATAAAACGCAGTTCAGCGCCGTTTTTAATTTTTTTGCGAAGTTCAGCGGAAAAGGTTACCTTGCCGCCCTCACCTGTAAACTTGATGGCATTGGATAAGATGTTGAGCAGGACCTGCTGCAGCTTCATGGCATCCCCGATATAACAATCGTCCAGGGTTGGGGCTGCAATACACTCGTAATCCACGCCTTTTGCCTCTGCCTGACTGTAACAGATGACATTGAGGCCGTTCAGAAAATCCTCCATGGGTATTTTCTCATTCTTCAACAGCATCTTTCCGCTTTCAATCCGGCTCATATCCAGAATATCATTGATGAGCGAGAGCAGGAAACGGGAGGAGATTCCTATTTTAGAGATGCACTCTGCAATCTGCTCATCATTGCCAACAGCCTGGGCAGCAATAGCGCTCATGCCGATGATGGCATTCATAGGGGTGCGGATCTCATGGCTCATCCGGGAGAGAAAGTCCGTTTTTGCTGCATTTGCCTGCTCCGCAGCAGTCAGGGCAGCTGAAAGGATCTCTTTCTGCTGCTGTTCCTGGCGAATGATATCCGTTACATCAGTACGTGCAATGCACACGCGTCCCAGTTCCTGGCTGATGTAAAAAACCTGATACCGCTTTACATGGGAATGATTGTGTTTGTCACGGATTTCGGCCATGAAGTTATAGCTGCCGTGTTCAGCCAATGTTTTCCGCATATAACCGAAATTCAATTTTGCGAGATACTCACGCCCAATGCCTTCCTCCATAAAAGCTGCTGCGATTTTTCTGGCCTCTTCCTGAAAATGGCCTTTCACTGGCATCATACCTGCTGCTTCCGGGTGAAAAGAGACTACTTGATAGGTATCATTGCGAATATCAACGTCGGAAATAATCTCGTAATCCAGCTCAGTCACTTTATCAAGAAGCTGCGCCTGTATCTTCTGCTCTGTAACATCAATTGTATAGAAGAAAGCGATTACGTCACCGCTTTCAGGGTTCTTATGGAATTTGAAATTAGTTTTGCTCCAGAAAACACCGCCATCCGTCTGTTTCCGTAAAAACTCGAAATGAATATCTGTTTTTCCGGCGGAAAACTCTTCCAGCACGCGTGCCCTTCCGAGAGCCATGCTGATATATTCACCATAATCGGTATCTGTTGAGGAATCCGCCAGTTTTCTGATTGCCTGTTCATAGGAATCCCCAGCCTTTGCGATGGCTGCGATGTCCGTGGCCTGATAGTTCTCGACCTTATTCTGTGTGACATTGACACGCCCCTGAATGCTTCCATCCATCAAAGCTGTCTGTGTAAAATAGGCCAGTTCCTTTTCGTATAACTCCCTGATCTGGATCTGGGCCAGTTTCTGGTCCGTAACATCTACAAAGACACCGTAAAAATATAGCTCACCGTCATCTCCGGGCATCAGCTGGGCCTTCATCGATATCCACTTAACACTTCCGTCTCTGCAGACTAACCGATGTTCATCCTGTACGGTATCCCCATAGCTCCCATCTGTGAACAGTCTTTCCCGCACACCTTCCAAGTCGTCCGGATAAACCACTGCGGCCATCCCATTCCCGATTACAATAAACTCATCACGGGTATAACCCAGAAACTCATACAGTCCGTCGTTGGCATCCACAACAGTAAAATTCTCATCATACCGTACACGGAATACCGCGCCGGGAACGTTGTTATAAAGATGTATAATTTCAGCCTGAGCCTTTTTCTGCGCCGTGATATCAATACATACCGATATTATGGCCGGCCTGCCATCCTCAGCGGTAACCTCATGCCCCAGATCCTGTACCCATATGTAGGAATCGTCCCGCTTCTTCATACGGTATTCTACCATATATTCGCCCCGGACTGCCATTTGGGCAGCAACCTCCGCTTCCACCAAATCCCGGTCAGCAGGGTGCATGCAGTTGGAAACCATTCCTTTAATATCAGCGACAAATTCCGCCTCATCGGCATAGCCGAGATACTCCAGCATACGGCCGTTGACAAAATAGAAGGGAAAGCCCTTTTCGATGTATCCGCCCATCATACCGCCGGGCAGCGATGCATTGAGCAGCTCCTGACGCTGTCTGACAATGTTTTCCACCACCAGAGTGTGGGGGTAATGCTCTTCCCCCATCTGGCTGCTCCCCGGCTCTGAAAACCACAGGGTGCGAAAACGCCAATGATTTCCCTGATCTCTGACCAGAGTAAAAAAGCCTCTTAACCGCCAGCGGTACTGCGAATTTATCAGATTCATCCCTACTGACAGATTGCAGGTCCGGGAGTCAATCTCCTGTTCCTGATAGGGTATTAATTCTACAGAAAACGGCTCGGGAATCTCCAGAATATCCCTTTCCAGATACTCTTCCATTTCCCGTGGACTGTGTGCGAATTCATTCTCGCCAGTTCCCACAAAACAAAACTCCTCAGCTAAAAAGAGGTAAGTTTCCGCTGCGCAGCGTCTCTCAAACCAGGCGCTGCAAAATGCCTGCAAAGTCTCCCAGGCAGTCATTGCTGTTTTCTTTCTATAACCGGCGCTGGCCTCTGGTGCGGCGGTCTGGCCGGCCTCTATGGCTCCGATTGACGACGGTGCTGTCAGTATCTTCTCAAATGCCTCGGCAGGCATAGGTTTGGCAAAGTAATAGCCCTGGGCATAATCACAGCCGCCGTTTTGAAGTCTCTCCAGCTGCTCCCGGGTTTCCACGCCCTCTGCGACCACACTCAGCTTCATCCAACGGGCCAGACTTACAATAAAGGGCAGGATTCCCTGACTTGCCGGCCTTTTAATCTCAGTCTGGATAAACTTCATATCCAGTTTCAGCACATCAATCGGCATTTCTGTGAGCATATTCAAGGAGGAATAACCGCTGCCAAAATCATCCATTTCAATAATAAAACCCATTTTTCGCAGATTGCCCAGAGTCTCAATCAGCTGCCTGGAGGTTTCCGTGTAGGCACTTTCCGTAATCTCCAGATGCAGACGGGAAGGCGAGAGCCCGTAACGCTCAACCAGACCGGTCAGAACCGCAGCCAGATCCACATTATGGATATCCATCCGCGAAACATTAACTGAGATGCTGATGCAGGGATAGCCTTTCCGATCCCAGTCCCGCAGCAAAATGCATACACGTTCCCAGACGTACTGATCCAGCTTTGTTATAAAACCATTACGTTCAAAGACAGGGATGAACTCCGCTGGCGGCTGTAACCCCCATTCCGGGTGATTCCAGCGCACCAGCGCCTCAGCTCCTGCCAGTCGGCCATCCCGGATCTGGTACTTTGGCTGTAAATAGACCTCAAACTGTCCCGTGACAAGGGCGTTTTCCATGCCGTCTGTAATCGCCTGACGACGCAGCAGCGTCCCTCTAAGCTCGTCATCGTATAAGGCAAAATGCTTTCCGTACCGCCCCTTGATGCTCTGTGCCGCCAGAAGCGCCCGGTCACACATCTGCTCGACGGGCACCTCACGATCCTCTACCATATAGATACCATACTTCATCACTACATTCTGGTCATGAAAACCATTGTTGATCCGGTCATCGGTTTGGGTGAACATCTCATCCACATAATCTTCCCTGTGCTCCAGAAGGCAGGCGAACTGGTCCGCGCCCAGCCGTCCGCAGATCCCGCGGTCCCCCAGACTCCGGGTACACAGCTTTGCAACCTGCTTCAGCAGCCGGTCCCCTGCAGAGACGCCAAAGGAATCATTGATTAACTTAAAATTCTCAATGTCAGAGCAGAGGATATCATACTTCACATCGGGATTCCTGAAAAGGATATCTCTGACCTGCTGGTAAAAAAATTCCTTACTGTATACACCCGTTACCCGGTCATATTGAATCTGATTGAGCAATGCGGAGGTTTCACGCAGATGAATGATACTGGCTGCGCGATGCAGGATAACCTGGGCACGGTAAGGCTTGGTAATGAAGTCCGTAGCTCCGTAAGAAAGGGCAGTCACTTCGTCTTCTTCACGATCATTGGATGTGGTAACAATGACTGGAATAGAGGCAAATCGGGAATCTGCCTTAAAATGGCGAAGAAATGTGTATCCATCCATGACAGGCATCTGAATATCCAGCAGAATCAAAGAGATCCCCTCCCTGTATTTCTCCAATACAGCAAGGGCCTGGGCTCCGTTTTCCACTTCCAGGACCGTGTATTGGGAGGACAGAATCGCGCATAGCGTCATCCGGTTGATCTCATTATCCTCTACCACTAAAATTTTCTTATCTAACAGCATAGTTCTGTACCTACCTCATTTCATCGTGTGCCCTTCTCATGATAACATCCGCTATTGAATAAATGGCATTTTTTGTCATTTTTAATGACACATTTTCTAATGGCTTTAATTACTTTATTTTAAATGATGTTAAGCAATATTTCAAGCATAAGTACTCGAAATGAAAATGCCACTTTATTGTCATTTCAGATGCCATTTTCTTGTTAAATGAGAGATTATGTGCTATACTTGAAAAAAAGGAGGCTGATCGATGCAGTTCTATGAAAAATTGCTTTTTATTATGAATCTTACCCAGACACAAAATAAGGAACTCGCACAGGCGATTCAGGTTGACCCTTCCATAATAAGCCGTTTACGCAATGGAAAGAGGGGTGTCCCCCGCAATCCCGAACTCCTGCGCAGTATGGCGTTATATTTCTCAGAGCGCTGCAATACGGAATATCAGCGGCGTGCATTGGCTGAGACGGCAGGAGTCAAACGGATTATAACAGCGAAACGAAGCCAGTTGTCGGATTTTCTCTTTCACTGGTTCAGCGGAAATGCAGATGGGGTGGAACGGTTTATGCGGACCTTTGAATCTCTGAAAATAGAGGAAGCCGCATCGAATGTTAGTTCGTACTCACCACCAATCAGTTCCAAGGGAAATTTTATTTACTATGGAAATGAGGGGAAACGGGCCGCCGTTCGGGCCTTGTATCAGCAGCTGCAGACCCGGCAGGAACCATGTACGATCTGCATCCTGGCCGATGAAACAGATGACTGGCTGATGGAGGATTATGATTTTACAGCCAGTATGCAGGCCGGACTGCTGGGCTGCTTACAGAGGGGTTTTGAGATTTGCCATATTATTCCGTCTATCTATACCGGGGACCAGATATTGGAATCATTGAGCCGCTGGATGCCGCTCTACATAACCGGGAAGGTACACGCATACTTCTATCCTCATATCCGCGACCGCCTCCACCGTCATACTATTTTATTACTGCCCGGTCAGATTGCTCTTGCCTCTCATTCCATGTCCGGTCAAACTTCCAGCTATGCATCAATGCTGACCACTGACCCCAGGCTGCTCCAGGCCATAGAGGCTGAATTTCAGGACTACTTATCTCTGTGCCGGCCCATGCTGAATACCTATTCCCAACCACGGAATCTGCTCCAGTGCGTTGTTAATTTTCACGCTGCCCATGGTTTCTGCATCCAAAAGCTGCTCTCCCTTTCCGGGGTAACCGCACCGCTTGAGTTAATCGACAATACGATTGAGCAAAGGGAAGATGCCGAACTGAAAGACTTGGGCGAAATTTATTATCAGGAAATGGAAAAACAGGACCGGAGCCATTACAACATGATTGAAATCGTCCATCTGGCCAGCGCCGAACAGGTTCGAGCCGGTACTGTCCCTATTGTCTGCACGTATGGTACAGCAAAACGCCTTTACTATACGCCGGAGACTTATGCCCTGCACCTGAAGAATATCCTGCATATTATGGAGACTTGTGAGACCTATCATTTTGTTCCTTTGGAAGAGCCCCTTGAACAGGAGAGTTCCATCATGGTAAAAGAAAATAATAAAGCGCTCCTGGTACACACCTCGGAGCCCTTTACAATATTTGAAATTTCGCAGCCTGAAATTGTCGCATTATACCGCGAGTATCTGCTTCGGCTTGCGGAAAAACAGGGTTACACCGGTATACACCGGACCAGAATTAAATCCCGCCTTCGGGAACTGATCAGGGAGCTGCAAAGTTAATTTACCTCTATACCGGGTTACATATCACTCCCCACCAGGGGCACCGCTATATCCTGTATAATAAAATCAGCTGCACTTAATCAGCAGCTAAACCAAACAAAGGAGAACGAGAATGAAAAGCTTACAGAAGAATTGGAGGGTGCTCGCGGCCGCAATACTGGCAGCGGCATTATTTACCGGCTGCAAAGGCGCAGACGCAGTCAAAGAGGAGCCGTTAAACACCTACACAGCAGAGAGCGGTATGTTTTCCGTGAGCCTTCCAGGAGAATGGACAGAAGGCGACACCATGGGACTGACTGATTTGATGAACCTAAGCCGTGATGACGGTATGGAAGCCGTCATTATGGGTATGACAAAGGGACAGCTCTTAGGGCAGGGGGGAAGTAACGTAGAAAGCCTGGAAGACTTCTTTAATTATGCCGACGCTTTGTTTTTAAACGGAGCAGCGGCTACCACCGAGCTGGACAACACAGAAAGCATTGCCCTTGCCGGCATGACGGCGACAATCGCCAAGGACGGAACCATGACCCAGAAGAACGGCGCCAGCGGCAAGCTCTTTATCGAATGCGGCGAGACCGAACGCGCCTATTATCTGCTCATGTTCTCCGGCACAAAGGGATACGACAAAAAAATAGCTTCCATAAAAACAAATCTGGGATTCGAAGAGCTGGAGATCCCTGAGCCGGAGACTCTCGCCGATACACTGCGGTGGTTTAACGCCTCCTATGCTGTCATCACTTCATTAAACGGGGGAGATTTGAACATTCCGGCTGGCTATGAACCAGGCAGTATGATCGAAACCAGCATGAAGACCATGCTGGAAAGAGACTGGGGTGTAACCGATCAGGCTTCCCTGGAAGAAACCGTGGAACGGCTGGTCACGAAAGGTCATAACAGCGAAGCCCTGGATTACCTGGCCCAGTCAGGAACAGAAGGTATGACCAGAGAAGATTTGATCACAGCCATGGAAACCAACGGCTTTGACGATGAGGAGCAGACAATCATGCTTGCCGCATTTGATGCAAAGAACGCATATGGCGATCATGCCATCGCCGGCTGGGATTTAAGCCGGGCCATGTCCCTGTTAGGCTGGGGATACCTTGCAGGATTCTATACCTATGAAGAAGCCATGGACAAATCCCTGGTGACTGCACAGATGATCCAACAGGAATTTACTTCCTGGGACGACTTTATGAACAGTTATTTCTACGGCTATTCCTACTGGAGCGGCAATGCCCCCGAGGATACCGATTCCCAGGCATATAAAAGACGCCGGTTATATGAGGAAATAAAGGAGGAGGATAACAGTCCGTTTTCAGCAGACTGGAATACTTCCCTGCAAAAAGTCTGGTAAAACGATCAAAAGACTGGTCTTGGGACATACCTGCATTGGCTGATAAAGATAAACTGTCAGGAAAAAGGTGTAATTAATCAGAGGGTGCCGCCCAATCATCTGTTTTGATGATTGGGCGGCACCCTCTGATTAAAATTATCTATTTTCCGACATCCTTTTTTTACTGCAAATGCGATCAGTTCGACCTTTCACCATTCGAATTTACATAGTATCCATCCGGAGTTTCCCGGTTCGCATACATCGCTCCATACGGAATCGCGGAATCATTCGAATACACCCACGTTCCCTTTTCCTCATTAAACGTATAGGTTGCCTGATTCGCTGTTGATTCATTAAAGTAATACCAGTTTTCATTTAACTCCAGCCAGCCGGTCACCATATTGCAGTTTACCGTGTCAAAGTAGTACCACTGATTCTGGATCTGTTCCCACTTACCGGAGGCATATCCGCCCTTCGCATAGCTGTACCACCAACCGTTGGAATCCTGTTTCCAGCTGCCTGCCACCGAACCGGTAACCGCCGATGAACTGCCGGAGCTGCCCGAACTATTCGAACCATTTGAACTTTCTGCTGTTACATCTACCGTCTGCTCTAATAAAAGATTGTCCGAGGACGCTCCGACATAGACAACTCTGGTTCCCTCTGCAACCTTCCATTTGCCGGTCGTTCCGTCGCTCTGTTCCTGAAGCTCTCCGTCTGTATTCCAGTAGGACAGGCTTCTTTCATTGATGTGCACGGTTACGTCTTTCTCCTCACCAGGCTTTAACTCATCCGTTCTGTAATAACCGGCCAGAGCGTATTTTGCCATCTGCCGCTCGACATACCATCTGTTATTTACTGCTCAATTATATCTTATAAATGGAAGCAGGTAAAGAAGGACCTGATTTTCTGTTTGAAGAACAAAACACCTTTTATGGCTTTATAACAGACGGCTACATCTGTCCCGCTTGCGTTTCCGATCTGTCTGATCTGTGTCACTCTTCCAGCTCATGGATCAGTTCCCGGAGCCTGGATTTTATCTTAGAACGGTGGATACCGGTGAAGCCTGCTTTCTCCGCCAGACGAAACAGATACTCACGGTATAAGGCCACGATCTCAGGCTGGGAGATTTCAAAGACGGTAAAGGGCTCCGAGGTATGCACCAGAAGAGCTCTGTGATTTTCCTTAACCATAAGGGAGTTCTCCTGTTCAACAGGTCCTTCCAGGGGGACAAAGTGGTATTTTTCATGGGTATCCAAAATATGCAGAATCTTCTTCAAGTGCATGGTATAGGTCTCCGGGGTGTAGTAAAGGGCGCCGATTGACCAGCAGGTGGCTGTGATGGGTACTGTGCCGGCGCGGACCTGGTCAGCGCTGGCCAGGTGAACGATATCGATCAGATTGTACTGGTCCTGCTCCTCTTCCAGCCGCTTCATCTCCTGAAGGTAAAGCTCTCCCAGGCGTTTCTGCTCGGGATCTTCTCTTTTTCCGATGGAGTCCGCGACAAGTTCAAAGGGTGCGGTCACTGCAGATAAGGAAATCAGCTTTTGTATGCGGAAGCCCTGGGGGGATAAGAATTTCATAAAGCACTGGAACAGCTTTTGGGGTTCCGAGTAGGTATTCAGCATAGGCCGGCACAGAGCGAGGTAGGACTGAAACTCCGATTCCGTCGCCCGGAGCACCCCCGGGTCTGTGGTCAGCATTGTGCCATAGCTGGTGGGCTCACCCGCCATGGAATGTGATGCAATCGCGATTTGTCCGGGCACCATAATAATGGTGTGCCGGTAAAGGCGGTCGCGGATATGAGGATAAAAAAAGGCTTTTACCTTGCCGGTCATATAGAGCGGGATCCAGCGGGCCAGGGATTCCAAAATCTGATCACCCGAATAGATCGGCGGTATGATGTGGCAAATCTGACAGCCCCGCCGGATACAGTCCAGCAGCCAGGCCTGCATCTGGGAGGTGAAATCATAATCTTCCATCAGCCAATCGTCGGTCTCATCGGCAAGAATGCAGATCGTGCCAGGTTCCTGCCGGGCCAGCAGGTGTTGGTACATGGACCGCACCGCGGCACGCTTTCCCTCATTCCCAAAATGAATAAAATTCCCTTTACGGCTGATCGTTGCGGCCTCCAGGGTGGAGTTGGACGCCACCCCCTTAATAGTCAGGGATTCAAAGTTGCGCATGAAATTGTCCACTCCGTTCGCGTCACCACAAAGCCAGCAAAATAAAAATTCTGACAGCTGATCCTGCCTGTCCATGAGGACCCGTCTGACTCCCGCCATCTCTGAAAGAGCTCTTCTTTGATATTCGCCGGTACAGCGTTCGGCAAGGAAATCCGCCATGCTGCGCAGCGGCTCCAGATGGCGCGGAAGCCCTCTCTTCCCGTTGCGGAATCTGCTGATGATGGAGGGGTCTACCTGCGCTGCCAGGGCCAGCTCCCGGTTCGTCGTTTGAGTTAAATTCATGACAAAAATTAGCTTTTCATAGAACTGCACAGTCTCATCCTCCTTTTTTATACCAGTATATCGTAAAGTGATTAAGTTTGCAACAAAATTAATATTATTTGTCATCAAAAATGACATCAAAGTGTCATTGTCAATCGGGAACAATCTCTTGAAATTTGCTCTAAAAAGATGTATTCTATAATTTAAGAATATTAAAGCTCATTATTTGTCATTAAAAATGACAAATATGTGTCATTTACAATTGAAATTATATACATATATACATGAACATGCATGAGTATGCATGAATATGAAGGATTGAGTGTGAGCAATGTTATTAGAAAGAAAAATTTTAGTGGTTGAAGACAATGAGATCAACCGCGCGGCGCTGTGTGTCATCCTGTCTTCTCAATATACGGTTCTGGAGGCCGAAAACGGTGAACAGGCCCTGTCGCTGCTGGAAAAATACAGAGAGGGAATATCTCTGATCCTGCTGGATATTGTTATGCCGGTTATGGATGGCTACACCTTTTTGAAACATCTGAAAGCAGATCACAGGCTGAATTCTATCCCGGTCATTGTCACAACATCTAACAACAGTGAAGCGGATGAGGTGGCCGCGCTTTCCAGCGGGGCCACAGACTTCATCGCCAAGCCCTACAGTGCCAAGGTCATTTTACACCGGGCAGCCGGCATCATCCGCCTGCGGGAGACCTCTGCCCTCATCCATCAGATCCAGTATGACCGGGTCACCGGGGTGTACAGCAAGGAATATTTCTGCCAGCAGGTCCGGGATATCCTGTTACGGAATCCGGATGTGAAATATGATATCCTTTGTTCCGACATTGAGGACTTCAAACTGATCAACGACACCTTCGGCATGGCCGCGGGCGACCGCCTGCTGCGGCAGGTGGCGGAGCTCTGCACCCAGCGGCTGGGGGATCACGGGGTCTGCGGCCGCCTGAACGCGGATCAGTTCGCCTGTCTCCTGGAGCACCGCGACGACTATGCGGACGAGATGTTCACCCAGGCCGACAGCAGGATCAACCACGGATTTGGCGATCAGAATGTAATCATGAAATACGGCATCTACACAGTGGAGGACCGGGATGTCTCCGTAGAGCAGATGTGTGACCGGGCGCTGCTGGCGGCGCACAGCATCAAGGGAAAGTATGGCAGACACTTTGCCCTCTACGATGACAAACTGCGGGGCACGCTGCTGCGCCGGCAGGCCATCACGGACGGCATGGAGACGGCTCTGGCCACGGGTCAGTTTGAGGTCTACTTACAGCCAAAGTACCAGATCCGGGATGGCCGGCTGGCGGGGGCCGAGGCGCTGGTGCGCTGGAACCACCCGGAATGGGGCCTGCAGCCGCCTGCGGAGTTCATCCCCATATTTGAGCGCAACGGCTTTATCACTAAGCTGGATCAATATGTCTGGGAGCGGGTCTGCGCACTGATGCAGTCATGGGATGAGAAGGGCTATCCACGTATTAACATTTCCGTCAACGTCTCACGGATGGATATTTACAACACAAACCTGGTGGATCTTCTCACAGGGATCGTACAACGGCACGGACTTTCTCCCTCCCGTCTGCACCTGGAGATCACGGAGAGCGCGTACACGGATACTTCAAGACAGCTCATTGAGACCCTGGGCACTCTGCGCAGGCTGGGCTTCGTCATTGAGATGGACGATTTCGGCAGCGGCTACTCTTCGCTGAATATGCTCACTGAAATGCCTATCGACGTGCTGAAACTGGATATGAAGTTTATCCAGACTGAGATTACAAGACCCACCGGCCAGGGCATCCTGCGCTTTATCGTGGACCTGGCCCGTTGGATGAAATTGAGCGTGGTGGCTGAGGGCGTGGAGACCCGGGAACAGTTGGAGAGGCTTCAAAACGATGGGTGTGACTACGCCCAGGGCTATTATTTTGCCAAGCCTATGCCTGTGGAGAATTTTGTTTTGGTCTTGACAGCGCAGGCCCCTCCCGCAGATATAAATAACAGCCGGTCTGCCGGCTCTGCGGACCGCATGGACAGGGTTCTGCTGGTGGCCGATGAGGACAAGGAATACCGTGCCCAGATGCATAGAGCCTTCTCCGACTGCTTCAAGGTACTGGAGGCGGCCAGCTATGAGCAGGCAGTTAAAACCCTGGGAAACCATCCGCATCAGATATCGGCCGTGATTCTTAGCTTAACACTCCAAGGCGGCGCTGATATCCTGACTGCGATTCAAAAGGAGCGGGGCGCCTGGGAGACGCCGTGCGTCGCTACGGGACCGTTGGACATGGAACTGGAGCGCAGCGCCATGGAACTTGGCGCCGCCGACTATGCGGCTAAGCCCCACAATCAGGAGTCGCTGCGCAGGAGGGTCCTGCGGGCGATGAGCCTCCACACTCTTCAGGCACGAATACAGTCCTTACAGGATGAGGACTGCAGAGACACCATGACCGGCCTGCTCAACCGCCGGGGATTGTACACCATAGCCAAATCACTGCGGCATGAGTCTTCCTCCGCTGTTTATCTGTTTGAACTGGACGGATTGAAAAAGTTCAACGAGAAGTACGGTTATGTGGAGGGCGATCATTTGATCTTCCACTTCGCCTCCCTTCTGCGTGCCCACACCCGGGTGGACGATGTGCTGGTCCGGCTGGGCGGGGATGAATTTCTGATTGTGATGAGCCACATAAGCTCCATGGAAGTTGCCCATAAGAAAGAAACAGCTATTCTCCGGGCTTATTATGAAAGCCGTTACGTGGACCCGGATTCGGTGACCTGCTTTGCCGGCACAGTACTCCGGAATGCAGAGGAATCATTGGATGAAATAATACGCCGGGCCCGCGAGGCCATGTATGCTGCAAAGGCCGGCGATAAAGACGAGTACTTTTTACGGAAGGGGTGAGCATGTGATGTGTCAATATACGAATTTAGAAGTGATATATATCTCTCCGTCCAGCAAACTGCTTCGCGGAAAGGACAGCCACACCGGCAGCTGGGTGGTACTTAAGACCGGAGGCCAGGAACATATGACTCAGGAGGCGGCTGCGCGGCTGCGGCGCGAATATCAGATCATGCAGCGGATAGACAGCCCTTATGTGGTAAAGGCGCTTGGCGAGGTCACGCTGGACGAGCGCTGCTATCTGGTGGAGGAATTCTGTCCGGGGATCACGCTGAGCAGGCTGCTGAAACAGGGCGCCCTGGAGATGTCGGATTTCTACCGGATCGCAAAACAGCTGGTGATGGGCCTGCGGGACATACACGAGGCGGGCATCATCCACAAAGATATAAACCCCTCCAATATCATGTATGACGCGGAGTCCGGCCGGGTGGTAGTGCTGGACTTCGGTATCTCCTCCATGTTTATGCACGAACAGATGTCGGGGACCCGACTTGATAATATTGAGGGGACTCTCCGCTACATCGCCCCGGAGCAGACCGGGCGAATGAATGCGGAGTTGGATTATCGCGCAGATTTTTATTCCCTGGGCATAACATTGTATCAAATGCTGACAGGGCGTCATCCATTTGATGCGGAGACCCCCACAGAACTGGTTTTTTCTCATATTGCGAAGACACCGCCGAATCTTCGCGTAATTTTGCCCAATGTGCCTCCCATGCTTGCGGACGTCATAGATAAGCTCCTGTCCAAGATGGCAAAAGACCGCTATTTAAGCAGCGAGGGCCTTCTTTATGATCTGACCCGGTGCCAAAGGGAAAAGGCATTCGTGCTTGGCGAAAAGGATTTCAGCCGGCGATTTGAATTCACCCACCGGCTGTATGGGCGGGAAGAACAAATCACCCAGCTGCAGAGTGACTTCAAGGAAGTGGCGTCCGGTTCCAAGATTCTTGTCTCCATCAGCGGCTATTCCGGCATTGGAAAGACCTCGCTGGTCAATCAGCTTCAGGAGGCGGCTCAGCGGACCAGCGGTATGTTTCTGCAAGGAAAGTTTGACCAGTATCACGCCAACGTACCCTACTTTGCCTTCTTTGAAGCCATAAAACAATTTTGCAGCATGATCTTCATGGAGCCGGAGGAGAGTATCGTCAAGTGGAAACAGACACTGTCGGAGCACCTGGGCGGAGACGCGGCTTTGCTGACCGGTAAAGTGGCGGAACTGGCCCTGCTGACCGGCAATCAGCCAACCGCTAAGGACATGGGGCCGCTGGAGGAGCGGACCAGGTTCAAAGCCGTGTTGGAAAAGCTTCTGTCCCTGCTGGCTGCACCGGAGCATCCTCTGGTTCTGTTTTTGGACGATGTGCACCGGGCGGATATGGGCTCCCTGGAAATGCTGGAAGAGCTGTTCAAAAATGAGGATATCCACGATTTAATGATTATCGTCTGCTATCGCGACAATGAGGTAAGCAGCGAACATCCGCTCACCCTCAGCCTGAATAAAATCATACAGCGGGGCGGGCGGGTCACGCAGCTCAACTTAAAAGGGCTGGACCCGGAAAGCACCGCACAGATGCTGGGAGATATATTCAAAACGGAAGCGGACACGACTTCCGCGCTGGCGGAAATCCTTTATAGGAAGACCAAGGGAAATCCATTTTACATCAAGCAGTTTCTGCGGCTGTGCCATTCAAAAGGCTACCTGAAGCTGGATATGGACACCGGAAGCTGGAGCTGGAAGGAGGCGGAAATCCGGGCCTGCCCCGCTCAGGAGAATGTAGTGGACTTCCTGACGGAAAATCTGAATCAGTTTTCGGAGGAGACAATCTCTCTGCTGTCCTTTGGCGCCTGTATCGGTCAGAGCTTTTCTGTGGAGGATTTGTCCTCTGTCTGTGGCCTGCCGGAACGTGAAATCAACCGCAGGCTGATTACGGCGGTGGCACAGGAGGCGGTTTATCCCATAGAAAAGGATGGGAAAACCGGCCTGAAGACCATGTATCAGTTTGCCCACGACCGGTTTCAGCAGGTGTTCTATACGGCCCTGCCTGAAAAGGTGCGGACAAATGTCCATTACCTGCTTGGAAAGCGGTATGAGGAACGCTTGTGCGCCGCAGGCGATCTGGACGAACGGGTATTTGAAATCGCGGACCACTACGCAATAGGGCTTGGGGAGGCGGAGGATCAGGAAGAACGGCGCCGGATTCAGGAGTTCCTGCTGGATACGGCGCACCGGTGCGGGCTGGTATCCGCCTTCGATACTGCGGAGCGGTACCTTAACCTCCTTCTCTCCCAGCCGGAGTTGAAGCGCCCGGAAAACCGCCCGTTCCTCACCAAAATCTACATGGAATATCATGCGGCGCTGTGCAATCTTGTTAAAGAGGAAGAATGCGACAGGATCTACGGAATGCTCTGTAATCTGGTGACGGAGCCCACTGAGCTGGTAGACAGCTGCCGCCTGCAGATATCAAGCTTCTCCAACCGGGGCCGGTATGAGGACGCCTTTGAGATCGGACTCGCCCTGCTTAGACAGCTGGGAGTCACCTTCCCCAAAGAAAATATTAAGCTGACCCTGGAGCGGGATATCGCATCCTTTTATCAGGAGCTGGAGGCCCTTGGAGCGGAAGATATCCTGAATCTCAAAGAAGCCGAAGCCCCGGTGGAGGCTGGGATCAGTAAATTGCTCTGCCGCCTGTGCGGCCCGACCTTTTTCTTTAATCCCGATTATTCCTACTGGACGGTATTTACGGCTGTGCGGCGCATGTTCCGGCATGGCTATACTCCTCATGCCCTGCAGATGTATTCCAATGTGATGATGCCTCTGGGGGAACTGCGCAGGGATTACCGGACATCTTACGCGGCCGGAAAGTCGGCTATGCGTCTGGCCGAAAAGCACCAGTACAGGGAGGTAATCCACTCCATCTACTGTATGTTTGCTCTCCATACCGGCCATTGGTTCGAAGATGTGGTCAATGAGATCCCCTATGCAAAGGAGTCCATAAAGGGCAACGCCCAGATGGGAGACTTTGAGTACGCCTGCTACGGCTATTATGGGCTAATGATGGCGGTCATGGAAAGCGCGGCCCATGTGGATGAGCTGTGGAACGAGGTACAGGCCGGAGTTAAGTTTGCAGAGAAAACCGGCAGCGACCATGCTTTGGGCAGCTTTTTGAGTTTTCAACAGCTGTGCAGGAGTATCCGCGGGGAGCTCTCCCTCACCGGAAGCTTTGATGGAGACGGATTTTCCGAACAGGCCCATCTGGAGCGTTTTTCCCATAACCTGCAGGCAATCAGCTATTACCATGTCATTCGGGCTCTGTCGGCAGTAATCTACCGGGATTATCCCACGGCCTGCCGGCTGTGCAGAGACGCTGTGCCTCTGCTCCCGTATGTTTCCAGCTTTTACAACGTAGCGCTCCACAATTTCCTGTATTCCCTGTCCATCTGCCAGGTTCTGGAGACCGGGGATTATGAGCCGGAGACAAGGCCGATGTTTTTGCGTGTCCTGGAAGAAAACCAGGACTGGCTGAAAGAACGAAGCAGCGACGCGTTTTGCAATTATGGACATCTTTATCTTGTGATCGAGGCGGAGCGGAAAGCGGCCGAAGGCTGTATCGGAGAGGCCCTGCAGCTTTACGAAGATGCCCTGGAGGCCGCAAAAAAGCATGACCGCAGCCTTCATCATGCCATCCTCTGCGATGTGGCCGCGCTGCGCTACGAGAGGCTGGGGATCAAATCGGCGGCCAGACACTACCTGTCGGATACCTACCGGCTGTACAGCCATTGGGGTGCAGAGGGTAAGTGCGCCCGGATGCGGCAGGACTACCCGGATCTGGCGGGCCTGTGGAAGAACGATAGCCGGCAAAGCACCCTGTCTGAAGATTCTATCCGCACCACCGCTTCGCTGGATATGCGCTCTGTGCTGAAGGCGTCCCAGGCCATTTCGGAAGAACTTGAACTGGAAGGCATCCTGGAAAAGCTGATCCACAGTCTCCTGGAATGCGCGGGAGCACAGCATATCTACTATCTGAGCCAGACAGATTCCGGGTATGAGATCCAGGCGGAGGGCCATTCCGGGGCCAAGGACGTATGCATCGTATCAAAGCGGCCGGCGGAGGACCGGGATATTCCGCTGAGCATCGTATCGTATGCAGAAAGAACACTGGAGGCCGTGATCCTGGAAGACGGAGAGAACTCCAGAGTCTTCGGGAAGGACATCCATATCAAAGTGAACCACTGCAAGTCAGTCCTATGCATGCCAATCCTCAGTAAGGGGGAGCTAAAGGGCATCCTTTACCTGGAAAACAACCTGGCCGCGGGCGTTTTTGACCAGCGGAGAAAAGAAAACCTCATGCCCATTGCGGCACAGCTGGCCATTTCTCTTGAAAACGCCTATTTATATGAGCACCTGCGCTTTCTGGTAGATGAGCGGACGAAGGCACTACGGGAGGAAATCAAGGTGCGGAAGCGGGCGGAGGAAAAGTTAGCCCGTATGGCAAACTACGACGCACTCACCGGACTTCCCAACCGCAGACTGTTTCACAAAATCTTGTCCCGGCTGCTCCTGGAGGCAGAAAACAGCGGGCAGCTGCTTGCTGTCCTCTACATGGATCTGGATGGATTCAAAGAGGTCAACGACACCTATGGCCATGAAAAGGGTGACCTGGTATTGGAGGAGACAGCCAGACGGCTGATCCGTGCCGTGCGCGGCGGCGATATCGTGTCCCGTATGGGCGGCGACGAGTTCGTTCTCTTGTTGAGCCGGATCATGGCGGACGAAGAGATCCGGCACGTCTGCGAACGGATTCTCTCTGAGATTAGGCAGCCTTTCAGGCTCTCAGAGTATCTGTTTGTTGAAATGACTGCCAGTATCGGGATCAGCGTCTATCCCAGGGATGGTCAGGACGAAAAGGAACTTCTCTCCCGCGCCGACCAGGCCATGTACAGGATCAAAAAAAGTGACAAAAACTTTTACTCGTTTACAGATCCCCTTTCTGAAGCGCAGGAGAAGCCTTAAAAGAAAATACTATACCCCGCGGCGCCGGCGTGGGCAAAACCATTGCTGGTCATGGAAAGGTGGAGATCGATGGAAAAAACAATGACGGCCCAGGAGACGTTTCAGGCTTTTTGCAACGCATTGTACGATCGGAGAAGCGCCGAGGAGGTTTATAGATTTTTGCGGTGAGTTCTATTTTGTGGGCACCAGGGAACCACCCCAGTTGCTCTGAGGACTCTGGTAGTGGACTATGACGTGGCGGTATGCGAAAGCGCCGTAGCCACGCTCAATGAAATGGAAATCACCGCCGAATGGGGGGGACAGCGGACGCAGGGCCATCGAACGGGTACAATCGATGTGGGACACAGGAATTATTACGATATGATCCTCATCGACCGGAAGATGCCGGATATCGACGGCCTCGCTCTTTCCTCGATTATATCATCATACAGTCTTTTAAGTGCAATTGCATACATGCGTATACTTTACTGCGTTTATCGTTAATATCAGCCCCTCTTCTCTAATAAACCATCAGCAATACATGGATATCCTTCACAATTTTCTCATCCAACGGCTAATTCTTTGCAATACACTGTTTCACATAACGATATGCCTTCTGATGGTTGACTGTTTCGTATATCTCCCGGAGTTGGTAGACACCGGCAAATCGCTGGATAAAAATTTTGAGTATTGCCCATATTTTCATGCCGAAACAATTTTATGATCTTCAATCAGATAAATTTGGTCGCACAGCAGTTCAATATCCTGGTAATGATGGGACGTGAGAAAAATCGTTTTTCCTTCCGCTTTTAGTTCCAGCAGCATCTGCTTCATCTCCTCATAAGTCTTATAATCCAGCGCATTAAACGGTTCATCCAGAACAAGTATATCCTGGTTTTCCATAATCGCCTGTGCCAGGCCAAGCTTTTGTTTCATACCAAGAGAGTAATTATCCACTTTTGTTCTGTTGTCAGGGTCCAGCCCCACCTTCAGCATGGCCTCCCGAACTTCTTTTTCACCAATCTTACCCTGAATGGCAGCCAGAAATTTTAAGTTCTGCAGGCCGCTATAGATACCGACAAAACCAGGGGAATTGATAAATACACCGACCTGTTCAGGAAAATCCCGCCCCTTCCCCAACTGTTTACCGCGAATAAGAACCTGGCCTGAATCCGGACTTTCAAAACCGCAGAGAATTTTAAATAATACGGATTTTCCGCTCCCGTTGGCCCCCACAAGGCCCACTGCCGCTCCCTGCTTCACTGCAAAGGAGATATTTTCCAATATAACGTTTTGTCCAAAGCATTTTGTTATATTCTTAAGTTCAATATATGCGTCCATTACTTCCTCCTGATTTTATGGTTTTATCATTTCATTACTCTTAACGGAACAACCTCCGATATCCATATCTCAAGTTCCACATCCCCCAAAATAGAATCATCAAAATCTGAATGTCAAAAACAATCAGAAACGTGATTCCCTGGGACGTCCCTATTGTCCCCATCCTGACCATACTTGACAAGCCAAAAGGACAAAATGCCGCAATTCCAAACGGCAGGACGCATAAAAAATTGCCCCCGATTAACGCCAGGAATCCTGCCGTGATCTGTTTCGTGCAGAGATAGATGGTAAACATCACCATATATTGAAACAGCATATCGCAAAATTTCAGGCTGACGGAGCCGGTAAGCCATTTCCACCCATTTTTCGTAATCGGAAATCCCAAAAACTGAATTCCAAGTAATCCGCCAATTAGCCAAAACACGCAGTACAGGAAAAGAAACAGGAAACTTGCGGTCCATAGAGAGAGCACCATTCGCCGCCGCCCTTCTGCCCGGATTGAAACGAACAGCGACTGACCGCTCACCGTCTCTTCCATGAAAGCCGCCAGTAAATAGATTGGAGAACCGTTTACAATCAGCATCTCAAGGAAAGACAGAATATGCAGGTAACCGGTCCCATGTCCGGAAAACAAAAGAAAGACCCAATCTTCTGCCGTACTTTCGTTCGGATAAGTAAGTCCCTTATATCCTGCGATTACGGCAATCACAGCACACAGAACCGCCAGATTCTTTTTTGAGCATAATTTTCTCATATAATACGGAACCAGTCCCCGGTGAAAGACAGGTACATATCGAAACCGGAACCGCCATAGAAAACGTGCCGTCACCAGCATTATAATTGTCAGCAGGCTGACCGTGACGACTGTGACAGCCATACGGCCGCCTCCCAGGCTGTGATGCAGGATCAGCAGATGATTCAGTCCTGTGACAGGAAACCCCTGCAGAAGCGGTATTTTGATCCACACAGCGGCAAGCACGTAGAGAAACATAAGAATCCACACCGTCCATCTGCTTCCGGCAAAGTGGCCAAGCCACATGCAAAAGCCTGCCATAAACCAGGTTCCCGCCATCTGAAACCCAGAATACGCTGCAAACGCAGACGCTGGATTTTTAAAATACCGTTCCAGAACAGAGAATAGTTCCGAAACGGCTGTCCCCTCCAAAAGCCCCCAGTGATTGCCGCCGGCGAGTCCGGCGCCGGTCAAAAGAATCACCGCAGTTTGAACGGAGAGGATTGCAAGTGCAGCCGCTCCGGCAGCCAGCCATTTCCTGCAAAAATAGGAGAAATAGCTGCGAAAACGCAGGATGGTGATTTCGCTGTCATCTTCCATCCAGGAATAATAAGTAAGAAGTACCATTGGAATTACAAAATAAATCAGATAATAGTGGTCGGAGACAACAGACAGTAAGTACTGCTCAAAGGTCAGTCTGGTATTGATCCTGCCGCTGAGTGAAAAAACCAGACAGCCTGCGAGAAAAACAGGCAGCTTTCCGCGCATGGTAAGCCGTATATGGTTTCTTGCCAGCATCCTCAAAGCCATCTCCTCCTATCCCTCTGCCACAGAAGCCTTTTTGATTCTCGTCAAATAAAGCGCAGAAACAATAATCACGATAACCAGCAGCACAGGCCCCACTATCATAGAACCGGCCGTGATCGCATCGTCTGCCATACTCGTCGGTTCAAAAGCTGTAACAAGCCGGTATTTAGGCAGCTGCAGGATGGACAGAATAAAATTTTCCAGTATCAGATAGATAAACGGGCCAGTCAGAATCACGAAGATATTTTTTACATACATGGATAAAACAAACCCCAAGGTCATAACCAGGACCCCGATCATTCCTTTCCACATTGACAGGAGAAATGCATAGACCAGAGGCGTCTGAGTATAGGTTTCCATCAGAACATGGCTAAAGGATTCATTTTCATAAAGCACCGGCTGATTCACGTATAATGCAGCGGCGGCCGACAGCATCAGGGGGATGAACAGGATCGAAAATGCAGATAATGCATAGACCAGCCATTTTGCGGTCAGATACCTTCTCTGCCTGACACGCGGCAGCACATACAGTAAAAAGTTATTTTTCCGCTCATAATATAGATTCCAGCACACCGGTATTACCACAAATAAGGGAAACAGCAGGGCGAAAAATGCCGTTCCGATTTCCCAGGAATCCAGCCGGAACCACAGCCGGTAACTCTTATCCAGTGTACAGGTCAAAATACAGGATACCGCAGTCAAAAGCAGCGTGATCATCAATACAGGCACCCGGACCTTTTTCCATTCCGTTTTCATTAAATAAAACATTTCAATCATTCCCTTCTTGTTTTTTTTCAAGTATATCAGTATACTTTGGTTGCATCAATAAGCCGGGAACCAGTGTGGGGTTTAGGGGAACAAAATGATTTTCATTCCCTTAAACCCCACGTTTATACCTTTATTCTTCACCGATACGTTAGCGTTCTGTCCTACGGAAGAAGAATGCCAAAGACCACATAATTCTTCTGACCCACTGTTTCATTCCGTGTCACAATTTTCCCATGGCAGCGTTCCGCCAGCTTAAGCACGTTGTAGAGTCCAAAACCGTGGGAAGACCGGTCCTTTTTCGTGGTAACGCCTTTGCCAAACAGTTTCATGAATTCCGTATTGGATAAAGGCGCTGCCGGATTCCACACGGTTAATTCCAGATATCGATCCTCCTGGCGGGTTTTCAAATAAACGGTATCCCCGGCCGAAGAAGCTTCCAGCGCGTTGTCAAGCAGGATACCGATTACCTCAATCCATTCAGTCTCCGGTGTGGCGCTTTTCTTAAACAGACCTTGAAAGTCAAGTTCTATGCTGATATCTAAAAATTCAGCCTGTTTTACTTTGCCATACAGCATCCCCGCGATTATTTTACTGTCACAGACCAGTAAGTCACGATCCCTGGGAGAGAGCGATATCCCTTTCATCAGTGCCGCCACATTTTCTTTCGCCTCTTCCAGTGTTGCGGCGGAGCTTACGGCGGATTCTATGGACATAATACGGTTGTTAAATTCGTGCTGCCGTGCCCTGACCTGGGAAATCAATTCCTCTACAATCGGTACATACTGTTCTATCATCTGGATATACTTCTGCTCCTGGATTCTCCGCTGATTGTAATACAGCAGCACACCGTCAGCCAGAAGACAGAAAAGCAGGATAACGCCGATGATTCTTAAATGCCCCATAAAACGGCTGATATCGAAAGAAAAAATGGAGAGCGCCATAATCAGGATAATTCCAATATTGGCAGATACAAGCCTTGCGGTAAAGCCGCCATCTTTCATCGTATCTCTGCCCCGGTCAAAGGCGTCTGTATGGGACAGAAGGAAGATAAATAAAAGCGACAACAGCCTGCTGCCGATCAGGATTCCATTGCCCCATATGCCGCAAAGGGAGAGCAGGGCCACACTGACGGTCCGAACCAGCAGATAAAGTGAAACAACTGCCATGGTTCCGCAAAACGCCCAGCCATTATCCGGTAATTTATAATAGACGCTGTTCATCAGTAAAATCAGCAGGATCAGAATCAGCAGCAATACCACATTATTGGAGGGCGCAATTTCATACCCTTCTGCGGCAAACTGTGGTCCTGACGGACTGCTTCCAACCGACAGCTCCGCTCTCGCTGCCATAAAAAAAATCGTAATGATGGGTAACAGCAGGAAGTCTTTTTTCTCCCTGTCCTCTCTTTGTTTAAAGACGGCCTGACAGCACTGCAAAATCAGTCCCGCATCCAGCAGTATTTGCAGCAGTTTTAAGATTGTATCCATGCCGTTCACCATAGCGCAGACTGGTACTTTGTCCCCACAGGAATGATTTCGCTGTGGTTTCTAAGCACAATCTGCCTGTCCGTTTTGTTGACTTTTTCTATATAGCTCCGGTTAACAAGATAGCTTTTATGGCATTGGATGAAAGACGGATCGTTCAGCATCTCCAGCAGCCGCGCCAGGGAATACCCCGAAATGGTATCCTGCTTCTGCCCAAGCTGCGGGCTGTCGGTATGAATGACTATTTTTTTGCCATAGGCTTCCAAATATACAATACTGGACACGTCATACTCTAAAATAAACTGTTTTTGCTCAAGGCAAAGCTTTTTCCCGGCGGGGCGAAGCTGTCTGGATAAGCCAATAGCGCTGTTAAACGCCTCCCGAAATTCTGTTTCCGTAAAAGGCTTTATCAAAAATCCATAGCACTGCACATCCCGGTATGCCGTCAGCTCCTCTCCGGCCAGCGCTGTTTCAAATAGAATCGGGGTGTACTTATATGCCTCCAGCGCCCGAAGCTGCCTCGCAAGATTCGTCCCTTTGTAATCGGCCAGCTGGATATCCAAAATAAACAGGGAAACAGACTCCCTGCACGCATAGGAATAGGCCTCCCCCGCCATCGGAAAGACGATGACCTCATATCCGGGATCTATATTTTCAATGAATTTCCTGATTCGTTCTGAGGCGGCAGGGTTGTCCTCAACCAGAAGAATTTTTTCCATATTATATGCTCCGTTTTTTCTTTATTTTGCACAATGTTGATTTCTTGTATAAGCTAAAAGCTATTTTGCACTGGTACATTTCGTCAAAAAATAACCGGTTTTTCCCTCAAGGATTTCATCAATATATCTCGTTAATTTATTCAAAAACTGTGCATCGTCATCACAGGCTGCTATGCGAATCATGTCTGGCACTGCCTCGCCTCCTGTCTTCTTTTCGTTCTGGCCATACTCTTTTCCAATCTAAAATAAAATTATTTTCAGTTTTTATGATACAGGCAATAAAAAGGCTCTTTGATTTATCCAAAGCAATTCATTATCTGAAAAAATGTTTTATATATTATAATACCACACAAATCAAACGCAGAAAAGCCAATTTTCGTGAGCGGTCATTTCTGTTTCGCAAGCGGTGTTACAGAATGATATTGATAATCGGGATGATTTCGAGCTTTATGATGAACGATTTAAAGGAGAAGAAAACCAAAGTTCAGAAGTAGATATTTATCATATACCAGAATAATCTGTGTGGTGAAGTACCGGGTAATATCGCCATATGAGGTTTCCGGCTCCCCGTACATTTCAAACATCATCTCGACGTAATTCACCTCCGCGTTTTCCACCAGCTTTTTTGTTTTGATCCTGTATTTTGGCTGCCATAAGCAGCCAATCAAAAAAAAGCACGACAGCCGCAAAGGCGTCGTGCTTTTTTGTCAGCTTCGGGCCACAGTGGCCTGAAGCACTCTGTGAAAAATCACGCCAAATAATACTTGCCGGGGATCGGGGAGAGTTGAATGGTCATCTGCTTTTTCGGCTGGGCCTCCAGCAGGAACGGCACGATCCCATCCTCCGGCAGCCGGTTTCCGGGCAGAATCGTCTGCTTGTCAAATTTAAAGGTGACGCACCATGCGTCCGCACCACCAGCCAGAGAAGCTCCCAGCGGGAAGCAGAACTCGCTCTCATCGTCCCGCAGGATATCGATGAACTCCCGGCAGTCGGCGGGAACGGCGTCACTCACCTTCATTTCGCTGATGGCCTCCGCCGTGGCCGTCAGCCACTCAATATCATAAATATGGGCGCTGTCCAGGGCGAACACAAAAACAGCGGGAAGGTACTCCTCTGTACCAGGGAGCCATAGATTACTGTTGGCCTGCACCACCGCGCCGTATATCAGGGGGGCATTGGCGAATTTATTACGCCATTTGTCTTTGCCAAACAGGGGTGCTTTTCCAGCCACGTCCCGGAAAAAAACGCTTTCCGTACTGCGGGGCGTAGAGCGGTAAGGCGTTAGCTTGTTCAAATCCGTGGGGATAGCGGTGGCTTGGCGCTGTTCCGCAAAGGCTGCCTCGTCTGTCTCCTCCTGTGCAGCAATTTCCGCCTGCTTGCCACGGACAGAGGACATATCGTAGCCCTTTTTCTCCATCTTGGCAATCTCTTCCTCGGTCATAGCAGCTTCCCAGCCGCCTGCCTCTTTTACCGGGTCAAATCCAAACAATCCCATAATTAATCTCCTTTTCCAACATTAATTTTACATGAGTACCCATAGCACCACGCTGCACAGGATGATAACAATTCCGCCGAGCCCTTGCAGGATGCGATATCCCTTATCGCCAAAATGCCGATAGACGGAGGCACGAAAGCCCCACGTATTTTCACCCTGAGGATCGCAGACCCATTTCCAGCGGAAGATCGCCCCCAGCAGAAACAGCGCCCCCACCACAATGAGAAAGAGCTGCCAGTTAGCTTGCAGGAACGGCATGACCCATTTCATAAATCTTGTGTATAAATCGCTCATGGTGTTCTCCTTTCTATCTGGCGTGTATGAAAATCAGCCCGATAAACGGGAAGTTAGCTATTTACCGCTCTGGTCGTTCATCCTTAAAATCCTATCTTCCGCGCCCCAGGCCAAGGGCACTCTTTCCATTGTCCCTCGTTATCTTCCGGTTTTCCGGTAAGCAAATCAATGGCGGCATCCGTCAGATAACCCAGATAACTTTCAGCTGCACTGTCTCCGCAAAGCAGCTTCCACATCAGGCCGCCGAACAAGTAAGAACTTGCAAATTCACGCCAGCTATGCAGACTTTCTACCGCCCGTTGAGAAAGTTCCCATAAAATCCCTTCCGCTTCGCCCTCGGTGATCCAGCCGAGATAATAACCCCAGCGGGCCAGCATAGCCGCCCGCCCGACATCCCAGCCGGTCATAAAGCCGGGGATATAACGCGCTTTATAATGCTGTGCAAACCGCCAGCCACGGCTCGCAGACTCCCGATCTTCCTCGTCCATGGATTCTTCCAGCACTTGCTCCACAGTATCTGCCTCACAATAGATTTGATACCGAAGCTCATAGCCCTCCTGGCTTAAATATCGAATGGTATCCAACAATTCACTACGGCCATTGATCCCCCAGGAACGCCGCACCAGGGAAACAATCTTCTGTTCCATAACCGGGGTATGCAGCTCCACGTCCATGCCGCCCAAATCATGGCTATTCAAGCTGGAAATCATACCCGAAAGTAAAACGCCAAAATGTTTCCATTGGGGAGCGTTTTTAGGGTATGTAACAGGTTCAGCTTCCGGGAGAGTCTCGATCTGCGCTAACTTTTGATCCAAAAGTGCATAGAGCTCCCGTTCCAATGCGAGATCAAGTTCCCGTTCCTCAGACGCATCCTCTTCGTCTTCCATGGCCAGCGTTTCCAAGGCGGCAGTAATAATCCCCATATCTTCACCAAACATCTGCCTCATAAGGCCATCAACTCCAATAGCGGCAGCCTCAGTAACTTTCTGATCTACCGTTTGCTGGATCATTTCCTCGGACAAGGATATTTGTTGTATCATTTCCGGGCTAAACATTTTACCTAATATTTCGACCTGCAGTTGTGCGTCAGCGGCGGATTGAGCGGTTCCAGCCTGTGCAGCGCCGTCAGGTTCTGCGGAAACGTTCAATTTTTCCCGCATCCGCTCAATCTGCTGATTACTTTCCTCCAATGACTTTTGAAGCGATTCAGCTGCTTTCTCCTTCGCTGCCTGCGCACGTTTCCTGATTTTATCAGGATCGACCATCCTCTTTTGCCTCCCGTTCTTCCGACGGCAGGGTGTGCCATGCTGTCGGTTTTTTATTTTTGAAAAGCCATTTTTTCAGTTGGTTTAATATTGCTTCCACAAAATGAAACCACAGGTTTCCGGCGATAAATACAATTACCAGAACAGCCAGCACGGCTCCAATCTGTCCCCAGGGCATGAAAACACCTCCTTATTTCTTCTGGAACTGCTTCAAGAAGAAATCGGTAAACGCCTTTACCTCCTCATCTTGGGAAACATAGACATACAGTTTCTCGTCCTCCAGCCATTCATAAACATTGATACCGATGTAGCTCTTCCTATCCGGATAAATAATAAATTCATCCGTGGGGAATTTGTTCTGATATGCCTTCAAAATGTCGCTCCGCCGATAGAAAGTGGCGTCACCGCAGCCCGACAGATCAGGAACAGTAGGAATTACAACAATAATCTGACTGGCCTCGTTCCAGCCTATGATCAGATTGCCGATCTTGGTTTTGCTGCCGTGGACGATACCGTAATTGAAACGCCCAACATCTTCCGTGTAGCCAAAAAGGATTTTGTAGTCGTCACCGTTTTCTACCACTTGATTGAACAGAGCACGCATTTTTTTACGGTTGGCATCACTTTTTGCCATATCTACCTGAGGCCCCTTAAACAATTTTCCAAACAGTCCCATGCTAATATTCCTCCCATACTAATATTCTGAAATAATTTTATGCCTTTTGATTAAAGACACTAAAATACTTCGCACCAACACTCGCTAACTGCTTTGTCACTTCTGACCAGTGTGACCATAAGCATTTTTAATTACTATTGTTATTGCGATAGTATTTAAAATAGATTATACCTGAGCACTTGAAAAAAAGCAAGCCCCCGCGCATAGAAAAACGGCGCACCGTTTGAACGATGCGCCGTAAACTGTTATCCGCCTGTGTCAGCCAGGGAGGCCAGATACCGGGAAAGGGCAGTTGCCTGGGCCTGGGCTGTACGCTCCAATTCCTCCGGGAAAAAGAACGGGAGTGACCGGGCCGCCGAGTTGTAGATCAGGACGACGGAGAGGATCAGGTTGCCTAACTCCTTGGGAGTGCATTTTTCCTGGGGTATCTGCCAGAGGGCCAGCACCTGTTCGTAAAACCGCGCCTGCCCCTGCTGGTAAGTTTCAAACTCCTCCGGGCTTAAATGCTTATATACCCACATTTCCTCCTCTTGGGTCATCACAAAGAAATGGTGCTGGCAGCTATGTGTGACCATATCCAAAAAATGGTGGATCATTTCTTCCAGGCTCATATCCTGGTTTTCCGCGCTTTGCTGTACTTCCCGTAGCAGAAGCGTAATCTCGTAGTTGATGATGTGGATCACCAGCTCGGCCAGGGAGGAATAATAGTTTCCGTAAAAGAACGGTTTGGAGATGCCGACAGCCTGGAGGATGTCCTGGAGGGTGGTGCCTTTCAGTCCCCGCTGGGACAGCATTTCAAGACCCACCGCCAGCAAATCCCGCCCCACCTGCTCCCGTTCTTCCTTGGAATAGCCCTTCTTTGACATGGCCTCACCGCCTTTTTGTTAAGATACCAACATTTTACCACAGCGGCAGGGAAATGTCATGCGCTCTTTTGGAGAACGCTCCGGCTTTTTAATTTGCGAGTTCAACATTATCCCCCCGCCCTCCATGTTCCCTTTCGACAGTTTGCCAATTCATGCACCTTCCACTCTGGTAAGAGTAATGCTCTAAATATCCGATATCTCGTGCGTACCTTTTTCTATTGTTTCTAAATACACCGCCCGAATTCTGTGGCGTAACCATTTGTCCGTTTCTTCCATCAGGCTCTTCATGTCTGCTTTCCCATATTTCTATCCAATGCTTCAATAATTAATAGATGATTTACTATGTTACAGTCAGGAAACTGACAATGGATTTTTTAAGAGCCGTGTCGGCAGACACATATATTTACATGCTGCAAAAGCGAATCCAGAACAAACTTTGCCGGTTAACTCACGATTAAAATCACGTGAATGCACCGGCAAAATTTTTAAATAGATATTTTATTTTGGCACTTCCATCATGCTGAGATAGCGGTCTAACTGCTGTTCTACCAATTCCGCAACCATCTCAGCAAATGGCGAAAGTTTCCCTTCCACTGCATAGGACTCCAAGGTATTAAAATACTCCAGGCGATTTTCTTTTGCAATAGACACAGGAGGAAACCCATTTGCCATAAGCTGATAATTCATAATCAAACGGGAAGTTCTCCCATTGCCATCTGGAAACGGATGGATTTTCACAAACTCCGCATGAGTCCATGATGCCAGTTCAATCGGGTTCAGTTCTCTGCCCTTCCAAGTCAAATCAGCATAAAAATCCTTAATATTTCGATACAATTCGCTGGGAGATGGAGGCGTATGCTGTGCACCGGAGATGTACACATCCACGTTCCGGTAAATTCCGCCGATAAAAATATTTTCCATCAGCAATGCATGGATATTCTTCACAATTTTCTCATCCAACTGCTGATTTGAACCGTAATCATCCATTTGTCGTTATTCGAAAATCCTGAAATAAAAAAATAAGTTCCATTCCCTTATCATGGCTGCGCCGCAAAAATTACAGCCTCATTACTAACATCCACTTTTTCAAATGCATTAATAATCTTTTCTTGAGCTTCTGGGCTCCAGTATATTTTCAGCATGCTTTTCGTACGTGTAATTGCGGTATAGAATATATTATATGTAATCTTCTCGTCCACCTCTTGTCCTAACTATCGTGCGCCATTGCCAATTTTCCCTTGTATATCTGAACCAAAAGTTCCAAATTGCAGCATTTGACAACGTACCGAATGACAGAAGCATCATAAAAGGCTGTGATATTGCAAGCTGCTGATGTGAACCGCGACAGTGGCTTGAGTCCACGTTCATATGCCCGCTTTGTATTTACGCTCATACTCCGCCCTATATATCCGTTTTTTCCCCCCCAGACACGGTCTTCTCTATTGTATATTTTTTCAGCACCTCATAAGCATCTTCCATGGTAAGGCCCTGTAAAACAGAGGTTCCTTTACCAAAGTATAGATCGGCAAACTTCCCATGAAAAGTGATTCTGGCCGCTGGACGTTTATAGATTCTTGTGTAGTCATAGAAAAGATTAATCCGTTTTGCTTTTGTAATTTCCGAATTTTTCACATAATCTCCTGCCTTCATCCGATTTCAATGGAAGAATAATATCTACTTACAATGCGGCCTCTATTTTCCTGATTTATACCAACTTATCAAAATCCGACTCATATAATTGATCTTGTTCTGCACGCTCTTAAT
Organism: Hungatella hominis; assembly: GCF_014288005.1. Classification (NCBI taxonomy): domain Bacteria; kingdom Bacillati; phylum Bacillota; class Clostridia; order Lachnospirales; family Lachnospiraceae; genus Hungatella; species Hungatella hominis. Next base: position 407,257 of record NZ_JACOPB010000003.1, read on the forward strand.
GAATTCCCTTTTTCAAGATGTTGGCCGACAATACCCATTACCCCCACAGCAATAAGATTTTCATTTTCTACAATAGTTAAATGAGGTATTTCCTTTAATACATTCACCTTAGTCCAAGAAGGCGAAAGCACAATAATTTTTCGTGCTGAAAGACACCGTCATTGCGCTATAAAAATAGCGCTTCAAACAACAATCGGTTCTCATCGATAACATCGAATTCTCCGCCTGTCATAATCCATTTGAGAAGAATCCCATTTGATAAGCAACATAATGAATCACACAGTGTCTTGGGAGATGCAATTCGCTTAATTTGCCCTTCCTGCTGGGCTCGCTCAAGTAAGTTTGTTACGATATCCGATAGCCCGCCCTGTTCCGGCAGCAAAGGGATAACCTCATCCTTAAGGTATATGCGGTACAACTCTTTTGTCAAAGCAACACCGGCCTTTGTGACATGGCGGATGCGTATTTCTATAATCCTCAAAACTTGATTCGCATAGTCATGTGCACTTAAAATAGAGGCTAATTCATCACTGCTCAGCATATTATCAGTGGAAAAATAATCACGAATCAATTCATCCTTTGATTTGTAGTAATAATAAAATGCTGTTTTCGTAACATCAATCTCATTACATATATCATCTATGGTGATGTTTTCAAAACCAAATTTCTGAAACAAGCCGATAGCGGTTGACAAAAGCGCCTCCTTCGTAGCTCTCTTTTCAGCCATCATAACACCTCCGTTCCTGTATGCCTTTCATTATAAAATACTTTACTCTAAAAATCAATAATATTACTAGGGTAATGTTATTAGTAACTTGAGTATTGATTTAATAACACAATAGGAGTATAATACTCCCAACGAAACCAAATTGGAGGTCTTACTTATGATGGAAAAAGCATCGCAGCCAATACTAATCGTTGGAGGAACAGGAGTACAGGGCGGCACGGCGGCTTTCGTCATTGGACAATTCTCCATCCGTGCAAGTTCATGGAAAGCTTTGAAGAAGTGTCCGCCAGGGAAATGGAGCCAGAGCAGAAGGACGGCGTGCTTTTCGGTATATTGAAGCCTGACACCCAGGTAAAGTGGACTTGTGGCGACAATACCGCTCAATTTGCCCGTGCCGCGTTTGAAAGCCCGGAGAAGTTCAACAGGAAAGATATCAATGTGGCCGGAGATGAACTTCCGATAACGTGCAGGCATAAAGCCAAAACATTGTAAGTTATGCCAGCTTAAGAAATATGGAACAGACAAGGAGCTTGTAAGAAATGACAAATACAGTGAAATCGTTTTTGATGATTGGTCAGTCTAATATGGCGGGGCGTGGCCATCTCCATGAAGTAAAGCCTATAGTAAATGAGAGAATTGTCATGCTGCGCAACGGAAGATGGCAGATTATGGCTGAGCCCATCAACTCCGACCGTTCAGTGGCCGGGATCGGTCTTGCGGCGTCTTTTGCAGATGCGTGGTGCGGTGCATACAAAGAAGGTCAAATTGGTCTTATACCATGTGCCGAAGGCGGTAGTGAAATAGATGAGTGGGATGTTGGTAAGGCGCTCTATGACCATGCAATCAGTGAAGCCAAGTTCGCTATGAAAAGCAGTCAATTGACAGGCATTCTGTGGCATCAGGGGGAATCTGACAGCATGGGCGGCAAGCATGAAATATATTATGAAAAACTAAATAGAATCATGAATGGGTTTAGAAAAGAACTAAAGGTGCCTAATATGCCAATTATCATTGGCGGATTGGGATGCTTTTTAGGTCAATCAGGTTTTGGAAAGAATTGTACTGAATATATGCGAATCAATGAGAAGTTAAAAAAATTTGCTTTTGAACAAGATTACTGCTACTTTGTTGATGCTGCCGGACTCACTTGTAACTCAGATGGCATTCATATAAATGCAGTTTCCCAAAGGAAGTTCGGTTTGCGGTATTTCGATGCGTTTTACCGCAAGCAGCATATATTAGAACCTTTCAGCAATGAAGATGAAAGGATCGCGGTTCTCGAATCAAGAACACATACAAAAAACGAAAAAATATTCTTATTAAGTACGCAATTGGCTTTAGGCGATATATCGTACAAAGAGTTTGAAACGCGATTGTCACAGATCCAGGAATAAATACAGAGCCATTGCCTACACCGACGGAAATCATCTTAGTAGAGAAAAGGAGCTGTAAAAAAACAGCCCCTTTTCTTAATTTTTATATACGGAGAAATTTGACACCTCCACCCCAATGGGGCGGGCGATACTCAATATCTGTATCGTGTTTGCTCAACCGGAATGGGAGACTATACAGAAGCGGGTGGCGGATGCCTATTTATCGTTGTCCGCCAACCTTATCTATTTAAACCGTTGAACCTCATCAATCGCCTTCCCAATATCATCCCTCATATACTTATTCCCAAATTCAATCCACCCCGTCGCCCTATACGCATTCTCCCGCGCCAGCTTTAGATTCTCCCCCTTTGCCGTCACGCCCAGCACACGTCCGCCGTTGGTCACGATTCTGCCTTCGTCGTCGAACTTCGTACCGGCGTGGAACACGTAGTATCCATCATGATCCTTAAAATTCTCAAATCCGCTGATCGGATATCCTTTTTCGTAGTGTTCCGGATACCCGTCGGAAGCCAGCACAACGCAGACCGCCGCGTTATCCTCAAACTCCAGTTGAATCTGATCCAACGTGCCGTCCACACAGGCCTCGAACACTTCCACGATATCATTCTTCATACGCGGCAGTACGACCTGAGTCTCCGGATCCCCGAATCTCGCATTGTATTCCAGGACCTTGGGTCCCTTCTCCGTAAGCATCAGACCGAAGAAAATGATTCCCTTAAACGGTCTTCCCTCGGCTTTCATCGCATCCACAGTGGCCTGATACACGTATTTCCGGCAGAATTCATCCACCTCTTCCGTATAGAACGGGCTCGGGGAAAAGGTTCCCATGCCGCCGGTATTAAGCCCCTGGTCTCCATTCTTCGCCCGCTTGTGGTCCTGAGCCGATGTCATGATCCTGATGGTATCTCCATCCACAAAAGACAGCACGGATACTTCGCGGCCGGTCATAAACTCCTCCACCACGATCCGGTCACCAGCGGAGCCGAACTGCTTATCCAGCATCAGCGTCTTAACGCCGTCCTTCGCCTCTTCCCTTGTATTGCAGATTAATACGCCTTTTCCGAGAGCAAGGCCATCCGCTTTCAATACAATGGGCATTTCGGCCGTTTCCAGATACAGAAGCGCCGCCTCCGGGGTATCAAAGGTCTCATAGCCTGCCGTCGGAATCTTATATTTCTTCATCAGATCCTTTGAAAATGCCTTAGAGCCTTCCAGAATCGCCGCATTCTTTCTTGGTCCAAATACGCGGAGTCCTTCCTTCTCAAATACGTCCACGATGCCGCCCACCAGCGGATCATCCATACCAATCACAGTTAAGTCCACCTGGTGTTCCTTCGCAAACGCTGCCATTTTGTCGAACTCCATGGCGCCGATCGGCACGCATTCCGCAAATTCAGCAATTCCCGCATTGCCCGGAGCACAGTAAATCTTATCCACCCTGGCGCTCTTTGCCACCTTCCACGCAATTGCGTGCTCTCTTCCACCGCTTCCTACAATCAGTACTTTCATCATCCGCCTCCTGATATTCTAGTCAAAAACCCCGCCGCAAGCAACGGGGCATCATATTTGCAACGCCGCGAGCGGCGGGATATTTGACCCTCGCGGCAGTCGCCAAATGGACGCGCCAGCGTGTCCGTTTGGCTCGTTGCCCGCGGGAATAAGTAAGTCTGCTTTTACAAATATCAATTATTTGGTTGGCCGTTTGCAATCAGCTGGATGGCCTGCGGCAGAATAACCCACTCCGCCTCTTCCATCACACGCCGCTGCAGAATCTCCGGCGTATCCCCTTCCTTCACCTCTACAGCTTTCTGTAAAAGGATGGGGCCGCTGTCCACGCCTTCGTCCACATAATGTACCGTTGCTCCGGTAACCTTTACGCCCCGCTTTAACGCCGCCTCATGAACCTTTAAACCGTAATAGCCCACGCCGCAGAAAGAGGGGATCAGAGATGGATGGATGTTAATGATACGGTTCTTATATTTCCTGGTCATAGCCTCCGGAATCGTTACGAGGAAACCGGCCAGCACGATCAGGTCCAGCTTGTACTCATCTACCTTTGCCAGAAATGCCTCATTAAACGCCTCTCTGGTTTCAAACTCCTTCGGAGAAATGGCAACAGCCCTGATTCCATGATTCCTCGCCCGTTCCAGCGCATACGCGTTACGATTGTTGCTGATTACCACTTCCACGTTTACATTGGTGAGATGGCCGTCGTCCATCCTGTCTAAGATGGCCTGAAGATTCGTGCCGCCGCCGGATACGAGAATGCCGACTCTCAGCATAAGGTCACTCCCTTTTCTCCTGCCTCCGTATAACCGATTACATACGGAATCTCGCCAGCCTCACGGATGGCCTTCATGGCTGTATCAACTTTAGAAGGATCGACCGCCAGAACCATGCCGATACCCATGTTATAGGTATTGTACATCATCTCCTCTTCAATACTGCCCTTATCAGCCAGAAGCTTAAAGATCGCAGGTACCTCGTAGCTGTCCTTTTTGATGACTGCTCTGACACCGTCCGGAAGCATACGCGGAATGTTCTCATAGAAGCCGCCGCCCGTCACGTGGCTGCATGCCTTGATCGTAACGCCGCTGTCCTTTACGCTCTTTAAGGCTTTCACATAAATCTTGGTCGGAGCGATCAGTGTCTCACCTAAAGTTCCGCCCAGTTCATCGTAATACGTATCAAGGCTCTCCTTTGTCATCTCAAATACCTTACGAACGAGAGAGAAGCCATTGCTGTGCACACCGGAAGAAGCCATGCCGATTAACACATCGCCGGCTTTTAAGTCTTTCCCTGTGATCAGGTTCTTTTCATCGACAACACCGACCGCGAAACCGGCCAGATCATACTCATCCTCCGGATAGAAGCCCGGCATCTCGGCCGTCTCGCCTCCGATTAAGGCCGCGCCGGCCTGTTTGCAGCCGTCCGCTACGCCGCCTACGATCTCAGCAATCTTTTCCGGAAAATTCTTTCCGCAGGCAATGTAATCCAGAAAGAATAAAGGTTCTCCGCCTGCGCAGGCAATGTCGTTGACACACATGGCAACACAGTCAATACCCACGGTATTGTGCTTATCCATAAGAAATGCAAGCTTCAGCTTCGTACCTACGCCATCGGTGCCGGAAACCAGAGTCGGTTTCTCCATATCCTTAAATGCGCTCATGGAAAATGCTCCTGAAAAGCCGCCGATTCCACCTAACACCTCCGGCCTCATGGTTCCCTTCACGTGTTCCTTCATCAACTCCACTGACTTATATCCAGCCTCAATATCCACACCAGCATTCTTGTAATCCATTTCTCTTCCTCCTCGCTATGAGCACTTGGCGCCTGTATTTCAGGCGCTTACGTGCGATGCATGTCATCTCCACTTAGTGAGGTCTTTCACAAACTTAGTGGAGTGGCTCGTTATGAGCACTTAGTGACTCTGTCTTATTTCTTCATCTGTGCAAGATATTCCTTATAACCGATCTGATCCAGCTTATCCGCTTTCTTCACCACATCGTTCTTTAAATTCTCAGAATACTCCTTTAATCTGCCGAGCAGAGCTTCGTCAGACGTAGAAAGAATCTTAGCCGCGAGAATTCCCGCGTTTGTTCCTCCGTTAATCGCAACTGTGGCAACCGGAATACCGGAGGGCATCTGTACGATGGAATAGAGGGAGTCCACACCGCCCAGATCGGAAGTCTTCATCGGAATTCCGATAACCGGCATCGGGAAAAGCGCTGCGCACATGCCCGGAAGATGAGCCGCCTTGCCGGCTCCCGCGATGATCACCTTCACTCCTCTTGCCTCTGCTGTCTTCGCGTAATCAAAAAATATATCAGGCTCTCTGTGAGCCGAAATAACCGTAATTTCAAAATCAACACCCAGTTTCTCAAGAACGTCCGCGGCCTGTGCCATAACAGGCATATCGGAATCACTACCCATAACAATTGCTGCCTTTGCCATAGTAAATCTCCTTTCATTATTAACGGTTATGTTTCTCATTAGTTATATTAATATATAAAGCTTATAAATCAATCTTTACTTATAATTATAATACTAGCTTTTTATGCTCCCGTCAATAATTTTCTTGAAAATCCCAGGATAAACTTGTATATAAAATAGTGTAAAACTCCCTTTACAAAAATTGTAAAATACACTTTACTTTTAATGTAAAGCGTGCTATACTCTAAATGTAAAGGGAACATTACTTTTAAAAGAAAAGGAAGGGTTGTGTAAGTGAAAACAAGAATACAGGAGTTGAGAAAGCAATCGCGAATCACGCAGGAAGAACTGGCGGATGCTCTGGGCGTAACGAGACAGACCATCATCTCCCTGGAAAACGGCAAGTATAATGCCTCTCTCCAGCTGGCCCACAAAATTGCAGTATATTTTCACATGAACATTGAAGAAATATTCTTATTCGAGGAGGAATAAACTATGTTGCTGAACAATTTATTTATTGATAATCCGATTAATTTTGAGAAGAGATGCAAGACCAGAATCATCGCCAGCTGCCTTCTTCTGGTGCTGGGCGCAGTCACGATCGCCCTGTCCTTCCTGGCAGGCGACCATATTCCTGTGCTGTACATGACCGCCGACCACTATGACTTCATCCCGGGCTTCTATATGGGAACTGGATTCGGACTGTTATTCGCCGCCATCGCGACGATCATCAAAAATGTCCGTTATTTAAAGAAACCAGACTTAAAGAAAGAGCGGGAAATCTATGAAACGGACGAGAGGAACCGTATGCTGGGGCTGCGCAGCTGGGCTTACGCCGGATACGCCATGCTGTTCATACTTTACATCGGAATCCTGGTCAGCGGTTTCATCAGTATCATTATACTTAAGACACTCCTGGTAATTCTGGCTGTCTATGTACTGGTCCTTTTTATCTTTCGAATGATACTGCAGAAAACAATGTAAGAAAAAACACAGAATACGCCGTCGGGCCTGACCCTTCGGCACATTCTGTGTTTTTATTTAAGCGCTAAAATTCATAACGCAGATTTTATCTCCCATTTTCTGCATTTCTTTTAATCCAGGCCCGGTAATTTCTTCCATGTTCAGTCCAGTGGAACATTCAGCTCCTCTACTCCCGGAAGTACGAATCTTCCGTCGGCGATAATTGAAATCCTGCTGCCATCCGCCCGCACCGCATCGATCGTATCCAGCTCGGAATAAGGAATCGTGATATCCGTATGGCAGCTGAAATACGCCTTCGATAAATCTTCCTTCCTCAGAATGGAGATCTCGTTGTCTCTGGCTATAATTTCCTTGCCGTTAGGATTATACACGGCGCTGTCCTCGGCCCAGCTGTAACACGTATCGCCGACCGCGAAATGCGGTCCCATCTTCTCCACGATCAGAATCGGAAGCTTATCGAGAATCCCATACTTTCCAGCCATGGCGTACGCCGTCGTATTCGTTCCGATAGCGAATTCTCCCATGGGAAGCGTGTCGTGATTCTTCAGAATCATCTGTTTAACCAGCGCCTTCCCCTCTTCCGGATTCTCAAAGTTATCGCAGGAGTACTCTTTTATCATTCCATCTTCAAACGTCATGGAGAGATTCTTAAACTGGAAGTCACCGATATACACCGTTCCGACAAACAGCGTTCCCTTCGTCCCGGCGAGCTTCGGCGACGTAAACACCTCGCCCAGCGGAATATTGACATCCGCCACGCAGTTCTCAAAATTCGTCTCCTTTTCCCTGTCTCCAAGTTCATGCAGGCTTACGCGCAGGTCAGTCCGGTTGTCTCCCTTTCCCTTCACCTCCACGTAATCCGCCTCATCCAGCGCATCGATGATCGTCTGCTGGATCGTCTTATACTTTTCATAATCCAGCGTATTGATCGCAATGGTCTCCTCAAATATCTTCTCGAAACGTTCTCTTGCCTGCTCGGGGCTTAAGCCGCCGCGGCTGTCGCGTCCGATCTCCGGAACCGGAAATGCGATGATTGTAAAGCTGGTCTCATCACCCGGCATATATTCGTTGGTAATCACAGCCGTCTCATTGGCTGCCCTGGCGCTCAGCTTTTCCTGTTTTGTGTCCAGGCGGTTTGCCTCCGGCTTATTGACCGGCTGGAAGCCCTCCTGTCCAAAGGTCTCGATCACAGCAGGACCCGCGTAGGCTGCGGCTTCTTTCTTATACTGCTCATAGGCCACCCGCAGAACGGAAGCCTTCCTGTCGGTAAACGCCTTGTTTAAGTAGATAGCCTCGTCGTAGCGGTGATCGTACTCATACTGGCGATTGGCCGGCCTGCCGTAATAGCCCACCTTTTTGCCCGCCTTCTGATTTACAGACCACACCGCAGAGCGGCAAAGGATCGTATCCAGCCCCATCTCACGGAAGTTTAAAATTGCCGCCTTCACCATACGCTCAAAGCCCAGCTCATACCGGATCTGCACCGCGCTCTTCTTTGACAGATCGCGCCCCATCACCTCGAAGCCCTTCCGGTACCCTTCCGTATAGGTGTCCGCCATAAGCCGCACCGTCTCCTCCGGAAGCGAATTCATAAACTGCGCCACTAACAGCTCGGATTCGGATATATAATCGCCAAACCGGTATAAATACCGCAGGTCGCTTAAATCGCTGTCCAGGATGATGTCCTTCGCAAAAGTCAGCGTGGGATCCACGCCTTCCCGGATGCGGTATGCCACCGTATAGTCACAGTAATCACTGACAAACCAGTAGAGCACATCCTTAATACTGGCGGCGGAAGGGACCGTATCCTCAAACATATTATAAATCTCAATCAGTGTTTCATTTAAAATGGTGATATCCGTCAGCCTGTTTTCCGCAGCAAAGATAATATCGCCCCGGATTTCCTTATAAAGGTAGGAAAGCAGCTGTCCATACTCTTCTCCCAGAGCGGAAACAGCGTACTGCGGATTGCCATAGCTGGTCTCGTAATTCTCCGGAAGAATGTCCTCATAAAGCCTGTGGTTCCAGTCCTCTAACTCCTTAAGCGGCGCGTTTTCCGCCAGTCCGCCTGCCACCATTTCCCGATAATCGCCGATCATGCCGATAAAGGATGCCATCTTACGGAAATAGGAGCGGTACGGTTCTTCCACCGTCTCCTCGCTCTGGATGGCCTGGAGCCGTTCCATGGAAAGCTGATACCGTTCCATCACACTTTCATTTTCTTCTTTGAATCTGTCACAAACGTTCATTGTCATCCTCCAAATCCAATGATAATCAGAACTGCCCATACAATAACCAGAAAGCCGCTGACGGCCATCCCTATTTTGGACAGTATGTACTTCTTTTCCTTTTCGAAAAAAGAAAGCGCCCCATAAATCAGAGAGACTATGGCAATCAGGAAGCTGCAGAAGCACACCGCGGCCACATTAAGCTCCGCGTTCCCTGCCGTCATGACCGAGCTCGCCACACCGATGACCGCAAGAATCAAAGCGGCGACAGCAAGCCCAAGGGCCATGAAGCTTCTCCTCGCAAATGGTTTCCTAATGTAGGATACTTTTTTCTGCTGCTGCACGCCGCTTCCTCCTCACTCTTATCGTCTGTACAATTTTGTAGAACACAAAGCCGAGTAAACCGCCAAGGGTGTTGAGTATCATATCGTCCACGTCGAAGCTGCCGACCTTCCACACCAGCTGCACCGTCTCGATGCAGAGGCTGAACAGAAAGCTTAACAGCACGGTGTTATACCAGTGACGGCTTCTGCGGCTGATAACCGGAAGAAAAAATCCGAATGGCATAAATCCAACAACATTTCCCACAATATTCAGCAAAAACGACCGGATTCCTACCACATGCCAGTACACAATAAAGCGTCTGATCTCCTTGAACGGCACCAGATTATAGGCGTACTCCTCCTGCAGATGGCTTCCCCGGCCAAAGTCCTCGGAGAAGAACAGGAAGTACGCCAAAAAAATCAGGTAAACGATAAAAATCACCCAACCCAGCTTTTGTCGTTTTGTTGTATTTTTTATCATAAATGCCCCATTAAAAAGTGATCTCGGATTTTCTCTTAAGCAGAACAGCGCCATTGATGATAGACATGATTCCAACGCTTAAGCCTGCTACTGTAATAATGATTCCGATTACAATGTTAAGCGCGCCCGCATTTCTCATGGTCTTATAAACTCTCTCCATATTCAGCTCTCCTTACTTTACGCCGTAGATTTCATAATAGGCGTCAATTGCCGCCTTTAAAGTATCATCAATAATAATCTTTCCGTTATATTCCTTATTATACAGATATTCGATTACTTCTGCCATAGTAACGATAGCTTTTGCGTTGAAACCATACTTGTCATGAATCTCGTCGAGAGCGCTCTTCTCTCCTTTTCCCTTCTCCATACGGTTTAAGGAAACCATCAGGCCAAGAATTGTCACATCGCCCTGTGCCTTGATAATAGGAAATGTCTCTTCAATCGATTTGCCGGATGTGGTTACGTCCTCGATGATCACCACGCGGTCGCCGTCCTTAATCGGGCTTCCCAGAAGAATCCCGGCGTCCCCGTGGTCCTTTGCTTCCTTCCGGTTCGAACAGTATCGGATCTCTTTCCCGTATAATTCATGGTAAGCGATGGTGGTCGCCACACTTAACGGAATTCCCTTGTACGCCGGTCCGAACAGCACATCGAAATCATCCCCAAAATTATCATGGATCGCTTTCGCATAATACTCACCCAGCTTCTTTAACTGCGCGCCCGTCACATAGGCGCCCGCATTCATAAAAAATGGAGACTTTCTTCCGCTCTTTAAGGTAAAATCTCCAAACTTCAGCACGCTGCTGTCTACCATAAACTCTATAAATTCCTGCTTATACTGCTCCATCTTATCGTCCTTCCTTTCGCCGGCCTCTTACCGTACGGCTCCGACCAAATCATTGATATCTTCTACGTTATATTTCTTCATATAGCTTTCGATTCCGCTCACAACCCCGGCTGTGGCATACGGATTATGGAAGTTGGCCGTTCCCACAGAAACTGCCGTGGCTCCCGCCAGGATAAATTCCAGCGCATCCTCCGCGTTCATAATGCCGCCCATGCCGATGATGGGGATCTTCACAGCATTTGCCGCCTGATACACCATGCGGACCGCCACCGGCTTCACAGCCGGACCGGATAATCCGCCCGTCTTATTCGCCACCGCGAAGGTTCTGCGGTTTATATCAATCTTCATGCCTGTCAGCGTATTGATCAAAGAGATCACATCGGCGCCGCCCGCCTCCGCCGCCTTCGCCATGACGGTGATATCCGTCACGTTGGGGCTCAGCTTCATGATGACCGGCTGCTTCGCATGCTTCTTTACCTCTCTGGTAATGGCCTCCACCGCTTTCGGATCCTGTCCGAAGGCAATGCCGCCCTCCTTTACATTGGGACACGAAATGTTGATCTCCAGCATATCCACCGGTTCATCCCCGAGCCGTTCCACCACTTCCACGTAGTCCTCCGTGGTTCTGCCGCAGACATTGACAATAATTTTCGTATCATACTGCTTTAAAAATGGAATATCGCGCTTTGCAAACACATCGATTCCCGGATTCTGCAGGCCGATGGCATTGATCATGCCGCCGTACGTCTCTGCGATCCTGGGAGTCGGATTGCCGGGCCACGGCACATTGGCCACGCCCTTGGTCACTACTGCGCCCAGACCGTTTAAATCCACCATCTCGCCGTATTCCGCTCCGGACCCGAAGGTACCGGAAGCCGTCATAACCGGATTTTTCAGCTCCACACCGGCTAAGTTTACTTTCATATTCATCAGAGTTCTACCTCCTCTGCCCGAAATACCGGCCCGTCTTTACAGATTCTCGCATTGTGAACCTGGGAGTGTTCGTCCACGTTTTTTGTCTTGCATACACAGGCCAGACATGCGCCGATTCCGCAGGCCATCTTCTCCTCGAGAGACAGAAAGCAGGTGATGTTCTCCTCGGCGGCATAGGCCTTTAACGCGCGCAGCATGGGAGTCGGACCACAGGCAAAGATTACGTCCGCCTTTAAACCGTGCTCTCTGATGGCATCAATGACATTGCCCTTTGTTCCGGCGCTTCCGTCCTCTGTCGCAAGAACCACTTCCCCGTAAGGAGCGAATTCTTCATTTAAAAACAGGACATCACGATATCCTAAAATCACTTCTTTATTGCAGTTTAACTGCTTCGCCAGCTCCAGCATGGGAGGAATCCCGATTCCGCCGCCGATTAAGAAGGCGGTCTTTCCCTCTGCTGCTTCCTCCAGCGGGAATCCGTTGCCGAGAGGTCCCATGATATCGACCGTATCTCCCGCCTGGTAACGGGAGAACTCCTCCGTTCCCGCTCCGACGGTCCTGTATACGATCCGCAGCATACCGGTTTCTTTATTCGTCTCACAGATGCTGATCGGGCGCGGAAGCAGTTTTGCTCCGTCCTTTGTATACACAGAAATAAACTGACCCGGCTTTGCCTGGGCAGCCATCTCCTCCTCCCGGATCCACATACTGTATACATCTTCTGTCAGCCTTTCCTGACTATCCACAAAGGCTGTTACTTTTCTCTGCGCCATGATTCCTCCTACAGTACACTGTTTATGTCGGAAACCATGTCGATCACGGCCTGTCTGGACGCTTCACCGAAATGCTCCGCGCCAAACTTCGCGTATTTCTCCTGCTTATAGGCGGCGATGATGCCTCTGGAGGAGTTGACGATGGCGCCGAGTCCGTCTTCATTGAAACAGTACTTTAAGTCCTCGGCAGTGCCGCCCTGCGCACCGTATCCCGGTACCAGGAAGTAGGTATTCGGCATCAGCTTCCTTAAGATTCTGCTCATCTCCGGGTAGGTCGCACCCACTACGGCTCCGACATTGCTGTAAGCGCCATCCATACAGTCCGCTCCCCATTCCACTACCTTGTCTGCTACCAGCTCGTACAGCGGTCTGCCGCCGATCAGCTGATCCTGGAATTCACCGCTGGAAGGATTGGAGGTCTTTACCAGCACGAAGAGGCCTCTGTCCTCCTCCCTGCAGACATCGACAAACGGTTTTACCCCGTCGGTGCCAAGATATGGATTCACAGTCAGGAAATCGGTACCGAAACCGGTAAGCACGCTGCTCCCCACCTTCACATGGCCGATATGCGCCGTGGCATACGCCGCGGAGGTGGAACCGATATCCCCTCTCTTCGCATCGCCAATCACGAGAAGTCCCTTCTCCTGACAGTAGTCGACGGTTCTCTTATATATTTTAAGTCCTTCGATCCCAAACTGCTCATACATGGCGATCTGAGGCTTTACAGATGGAATAATGTCATAGACATGGTCCACGATTTCTTTATTAAACTGCCAGATGGCCTCCGCTGCGCCTTCCAGTGTCTCACCAAACTCATCAAATGCCTTTCTTGTCACATGCTCCGGTATATAGCCAAGCATCGGATCCAGTCCAACACAGATGGGTGCCTTTGTTTTTTGAATCCTCTGAATCAACTGATTAATCATAGTCTCCTCCTTCGTTCCTCACATTTTCTCTATTCTTACCAATTCTATCATAAGTAAGGGGCTGTTTCAAGCGTCTTTCTCGCCGTACCACCGGTCTATATAAGGTAATAAAAGAAATCGCAAGGAAAATTAGCACTCACCTATTGACAGTGCTAACAATTTATGTTATATTACACCTAGAACAAATCAAACAACAACACCGCATCAAAAGCGGTGCAGATAAATAAGGAGGAAGAACCTATGTTATTATCCAGAAGAAACAACTTATTCGATGAATTTTTCAACGATCCATTTTTTAACGACTCTGTTCAGACCAGAACAACGCTTATGAGAACCGATATTGAAGATGACGGAACCAATTACATCATCGACGTGGAACTTCCGGGATACAAAAAGGAGAATGTGCGTGCCGAGTTAAAGGACGGCTATCTGACCATCTTTGCCGAGACGTCAGGCTCTTCCGAAGACAGCGAGGGCAGGAACTTCCTCCGCAAAGAGCGCTACAGCGGCTCCTGCAAGAGAAGCTTCTACGTTGGATCCCAGTTACGTCAGGAAGACATAAAGGCTGCTTTCGACAACGGCATCCTGAAGCTTACCGTTCCGAAGGAAGCTCCGAAGCAGATTGAAGAAAACCACTACATCACCATTGAATAACACATATCCCCACAGCCCCCTTTAGAATAGAAAATGAGGACAGCCCCCCGGAGCGATCCGTCTGCCGTTTCATAACGGCAGCGATTTCCGAAGGGGCTGTCCCTTTTTATCTTCATGTAACACAGTCAGACATTATTCCAGCAGAAACGCAGTTGCCACGTAGGCGCCGCTCTTATAAGACTTCTTTACCATCTGCGCTTCCACTTCGATCTTTAAATTCAGCCACAGCTCTTCCGCCGCGATGGACAGATGAGACAGCATGATTCCCATGCTCAGATCCCTCATCGCCACCATGGTCTGGGACGGGAGAAATTCCTTGCAGGAAAAAATATAGATTCTGTCATGGTAGACGATAAAACGCCAGGGCTGCGTATTCATGGCCGATGGTGCCAGACGGACGGCTTTCAGGATATTCTTCACCGGCTCGCCGATCTCATCCTTAAACACGCAGAGTTCTTTTAACGGCAGACGCTTTGCCGTAGCCGGATCGCGGTACAGCAGGGATTTGGGGTATCCAAACGCAACGGCTATGGCCGCCTTCATCCCGGCCGGTTCCGCTCCGGGGATGCGGGTGCTGCCAAGGTAACACGTTCCCAGGCCTTTTCCGGTCATATAGAGGAGGACCGGCTCCAGAACATATCCGGCATTCATCATATAGCCTTCCTTATCTTCCGAATAAAACACCAGGTAATACGGCGCTTCCACCTTCCACAGGCCTTTGACGTGAAGGTCTTTCTCTATATTCTCCTTAATCTCCATCTTTATGGAAATTTCCGGGCAGAGCGTCGCCACGCAGCCTGCAAAGGCCAGGATATCCTTTAACAGCTGCTCCGGTACCGCTTCATATTTAAATTTTCGAATGGATCTTCTCTTGAAGATCATCTGATACAGATTCATCCCTGCTCCCCTCTTTTCTATCTAAAATATAATCGCTGCTACAGCGTCTTATATTCCTCCAGCAGTTCCTTAAATACGGCCAGAGCCTCCCTGATCGGCTGGGCTGTGGACATATCCACGCCGCACAGCTTTAAAAGTTCGATCGGAGGCATGGAATTGCCGCCGCTTAAGAACTTGAAATAGCCTTCCAGGGCCTGTTCATCACCGGCCAGGATCCTGCTGCTGATCGCCATGGCCGCCGAGAAGCCCGTCGCATACTGATATACGTAAAATGGCGTATAGAAATGAGGGATTCTCGCCCACTCATAATCGATCTCGCTGTCGACCATCATCTCTGGTCCGAAGTATTTTACATTCAGCTCATGGTACAGCCTGCAGAGCAGCTCCGCCGTGAGCGGTTCACCCGCCTCGCTTCTCCTGTGGGTCTCGGCCTCAAACTCCGCAAACATGGTCTGACGGAACACCGTTCCCCGGAAACTCTCCATGAAATGGTTCAGAAGATACGCCCGCTCCTTCTTATCTTCCGTCACTGCCAGCAGATAACGGTTCAGCAGCGCCTCATTGCACGTGGACGCCACTTCCGCAACGAAAATCTTGTATCCCGCATCTACATAAGGCAGCGCCTGATCGGAAAACCAGGAGTGCAGGGAATGCCCCATCTCATGGGCCAGGGTAAACACGCTGTCCAGAGTGCCGCTGTAATTGAGCAGCACATACGGGTGGGTTCCGTAGACGCCCCAGGAGTACGCGCCGCTGCGCTTGCCTTCATTCTCATAGACATCGATCCAGCGGTTGTCAAAGCCTTCCTGTAAAAGGGACAGATACTTCTCTCCCAACGGAGCCAGACCCTTTTTCACCATCTCCCTCGCCTCATCATAGGGAATCCGGCTGTCGTCGCGGCTGACCATAGGCGTATACAAATCGTACATGTGGATCTCATCCAGCCCCAGCACTTTCTTTCTGACAGCGACGTAATCATGGAGCAGCGGTAAGCCTTCTGAAATCGCCGCCACCAGATTGTCGTAGACGCTCTCGGGCACCTCGTTCTCCGCCAGATAATAGGCGCGGCTGGAGGCGTAATTTCTGGTCTTCGCATAGAAGGAGGCCTGCTTTACGTTTGCCGCGAACGTCGCAGCCAGCGTATTGGCAAACTGGCCGTAGACGCTGTACATGGACTGAAATGCTTCTTTTCTCACACGGCGGTCCCGGTTCTCCATGAGCGGAATATACGTTCCGTGGGTGACGGGAATCTCCTTTCCCTCACTGTCTGTGATGGACGGAAATTTCACATCCGCGTTATTAAACATGTTAAAAATATCGGAAGGGCTCTGGGTCGCTTCCATGGACCTTGCCAGAAGCTCTTCCATTCCTGCAGAAAGCGTGTGCGCCTTCTTCTTCATGATGATTTCAAATGTCCGGGCATACCGGCGGAGCTCCTTCTCCGTGCGGATCAATCCGTTCAGCACAGACTCATTCATAGCCAAAATCTCCGGAACAATATAAGACGAAAGTCCTGCTGCCTTATAGGAGAGCGCCTGGGCTCTTGCCGAAAAATCCTGATACTTCGCCTTTGCCGTATCCTCATCGGATTTCTCTCTTCCGTATACAAACAGCCTCTCAATCTTCAGTGAAATGTCTTCATCGAATTTCAAACACTGAAACAGCACCTCGCCGGATTCGGCCAGATGTCCTTCAAACTCCTTATAACCGGCCAGTTCTCTCTCAGTCTCGAGAAACAGCGCTTCCCAAGCTTCATCGGACGGCAGAATGTCCGCCAGGTTCCAGGTATCACAAACCGGTATCTCATCTCTCTTTTTCAAAATAATCCCTCCACTATATCCACTGGTTTTATTCTATCACCCATATTTCAAAGAAACAATCAGCAATATGGAAAATATTTGATTGAAATCACATGGTTTCTTGTACTATACTGTATACACCAGTACTGCGCAGCGCAGTGCTTTAATTTCCTCCGGAGAAGAAAAGGGATAACACCATGAAAATCATACGCACAAAACAATTAGACCTCCATCAGCTGGAAGACTTGCACACCCTCGAAACCGCATGCCGGTCGCACGATCAGACTTCACTCACCTTTCCCACGGAAGACGGCTGTCTTTTCTTTCTATTATACGACGAAGAAACGCTCTTATCCGCATTTTCTGCAATTTTTAACGAATTTGAGACATGCAGCTGCAGCGCCTTCACGCTCCCGTCCTGCCGGAGACGCGGGCATTTTACCCGGCTGCTGGAAGAATTGCTGAAGGAGTCGGGCGAATGCGATCTCCTCTTCCTGGCCGATGATTCCTGCGCCGACGCGAAGCATACGCTGGACGCCATCGGGGCGGAGCTATTAAACCGGGAACACATGATGGAGCTGCGCCTGCCCGCGCCGTCTCCCGGCCTGGACAGCCGGGCGGTCAAATTCTCCCCCGCGCTCAGCCCCCGTGATGAGGACACGCTCTATACCATCCACGTTAATGATCAGCCTGCCGGCTCCTTCCGTCTCATTTTTCAAAATGAAACCGTTTACTTCTATGGTTTCGAGATTCAGGAACCCCTGCGGAATCAGGGAATCGGAACCCGTGCCGCCGCCGCGCTCATTGAGGAACTAAACCGGTCAGCCAGGCCGCAGCCGGAGGACCTCCCGGTCAGCCGCGTCCTGCTTCAGGTGTCCGGGGACAACGAACCGGCGCTTGCGCTTTATCGGAAACTGGGCTTTGCTTTTACAGAGACCCTGTCGTATTACGTGTATTAATGGATTGGATCAACCATAAACCAGAGCCGGCGCAGGACAGATATCTGTTCCTGCACCGGCTCCCGCCAGCTTCTCTATACTTCCCGAATCATACAATACTGCTTCAAATCAAAATGCTTCTCCACCACCCCAAACACCTTAAATCCAAAGTGCTGGTAAAACGCCACATTTTTTTCATTGTGCGTCTCCAGTGAGATCATCTGCCTGTGGCGGTCCGCATAATCGATAGCCTCATTCAAAAGCAGGGCCGAGATTCCGTGGTGCTGCATTTCAGGCTTCACAGCCAGATAAATGATATGTAACCGCTCCTCCTGGTGGAGCTGGTCCGTCCATTTGGAATTTAAATAGTCCCGTCCCATGGCAAAATTCCAGAATGTCTTCAGTGATGGGTCTTCCTTGATCAGATACCCGTCTGTCCGCAGCGTCGCGGCCGCCTCTGTCAGATAGTAATGCACCGGATTATAGGGCTCCGACTCGTCATCCACTACAATGATTCCATTAATTTCCGGGCTGTCCGCATAGATTTCACACGTCTCAAAGAATTCCTCCATATCGCATTCAAACAGCTCCGGCATCAGCCGTTTCCTCATGTCTTCATCAGGGATCAGCTTGCAGTAAAGAGGGTCCCTGGCAAAACATGCTGTCAGCAGTTCCTTAAGCTTCTCCACATCTTCTCTTTTCACTCGGTACAATCGGTCACTTTCCATGATTCGTTCTCTGTTATCTCCTTTAATTTCTGTATCATTTTTTCTATTGCGTGGTTCATATATTCAATATCATCCAAATAGCAGGCCAGCTGGTTCTCCTCCACCCGCTTAAGAATCATAAGCTCTTCCGTGAAATCCTCGTCCTCTTCCTCCAGCTTGCCCTTTAGAAGCTGTACCAGATGAAACAGATTTTCGTGGTGGACGATCCGGCCGGCTCCCCACTGCAGACGCCCCGCCTCCTGATTCATCACGTAATCCGTAAAATGGCGGAACACCTCCTCGTCAAACTGAAATGCATACCGGTTGTTGTCGATCCCGTAGATAGCCTCCAGCGCACACCGCCCATGGCCGTTTTCCAGGCAATCGACAGCGGTCCGCACCAGCTTTAAATTTCTCCGCACTGCTTCCTGCGGAAAACAGACCTCGTCGTGCCAGTCCAGCCTCACAAAGCTGTCCTGCTCCATTTTAAAGAGCTGCATCAGGACGGCTTCCAGCTCACGGTACTGTTCCCGGTATTTCCAGGGCTGCTCCTGATTCCGGCATTTCTCATTAATCCGGCGCACCTGCTCATAAACCGCTTTTCCCAGCCGGGCCGCCTCTTCTGTCAGCTCCTTCAGCCGTTCTCCGCCGGCTCCTGTCTTCTCCGAATAGTCGAGATCCAGACTGCCCTTAAGCGCCAGAAACAGCCGTTCAAAATTAAGGGGCGCCACCGCCGCCCGGTCGAATGCCATAACCAGACATCCATACAGCTCATGATGAAACCGGTATACCGCCTCGTCATAATAGTCGTCATTGTCAAACTGCGTATGGTAGTGGGTTTCCATGAACTGGCCCGACGTGAAATCGTTGACCATGGATGGAATGCCCGAGATTGCCATGGAGAAATCGTCCGACATGGTCTCGACGGGACAGAGCACAGCCACGCCTTCCGGATATACGTCCTTTCCCACACCGGTACCCTCGAGCAGGGACTCCAGAAAATCCGCATACTCGTACACCGTGCGTATAGCGTCCTTTTTTCCGTGTGCATGAGCCGGCAGTTCAAAATTAAAATCCGCCGCCACCTTCCCCCGCCATTCCGGATGGACGACGGAAACCTGCTGCCACGCACCGGTTGACCAGTCGTATTTAGAATCCGCCATCCCCCACTCCTCAGCCGCCATGGCGCAGAAGACAATGGTTTTTTCCGGTCGGTACCCGCTCTGTATGAGAGCCCTGCCGATTCCCAGCATCAGGGCCACCGCCGCGTTGTCATCCTGAAAACCCGAAAAATAGGAGTCGTAATGGGCCGTCAGCAGAATCATGGATTCCCGATCCCGTCCCGGTATCTCCCCCACAATGTTGTAGGAGACCGCCCCCTTCTTTACCGTCGAATCCGCGCAGAACCAGACCTTCTTTTCGCCTGTACCGGCCATGCTTTCCTTCAATGCGCGCGCATCCGCCCGTGACATGGAAAATGCAGGCGCATCGGCCGGGCCTCCGATATCCTGGGCATTTAAGGCGGTATCATCCACCTCCCCGTAGCCGCCGCCCTGAACGGCGATTAAGGCCGCCGCGCCCCGGATATGGGCCTCATACACGGGAAAATTGATCCACCACTCCTCCCTCTGGTTGATCTCTGCCAAAACCAGCTTGCCGGAGACATCGGCGCCCTCGTAATCCGCCGCCGTCCCCTTACCGCCGCAGACCATGGTGAACTCCTCGAATCCATTAGTGTGAAAATCCGTCTGATACGCCCCCAGCTGACACTCCTTCAGCTGACCGGAGGCGTCGTAAAATCTGAGAATGGCCTGTTTAAACTCCCAGGAATCCAGTGTGATTTCATCCTTTCTCACGCGTTCCAGCCCGATGGCCTCCATCTCCCGCCGGATCATCTCCCCGGTCTCCCATTCCGCCCTGGAACCGGCCGTCCGGTATCCCAGCGCCTCGTTGCACTTATACTGCTCCATCCGCTTTGCCAGATGGAATGAGTAATCCACATCAACGGCCCTTATGTATGCCTCTTCTTCCTTCAATTCGCATTCGCCCTCTTCTTTATGCAAAAAGCCGGCTCAGAAAGTATTATTTTCTTAAGCCGGCTTCTCATTTCAATATTATTCTTCCCAGTTGTGATAGGTGGCCTGAACGTCATCATCCTCGTCCAGAAGATCGAGAGTCCGGTTCATCTTTTTGATCGCGTCCTCATCGGTCAGTTCTACCCAGGTCTGCGGGATCATGGTTACGTCGGCCTCTGCCATCGGAATTCCGGCCGCTTCCAGCGCTTCACGCACCGCGCTGAAATCTTCCGGCGCCGTGATTACCTCGTAGCTGTCTTCCTCCTCGGAGAAATCCTCGGCTCCCGCATCCAGAGCCATCATCATCAGTTCATCCGGGTCCATCTCACACTCTTCCTTATCAATGATGATCTGGCCCTTTTTATCGAACATATAAGATACACAGCCTGGCGTTCCTACATTTCCGCCGCCCTTGGTAAAGGCGCTTCTCACATTGGCTGCCGTCCTGTTTTTGTTGTCGGTTAAGGTGTCAACAATGATCGCTACCCCGTTCGGACCATATCCTTCATATGTAATGGTCTCATAATTCACAGCATTAGCGTCGCCGGCCGCCTTCTTGATTCCACGGTCAATCGTATCGTTCGGCATATTGTTGGCTTTGGCTTTTGCAATGACATCGCGCAGCTTGCTGTTATTCGCAGGGTCCGGTCCGCCTTCTTTCACTGCCACTGCAATTTCTCTTCCGATTACAGTGAAAACTTTGCCTTTTGCAGCATCATTTCTCTCTTTTTTGTGTTTGATATTTGCGAACTTTGAATGTCCTGACATTGTTATAACACTCCTTTTCCTTTATCTTCTTCGTCCTGAAAATATTCTAAAAATCAGCATCTTTTCCATTTTAACACCATTCTGTTAATCTGGCAAGGAATTTTCGCTCTCTGCCGGGCTTTCCCCGCCATTTTCCGGCCCTGACGGGGTATCCGGCGGAGGAGCAAGCCTCTGTACGCGGATGGTGTGAATCATCTTGTTCTCCACCTGGAGAATCTTGAATCCGTATCCCTCGTATTCCACCTCTGTCTGCTCGCCTTCCTGCGGAATGCGGTCCAGTCTCGAGATGAGGAACCCGTTGATGGTGTCATAGGAGTCGTAATCATCCTCCTCAAATTCGATATCCAGGGTCTTGGCCACCTCGTCTAACGGTGTCATGCCGCTGACAATATAGGAGCCGTCCTCCGACTCGGCAATAAATTCTTCATCCACATCGTATTCATCCATGATGCTGCCGACGATCTCTTCCAGAATGTCCTCCATGGTGACGATACCGGCCGTCTGCCCGTATTCATCGACCACGATAACCATGTGAATCTTCTGGGACTGCATCTCCTTGAAGAGAGAATCGATGTTTCTCGTCTCCGGAATGAAATGGGCCTCCCGCAGAAGTCCCTCGATCTCACAGATCGGAACCGAGGCATTACCGTCGTTCTCCGCGGCAATGAGCGCATCTTTCATATGGAGGATGCCGGTAATGTCGTCAATATCCTTTTCGTAAACCGGGTACCTGGAATTATAGCCTTCCTTCAGGATGAAATTCACCGCCTCCTTTAAGGTCATGGAACCGTCCAGGGCAACCAGGTTCTTCCGGTGCGTCATGATGTCGCCGGCATCCTTGTCGTCCAGTTCGAAAATATTGGTGATCATCTCCGCCTCTCTGGCCTCTAAAACGCCCTGCTCGTGGCCTTCATTGACCATGGACATGATGTCTTCTTCTGTCACATTTTCATTGTCCGACATCATATCGATCCCGATCAGCTTCAGAAACAGAAATGCCACGGCGTTGATGAGCCAGGTAAACGGCATTAGGGGAACCATGAAAAAGGTGACGACCGGAAGCATATTATAGCCCCATTTCTCCGGGTTCTGGGCTGCACAGCGTTTCGGAATCACGATGCCGAAGCTGATAAGCAGCACGATCAGGAGAATGCCTACGATCAGAAGGCTTAAGATGGAAAGCCAGGGAGCTGACATGCTGGCCCGGCGGTCCAGAATAAGGGTTAGGCGGCCGCCCAGCTGCTCTAAAATAAAGGCACCGGTGATTATGCCTATGATATTGGTAGATACCTGTATCGTGTTTACAAACCGGGTAGGCCTGTTAACGATATGTAGCAGCTTTCTTGCCTTGTCACTGCCTTCTTCCATCTGATGCTCTAAGTCATTCGTGTTGACGTTTTGAATTGCAGCGCCAAATCCGTAAAATATGGCGTCTAACAGGATGAATAGTAAAAATATTGCCACGCTGGGAAGCGGGTTGCCATCGTCCATTGTCTTGTTTTACTCCTTTAATTGATTGTCATTGGTTGTTGTTTTTGGGGACCAGTACAGCTTTGCTGGTGCCTCCCGGCGTATTTACGCCGGGAGGCACCAGGTGTTGGGTGTTCTTTTGTCCTGCTCATAGCTATGAAAGATGATACCCTCCTCCCCCTCATTTGTCAAGTACTGAAACTGTGGTAAAATGCTCCGGTCCCGGCTCCCTGGCGGAACGAAAATCCCGAAATCCTTATGAGGAACCATAATTCTTAATAATTCTGCAGGTTTACAAGTTTATCCTGTCTCTTTCGTGTTCCTGAACTATGTATCCAGTTCCAAACTGATTTTTAACGCATAGTCCACTTTCTCCTGAAGTTCCTCATCGATGTGACAGATCTTCTCTTTCAGTCTTTGCTTGTCTATGGTCCTTAATTGCTCTAACAGGATTACGGAATCTTTTATCATATCGCATCTTCTGGTATCGAGTTCGACATGAGTGGGAAGCTTTGCCTTGTTCATCCGGGACGTGATTGCTGCGCAGATGACGGTGGGGCTGTGCTTGTTTCCGATGTCGTTCTGTATGATGAGGACCGGCCGGATCCCTCCCTGCTCGGAGCCTACTACCGGTCTTAGGTCTGCATAAAAAATGTCTCCACGTCTGATTATCACTTTCTCACACTCCGTCAATTGATTTACGTCTATTATTGACCTTTTTTGACTCGTGTATTCACTTAAGTTCTTCTGCTGAATATTTGTAACGATTCAGCCGTGCATCTTCTTGTTTCGAAAAACGCGAAACCAAGGAGCCTGGGCGTCCCGCCCTATGTCAGTTTATACAGAAAAATGCTTATACAAGCGAGCTTGTGACACATCTTTCTGTATAAACTGCCGCACTGCTGAATCGTTGCCGCATATTCTATGATATGATACGGACATGGATGACGTTATTCGTCCCTTCACTTCCTTTTCGGATTACTTTCCGAAACCTTCGTAAATATCATCAAAATAATCTTTTTTTCCGACCACTTTTCCCGCTTCTATGTAGACTCTTGGGACACGCTTGCCGATGTCGCAGAGAATTTCGTAATGGAATCCGCCGCCGATGCGCGCCAGCTCCTCTACTGTAATCTCCTCCTCTCCGTCTTTTCCGATCAGAGTGACCTCGTCGCCCTCCTCCGCCTCAGGAATATCCGTCGTATCCACCATCAGCTGGTCCATACAGACACGGCCCAGGATTCTGGCGCGGCGGCCGCGGATCAGGACATCCGCCCGGCCTGACAACGCCCGGGGATAACCGTCCCCGTACCCTACCGGGATAGTCGCAATGGAGGTCTCTCTCTCTGCCGTAAAGGTGCCGCCGTAGCTGACCGGAGTTCCCGGCGCAATAATCTTCAAATAGGTTATGGTGCTCTTTAACTCCATGGCCGGTATCAGACGAACCGGCTCCTTCTCCACCTCATCCGACGGATAGAGGCCGTAAATGGAGATTCCCGCGCGGACCGCGTTAAAGTTCGCCTTCGGAAGCTCTAAAATTCCCGCACTGTTGGAACAATGCAGAACCGGAATCGTGACGCCCCGCTCAGAAAGCATGGAAACGAACGTGGTAAACAGCTCCATCTGGCGGTCCGTGGCATCTTTGTCCTTCTCATCCGCCCTTGCGAAATGAGTGAAGAGGCCCTCGATGCGGATTCCCGGAAGACGGCTGATCCGCGCTGTCTCATCCGCCGCCGCCGCAGTCACCGGATAACCGATCCGGCTCATGCCGGTATCCAGGGCAATGTGTATGGACGCCCTTTTCCCCGCCTGTACTGCCAGTTCCGACAGGCGCGCCGCGCTTTCGTAGCGGAAGATAGCCGGGCGGAGATCGTACTCGATCAGCTGGATGAAGCTGCTCTCCGGGCTCACTCCGAGAATCAGGATAGGCTTCGTAATACCGTGTTTTCTCAATATGACAGCCTCCTCCGGGGTGGCCGTCGCGTATCCGCTTACGTAAGAGTCGATGGCACACGCCACCGGTACTGAGCCATGACCGTATCCATCCGCCTTTACCACGCCAATCATCTCAGTTCCTTCCTTTAGATTGGCCCTCATAGCTTCCATATTCTGTCTGATGGCGTCCAGATTTACCGTCTCATAAACTCTGCTGTATCGTTCCATTTCTCTATACTTCCTTCAGATTATTCTGTCTCATGATTTTATAATGTCTGCCAGTACTTCCGTCAGTTCCCGGGCCAGAAGGCCGTGCTCTCCCGACTGAAGCTTTACCAGATCCCCCGCCCGTCCGTGCAGGTACACGCCCATGGCCGCGGCGTCCGATTCCTCCATGCCAAGCGCCAGAAGTCCTGCGATAATTCCGGTCAGGACATCCCCCGCTCCCGCCTTCGCCATGGCGCTGTTGCCGCTGGTATTGATGTAGGTCCGCTGGTCCTTTAAGGCCGCCACTGTAACCGCGTCCTTCAGCACGCAGGTAATTCCATAACGGTCCGCGTAT
The DNA here is from genome assembly GCF_014288005.1 of Hungatella hominis. Taxonomy (NCBI): domain Bacteria; kingdom Bacillati; phylum Bacillota; class Clostridia; order Lachnospirales; family Lachnospiraceae; genus Hungatella; species Hungatella hominis. Next base: position 432,611 of record NZ_JACOPB010000003.1, read on the forward strand.
TCCCTCGCGGTGGGGATCAGATACCCTCTGATCGCCTCTACCGAACTTCCTGTCAGCCTCGCCATCTCACCGAGATGAGGCGTCACGATGATGTTCTCCGTAAAATAATTGGTCAGCTCCGGAAATGCCGCAATGGTATTGAGGCCGTCCGCATCGAGGATAATGGGGACGTAGGCATTGGCCAGCACCGTCTCCACCAGATTTCTCGTATACGGCTCCTGGCCGATTCCGGGGCCCAGGACGATGACGCTGGCCCATTCACACTGAGCCTCCAGAAGCGTCTGGAAACGCACGGTAGGCGTCTGTGCCTCCTCCGGGTCGTAGGTAGTGATGATCGCCTCAGGAAGCGAAGTCTGCAGGATCGCCCGGTTCTCCTCCACGGTAAATATCTTCACCAGACCAGCCCCCATCCGGTATGCCGCCATGGCGCTTAAATAGGCCGCTCCGCTCATATTTTTCGAACCCGCGGCAATCAGGACACGGCCGAAGGTTCCCTTATTGGAATATGCCGGCCGGGCTGGAATCATACGGATATCCTCAGCTTCATAGGTAAACAGTTCCGGGCTCAGCCTCTCTAAGCTGACCGGCGGAAAACCGATATCCGCCACAACAACGGCGCCGCTGTAAGCGCGTCCCGGATAGAGGAGCGTCCCAAGTTTTTCATAGCCAAAGGTCACCGTCACATCGGCCTTCAGGGCGATTCCCATGACCTCCCCCGTGTCAGCGTGAATTCCGGATGGAATATCCACAGCCACCACGTAAGCCGCTCCGCATCCGGGGAGCGTGGCCAGTAAGTCCCGGTACGTTCCGCCTACCTCTCTGGACAGCCCCACGCCGAACACGGCGTCGATAATAAGTTCGCAGCGCCCCGGTATAAAATCGCTGTACTCAATCAGATTCAGGCCCAGCCGCTCCGCAATGGCCAGCTGCTTCTTGTATTCATCCGTCCCGTTCTCCTTCGTCCCTGCCAGGATCACGGTCACGGTGTACCCCTTTAAATGGAGAAGCCTGGCGGCTGCAATCCCATCCGCCCCATTATTCCCAGTCCCGCAGACTGCCCAGATACGGTCCTTTTTCTCCGCCATTTTCTGCACTTCGCGCACAACGGCCGCGGCCGCCTGCTCCATAAGCACCAGTGAAGGGATTCCTATGGACTGGATGGTATAGCTGTCCACTTCCTTCATCTGGCTTCCCGATACCAGATATCTCATACCCATTCGCCTTTCCGACTAAAAACTCAGCCCTCAGTCTTAACGATCTGAAACTCATCTCTGCATTTTCTCTATTATAATACAAAACTGCCGGCAGGCAAAGAAGAATTTCTCCTTTGCCTGCCGGCACTCATTTCACAAAGGAAATGGGTCAAGATTTGCCTTTTTCCCGCTCCGCCTTTTCTTCCTCTGCCTTGTCCTGCATGCTGCAAACCTTATAGGATAAGCGCATCAGGCTCTCAGAAAGGTGTACGTTCTCCACCACCACGTCATCCGGTACCACCAGATCCGTATGGGCGAAATTCCAGATTGCCTTGATTCCGGCGCTCACAAGACGGTCCGCAATCTCCGGCGCCTTGGTCTTCGGTATCGTCAAAGCTGCAATCTGAACATCGTTATCCCTCACAAACTGCTCCAGATCATCGACACTTCTGATCTCAATCCCTCGTACGACGAGCCCGATAAGACGGGGATTAATATCGAACATTCCCTTAATCAGAAAGCCCCTCTTCTCAAAATTTGCATAATTGGCAATTGCCTGTCCCAGATTACCCGCACCGATAATCACAATATTATGCTGTCTGTCGATTCCGAGGATCTTAGCGATCTCCGTATATAAATACTTTACATTATAGCCATAGCCCTGCTGTCCAAAGCCTCCGAAATTATTCAGATCCTGGCGGATCTGAGACGCAGTAACCTTCATACGGACACTCAAGTCATTGGAGGAAATTCTTTCCACCCCATCCTCCATCAGTTCTCCAAGATATCGGTAATATCTCGGTAACCTCGCAATCACTGCTTTTGATATCTCTTTTTCTGCCACATCTTCACCTTCTTCAATAGTTTGTTTATTCCTTTTCATCCCTCTGTCTTACAGCGGCGGGGGACTTTTCGCTTGTTTTGTTAAATTAACTACTATTATACAGGCATGACAAAATAATGTCAAACAGGTTTTATTTTTCTTGCTTGGGCGTTCCTCTTAATCGTTGCAGTTGAAAAAAATTCCAACCTATATTATACTATTCGTGTTATTCAACATTTATTCGATCCATTTAAGGGGAGGAACTACCATGATTTTATCATGCAGCAACATAAGCAAGGCCTTTGGAAGCACGGAAATTATCCGCCATGCTTCCTTTCATATAGAGGATCATGAAAAGGCAGCCATCGTCGGCATCAACGGCGCCGGCAAATCCACACTGTTAAAAATCATCATCGGAGAGCTGGCCGCCGATGAAGGCGAGGTCGTCATTTCCAAGGGAAAGACACTCGGATACCTGGCGCAGCACCAGGAACTGGGCGGTGATCGGTCCATTTTCGACGAGGTACTGGAGGTAAAGCGGCCGCTGATTGAGATGGAAGCAAAAATCCGCAGACTGGAGCTGGATATGAAGCACGCTTCCGGAGATGAGCTGGAAAACATGCTTACCGTCTACAGCCGTTTAAACCATGAGTTTGAACTTCAAAACGGATACGCCTACCAGAGCGAGGTAACCGGTGTGTTAAAAGGTCTGGGCTTTACGGAGGAAGAATTCACGAAGCCGGTATCGGCCCTGTCCGGAGGCCAGAAGACCCGAGTCTCCCTGGGCAAGCTTCTTTTAACAAAGCCCGATATTATTCTTCTGGACGAGCCTACCAACCATTTAGACATGAACTCCATTGCCTGGCTGGAGGGTTATTTGACCAATTACGATGGAAGCGTCATCATCGTCGCCCATGACCGGTATTTCCTCGACCGCGTCGTCACAAAGATTATCGAGATGGACAGCGGCAATCTCGCCGTATACCAGGGCAATTACACAGCTTACAGTGAAAAGCGCGCCATGATCCGGGACGCAAAGATGAAGGCTTATTTAAACCAGCAGCAGGAAATCCGCCACCAGGAGGAGGTCATTGCGAAGCTGAAATCCTTCAACAGGGAAAAATCCATCAAACGGGCGGAAAGCCGTGAAAAGATGCTGGACAAGATCGAGGTCCTGGAAAAACCGGCGGAAGTCAATGACGAGATGCGAATCCGCTTAGAGCCTAACATCATCAGCGGTAACGATGTGCTGACCGTCCGTGACCTAAGCAAGGCCTTCGGTCCCAACCATCTGTTTGACCATGTGGATTTTGATATCAAACGGGGGGAGAGGGTTGCCATTATCGGAGGCAACGGAACTGGAAAGACCACGATTTTAAAGATATTGAACAACCTGCTGCCTGCGGATACCGGGGAAATTCGTCTCGGTTCCAAGGTGCATATCGGTTATTACGACCAGGAACATCAGGTTCTGCACATGGAAAAGACGCTCTTCGACGAGCTTTCTGATACGTATCCCAACATGAACAACACGCAGATCCGGAACATTCTTGCCGCGTTTCTGTTCACAGGAGACGATGTGTTCAAACGGGTCAAGGACTTAAGCGGCGGCGAACGGGGACGCGTCTCTCTGGCGAAGCTGATGCTGTCCGAGGCCAATTTCCTGATCCTGGATGAGCCGACGAACCATTTGGATATCACCTCCAAGGAAATTCTGGAGGATGCGCTGAACAGCTATACGGGCACAATTCTCTACGTGTCCCACGACCGTTACTTCATCAACAAAACGGCCACCCGCATTCTCGACCTGACGGGTCACACACTGGTCAATTACATCGGCAATTACGATTATTATCTGGAAAAGAAAGAGCTGATGACAGAGCTTTACGCCTCAGAGCCGTCAGGAAATCAGGAAAACGGAACGGAAGGCGGCGCATCACAGACTCCCGAGGGTTCCGAAGTCAAACAGGACTGGAAGGCATTTAAAGAGGAACAGGCCAGAATCCGCAAGCGGCAGAACGACTTAAAGAAGACCGAGGATGAGATTCATCAGCTGGAGACGAGGGACGGCGAAATCGACGGGCTTCTCACCCGGGAAGAAGTCTTCACCGATGTCTCCCGCCTCATGGAACTCAATAAAGAGAAAGAAAATATTCAGACAAGGCTGGAAGAACTCTATGAAATTTGGGAAACGCTTGCTGAATAGGAACGGTTCCACCCGACTCGCTGCTCGCGGGAATAAAAAGAATCCACCGGAAGACGTATCGTCTCCGATGGATTCTTTTCATTTATGGTCTCAATCCGCTTCCACCCTGAAGTGTAATTGTTTCACCTGTCACATAACTGGCGTCGTCTGATGCAAGAAATACGCAGACACGTCCGATATCCTTCTCCGGATCTGCAAATCGCTTGAGAGGAATGCTCTGAATCGTCTGGTCATACAGTTTGGGATACTCATCTTTCCACTTTTCCAGACCAGGTGTCATGGCCAGCGGGCAGACTACATTCACATTGATTCCAAACTCGCCCCACTCTGCCGCCGCCACACGGGACATACCACGAATTCCCTCTTTGGCTGCTGCATAGGAAGACTGGCCCAGTTTGCCGAACAGGCCCGCTCCGGAGGCGAAATTGATTACGCTGCCTTTTGTCTCCTTCAAATACGGGAATGCCTCTCTCATATAGAAAAACGTCGCATACAGACCGGAATAGATCGCAAGGTCGAAATCCTCTTTCGTGTGGTCCACCAGCATTGTGCCGGACTTGGAAACCTGTGCGTTATTGACAAGACAATCCAGCTTGCCAAAGCGGTCAACCGCCTGCTTTACCACGTTCTTCACAGCCGTCTCATCGCCGCCATCCGCAACTACGAACAGCGCTTCAATGCCGTAATCTGCTTCCAGATTCTCTCTTGCCTCGATCAGTGTACTCGCCGTACGTCCCGTAATAACGATATTGGCGCCCTCTTCCGCAAATGCCTTTGCAATACCATAACCGATCCCTCTCGCACCGCCGGTAATCAGTACGACTTTACCTTCCATCTTCTTCATGGATGCCGCCTCCTCATTAATAATAAAAACGATTTAGATTGAACTAAGATAAGCTTTTCATTTATAAGTTATTTCTATTTTGTTAAATAATTAACGTTCTATGGTTAGTATATACCTGATGCCTTCAGGAGTCAAGAGTAAATAAGTATTTTTTTATCGATTATTTTGTAATGATGTCTTTAACATCGCTTCGTTTATTCGTATCCTGTTTTCTGCGTCTATTATCTCCTGTCTTCTATCTCCCTATCCTTTCAGAAGCAATAAAAAAACAGGATTGCTCCTGCTTTTTTATCGTTCCTATTATTTTTCGTATATAGGTTTCATTCCACGCTTAGTCATTTCGCTAAGTGCCGTCTATTTTGTTGTTTCAATCCACACTCGATCATTTCACAGAGTGCGGCTACATCTTATAGATGCGCGGCTTCACTTCATGTCAGTGGGGGAATTCTCGCTTGTTTTGTTAAAGCCGCTTACCGCGCATACAAAACCTTCCTCAAAATCTCACAGACCTGAGGCGAATCCGCTTCCATAGCGGTTCTCGTATCGTTGTCGCTTAAGTATGCCTCCACCAGCTTACCGAAATAAAACTGCATGTTGTTCGTGTAATAATCGGGGACATCGACGAACTCATCCACATTCCCCTTATTCATGGCCAGATCCACAGCGAACTGGCTGTCGCTGTCAAAACAGTCGGCCGCGTATCCGATGTATTCTCCAAAGGCCTGGGTCAATCCCTCCGGCTTGCAGAACTTAATCTTCCGGTAGCTCGTATCCAGCTTATGATACACATAGTATGTACTGCCGTCGGATTCGGGTGCGGAAAAATATTCCTTATCCGGATAATAGAGAATTTCCCATCCGTGATCCACAAAATACTTGATCCAGCCTCTCGGAATATGCTCGAGGGCTGCTGTGATCTCCTCTTTCGTCTCAGATGCCACAGATGATTCCCTGCTCTTTCCTTCTATCACGATGTCATAGCGCTTATCCCTCTGGCCGTTCTCGTCCATATAGAACAGTCCAACATACTGATTGGCCGCCATCTGGCCATCCTCGAAGAAATAATACCGTTTCCCGTCGATCGACTTATAACCGGAAGAAGCCATCTCTCCTCTTGTGGAAAACCAGTACCAGCTTCCGTCTTCATCCTGAAACCAGCCCTTCTTCGCAGTGCCATCCGCATTAAAATTGTACCATTTCTCATCGTCATCATTGTAGCACCAGCCGATTGCCAGATCTCCCGTCTCCCGGAAACAATAGTTATATCCGCCGATCTTCTGCCAGCCCACAGCCATAAGACCGTCCTTGCCAAAATGGTACCAGTAACCGCCGATCTGCTCCCAGCTGTTCTTCTTATACGTTCCAGCTTCGTTATAATATCTCCAGCCGCCGTCTTCCTGCTTCCAGGTTCCCTTTACTTCATTCCCGGAGTCTGCCTCCGGCGCCTGCCCGGCTGTGTTCTCTGAGGTTCCGTTTGCCGGGTTTCCATTCTCTGCAGCTCCGTTTGCCGGGTTCCCATTCTCTGCGGTTCCATTCTCCGCGGTTCCGCTCTCTGAAGTTGTGTTCTCTGTTTGAACGGCCCCCGTCTCATCTGCCGCGGCTGCCATGACGCTTCCGAGGCTTAAGAGCATGCTCACTGCAACCGCCGCTGCCCATCTTTTCTTCAAGAATACACACTCCTTCCCTGTCTTTTCACACGTTATCTCTCTCTGATTGTACTATAATCTGGTAAAAAAGTACAGGCTGCAAATCTGAAGTTTTTGTGAACAAATCCCAAATCCTTACCTTGAGTTTCCGAAGTTTTCTGTTATAATAAAGGGAAGTACCATCCCAAAGAAAGCGAGGTGTCCCCATGAAATGGAAACGCCCTCTGGCCATGGCCGGAGTTATATTCATACTGGCCATGTATGTTATCGCCATCGTTTCGGCTTTCTCCAAAAGTCCGTCCGCAAATAACTGGCTGATGGCCGCTATCTTCTCAACCGTCGTCATACCGGTCATATTGTATGCTTTTCAACTGGTGTACAGGCTCTTAAATCCTGAGGAAAAAGACAGAAACAACGAATAGAAAAAAGACGGCCATATCCGGAGGGTTCTTTCTCGGATTTGGCCGTCTTTCATTTTCTGCCAATGAATAAGGACAGTCTTATCTGTAAATGATCTCGTCTCTCCCCGGTCCATTGGAAACCATGGTGATCGGAGTCTCAATCTCTTTCTCAATAAATTCAATATATTTCCGGCAGTTTTCCGGCAGGTCTTCGTACTTTTTGATACCACGAATTTCACATTTCCAGCCAGGAAGTGTCTCGTAGACCGGTTTTGCGCGCTCCAAACGGACTGTAGTCGGGAAATCCTTCGTAACCTCACCGTCAATCTCATAACCGACGCAGACGTGAAGCTCATCTAAATATCCCAGTACATCGAGAACGGTCAGTGCCACCTCTGTGGATCCCTGAATCCGGCATCCATACCGGCTCGCAACCGCGTCAAACCAGCCCATACGTCTCGGACGTCCTGTTGTTGCTCCATACTCACCGCCGTCGCCGCCGCGCTTTCTCAGTTCATCAGCTTCCTCGCCGAAGATCTCGCTGACAAATGCACCTGCTCCAACCGCACTGGAATATGCCTTCACAACGGTAGTGATATTCTTTATTTCATAAGGCGCGATTCCTGCGCCGATGGCCCCATAAGCCGCCAGTGTAGAGGAGGATGTAACCATCGGATAAATGCCGTGGTCCGGATCCTTTAAAGAGCCAAGCTGGCCTTCCAGCAGGATATTCTTTCCCTCTTTGATGGCATCGTATAAGTATTTAGACACATCACAGACGTAAGGAGCCACCATATCACGGTACTGAAGCATTGTCTGAAACAGCTCCTCCGGGTCGAGAACCGGCTTGTGGTATAAATGCTCCAGCATCACGTTCTTCGTCTCGCACACCTGCGCTACTTTTTCCTTTAAGGACTCACTTTCAAACAGCTCGCTGACCTGGAATCCGATCTTTGCATATTTATCTGAATAGAATGGAGCAATACCCGACTTTGTAGAGCCAAAGGACTTCTTCCCAAGACGTTCCTCTTCATACTGGTCGAACAGAATATGATACGGCATCAGAATCTGCGCGCGGTCAGAGACGAGAATGTGCGGCTTCGGAACGCCCTTCTCTACCAGCTCGTCAATTTCCTTAACCAGAAACGGGATGTTTAACGCCACGCCATTTCCAATTACGCTCGTCGTATGGCTGTAGAAAACGCCGGACGGCAGAAGGTGGAGCGCAAACTTGCCATAGTTGTTGATGATCGTATGTCCTGCATTGCTGCCTCCCTGAAAACGGATGATGATGTCGGACTCATTCGCCAGCATGTCCGTGATTTTTCCTTTTCCCTCATCGCCCCAATTGGCGCCTACTATTGCTCTTACCATTTGTTTGTTTCCTCCTTTACTTCACTACGGTTTGCGGGGGTCTCGATTTTGCTTCGTTCTACACCGCGACGGGTTTCGATTTTGCTTCGTTCTATCCCGCAGTGGACCTCGATTCCGCTCCGCTCCATCTCGGTCACGGGCTTCGCCCTATGGAATCCGGTAAGCAGCAATCTGCTTTCATGCAAGCATGACGCAGATTGCTGCTTACCGGATTCCACACTGCTCATTGCCACCGCGTATATCATAGCTCAAAGCGCATCATAAGTAAAGTCAATATTATTTATATTCTCCATAAGTTTCAGTTATATTATTGGTTTTTCCGGTTTTTCCATCAATAGTTCCAGCAGACGGCCTCCGGCGGGAGACATGGGATTTTTTCGGTCTGTGATGATGCAGAAACTCCGCTCCGGCATTCCCTGCTTAAATTCCAGTTCAAACAGATGGCCTGCTTCGATTTCCTTCTCTGCAAACTCCGACATCACGCAGCCGATTCCAAGATTCCTTATGGCAAACTGGACAATCATATCACTGGTCGCCAGCTCGAATTCCGGTTCCACGACAATACCCAGCTTCTCTAAAAAATCATCCATAAACCGTCTCGTACTCGTATTCTTTTCCAGAAAAATACAGGGAAGTTCTTTCAGAATACCGTATTCCAGCCTTTTCCCCTTTAAATGCTTAAACTGCTCTCCCGCCACAAAAATATTCCGGATCTTCTTTACCTCAGTGACAGAGACCTCCGGCCTCGCATCGACCGGGGAGCTGACCACGCCGAAATCTATGGTTCCATGACTTAAAAAGCCCAGTGTCTCCGGTGTGGGGCCGTTGGACACCGTTACCTTAACCTTCGGATATTTCTCGTGAAAACGCTCCAGAAACGGCAGTAAATAAAACTGAAGCGTCATATCGCTGGCTCCGATTCTAACCTCTCCCGTATCCAGATCCTGCATCCGCCTTAACATATTCTCCCCATACCAGATATCATCTAAACCCGATTTCACATAAGAATAGAGAAGCTCTCCCTCTCTCGTCAGCCTGACACCTTTGGAGGTCCTGATAAACAGCTTCGCATCGACGGAAAGCTCAAGCTGGCGGATCGCCTGGCTGACGGCCGGCTGGGAGATGCACAGCTTCTCCGCGGCCAGCGTGATGCTGCCTAACTGTCCTACGTAATAAAACACCTTGTAATATTCCAGATTGCTGCTCATACCGTATCCTCCTGAAAAGAGCAGAGACTATCGATCGCCTCTGCTCTGTATCTATTCTTATTTTAGACATTAATCTCAGCCGTCATCCCAAGAACATCCTGATTCGCGGAAAGCAGCGGCCGAATCACTTCATCCAGATAAATCTCCACCTGAGCCGGCGCGCATCCGACATACTTCTTCGGATCCATGTTCTGTTTAAGTTCATCAAGGCTTAAATTGAACGCAGGATCGGCGGCAATCAGCTCCAGGAGATTATTGTCCATACCGTTTTCCTTCACATTTCTTCCGGCCTCCATGGACAGCTCACGGATTTTCTCGTGAAGCTCCTGTCTGTCACCGCCTGCTTTTACGGCATCCATCATAATATTCTCGGTAGCCATAAATGGCAGTTCCGCCATCATGTGTTTCTCGATCACCTTCGGATAAACGACGAGACCGTCTACTACATTTAAGTAAAGGTCCAGAATACCGTCAATCGCCAGGAATCCCTCCGGAATGCTGAGACGCTTATTCGCGGAATCGTCCAGCGTGCGCTCGAACCACTGGGTGGAAGCCACCAGCATGGGGTTCATCACATCGGACATCACATAGTTTGACAGAGAGGCGATTCTCTCGCTTCTCATCGGATTGCGCTTGTAGGCCATGGCGGAAGAACCGATCTGGCTCTTTTCAAATGGCTCCTCGATCTCCTTCAAATGCTGAAGCAGACGGATATCATTGGAAAACTTGTGCGCGCTCTGTGCGATGCCGGCCAGTATATTTAAGACACGGCTGTCCACCTTTCTCGAATACGTCTGGCCGGAAACCGGATAGCAGCCCGGATAGCCCAGCTTCTCTGCGATCATCGGATCCAGCTTTCTTACCTTGTCCATATCGCCGTCAAACAGCTCCAGGAAGCTGGCCTGTGTGCCCGTGGTGCCTTTGGAGCCTAATAAACGGATGGAGCCTGCCACATAGTCTAAATCCTCTAAATCCATGACCAGCTCATGCATCCACAGTGTAGCGCGTTTTCCAACCGTAGTCGGCTGTGCCGGCTGAAAATGGGTAAATGCCAGCGTCGGCTGATCTTTGTACCTGTCTGCAAACTTCGCCAGCTCCGCAATCACGTTGACCAGTTTTTTCCTGACTAACGCCAGCGCTTCGGTCATAACGATAATATCCGTATTGTCGCCCACGTAGCAGGAAGTCGCTCCCAGATGGATGATTCCCTTTGCTTTCGGGCACTGTACGCCGTAAGCGTACACATGGGACATGACGTCATGACGCACTTCTTTCTCGCGCTGCTTCGCTACATCGTAATTGATCTCATCCTGATGGGCCTTCAGCTCATCGATCTGTTCCTGTGTAACCGGCAGCCCCAGTTCCATCTCCGTCTCGGCGAGAGCGATCCAGAGCTTCCTCCATGTGCGGAATTTCTTATCCGGTGAAAATATATACTGCATTTCTTTGCTGGCATAGCGCTCAGACAAAGGACTCTGATAGCGGTCGTTCATAAAAATATACCAAGGAGACTGATGGCTTTCGTCATACGTAGGAACCGGCATGTGACTGATACCGTTTCCACGTCTCCACCCTTTCTTTTGATTTTATTTCAATCCACATTTTGAGGCCAGAATACAAAACCCAGAGTGACATAGTAGCTATGCTGCCATTTTATCCAGTTACCCGGATTGTTTTGACCTCATGTCAGTGGGGGATATCTGCCCGCCACTGCCGCTAAGTTTGTTTTTGCGATTCATCTCCTACCTGTAGAGGCTGGGAGAATTCTCGTTGATTTTTGTTAAATATCATATCATAATCTGCTCACAGTTAAAAGCAAAAAATCACAAAATTTACGGTTGTGCCGGATCATGCCGAATCATACCCATCTCACTGCCGCTCTCCCTGCATAAAAGGCGCCGGGCCGGATGGTGACACAATCCGGTGCAGCGCCTCTTTTCTTCTGCGGAATCTCTGAACTACTGCACATACACGTCCGCAGATTTCAGGACTACTGCACGTACACGTTCGCAGACTTCTGAACTACTGCGCGTACTCGCCCCGGATATCCTCCTCAGGCGGCTGGATCGGATACTCACCGGAAAAGCACGCGGTACAGATTGGCAGTCCCTGTGCCATTTCCGTCAGCCGTTCCTGTCTTAAGAAGGACAGGGAATCCGCGCCGATCATGTCGCAGATCTCCTGTACCGTCCGGCCGTGAGCGATCAGCTGGTCCTCGGAAGGAATATCCGTTCCAAAGTAACACGGATGGAGAAATGGCGGAGCGCTGATCCGGACATGGACCTCCTTCGCCCCTGCTTCCCGCAGCATCCCGACGATCAGAGCGCTGGTGGTTCCTCGGACAATGGAGTCATCAATCATGATGACACGTTTGCCCGCCACAGCCTCCTTTAAGACGTTCAGTTTAATCCGAACGGCCGACTCCCGGCTGCTCTGCTTCGGCTTGATAAAGGTTCTGCCCACATAGGAGTTCTTGACAAAGGCAGTGCCATAGGGAATTTTTGACTCCATGGAATAGCCCAGCGCAGCTCCATTGCCGGATTCCGGAACTCCGACCACCAGATCGGCTTCCACCGGTGAATCTAAAGCCAGGGCACGGCCGGCAAGAATTCTGGCCTGATAGACGCTCACTCCGTCAAACACGCTGTCCGGTCTGGCAAAATAAATGTATTCAAATACACATCTCGCTTCCCTGCTCCGGTTCTGAAAGCACAGCCTCGTATCCGATGCGATACCATCCTTCGTAATGGTAACGATCTCACCCGGTCTGACGTCCCGGACGAATTCCGCTCCGATCGTATCCAGCGCACAGCTTTCCGACACCAGAATATAGGCGTTGTCCCGTTTTCCGATACAGAGGGGCTTGAATCCGAAGGGATCCCTGGCCCCAATCATTTTTCTGGGACTCATGGCAACAAGGGAATATGCTCCCACAATCTTCTTCATGGCTCCGGCAACCGCCTCTTCCACAGAAGATGTCTTCACACGCTCCCTTGCGATGTGGTAGGCAATGACTTCAGAATCAATCGTAGTCTGAAAAATCGCCCCCGAATATTCCAGCTCCCGGCGAAGATCCGGCGCATTGACAAGATTGCCGTTATGCGCCAGAGCCAGAGTGCCTTTTATATAGTTTAAAACCAGCGGCTGGGCATTTTCCCTGGTACTGCTGCCCGCCGTCGAATAACGAACATGACCCACTCCAATATTGCCGTGAAGACCTTCTAATATCTCAGGAGTAAAGACTTCGTTACACAGACCCATCCCCTTATACGCGTTTACTTTCCCCTTGGGGCCCGCCGTATCGCTGACCGCGATTCCACAGCTTTCCTGCCCCCTGTGCTGCAATGCGAATAATCCGTAATAAATGGTAGACGCCACGTCCCCGTGATCGAAATCATACATTCCGAAGACGCCGCACTCCTCATGTAACTCATCCCCCGCAGTAATATTCAAGTCATGTCTCATGTAGTAATACCTTTCTGTGCTGTTTACTGGATACCAAGACGGCGGAATACTTCTTCGTAAGCGTCTTCTACGTTGCCCATATCGCGGCGGAAACGGTCCTTATCCAGTTTTTCATGTGTTTCCTTATCCCACAGTCTGCAGGTATCCGGAGAAACCTCGTCGGCCAGAATGATCTGTCCATGGTAACGGCCAAATTCGATCTTAAAGTCGATCAGCTCGATGCCAAGGCTGTCAAAATACTCTCTCATCACTTCATTTACCTTGAAGGTATACTTTGTGATCGCGTCGATCTCCTCCTGAGTTGCCAGGTTCAATGCCAGCGCGTAGTAGCTGTTGATGAACGGATCGCCCAGATCATCATTTTTATAGCTGAATTCCAGTGTAGGACAAGCGAACTTAATGCCTTCTTCCATGCCCATCTTCTTTGCGAAGCTGCCTGCGGAGAAGTTTCTTACAATTACTTCTAAAGGAACGATCTCTACTTTCTTAACAGCGGTCTCACGGTCGCTTAATTCCTCGATGAAATGAGTCGGAACGCCTTCTGCTTCCAGCTTCTTAAAAATGTGGTTTGTCATGCGGTTGTTGATCGCGCCTTTTCCTACGATGGTACCCTTTTTTAAACCGTTGAATGCCGTAGCGTCATCTTTATAATCCACAATTAATACGTCCGGATCCTCTGTTGTATAAACCTTTTTCGCTTTTCCTTCATACAGTAATTCTTTTTTCTCCATGGTATCCACCAGTCCTTTTCCTGAATTAATTTATAAGTTTTATGAATAAAACCAAGGTATTTCAGTAGAAATTATAATACAGTGAAAATGCGATTGCAACATTTTTATATATTATAAATTCTTATGGCCGAGGGCTGTATTCGCATATAAATGCGCCGGACACCGCGTTAATCCGGTCTGTTCTCCACATTTTCACGGCGAAGCTTCTCCTCTGTCCGCCAGAATTCCACCCTGCCCTCTTTCCAGTCAATTGTAACACCGCTGTCCTTTTTGTCAGATGGGGGCACATCTTCTAAAGTCCCAAAATCCGCCGTCTCCACCGTCTCTTCCTTCACGCAGCCGATATGTAATCGACGCGCGGCCTCCGTAAAAATACCGGGATCATTTACACCTATAACGATCAGTTCCGCCAGAGCCATACAGCTTAAACAGTTTCTGAAAATGTGTATACGTCTTCCCATAGACGCCCTGAGAAAGCCGCGGCTTCTCCACGGCTTCTTACTCCGGTTATATCGTTTCATCCGTTGTTTTTCTGCAAACAGGGTATTCTTCAAAAGCCCGTCCCTTCTTTCTCCGCATTAGTCATTTGTTGCATTTCCATCGCCATTCACCGGAATCGCCTCTCCCAGGTACGTCGGCTCCGGCTTGAAGATTCCGGTCATAAAGTCTTTCCCTCTGGCCAGCAGTTCCCTCACATCACGCCGCTTCTGACCGGCGTACGTCCTCTGGTCAGAAGCCACGCCATAAGCGTCGAGTCCCAGCTGTTTCGCGGCATACAGCGCTCTGTAGAGATGGTAGCGCTGTGTCACGATGATCACCTTGTCCGCCTGAAACACATCGCGGGCCCGGTACATGCTCTCGTAGGTGGAAAAACCGGCATGATCCATAAACACATCCTCGGAAGGCACGCCGCGGGCCACGGCGAACTGCTTCATCACGTTCACCTCGTCGTAATTTTTCCGGCCGTGATCTCCGCTCATCAGCAGCTTTAAAGAAGCGCCTGCGTCGTACAGCTCGATCCCGCGAAGCAGACGGTCCTCCAGCATGTTGCTGGGGTTTCCGTCCGGATGGACGCCCGCTCCCAGGACAAGGATGCAGTCCGCTCCCAGCGCGGCCGCCTCCTCCTGTGAAAGAATCCGTTTTTCCGTAGATTTGATCATATATGTATTGACGCCCGCCAGGCAGACAATACCGGCAACGCCCAGAACGATCAGTGTAATAAATGCCTTTTTTATCAGCTTTTTCATTCTTTTATCCTCATTTCTGTTATACGCTCCATTATATAACAAGGAAAAAAAGGCTTCAAGCCTTTCCGGGCCTGAAGCCATTTTATTTTTCGTCTCTGTTCTAAAATACTTATTCTGCAGCAGAGCTCATATCAGCACTGTTGGTCGGATGGCCGTTGCTCTCGCCAGTTATATCATCGACACCTCTCTCAACATCATTGATCATGCCGTCGATGACTCCGGTGCTTTCCTCAGCGTCTTCATCAGCATTTCTTGTAGTACCCATACCTGCTGAGGTCGATTCCATTGTTGAGGAGGATTCCATAGCCGTTGTCTGCGTTGCAGCTGCGCTGCTGCCTCCAGTGGTCTCATTTGTTGTGTTCTTATTGCTGCCGCATGCGGACAGACACATCACTGTCATAATGACAAGTACTGCAAATACATATGGTTTTATTCTTTTCATAATACATTCTCCTTTCATTTTCTATGCTTAGTATGTGTTAGAGGAGAATAAATTATGGTGGGAAATTTTTCTAATTTTTTTAATTGCTTAAAGCCGGAAAACAGCTTAAAAATTCTTGCCTTAAAGTCATTTTGTCCGTTCTGCAGAATATAAAAAAAAGTTCATTTCCGTATTCCTAAAATTCTTTGCAGCTTTATCAATAATTTTCATCCCATTTCGAACAGCAACATTTTGAGAAGCTATATGTGTGTCCCGAATCATCGAGCAGACAGACAAACTGTGATTTAAATTATTCTCATTTCATCTGCTTTTTTAGCTTTTTGATATGCCAAATCCAAAAACTGCTGAATCGATAGATGTTCATAATCCCAATTCATAGGTTCCAAGGAGGTGGCACCTTGATATCCTGTAAGTGCAATTCTTTTCATCACATTAACCCAATCTATATTGCCATCAAACGGCAACTGATGTTGATTATGCTTTCCACCGTTATCCTGTAAATGTAGCGCCATTAAACGATTTCCATATAGTTTCAACAAGTCGTCATCAGGAGCGTAATTCAGGTGATGACAACTATCGTAACAATATCCTACATTTTTTGATTGGAATGCCTCTAATACCAATGCCAAATTTAAAATATTATTCAAATTTTCAAAAGCAACTTGAATATTCTTCTTTTCTGCCTCACTAATAACATTTTCCAATCTTTTAATACCTAAATCATTGACAGGATGCTCATCATCAGGTAAATGAATAACCATTGTTGTTATATTATATTGAAAGCAGTCCTTTACGCATTGCAGATAAGTGTGAAATACATTTTCTCCAGCCAAATTGTCTAATGACAAACAGTTCTGTTCATGAACTGGCGTATGAATATTTTCTATATACAATCCGGCACTTCTTGCATATTGAACATCTTTCTGATAATCAATACCCCTGCCGAACCTGTCGCTCCACCAAAGCATCACACAGTCAAAACCAGCATTTTTTATCAATTTATATCTTTCCTCAAAAGGAACATTATATCCTGCACCATACCCAAAACAATCATATATTCCTATCATATAAATCCCCCAACAGCTTCCACTTTGTTAAGTACGCCTTATTTGACTAATGCGAATTTAGCAAAATAGCCTGATTGCTCCGGCCAAAATACTATCTTCTACAGATCAACACGGCATGATTGCTCATTCCTGTGCATGATTCATAACTTGCCATTTGATCAAGCAGCGGTTTCATTATTTCAAATCTTTCATCGCTCATCGCTTCCACGATACTCACAGTTACAAAAAGTCATCTTTATTTTGCGTCAAAATAATTTCGTTGGCGTTTTCGTTCGGATAATATTCTCTCAGTTTGTCGTGTACACAGGCACCCGTATAAATACCGATTTTGCTTATATATGAAAATACAACAATTCCGTTATTTTTACAGATTCACCTGCATTCAGCAAAAACAAGCTCTACTACTTTTGTGTTTTGGTTTATGTATTCACTGATGAGCAGCTCTCTTTTCCTCACCGGCATTTTAATATTTTTCTTTAACTTTATTTTCATTGCCAGACATGTGCATTCCACGTTTTCAGTCCGTTCTCCACTTCGCGCTTCCTTCGATCATCATTCTTAATTTTCATCACGTTTTATATTCAGCCCGGACAGTTCCCCCTTTTTATCCCGGACCGCATAAATTTTAGTCGAACTGTCGTCAAAGGGGCCGAA
Source organism: Hungatella hominis (assembly GCF_014288005.1). NCBI lineage: Bacteria > Bacillati > Bacillota > Clostridia > Lachnospirales > Lachnospiraceae > Hungatella > Hungatella hominis. Next base: position 449,912 of record NZ_JACOPB010000003.1, read on the forward strand.
ATAGTGCCCCAGCTCCTTGTCTTCAAAATACCCTACCAATTCGCTTTCGTAGTATAAACGGTCGCTTTCCCGGTCATAAGTCAGGCCGTACTGCTGATAGACCGTATACGCCTCTTCAATGGTGTCTTTGATATACTCATTTAATTTTTCATCGTTCCCGCCGCCATTAAACGGTGCTTCCCCGTCGTCTGTATACCCGTTTATATTTTCCGTTATCTGCAATTCACAGAGAGCTGACCGCAGAGAAGGCGTTCTATCCGCAAATGCCTGATCATCAAAAAGTTCCAGGCCGGTCACACCGCCTCTTTCATCGTGCAAGGCATAAATATCCACGGTTCCATCCTGATTGGGCCATTCCTTATAGTGGTCGTCATCCACAACGTCTTCAAAATAGCGCACCAGCGCTCCATTATAGTATAACCGATTGTCCTTTTTATCGTAGCTCAGCCCATACGGCTGGTAAACCTCAAATATCTCTGCAATCTCTTCCCGCTTCTGATCAGACGGCCGCCAGGACGCTTTCGCCTTCGTATGAAACAGAAGCCCCGCCGCGCACAGCAGACATAACCCCATCACTAATATGATTATCTTTCTGCTTCCGAAACTGCTTGATCCACTGGTATTTCTGTCCATAAGAATCTCCTTTACACGAAATTATCTAAAGATGCTTTTTCCTTCAAACTGATTTGGGGGAAGCGAGCTGCAACTGCGCCTTTTGCATCAAATCACAGGAAAGATTCATCCCGTTCTCTTCCACCATAAAGGAACATATCTTCTCAAACCCGTGTGCTTCATAGAATCTGATCGCCCGGGCATTGGAGGACAGCACCTCCAGGACACAACTCCGGAACCCCTGCGCCCTCATTCGGGCCTCGATTTCACAGTAAAGCCCGTGCCCCGCGCCATGTTTTGTATATTCGGGCAGCAGATAAATCGCGTAAAGTTCGGCACAGTCCTGATTCCCGCGCCCTTCTGATCTGCCGCAGACCGCGGCTCCCACAATCGCCTCACCGTCTGATGCGACTAAGCAGATATCGCCTCTTTCCATGCTGGCCTGCAGGATCTCCACCCAGTGGTCTTCCTGAAGGGAGATCAGATACGCCTCTCTTAGCCGATCACATCCGCCATGGTATAAAGTCTCGGTTCTTTTCCCGCCAGGAACTTTGCTGCCGATACTGCGCCCTTTGCAAAAATAGCCTTGGAGTAGGCGGTATGCTGGAAGGTAATCACCTCATCCTGTCCGGCGAAGATCACGTCGTGCTCACCGACGATGGAGCCTCCGCGGATAGCCTGGATTCCGATCTCATCCTTCTGGCGCTTCTCCCTCGTCTTAGAGCGGTCATATTGATAGTGGTAGTGGTTGTCCATCGCCTCATTGATGGAGTCAGCCAGCGCCAGAGCGGTTCCGCTGGGCGCGTCCACCTTTTTATTGTGGTGTTTTTCCAGAATCTCGATGTCGAAACCGGACTCCGCCAGTACCTCTGCCGCCTCTTTCACCAGCTTTAACAGCAGATTGATCCCCAGCGACATATTGGCGGAACGAAGTACCGCCACCTGACGGGAAGTCTCTTCCACAAGCTGAATCTGTTCTTCTGAAAGTCCTGTCGTACACACTACCACAGGAATCCTCTTATCGGAACAGTAGCTGAGAAGACCGTTTACCGCCTTTGCCGATGCAAAGTCCACGATCACATCCGCCTCCACGGTACACGCCTCCAGAGAGGGAAATACCGGGTAGGAATTCTGTATGGTGTCATTTACATCAATTCCTGCAGCAATCGTGATATTCTCGTCTTCTTCAACAATTTTAGAAATCACCTGTCCCATGGCTCCATTGCAGCCGTGCATAATCATCTTTACCATAAGTATTTTTCCTCCATTTTATAATGAGTGCAGGGAAGTTTCTGAGAGTGCTCAACAGGCCGGACGCCCTGATACCGATGCGTCCGGCCCTGCATTTAATGATTAACGGGGTTTATAAAATTCCGTATTCTTCCATAGCTTTCTTTAAACGTTCCTGGTTTGCAGGCTCCATCTCAGTGAGCGGCAGACGAAGCGGGCCAACCTTCTTACCCATTAAGTTCATAGCCGCCTTAACCGGAATCGGGTTCACTTCACAGAACAGAGCATTGATCAGCGGAATCGCTTCCAGCTGAAGTCTTGCACTCTCTTTCACATCGCCGCGGAACCAGGAAGCGCAGATCTCGTGGGTCTGTGCAGGCGCTACATTGGACAGAACCGAAACGACGCCCTTTCCTCCGAGAGAGAGAAGCGGCACGATCTGATCGTCGTTGCCGGAATATACATCCACACAGCCGTCTGCCATCGCAAGCATCGTAGCGATATTCGTGAGATTTCCGCTGGCCTCCTTCACACCGACAATGTTCGGCACGTTCTTACAGAGTGTTACAATCGTCTGCGGAGCGATCGTCACGCCGGTACGTCCCGGTATATTATAGAGAATGATCGGAATCTTCACCGCATCTGCAACCGCGGTAAAATGTGCGATCAGGCCGTTCTGAGTCGCCTTGTTATAATACGGGGACACGAGAAGCAGACCGTCTGCACCGAATTTCTCCGCCTCCTTTGAAAGATAGATGGCTGTATCCGTACAGTTGGAACCGGTTCCGGCCACTACGGGTATTCTCTTATTTACCACTTCACACGTATACTTTATTACGCTTAAATGTTCCTCATGGGTCATGGTGGAAGCCTCACCTGTGGTTCCACAGATGACGATGCTGTCCGTACCGCCGGCAATCTGCTCTTCCAGCAGTTCTTCCAGCTTCTCGTAATTCACCTCTCCGTTGTCCTTAAATGGTGTAATCAGCGCTACACCCGCTCCTTCAAAAAGTGCCATAGTCTTATCCTCCTGATTCAATCTGTTCCTGTTGCCAACGCTTTCGCTACATAAAATCATGCGCCCGCCCCGTGCCATTATCCTGCTCTTATCCTTTTGCCTGCAAAACGATCATTCCTGACAGAGAAAAAGAGCTGACAGCGGGGTCAGCTCTTAAAGTTCAGAATCCGGTAAATACTTCTTATCTTCAAGCAGCGCCCCATCCATGCAGGATGACAGTCATATGATTCTTCATCATATGCCCAGAACAGATACGTCCCGGGCCGTACCGTCCTTCGGCGTCTCATCCTTTCCTCCACCCTCACATGCACCCTGATGCATCAGGCAGAATACTCATAATCAACGCAACCTCTACTTTATTATGTATGTTACCATACTACCATTATTGCTTTGTATTGTCAACTTTAAGATGATCAATTTCTCTGATACCATCCACGAGGGGATCCAGCTCCTTCGGGAATACCTTTCCAGTCAGAATCAGGTCGATTTCCTCAACCCTGGACTGAAGCAGCGTCGTCATCTCATCCATCTCGATAATCCCCTGATCCAAAAGTCCCAGCACCTCATCGAGAATAACCAGGTCACACTCACCGGTCGAAAGTACTTTTCTTGCAAAATTCATGCCGTTGCGGATATTCATCCGTTCTTCCTTCTGCTGCTCCTCCGATAATGTCTCGAAGAAAGCATCGGACTTTTCAAACCGGAAAATCTTCAGTTCCGGTTCCAGCCGCTCTAAAATCTCACAGGAGGCCAGCTCCTGACAGCCCTTTAAAAACTGTATCATGATTACCGTCTGCCCCTTTAACAGAGCGGAGATCCCCATGCCGAGCGCAGCCGTCGTCTTTCCTTTTCCTTCGCCGCATATAACCTGTATTGTACCTTTACTCATCCTTTTGCACCTCATACCAGCAAAAAAGCAATATATTGATATACTACGTTAGAACCCGCTTATCGTATCACAAAATTTAAATTTTTGCAAGTTTTCTTACCGTTTTCTTAATTGCCGCCTTATCCTTTGCTATTCCGCGCATTCCAGCTTGCTGACAGATACCTCGTAAGCGATCCGCTTCTCACACTCGGTTTCGCTGAGCTTCTTCGTATACTCTCTGCTCTGCACGCGGCCCCAGACCTTCACCCGCGCGCCGACTTCGAAGCCGGAGGCGTATCTGGCGTTTCTTCCCCACGCGATACACGGAATGTAGTCAGACTTCCCATAAGGCCGGTTTACGGCGAGCAGAAGATCCGCGATCTCTCTGCCCAGAGGAGTCTTTCTGTATATAGGGGCCTTACATATATATCCATCCAGAAAAATCTGATTTGTTTTCGTATAATCCGTAAATTCCTCCAGGAAATGGATCTCACGCACGAAGATGGACAGAACCAGGCGGTTTTTCGTCCCTTCATGCCGGTTATAGGAACGGAACTGTCCCAGGGCTTCCATGGTACAGCCTATGTAATTCGCTTCTACATCGATGAGCCGCTCCGATATCATAAGAGGTATGACATCAGCCTGCTCGCTAAGACGATTTACTGCAACGTCCACCATATAGAATCCTTCTCCGAATACCTCATGGCTGAAGGTGAAGCCGGAGATGATCTCCCCGATTACGCTTACTTTGTTGTTCTCAATCATTTTTTCCGACATTGTATTTCTCCTCTTCTTTCACTAATTTGCCGTAACGATTCAGCCGGGCGTCCTGCGTATTCTGTTTTCCTGCTTTTGAAAACAGAAAGATGCACGGATGAATGGTTACAATTTGCTTTGCAGCTAATATTAAGTGTATGAAAAGGGATTCCGTGAAATGATAAGAACACATCCAAAAATATCGACAGAAAATACCTGTCAAACCTCACAAAAAATCAGTTACCCCCATATTTCCCCGAAATACCGGATGCCGGATACCGGCGGATTCTCTTTTCCTTCCGTTTTCGACATTTATTGACAGTAAACGGATTTCACTATTTCCAGGATGCAAATATGCCCTGCGAAAGTTTCCTCCCGCAGAGCATAATCTTATATACAGCCGTTGTCGGTATAGCTAATATAATTCCATTAACCCAATGATTTCTTGTTCAGGGAAGACCTCTTCCTCATCGTCGGATCCAGGATCTTCTTTCTGATTCTCAGGGATAACGGTGTGATCTCAAGGAGCTCATCCGTATCGATAAAGTCCAGACACTGCTCCAGACTCATTTCCTTTGGCGTCGTCAGCTTCAGGGCATCATCCGCACCGGAGGAACGGGTGTTGGTCAGCTTCTTCATCTTGCAGACGTTGATCTCGATATCCTCTGCCTTCGGGTTCTGACCGATTACCATACCGGAATAAACCTTCACGCCGGCTCCGATGAACAGGATGCCTCGCTCCTGCGCATTGAACAGACCGTAGGTAATGGATTCACCTGACTCATAAGCGATCAGGGAGCCGGTCTTACGGTAGGATAAATCTCCCTTGAAAGGAGCGTAGCCGTCAAATGCCGTATTCATGATACCGTTGCCCTTTGTATCGGTCATGAACTCACCGCGGTAGCCGATCAGGCCTCTGGACGGAATCGAGAATTCAAGCCTTGTATAGCCGCCGTTAGCCGGGCTCATGCCCTGCAGTTCGCCCTTTCTGCTGGTCAGCTTCTGGATAACCGCGCCGGTAAACTCCTCCGGTACGTCGATATAGGCGATCTCCATCGGCTCCAGTTTACGGTTTCTTTCATCATACTGGTACAGAACCTCAGCCTTGCTGACTGCAAATTCAAAATTCTCTCTTCTCATGTTCTCGATCAGAACGGAAAGATGCAGCTCGCCGCGGCCAGATACCTTAAAGCAGTCAGGAGATTCGGTCTCCTCCACGCGAAGGCTGACATCGGTGTTCAGTTCGCGGAACAGACGCTCTCTGATATGACGGGAGGTGATAAATTTACCTTCCTGTCCTGCCAGCGGGCTGTCATTTACCATGAAGTTCATGGCGATAGTCGGTTCGGATATCTTCTGGAACGGAATGGCTTCCGGGTTTTCCGGAGAGCAGAGCGTATCACCGATATGAATATCCGTAATACCGGAAATGGCCACGATCGCGCCGATTCCCGCTTCCGTCACTTCCACCTTGTTCAGTCCCTCGTACTCGTACAGCTTGCCTACCTTAACCTTACGCATCTTGTCCGGGTCGTGATGGTTTACGATGACACATTCCTGATTGACACGAATCGCTCCGTTATCCACCTTGCCTACGCCGATACGGCCTACGTACTCGTTGTAATCAATGGTGCTGATCAGAAGCTGAGTCGGCGCTTCCGGGTCTCCCTCCGGAGCCGGAATATGGTCGATGATTGTCTGGAATAAGGCGCTCATGTTCTCTTCCGCGTCCTCTAAATTCTTCTTTGCAAAGCCGCCCTTTGCGGATGCGTATAAGAACGGGCAGTCTAATTGCTCTTCTGTCGCATCAAGGTCCATGAGGAGCTCTAAGACTTCCTCTTCAACCTCGTCCGGTCTCGCCTCCGGACGGTCAATCTTATTGATACAGGCTACAACGGAGAGGCCCAGTTCCAGCGCCTTGCGCAGAACAAATTTCGTCTGCGGCATAACGCCCTCGTAGGCATCCACCACCAGAATAACTCCGTTTACCATCTTTAAGACACGCTCAACCTCACCGCCGAAATCCGCATGGCCTGGCGTATCGATAATGTTGATCTTCGTACCGTTGTAGTTGACAGCGGTATTCTTGGAAAGGATGGTAATACCACGCTCTCTCTCAATATCATTGGAGTCCATAACCCGGTCAACAACTTCCTGATTCTCGCGGAAAATTCCGCTCTGTCTGAGCAGGGCATCCACCAGGGTAGTTTTGCCGTGGTCAACGTGGGCGATGATGGCTACATTTCTGACGTCTTCTCGTTTCATCTTCATAATATGTGTACTCTTCTTTCCTTTGGATAAAAACTCAATAAAAAACTAAGGACTCTATACTGTCCTTAGTTTCATTTACACTCTTCACAATAAATTAGTATAGCACCCTATATACCAGATTGCAAGGTGTTTTTCAGAATTTTGGCTATTGCCTTTCCAGTTTTTTCACTTTCGCCGGTACATTCCTACTTATCCGACGGTTCTCTCACCTACCTGGAAGGCATAGTCAGGCAGTCTTAAACAGCCGCAGGAAAGACGGCACAGGCAGCTGCCTGCCACTGTATTCCCATTCCGGAGAAGTTCTTCTTTCTATCATTTTCCGGTACTGGTGTTCCGCTTCCCTTGCCACCGTCTCCGCCTTATATAAGGAAGCAGTTTCTGCGGCTCCCGCCGATAATTTCTGATACAGCTGCGGTTCTGTCATGAGGCGTGCTGCGGCAGACGCCCATTCTTCTTCCTCTTCTCCGGTCATGAATCCGTTCTTTCCCTGGCTGACGACATCGACGACTCCGCTGGCATGCACCGCAACTACGGGACAGCCTGCGGCCATGGCTTCCAGAAGAACGATTCCCTGCGTCTCCGATTTGGAGGCGAACAAAAATCCGTCTGCCGCATGGAGATAATGGGATACCTCGGCGTTGGGAACCCGTCCGGCAAACACGATCTGACGTCCGATTCCAAGCTCCTCCGCCAGATTCTTAAGGGTCTTTTTCCTCGTCCCATCCCCAATTATCAGAATGCGGAAGCAGTCTCCCACCAGTTCCTTGAGACGGGCGGCTCCCCGCAGCAGAAAATCGAGATTCTTCTCCTTTTCCAGGCGCGCAGTCGTGGCAAACAGCCACGGTTCTCCATTTAAATACCGGGATCGGATCTCCTTCTCACGTTCAGGATCCCGTTTAAATGCCTCCTCTCCAATTCCCGTGGGAAGGACCTCCAGCGGGGTCGCAACTCCCTGTGTCACCAGACATTCCTTCATCGATGACGTCGGTACGAATACCGTGTCACACTGATCCATAAATGTATTCAGATACCCTGGCACCAGCACTTCCCTGCTGAAACGCGCTGCATTTCTCACAGGCCCCCGCCCCGCCGCCATCTTCTCATACAGTTTAAAATAGTGAAGATATTCCTCATAGCGGGTGTGGTACGTATATGCCAGCGGAATTCCGTATTTTTTGCTTAAATATACGGCCGTAAATCCGATTACCACCGGGTGATGTACATGAATAACGTCAAACTGTTCTTCGCGGAAACTCTTCTCAATGCGGCTGTCACTGAAATTGCCGATTACCAGTCCCTTGTCCCGCCACTCGTAAAGGACCCGGAATCTCACCACATCCGGTTCTTCCTCCCATCCTGCCCCCTCCGGTGCAAACACGGTCACCTGATGCCCCAGGCTCCGAAGCCCCTCTGCCAGCCTCTCAACGGAAATTGGAACACCGCCGATGAATGGTTTGTAATTGTTTGTCAGCATTGCGATCTTCATTTTGCTCCTCCTCTTATGAAAACAGACTGATCGCCCTGTCACCCAGCCAGTAACCGGCTCCTATCAGGAAAAAATTCCATACAAAAATTCCAAGCGCCGAGCTCACGCTGTATTTAATAAAATTCATGCGGATCACTCCGGCCGGAATGGAAATCACGGTCCTGACCATGGGAATCAGCTTGCTGATAAAGATTCCGATGGCCCCCCGCCTCTCCAGCATGGCAAAGTTCTTCTCTATGACCGGCCGCTGGGCCGGAAACTTCTTTAAATACCGTTCCAGCAGCACATGGCCGCCCAGCCTTCCCAGCCCGTACAGTATCCAGCTTCCCAGCAGTCCCGCAGCCAGCGCCAGCAGCAGCGCCATCCCAAGTCCGATCTGCCCTCTTGCGGCCCAGATCCCTGCCAGCGGCATGATAACACCGGCCGGAAAGCCGGGAAGATTCAAATATTCCAGCAACACAATTACAAATATAAAAACTGCCCCGTACTGCAGAAAATACTGTGTCAATGCCTGTATATCCATAAAAAAAACCTCCTTGATGATAGAATCATAAAGGAGGAATCTTAACACCGCTTGCTGATTTCAATGAAAAAAAGAAGGATAAAAAATAAATATTATCTTAACAGAAAGAGATTTCCCATGATCTGGAAACCTCTTTCTGCCATTTGTTATTTGTTATCTGTTATTTGTCTTCTCTATTCCACGCACCGTCTTCCGCGACCATATACCCATCCGGTGTCACGCATCCGCTGTACATCGCTCCGTGAGGACGATAAGACGTTTCCGGTTTTTCGTAGACCCAGCGGCCATTTACCAGACTCCATCCTGGACTTCCTTCGGTCTGGGGAGCAAAGTAATACCAGAAACCGTTAATCGGATTCCATCCTTCTGCCATGGAGCCATCCGGTTTTAAGTAATACCAGAAGCCATCGGATTCGTTAAGCATCCATCCGGTTTTCATGGCTCCGCTGGAATCCAGCCAGTACCATTTTCCATTGTCCAAAAGCCATCCTGTCGTTTTTCTTCCATTGGTGTCGTAATAGTACCATACCTCGCCTGATTTCTTCCAGCCGCTGTTGAATCCAGAAGAGGAGCCTGAACCTGAGCTGCTGCTGCCGGATCGTTTGAACACGCCAGTCAGATGTGTATCTTCCCGAAGCACAAAGGTACAGCGTCCGTCGCTGCCGGCAGTAAGCAATTTTCCATTGGCCGACAGGCTTGCCAGACGGTAACCGCTCTGGGGAACTGCCTGCACGGTTACCTTTGTGCCCTTCTTTCCGGTCATGGGAGAGGCCGTAATCCTGCCTCCTGTCAAGTCTTCTTCGATCGACACCTGGAAGATTTCTTCTGCGGCCGTTGTCTTATCTCCTGTCAGATACACCCTGGCACTGTCCGGAAGTACAAAACAGATTCTCCCGGCTTCCTCCAGGCTGACTGACAGTGACTGTACCTCTCCGCTGCCGGTGTCTGAGTATGCACGAATGGTGTCTGTCTGTACCTCGTCCTCAGAAAACTGCATCCAGACGTTCGCAGGAGCCTTCCAGGCCACAGGGCCGCTTCTCACACCATTTTCATCTTCCAGACAGAGCTGGAACTTATACGACTGGCTCCAGTCCCCGCGCGGTCTGTCCTCAGGCCAGCCTGCATCGCTGTTTTCTGTCACTGTTAATATGACGGAATGTACCGCGGCGCGCACTCCTTCCTCCTTTTTCTCTTTGGAAGAAGCCGATGCCGGGGAATCTGCCGTTGATGGAGTCGCTGTTGATGAAGTCGCTGTTGATGGAGTCGCTGTTGATACACCTGACGCTAATGCATCCGACGCTGATTGGCGTGCGGCTCCGAAAGCTTTATAACCGACATTGGAGGCCGTAGCCTTCTTCGCCTGAGACGGAGTCGCCGGCATTAAGCTGTCATCCCACGGGACACTCAGCAGAAGTCCTGCCGCCGTAACTGGGCTGTCCATAAGCTCTGGTGTCTCAACCCTGACCTCAACGCGATTGCCGTGGGCCGCCATAACCTCTCTGTACAGTTTTTCCAAAACCAGCAGATCTTTCATGCAGTACTCTGCCAGTTCTTCGTTTGATACGCTCCAGACTGCGCTGACCGCCGTCTTCACTGCCTTTACCACTTCGAAAGCTCCGTAATCACCGGCCGCCTCTGCTGTTTCCGCTGCCTGTGTAATCAGTTCCACAACGTGTTCCACGGACGGCGGTGTCACGGACGGAGTCAGCCTTACGGACGCGTAAGAACTGTTTCCATTGGTTCCTTTCGTATGTACGACGAGCCTCACTCCGTTTTCTGTCAGCTGGACGTCAACATTTTCATCGTGAGTCAGGATTTCTTCGGCCGGTCGTTTGATATCCACAGTGACCGACCCGGAATTCTTCATGGTCGGATCAGACACAGCGATCGTCAATACGCCGTCTTCATCCTCTTCTGTCATGACAGATGCCGCTCTGCTGGCCGCCACTGCCCCGATTTCCGCCTGTCCGTCTGTCCAGAAATTCATTCCTGTCAGAAGTCCGTCTGCTGTTGCAGCAGCCTGGATCTCCGGCGTATTCTTCAATATTGTAATTCCCGGTTCTTTTGAATAGGCTTCCGTCTCTTCGGCGCTCAGCCCAGGAAGGAGAACGTATTCATATGCATCATTCTCCGGATTGGCTCCGTGATCAAACCACATCTCCAGGTAAGTCTCCAAAGCCTCGCCTTTCGAAGTCCCGATCAGGGACCAGTCTCCCGCGTTTCTCCCCTTTCTGACGGATACCGTCTGGTCTCCTCCCGGGAAATAATATCCGATATCGCTTCCTTCCACATTGCCTTCCAGATGGGCCCATGACACCTCGGGAATTCTGGTTCCTGAAACGTCGATGCTGCCGGCCACAATATCTTCCAGATCAGCCTCCTGAACCGGCAGGTCCTCGGCTTCTCCGTTGACCGTCAATACATTGTCTTCCTCCGGTCTCAGTCTCCGGTTCTCAATGATGCTCTCCACCGGATATGACTCTCCGGTATTGGTGATCCCTGCTCCCAGACACACGATCTGTCCGCCGAACATGAACCAGGACTTTTTAGCCGAGAACTCCGGGGCATACAGTATGGAAGGAGATCCCTCACCCTCCTTCACCCTGACCTCTCCGGTCATGGACATACCATTGATTCCGTTCGTGCCGATCGTACTGCCGCCTACCCAGGACTCTTTCGACCGGAAATCCCCTCCCTGGGCAAAGCCGGAACTGTCAGGCTGTCCTGTGCCGATATCCTTGGAAACTACAGTCGTACCTGCCAGCCGCAGCGGATTGACTGTATTCCAGAAATTCTCTGTATACTGCAGAACGTCACGGTTGTATAAATAGGTCATACCGCTTCCCTGATGCCATCCGTAACGGTTTTCATGGTTCATGATCTCCGTGTTTTGAATTCGCTCGGAATACATAGACAGCGCCAACTGGAAATCACCCGTTCTGTGAACAGCCCGGTCCATCAGCGGCATGTTTTTATGGACAGGCTGTATACTGCTTACGATGGAATCATCATCTCTGATTTCTATGGCCTTCTCTTTTACCGCCATATTCTCCGCGCCGGTTAAAGTATCCAAAAAGCCCGGATCGAGATCAATCCACGTCTTTAAAGCGCCCTTCAGTTCTTCTTCCACCTCCGGGGAAACGGAATTCATAAGCTGAATCATCAGAACCATGGCTTCTCTTCCCGAATCACGGTCACTCGCCCCCGGTCTGGATACAGAACGGCCTTTCAGGCTGTCCATCATCAAACCGTTGTATATACCGTTTAAAAACCCTTCTTTCAGATAAAATTCCAGATTCTCCTGAACTTCCCTTGGAAAATCCCACGGTGATTTTGCAAGCAGCGGAGGAAGGCCAACACCGCCCTTTAAGAATTCGATCCCATAAGAGCCGAGATACGGCACATGGGAGTGATCGAGGTAGGAACCGTCTGCGTAGAATCCGCTGGTGTAGCCCTGATCCGCAATCTTTGTGCTGTCTTCCACCGACTGGATGACAAACGTCTCCGAGGCTGCCTTGGAAGCTAAGTAAACCAGTTCATTGTCTTCTCTTAAAACCCCCAGCCCCAGCGCGGTTCTGGAACAGTCGATGATATTGGCCCCCTGGGCTGTCCGGTAACCCTGCGCATGAGTGCTTCCGGTTCCGATCAGCCCTTCATGATAGGGATCCGGCTGGAAGAAGTAGAGTGCTTCGGTATAAAGCGCCGTTTCTTCCGGAGTCAGATCGTCATATAAGAGCACCAGTGCCGGAATCAGATCCTTCGGCAGACCGATTTCCCATGTCCACCAGTTATCGGTCTGCGTCTTCGGCGTATAACAGTTTGAACAGAGCCAGTTCAGAATATGCTTCATGTCGCTCAGTATCTGGCTGTCCTTATAATACCGGCTTCCCTTCGCCGCATAGGCGCTTGCCATGGCCAGTACCTTTTTAAATGCCGGCCTGAACTCGACCGCATCGTCCTCATACGCTATGTCAGCATTTCCCGCTGCGCCGGCATCCTCCGGCCACGGAATATCCTGGCAGGAATCCTGTCCGCGGTATGCATACGCCTCCCAGGCAGCCATGGCCCGCTCGTCGATCGTTTCCAGAATTTCAGTACCGCCGTCCACAGCTGTCAAATCGGCTCCGATGATCGATTCCTTCCAGCGTTTGCGGATTGCAGCATAATCGGCTGAGTCCGCCTCCGGCAGATTATCCGGATCCTCATAGAGAACGGTTACCTGCCATTTTGCGCTCGTTCCGTATTCATCCGTCGCTACGATCGTCACGGTTCCTTTTTCCCGTGCGGTGATCATGCCGTACCCATCTGCTGCCCCTCGAACGGAGGCAATATGGCTGCCGTCTGCATCACCGGCTTTTCTGTCCCCGTCTGTCTCTCCTTCCTTTAGTTCCCGCTTGATTTTACTGCTTCCTGCATTGCGGACAAAGCTTCCATCCGGCTTCGGAATCTTTACTTCCCACCGGATCGCCCCCTGCAGGGATTCGGGCGCTTTTATTCTTCCATCCGATCCCCGGACCAGAGTAATCTCTTCGCCCGTCAATGTATCCGGAACCTTTCCCTCAATGGTTACAGTCGCCGCATTGCCCTTCATGGCCGCGGTGTCAAACTTAAGTATTACCTTTTCTCCCATAACCGCTTCCTGCAGCGCATCCGGATTCGAATTCGCTAAAATCTGTTTACCAGCGGTCTCAAGGATCACCTCCAGAATCCCATCCTGCTGTGACGGCATAACTGCCGCTGTGAGTTCGATGTTTCCTGTGGAAGAATCCTTCTTCAGTTCCAGTGCCGCAGGGTAATCCATGGTAACAGGAACGACCTGATTGTCCACCCGGACACTTCCCGGTTCCCACTTTGTGATGGCTACTGCGCCTTCCCCCACATCGGCCGCCGCCTGGACCGCAGTCGTATTCACGAGCAGTCTGGCATCCGTCTGATACAGGCTCTTGTTGGAATAATCATCCGTCTTCCCGCCGGCAACCAGCGTATACTGGTACGTTTCCTGCGGTGCGAGGAACAGTTCTGCAAGCTGAGCGGCATCTGTTTCCTTTGTATTGAGCCTGTAATAAACGGATTCCTTCGTTAAATAGGACCCGCTCTCACCGTTGCCGAATACATAGGACCAGTCCAGACTGTTGGAAGCTCCTGATCCGGAAGACGCGCTGAGCCAGTTCCGCTGGGTATGGACCCCCTGGGTCACCGTGTCGATCAGCGATGCCCACAAACCGCCTTCTTTACTGGCTGTACGCACAAGCCGGAATCCATTATTCGGGTTTGTCAGTGCCAGCTTTGTGCTGTCGGTAACCGGAATGGTATCCACTATCGTCACGAGCCTGCCGCTTTCCTCCTTTCGCACCTTTACGCCTGCTCCTGCACAGATGATCTCATCCTCAAACAGGAACCAGGATTTCACCCCTTCTGCTTCATCTCCCAGCCTGATTCCGGTGGCTGCGCCGCTGTTTAAGCCTGCACTCATGACTGCCTCCGGTGTTATCTGCAGCTTCCTAAAACCGCTGCTGCCGTCCCACAGCATCGTCGTCCCCGGAACCAGCGCTTCGTCCATAGTGTTCCAGGCCTGATCCGGCTGGCTGCCGTTAAACAGGGCAAGACTCCCGCCGCCTGCCGATGGGTCGAGTACCGCAGCATACTGTCCCGTGTTAAACTTTGACTGCTGTTTTCCCGCCGGCAGAGTCACCGCAGCGGCCGGCGACGTCACCGCCATCTGAAATACAAGACACATACTGACGGCTTGTTTCCATTTGTTTTTACCCCTTCGTTTCACACAATCTCCTCTTTCCTTCTATAAGATAAAAAAATTATAGAAAGTTCTGATGTAAAACGAAATGGAACATTTTTATATTTCTTATAAAATTTCAGGATTTCACCCGATAATTCTATTACTATTTTCAGATTTTTATATTATTTATATAAAAATACTATTTTCAGTAGTATTGTATACTTATATTCATATTATTATCAAATTATTCCGTGTTTTTTATTTTCATTTATTTAATATTTTTTGCCGTACTTTACCTGTTATCCAACAGAATCACATGTTTATCCAGAATACCAAAAGCTACCTCGTCCTGTACCTCAATCCCGGCCTTTCCATTGGTTAAATCAGTCAGCTCCGCAAGCATCCGTTCTTTCTGCTCCTCCGGGATCAGCACCGTGAGCATCACCTGGTCTGAATACTGGCTGTCCAGAATGGTAATATTCCTCTGTCCAAGCAGATACTGAATCTTGCCGACTCCATTGTAATCGGTAGTGACAGCCGTCTTTACTGCAGGCGTCACAGAGAGAACGGTACTGTTTTTAAGCCCCTCCTGGACAGCGGAAGAATAGGCACGCACCAATCCGCCGGTTCCCAGCAGGGTTCCGCCGAAGTAACGGGTAACAACAGCACAGACGTTGCATACGCCTTCGCCTTCCAGCACATCAAGCATGGGACGGCCAGCAGTCTGGGAAGGTTCTCCGTCGTCACTGCACCGCTTCTGCTCCCCATGCTCTCCGATAATCCAGGCATAGCAGTTATGTCGCGCATCCCAATACTTTTTCCGTGTCTCTTCCAGGAACAGAAGCGCCTCATCTTCTGTCCTGACGGGGCGCAGAGACGCAATGAATCTGGATTTCTTCTCCACAATTTCGGCGGTTTGGCCCTGGTATAATATCTTATATGGATTTCTCATAGGATTCCTCGTTTCTTTTTTCCTTTTCAGCGTATTTCTTTTTACATAATTATAGGTAAAATTCCAGACTTAATCAAGCACGTTTTCCCCACTCTTTTTTCTGATCCACGTATAATCTTTGCAATTTCTTCCAAAACTGGTAAGTGTTGAATTGATTTTCAATCTCTGGTATAATGATTCGGTAAAGGAGGTTTCCTATGAACTATGGCAAACATGAGACGGAGAAAAAGATCAAATCCGTCAATTCAAAAGCGAAGAAATACACCAGCCGGGTTTTTCTTGCCTTTTTAAAGAGTCTGTTCGTGCTGTGCCTGTTCTGCCTGGTAGTCGCCGGGAGTATCGGATTTGGCATGGTTAAAGGAATCATAGACAATGCTCCTGACGTCGATATCGCAACCATTGTTCCAAACGAATACGCCACTACGGTGTATGACAGTGCCGGCAATGTGACCGAGACTCTCGTCACCGCCGGTTCCAACCGTGAGGAGGCAAGCTACGACGAACTGCCCAAGAACTTAATCAATGCGTTCGTAGCATATGAAGATGCAAGATTCTGGGAGCACAATGGAATTGATCTGCGCTCCATCATGCGTGCGGTAAAAGGCGTGCTGACAGGCGATTCCTCTGCCGGCGGCGGAAGTACCATCACCCAGCAGCTTATTAAAAACAGCGTTTTTGGCGGGGGAATGGAAAAAAGCTTCGGGGAACGGCTGGAACGGAAGATGCAGGAATGGTATCTGGCCGTCAAACTGGACAGCGCCATGTCAAAAGAGCAGATCATTACCAACTACTTAAATACGATCAACCTGGGAAAGAATTCTCTGGGCGTCAAGGTAGCGGCAAGGAGATATTTTAATAAAGAGGTGTCCGACTTAACGCTGTCCGAATGCGCCGTGCTTGCGGGCATCACCCAGAACCCGTCAAAATTCAATCCGGTTACCGGACAGAAGGCCAACTCCGACAAGCAGAAGGTTATCCTGCAGTATATGGTGGATCAGGGCTATATCTCCAAGGAAGAGCAGGAGGAAGCGCTGGCGGACGACGTCTATTCCAGAATTCAGGATGTGGAGATCGTCACTAAAGAGACTTCCACACCTTACAGCTATTTTACGGACGAGCTGGTGGAACAGGTGCAGGATGCCATGAAGGAAAAGCTTGGCTACACCAACACTCAGGCCCACAACATGCTGTATTCCGGCGGCCTCTCCATCTATACGACACAGGACCCTGCGATTCAGTCCATCGTAGATGAGGAGATCAACAACCCCGACAACTATTCGGCGGCCCGCTATTCCATCGAATACAGACTTTCCGTCACCGGGGCAGACGGCACCACCACCCATTACTCGGAAGAGAATTTAAAACGCTACCACCGTGACAACGGGGACAGCGGCTATGACGGTCTGTACGACAGTGAAGAAAAGATACAGGCCGATATAGACAATTACAAGAACAGTATTTTAAAGGAAGGCGACACTGTCATCGGTGAATCCCTTCACAAGACGCTTCAGCCTCAGGCCTCCTTCGTGATCATGGATCAGAAGACGGGGCAGGTAAAGGCCATCGCCGGAGGGCGCGGGGAAAAGACCGCGAGTCTTACCCTAAACCGTGCCAGCAATACCCTTCGTCAGCCCGGTTCCACCTTCAAGGTGCTGACTGCGTTTGCCCCCGCCATGGATACGTGCGGCGCGACGCTGGGAACCGTCTATTACGATTCGGTTTTCACGGTTGGCAAGAAGACCTTCTCCAACTGGTACAGCTCCGGTTATCAGGGCTATTCCAGCATCCGGGACGGTATCATCTATTCCATGAACGTCATTGCGGTCCGCTGTCTGATGGAGACCGTTACACCGCAGCTCGGTGTGGAATACGCGAAGAACTTCGGAATCACATCGCTGACTGATACGGACTACAACGCGGCTCTGGCCCTGGGCGGAATCACCGACGGCGTGTCCAACTTAGAGATGACGGCGGCCTATGCCACTATCGCCAACGGCGGCGTCTACACGAAGCCGGTGTTCTTTACGAAGATTATCGATCACGACGGCAAGGTGCTGATCGACAACACGCCTGAGACCCACCGCGTGTTAAAAGATTCCACGGCGTTCCTGTTGACGGATGCCATGGCGGATTCCATGGAAAGCAGCAGGAAGTTTGCCCGTCCGGGCGCCGGCCCCAGCTCCACCAGCTCGTCGGCCAACATTCCCGGCATGTCCAATGCCGGGAAGAGCGGAACGACTACTTCCAACAACGATATCTGGTTCGTTGGATATACGCCGTATTATACCGCCGGTATCTGGGGCGGATGCGACAATAACCAGAAGCTGACCAAGCAAAATGGCGGCACGTCCTTCCATAAGGCCATCTGGAAAAAGATCATGACCCGTGTCCACGAAGGAATGTCCGATCCCGGCTTTACGGTTCCGGACAGCGTGGAGACTGCGCAGATCTGCCGTAAATCCGGCAAACTCCCCGTCTCCGGTGTCTGTACCAACGACCCGAGAGGAAACGCAGTATACACGGAATATTTCGCCAAGGGAACCGTTCCCACGGACGTGTGCAACAATCACGTGCGTGCCACGGTATGTGCGGAATCCCACTGTCTGCCCACCCCATTCTGTCCTGAACGGACGACTGCCGTATTCATGGCGCTGCCGGCCGGTGAAGAAGGTGCCACAGACGATTCCGTATTTGCAATGCCGGGCTACTGCCCGATCCACACTGAGGCGTCTGTCATTATCCCGCCTGCGGATGATACCGGAATGCCGGAGACGGCAGCTCCGGGAACACTGCCTTACGGACCTGGCTATGTGTCGCCAAATGCACAGACCAGTCCTGCACCTACTATAGGATCTCCGGTGCAGGTGAGTCCGGGGGCGCAGTAAACATGAACGATAAAAGGGGTGCCACACCATATTCGTGCGGCACCCCTTATTGTTATCTTAAACAATCAGAGAGGATCATCATGTTATATGCTAGAAATTAAAATCGTCAACGTTTTCATCCGTAAAAATAGAAGGCGCTCCCATAATCACGTGATTTCCCTGAATCGTAACAGTACCAAAACCGGGCACTTCCATATCACCGTCTTTCAGTGTCTTTCCATCCAGAATTTCCTTTGCAAGATAAACCGTAATATAGCCAAGTCTTGCCGGATCCCAGAGAAGAACCGTATCGATAGAGCCATCGTGCAGGTAAGTCCTCGCATCATTCGGCATCGCTGAACCTACAAGCGCAATCGAATCCTGAAGTCCCTTTTCGGATATTGCCTGGCCTGCTCCAATGGGTGCCGGTGAACTAAATCCTATAATCCCCTTTAAGTCCGGATATGTAGTAATTAAATCCAGCGTTTTTGTATAAGCTTCCTGAACACTTTCGTTTGTACAAACCGGATCTGTAACAAGCTTGAGCCCTGGATATTTTTCCGCGGCGTAATCGGAACCGAACTTGATCCATTCATTACACGTTCCTGCAGTCAGAGTACTCGTAAGAATTGCATATTCGCCTTCCTCCCCCATCGACTCCACAAGTGCATCCCAGTTTGCCTCTGCATACGTCTTATAATCAATTTCCTTCACCGATAAATCCACCACAGACGGATCCGCAGGAGAATCCCAATCCAGAATCTTTATTCCTGCTTCCTTTGCCTGTTTAAGCACCGGGGTAAGGGAATCTGCATCATTTGCTGATACACAGATCGCATCTACTCCCTGGCTGATTAAATCCTGAATCATCTTTACCTGCTCTGCTGCATCCGCTACTGTTGGTCCCGTAAATACAGCATTGACACCATCAATCTCTTTATCTGCTTTTTCCACACCAGCTCTGGCCGCTTCGAAATACGTAAGTCCCACAGCCTTAGGCATCACCACTATATTATACTCTTTTGCTGATTGTGCGCTCTCTTCGCTTTCTGCTTTCGTTTCTTCTGCAGGAGTCTCCTCCTTATTCTCAGCAGTTGTTTCTGCTGCCGCCTTAGCAGTCCCATCCGGTGTTTTTTCCTCATTCTTTCCCGCACAGCCTGAAAGGGCGCAGACACACATTGACAGTGATAAAACCATTGCAAGTAATCTTTTTTTCATATGAATTCTCCTTCTCCTTTTATCCTCTCATGATTAAGATTCGATTTCCAATATTACGATATTTCTATCTGCTTTTTCGATATTCATTTAAAAAATTCAATGTGAGCACACCGATCAGTATCACACCATTAATTACTGTAGTCAGATTACGGTCAAGCCCGAAAATGTTAAATCCACTCGATATGATCTGCAGGATAGCAACCGCGATCACCACTCCCCCCACTTTTCCATATCCCCCCGTAATCATGGTTCCTCCCAGTACAGATGCCGCTACAGCCTGCATCAGATAAGATGACCCATAATCAACTCTGGCTGAGTTATATCTTGACATCATGATTAACATAGCCAGACTTCCTAAAAACCCGGAATACATATATACTTTCATCATGATGCGGTTCACATTAAGACCTGAGAAGGATGCCGCTTTTCTGTTGCAGCCTACCATATAAACGCTCTGTCCCCAGGCAGTTTTTTCCAGAAGAAGCCATGTGACAACAGCCACAAGACCAAACACGATCATAGGTACCGGCACACCGCAAACTGTACCATTGCCGATCCAATGAAAGGCAGCCGGAAAACCGGAAATGGAATTTCCTTTTGAAATATAGAGACCAATTCCTTCAAACAATGTTGAAGTACCAAGTGTTGCCATCATAGCGGCTGCCCCAATATACGATACCACATAGCCATTGATGATACCGCATAGAACAGAGGCCACCATCGATGTTAAAACAGCGATCATGATGATGAGTGTTTCGTTCCAGTTCTGCTTATAAAGGGAAGCCATCACAGTTGCCGATACGACACCGCCAAGAGTAGCAGCCGTAACCAGGGATAAGTTAATACCACCTGTCAGTATGGGGACCATCATTGCAAGCGTCAGAATACCAAATTCAGGCAGCTGAAACGCCATGGACCGAATGTTCGTCACTGTCAGAAATTTATCTGGAGACAGGAAGGATAAGGCGATAAATACCAGGGCGAAAACAATCAGCAATATTCTTTCTTTAGAATTCTTCTTCATCTTCACCCCTCCTCGATATCTACTTTAGCCAAATGTCTTCCGGCACGGCGTTTCCCAATCACCACAAAACAGATTGAAAATACCATAAATACGCCCAATATAACCTTCTGCCAGTAGCTTGAAACCTTCATGAGCGTCAGGCCATTATTTATGACTGCAAATAACGCAACTCCCAGCAATGTGCCGGTTATACTGCCCTCACCTCCCATAACGTTCACACCGCCCAAAATGACTGCGGCAATCACCTTCATGTCATATCCATTAAATGCGTTCGGATCGATTTGTTTTAATATAGATACATGGGTCATCGCCGCAGTCCCGCATATAAACCCCATATAGCCATATACAAATACTGTGATTTTCTTAACATGAAAGCCGAGGCGTTCAGCTGACAACCGATTTCCACCTATTGCAAAAACGCCCCTTCCTACCTTGGTGTATTTCATAATTATATGAGTAAGAACAACAACTGCCGCCAGGATAAGAATCTGTACCGGTATCCCAGTCATCCCACCTCTACCGTTCGGAATCACATTCAGTACTGTTATTCTCCCAAATGCAGGAAAATTATCAGGAATATTATTGATGTATGCTCCCTTTGTTATATACAACATGAATCCGCTTATGATACTGTACATCCCCAGGGTCTCAACGATAGGAGGCAGTTTGATAAAAGCAATCAGAAGACCATTTACGATTCCCATACATGAACCAATCACCATACCCAGAAAAAAAGAGAGTATCACATTTCCAGTATAAGAAACCATAAAATTGCCAACAAAAAGCGTTGTAGCCGCTATAATGCCCCCTACTGATACGTCGATACCACCTGTAATCATAACCAGAAGCATCCCCAGTGACACGATAGCCAAAACCACATTTCCCTTCAATATGTTCATGATATTATCTACACTTAAAAATGCCGGATTTTTAATCGTTATGATAAAGCTTACGGCCACAAGAATGATCACCAGGCCCATTTCTTTGTGCTTTAATACGTTCTTCATGAGGCTGGTCCCCCCTTCGCTTTTTCATTCTTTAAGATTGCCGCATTCATAATGGTAGTCTGACACGCTTCAGTTCCATTAAACCGCCCATTGATTCTTCCTCTCCTTACGACGAGTACACGATCGCTGATTGAGAGGATTTCAGTCAATTCAGAGGAAACCATAATAACTCCCATCCCCTGGTCGGAAAGTTTTCGGAGCAGATCATGGATTTCTGATTTTGCACCCACATCAATTCCGTTTGTGGGCTCATCCACAATAAGGATCGATGGTTCTGATGCCAGCCATTTAGCAACAACAATCTTCTGCTGATTGCCTCCGGACAGCTTTTGTGCCTCCATATCGGGATACCCTGGTTTGATATTTAATTTTTCGATCCACTCCTTTGCCAAATCTTCCTTCTTTTTCCTGCTGATCAGGCGGCTCTTTCCTCTCAAACGCTTTAATACTGTAATTGTAATATTATCTTCTACTGATTTTGTTAAGATAAGGCCCTCTGTCAAACGGCTCTCAGGTACGTAGCTGATTCCATATTTTACTGCCTCCTCCATGGAACGGATCTGTACCTTCTTTCCCTTTATGTATATCTCACCGGAATCTGCACAGGCAATTCCGCAGATGGCCTGTATTATTTCTGTTCTTCCCGCTCCCACAAGGCCGGTAATTCCAAGAATTTCTCCTTTATGAAGTACAAAAGAAATATCTTTAAAATTCCCTTCTTTGGATAAATTCTTAACCTCGAGGACTGCTTCTCCTATCTGCTTTGCACTTTGATGGTTAAATTCCACTTTTCTTCCAACCATAAGCTTAATCAATTTTTCGTTGTCCATCTCTTCTTTTGGATAGGTACCGATATACTGGCCATCGCGTATTACAGAAAAAATGCTGCACACCTTAAACAATTCTTCCAGTTTATGACTTACAAAAAGGATTGATATCCCTCTTGCCTGTAAGTTTTTTATGATAGTAAACAGAAGCTCTACCTCTCCTCCAGACAGGGTCGATGTCGGTTCATCCATAATGATAAGCTTGGCCTTGCAAGCCAGCGCTCTTGATATTGCAACGAGCTGCTGTTTGGCTATCGATAAGTTTTCCAGAACCGTATCTGTATCAATATCCACTCCAAGGGCTGAAAGAGCCTGCTTTGCAGTTTCCCTCATTTCCTTCCAGTCCACTGGTTTTCTTTTTTTCTCAAGCTGATTGCTGATAGAGATATTTTCCGCTACAGTCAAATTAGGAAATAAAGAGAAATCCTGATAGATCACAATGATCCCCCGCCGTATCGCTTCCATTGGTGTCAGTCCAGATATCTTCTCTCCCTCGATCTCGATCAGTGCGCCCTCGTCAGGCTGATAATTTCCTGCCAGAATCTTTATTAAGGTTGATTTGCCTGCACCATTTTCTCCTACCAGAGCATGTACTTCTCCATACTTTATTTCCAGTTCAATTCCGTCAAGTGCCTTCACCCCCGGAAATGTCTTACTGACATTCGACAGTTTTATGTAAGTACCTTCCATCATCTGTCTCCTCCCACATCATCGGTCAAAGGCTTCTGAAAGGGTATGGTAGCGCCCCGGAGCTCCCGGAAATTCCCATTTCAAATCCTTTATCACCCGATCCAGGCCATTCATATCTTCCTCTGTCAGACTCTTCAGTTCCCCTCCCATAAGCTTCGCAGTTAAAATCGACTCCGCCATCGACTCCATAATCTGAATATATTCAATTGTATCCCGTGCACAGGACCGGCTTACTGCCACGACTCCGTGATTTTCCAGTATAAAACCATTTGCATCAGCTACATAAGGATCAAATACGTAGCCCAGTGCCTTTGCGTTAGGCTCCGCATAAGGAATCGTAAGAATCGGGCCCAGCAGCATCATAGCCTCTGGTATCAAAGGCAGCATCATAGCTCTTTTCCCTTCTTTTGAGGTAGACATTCCTATACAGAGCGGCGGATGGGCATGCATAACAGACTTGATCTCCGGCCGTTTCTTCATAATATGAAGGTGCATGAACGCCTCCCCGGTCGGCTTCTTTCCTTCCGGCGTGTATAGAACATTTCCTTCCATATCAACTGCGCAAATCATATCTGCAGTAATCTTTCTCTTTGGGGTCTTGGTTGGGGTAATCAGAACCAGATTCTCTTCTACACGGTAAGACAAATTTCCGCCAACACTGGCTCCATATCCCAATTGACCGTCTCTAATACACACCTCAACCATTTCATCAAGTTCTCTCTTGTATTTTTGCAGAACTTCTCTCATTCCCTTCTCCCTTCACGATCGGAAGCCAGCCAAATACTGGACTCATCCTTTTATAAATCCGTTCCCAATCATTCTCCCTGGCTGCATTCGGATGGTATGTTTTACACTTCCAGGTTCTCTCTATAATCCGAAGTCCCTCCTCCATCGATTGTATCATACCGGCAGCTATCGCCTGCTGGATAAAATTACCAGTGACAGAAGCTTCCACCGGCCCGGCTGCAACCATGATCCCCAACGCATCTGCAGTCGATTGACACAAAAGCTCATTTCGGCTTCCGCCTCCTAAAAGCTGTAGTTTTCGGAACCGGCAATCCGCATATAGCTCCAGACAATCCCGGCTGTAACGGTATCTAAGCGTCAGACTTTCACAAACGTTTCTCACAATTTCACCGACCGATTCCGGAATGCTCTGTCCAGTTCTTCTGCAGTATTCCTTTATTTTTTCTACCATCCTGCCTTCCTTAAAAAAGTCCTGTGCCTCTGTATCAATAAACGAATGAAATGGTTCTGACTCATTTGCCATATTCGTCAATTCACTCCAGCTGTAATTCTGTCCCTGCAGCTCCCATTCGCGTTTACACTCCTGCAGAATCCATAATCCTGTATGGTTAAATCTTAAATTTCTTTTCCCATACAAGGAAAGATCATTGGTCAGTCCATACCGGATCAGAGACAGGTCTTCTATTGGTTCGTCAATCAGGCAGCCCATACATGACCAGGTACCGCAGCTCAAATATAGGCTTTCCTCCTTATGCTCCATATCTGCGCAAACAGATGCTGCGGCTGTATCATGACCTGCCACCGCGATAACCTGGAGACTCCCTGATATCCCTGTTTCAGATATGATCTCTTCTGTCAGATTACCTAACGGCGTACCGCTCAATATAATATCTGGAAAGCGGTCCGGAATTCCGAGCATCTCTCTGTAATAATGATTCCACCTCCCCGACCGTATATCAAGAAGCTGTGAGGTGGCGGCCATAGTAATTTCCGAAGCCTTCACTCCGGTCAGGAAGTAATTAAACAGGTCCGATATCATCAGTATCGTATCCGTCTGAGAAAGAAGTTCTGCTTTTTTCATCCCCAGATACTTTAAGAAAACAGTAGGCTGAATATCCATAGGCTTAAAAAGAGTCATCGTAAACTGTTTATCCTTAGGAATTACTTTCTGCATTGATGCAAGAATACAATGTGAATTGCAGTCCCTGTAGTGGTACGGCTGAGCCAGCAAATCTCCCTGACAGTCGAGAAGCCCTATTGTATTTCCCCAGGAATTCAGCCCCATCGTATCAATTGGCAAACCTTCCTTCGCAGCAGCTGCAAGTCCATTCTTGATCTCCTGGAAAAGCTGCAAAAAATCCCAGTAAAGAACGCCTCCCAAACGTACAGGACGATTTACAAATCGATGCAGTTCCCTGATTTTTAACGTTCCGTCTTCCAGTATGCCATATATGATTCTTCCATTACTGGCTCCCATATCACAGGCAAGCATATGAAGTGTTTTCACCCTCATCCCTCTTTTCATTACAAATAGTATTCATCCGGGTCCTGATAATAGCGGCGCCCTGTGTTGAGAGTCATCATTAATTCAATATCTTCTTTTGTTAGCTGAAAGTCAAATATATCCAGATTCTGTCTGGCATGGTCCGGATTAGAAGCCTTGACCAGCACCCTGGCTCCTAACCCGGTAAGATAACGAAGTGTTATCTGAACAGGCGTTCTGTCATAATGAGACGCTACCGCTTCAATTATCGGATTATGAAGTATCTCTGCTCCACGAAGCAGCGGGCTCCATGCTTCCACGCATATATCATTCTTCCTGCAGTAATCAAGCATCTCCCAATCAATAAAAAATGGATGCATCTCAATCTGGTTGACCATGGGAATCTCTCCCCCCAGCTTCTTAAGCTTTTCCAGATGATGAATCTTAAAATTACTTACTCCGATTGCCTTTACACGCTTTTCTGCATATAAATCCTGAAACGCTTTCCAGGTTTCTTCATAGAGTCCATTCATCGGACAGGGCCAATGGATCAGGAGTAAATCAATCGTTGTTCCCAACCGCCGTTCACTTCTTTCAAATGCTTTAATGGTCTTTTCGTAACCATGATCCTCATTCCATATCTTTGTGGTAAGAAACAGCTCTTCACGATTATAATTACAGGTACGAAGCGCTTCTCCAATTTCACTCTCATTGCCGTAATGTTCGGCAGTATCAATTCCTCTGTAACCAAGTCTCCATGCCGTATGAATGATTTCTTTCATACAACCTCCGGCTGACGCCTTATATGTACCAACCCCAATCATCTGCCGGGAGATTCCGTTTCGAAGCATTGAAATATTATCATCCATTACGAATGCCTCCATCTATGCCTTATCAAATAAATCTTTCATTCCGGTAAATTGTTTTTTTCCTCCCGGCATATGCTCTCCTCTGATCAGAAGCAGATTGTCCAGGCCTTCCATTTCTTCATTGGTAAGGGTTCTAATATCTTCCCCCATAATCCTATTTGCCAACAAGGATTTTGCCAGGCTTTCCAGAACCTGAACTGATTCAACAGTATCCAGAACACCACTGGTGCTGCATACAAGGCAGCCATGATTCGCCATAATGAATGCATTAGATTTTTGAATATATGGTTCGAAGGAATACCCCAGTTCTTCTCCATTCGGCTGAACGTAGGGAATTGTAAATACAGGTCCTAACTGTGTCATAGATTCCGGAAGTAATGGCAAAATCATCGCTTTCTGCCCTTCCGCCGTTAGAGACATGCCTATTGCGTAAGGTGGATGCGCGTGCATGATACCTGTTACATCCGGCCTCGCTTTCAGGCAGTATAAATGCATAAACATCTCTCCGGTTGGCTTTCGCCCCTCTTTCGCGTAGAGTACCTGCCCCTCCATGTTGACAATACAGATATCATCGAAAACAATGTTCCTTTTAATAATTCCGGTAGGTGTAATTAATATCACGTTCTCCGCTACCCGAAAAGACACATTACCTCCAGACGCCGCTCCAAACCCCAACTCTCCGGATCGTCTGCACACTTCGACAATTTCTTCGATCTGTTCACAATATAACATTTGCAGCTCATTCAACTAATATCCATCTCCTTTTCCACTTTATATTCTCTTGTTATTAAAATTATATATCGCATTTTTGCAAAAGTCAACATTATTTTTCTATTTTACAATTTTAAATCTTTGTTTTCCAATTTAAAAAGAGTAATATTTTGTTTTTAGATTTTCTTGTTAACTCCCGGATGATTTTATTTCATAGAACAAATTTTCTTACAAAATAAAAATAACAGGATCATCTGTTTCATACAAGATGATCCTGCTAAAGTACCATGGCTATTCTACAATTTTCAGGCAAATCCCTTTTGCCCGGAATAGATCTGCTGTCTGCGGATCAATTCCGCAGTCCGTATAAATAGCGGTAATCTTTTCAAAACCGCTGGTCGTAATATGAGCAATCTTATTAAACTTGGAGCTGTCAGCAAGCAAATATACCTCACCGGCAGCGGCAATCATACATTGCTTAATCGCTGCCTCCTCCTCATTCGTATCCATAATTCCCCGTTTGATGTCAATAGCACTGCAGGAAATAAAAGCCTTCTGTATATTATACAGCTTAATTGCATTCTTCACCATATCACCCCGGTACGACATGGATTTTGTATTAAGCTTGCCGCCTGTAGAAATTAGGGTTACGCCTGCCTTCTGTGACAGAATGACTGAAATATCCAGAGAGTTTGTAATTACGATTACTTCTGAATTCTCTGGTATACACTTTGCAAGCGCACTGGTGGTAGATCCCGCATCCATAACTATTAAGTCCGATTTTTGAATCAGATTGGAGGCCTCCGCCGCTATTGCGCTCTTCTGCGGATAATTGTAAACGTTTCTCTGCTCCAGCGAGCTTTCATTCGTCTCTTTGGCCGTCGCACCACCAAACGTTCGAATAATCAATCCTTCCCCACTCAAATACGTCAGATCTTTGCGTATCGTCTCCTCCGTCACATGAAAGTAAGCGCTCAATTCACTACTGGTTACCGCCTTTGTAGTTGTTATAATATCTAATATCTGTTTTCTACGAGCATCTTTCGTCATCTGCTGCATCCGGAAATACTGACCCCAGCATTTCTTACCTTTCCTGAATAATTTAATTTTATTCTAGCATACAATCCTTTTTATCACAAGTTTGTTTCCATCTTAGTTTCCAGCTTTTTTCCAGGCCGCGGTATGTTGCCTGAAATACCTCAAAATACTTTTCATACTCCACATGGCGTTTGATATCAGGCATATAACTCTTATTTTCATGAACTGTACATAGTGCAGCTTCCTTCAGGCTGCTGTACACTCCCTGTATCACCATGTTGGTCAAAGCAGCCCCCTTTGCTCCCAGTTCGCCGCCCTGCACCGTCACTACTTTTTTTCCCAGAACATCTGCAAACATCTGGCACCACATATCACTGGCCGAACCACCGCCGCAAACTGTTATTTTTTTAATCTCACCCGGCATATGATCATAGCAGTCACGCATTGCATATGCAACGCCCTCATAAACTGCTCTTAACAAATCTGCTTTTGTATTTCTTACCGACAAACCAGTAAAGCTCGCTCTGGCATCTGGATTCGTAAATGGAGCCCGTTCCCCACCTGCCAAAAGGTAAGGATGATAGAGAACACCAGCTGAACCGATTGGAACGCTTCCTGCGAGCTGCTGTGCGTATTCATATAAGCTCAGTCCCAATTTCTGTGCTTCCGTTTCAAATTGATTCCCAAAAAGGCCTAGAAACCATTCCAGATTTGGTGTACCCGCCAAAGATGCCATTAGTCTCAGCCACTTCTGGCTGCAGCCGTGGAATACCGTCATTCCTGCATATACGGAATCCCTGCATGGTTCATTGATGACCATTTCATGAAGCGCTGCCGTTCCCATAATACTGCAGCATTCACCAGTTTCCAGCACACCAGCGCCTATTGCGCAGGCCGCCACATCCATCGGGCCGCCAGATACGATTACCTCCTCGTTAAGACCTAAAAGCAATGCCATATCTTTTCTGATGCGCGCATAATTATCAATACACGGTTTTACTTCTGGATATTTTTCCTTATACTCCAATAGCCCGTACACCTCAAACAGTTCTCTGGAATAGGTGCCAGTTTCCATATTTAAAAATATCAGGGACTGATCCGTCACATCCGTTGTTGCCTGTCCTGTCAGTCGATAAAACAGTGCATCCTTTAAATGCATAATATACTTTGCATTCTTAAGGCTTTCGGGCTCCTGCCGATCCAGCCATTTGATAACACAGGGCTGATTGCCCGTAAAAATCCGCGTTCCTGACTGTTCAAAGACAGTCCGTGCTGTTCCGTCTGCCGACCACTGTTCAAATTCTTCATGACCTCTTCCGTCGCAGAAACAACAGCCTCTTCTGACAGGTTCTCCTTTTTCATCAATCAGCCAGGCTCCATCTCCTTGTGCTGTAATTCCGATTCCTGAGATAGAAGCACCACCGAATTTCTTTGTGATAGCCTGAATAGAGCGTACTGTTTTTTCCCATATCTCATTAAAATCTTCTTCAAACCAATTTTCCTGTTCACAAACAGCGGTTAGAGGGAATCCCTGTTTCATGATTTCCTCCCCTCTCGTATTAAAAAGAACCGCTTTAATCCCGGATGTACCAGAATCCAGCCCTATTATGTATTTTTCCATCTGTCCCTCCTTACAGTCATGATTCCATTAGACCTTTGATATAAGCGAGTCCTTCCTTCGCCATCTCATCCATTCTCTTATCATCTGCCTGATTTGTCATATCCCGCCAGATATTACTGTCTCTCGATACAGTGCCTCCTGTCCTGACTAATGGTTCCAGGGTAATGGTTTTCTGATAACCAATCTCCTTTAAGCCTTTAGCTACCTGATCCCAGGCCATCATACTCCCTCCATAAGGAACCACTCTGTTGTTTTCCCCTGCATGGAAATGACCAAGCTTTTCTCCCGCTCCTATGATCGCATCATACATCGAGGCTTCTTCTATATTCATGTGGAATGTATCAAGAAGAATGTTGACATTTGGGCTGTTCACTTCTTTGACGAGATCGACTGCCTCTGCTGATGTATTAAGCAGAAAATTTTCGAACCGGTTCGTAATCTCCAGATTATAGGAAATGCCATATTCTTCCGCTACCTTTCCAAGCTCCTTCAGGCTTTTTATACTGGATTTTGTTTTTTCTGCTTTTCTTTCATATTCCGAGAAATCCGCCCATGCACAATAATTGATGCCTGAAAAATTTTTCCCGCCTAAAAAGTGTACTTTTTCTAATATCTGTTTCAAATATTCAACACCGGCTCTGCGCACACCATCATCTTCTGATGAAATATCATGATCCTTTCCCAGTCCGATGAGAAAGCTCAATTCTATCTTTCTCTCCTCTGCCGCTGCTTTTACTTCTTCTAATTTCTTCTGTGGAAGCGTAAGAAGCAGGGGAGTAAAAATTTCCAGTACATCAAAGCCGCAATTGGCTGCCCGCTCAATTGTTTTTATATACTCCCCTTCCCAATCCTTGGACCAGTATGCATACACAATTCCATATTTCATTTACGTTTTCCTCCTTCTATTATTTGTTTTCCAATTAGTACTTTCATATTATCACACCATATTTTATTTTACAACATTTTATTTTTGTTTTCCAATTATTATTCTTGACTTTTTTTGCCTTATGATAAATAATAAAGATAAAAGAAAGAGTAGGGGGGTAAAACGAAATGGACTATTTTAAGGAAAGAAATTTGATAATTGAGACCTGTTTATGGCTGCAAGAAAAGGAGTTGGTAATCGGTACGTGGGGAAATGTAAGTCTTCGTCTTAACAATAATCTTATCTTAGTAACGCCCAGCCGTGTTGAATATGAAGAAATGGTTCCGGAAGATCTAGTCATTGTTGATATGGCAGGAAAGAAAACATCCGGATTCAGGGCTCCAACATCAGAAATGCACATTCACAGGCTAATTTATGCAGCAAGGCCCGACATTCAGGCTATTATCCACTGTCACCCCTGCTATGCTTCAGCCATGTGTGCCTCCGGCCAGTCTATTCCGCCCATCTTAGAAGAGATGACACAATTAATTGGAGGAGAAATCCCGATTACACAGAAATATATACGAGCGGGAGAACATCTTGCTCTTGCTGAAGAAACCGTTCATGCACTCGGTCAGCAAAGTGCAGTCCTGATTGCTAATCATGCCCCCGTCTGCTGCGGCAGATCCCTGTCTGAAGCAAAAATCTGCTGTCTGGTTACAGAAAAAGCTGCAAAATGTTACCTTTCGATCTTCGGTCACCATCAGGTATTTAAAATTCCTGATGATATGGTGAGAGCAGAACATCACCGATATCTTTTTGAATATGGGCATGAAGAAGGGAGTAAATCATGAAGAAAAAATGGAACCGTGTTCATGTATCTCATTCATTTATGAAGCGGCTTCATAATTTCAGAATGGCACATGAAAAGACAATACTTTTTAATCGGAAAGAAAAAATAAATCAGTTGTACCAAAAAATACATACGGAATCAGAAAGCAAGATAAAGTGCGGACTAAAAAATGAACCGGACAGCGTTACCATAAGAATTCTGACAAAGGAATTTATGGCTAATGATGATACGCCTGCCTTGTTTGAGCTCATCCATTTATCCGATACCATCTATATTAAATCAATAAAAAAATACACTTTAATTGAATTATGGTTTCGTTGTTGGGAATGGTCCGGCAACTCAATGTAAATGCGAATAACAAACAGATGGCCCCAACTAAGAGACATTTTTCACAGTTCCTTATTGGGGACCTTGAACTGTGGATATTTCCTGCCCGACGCCTCCACCAGACAGGCAATATTAAGGATATGAGCCTTTGAGAGAAGTATTCTTTTCCGGCAGATTCCGTAAAGATTTTGAGACCGCAGTCAAGTGCGGCTGCATTTCGATTTTTTTTAAGGCGGTGAGAGGGATCTTTCCTCTCGCCGCCTTTCGCGTTTTTTATTTCATCTTCGGCTTAAAAATCACCGACCCCAGATACCCAAAAATCAGTGCTCCCGAGATCCCCACCGCACTGGCGGTGAAGCCGCCTTCAAAGATTCCCAGAAGTCCGTCCTCTCCCATGCTCTTCCACACGCCCTTCCAGAGCGTGTTTCCGAAGCCGAGCAGTGGTACTGTGGCTCCGGCGCCTGCCCAGTCCGCAAACGGCTGATAGAGGCCCAGAGCACCAAGAATTGTTCCGCTCACCACCAGCAGCACCATAATCCGGCCCGGCATCAGCTTTGTGTTGTCCATCAGGATCTGAACCAGGGCGCAGATTACTCCGCCTACAAGAAATGCTTTTACAAATTCCATCGTTATCTCCTTTCTGCCAAAGGCTTGTTTTAACCGATATGCTCCAGCATAACTGCGTGTGCAATACCCGGAATCGGCTGTCCCTCGTTAAAGCTGACCGTGGAAAGCAGCGCTCCCGTCGGTACAAACAGCACCCGTTTCCAGGTTCCATCTTTAATCTTTGGAAGAATGTAGGAACACAGTGTAGCCGCCGAACAGCCGCATCCGCTTCCGCCCGCATGGGTGTCCTGGGTCTCCTGATCGTAGATTTCGATTCCGCAGTCCGTATGGATTTCCTCCAGCAAGTGGTCCTTATTCTTCATAAAATCGAGGAGAATGGTGCGTCCGATTTCTCCTAAATCCCCTGTGATGATCTTGTCATAGTACGATTCATCCACGCCAAAATCTTCAAAGTTCTGTTCAATGGTGTGGAACGCCGCCGGTGCCATCGCGGCCCCCATATTCATGGAATCCTTGCTTCCCATGTCCACCATACGGCCTGTTGTGATGCCTGTAATGGCCGCTATTCCCTCACTTTTATGCTTCGATACCACGACGGCTCCGCAGCCTGTCACCGTCCATGTAGCTGAAAATGGCCGCTGGTTCCCGTAGGCCAGTGGAAAACGGAACTGTTTTTCCGCGGTTGCAAAGTGGCTGGAGGCCATTGCGATGATTTTGTCCGCGTATCCGGCGGCTACGGTCATTGCGCCCAGGTTCAGGGCCTCTCCCATGGTGGAACACGCTCCGTAAAGTCCGAACAGCGGAATTTCCAAATCCACCGTTCCGAAGGAGGTGGCAATCAACTGTCCCAGCAAATCTCCGGCAAACAGATACCGGATATCCTTTTTCCGAATATCTCCCTTTTCAATGGCCAGATCTGCCGTCTGTTTCTGCAGCGCGCTCTCCGCCTGCTCCCAGGTGTCCGCACCAAACATGTCGTCCTGCTCCACCACGTCGAACAGCTTTCCCAGAGGACCTTCTCCCTCCTTTTTTCCTACGATGGAGGCCATGCTTTCTATGACCGGAGGTTCCTCAAATTTGATACTCGCTTTTCCTATCTGCATTCTGTCATTCACTCCATTTCTCTGTAAACCGTAAGTTTCTCTCTTCTCTGCTACTTTCTCCATTTTCCTTTTTTTCTATTCATCCGCCGCAAATCATTCACCATAAATCAATCATAACAAGCCGGCTGCCGCAGCCCTTACGCCGCAATTCAAGCTCCTCACTTCACACGCCCCAAAAGAAAATGCCCCGGCGGGACCGCCGGGACAGAGACTGCTGATAACGAAGCCGCTAACGCTTACAAGACTAAAAAATTCCCACCCACCGGCCGATCCAATAGAGGATGCCGAGGACCCAGCTGCTCAGGATTCCGTACAAGATAACAGGTCCTGCAATAGTAAATATCTTGCAGCCGATACCGAATACCTGGCCTTCCGCCTTGAATTCCACGGCAGGCGCCACCACTGAGTTGGCAAAGCCCGTGATCGGGACGAGGGCGCCTGCGCCGCCGAATTTCACGATCTTTGGGTAAATGTTAAACCCCGTTAAAATAACGCTTCCCGCAATTAAGACCAGGAGCGTCCAGGAGGCTGCGGTATCCTTGTCCATCCCGCTGTTCATGAACCAGGTGCTCACCAACTGTCCAATGGTGCAGATAGCGCCTCCCACAAGGAAAGCCTTCACAATACTCAGCCATTTGTTGTGGACCGGTGTGACCTCTTTTACATAGGCATCGTATGCCTGTTTGTTAATCTCCATATTTTACCTCCGATTCCTGTTTTCTACTGTCCGAAATTGCCCGTGAAATATACGAGTGAACCAATGAGCTTGCCAAGACCGATGGCCAGGATCACGTACTGAAGTCCCACGGCCAGATGAATTCTCCTGCTGATAACCGGCAGGGCCTTTAAAGTCTCCGCCAGAGACATGACGAGGCAGCCGACAAAGATTCCGACCGCCAGCCCGTAGATCCCCAGGAACACATTCCCGCCCATGTGAATCGGGATTTCATAGATATCGGATACGTTTCCCAGTACACCGCCTATGATAATGACCGTCTCATACAGAAAAATGTGTTTATTTGTATGGGTCTTTCCTATCAGCCGCGGAAAAACGCCGATAATTGCCAGAAATGCAAAAACGCCGGCTGCTATGACGCCGCCGGCGCTAAGCCCCAGAAACACGAGAAATAACTGCTTAAGAAACATCAATATCCTGCTCCTTTCTGCCGTCATTCTGAATCAGGGTCTTGCTGACATTGTCCTCGTAAAGACGCATTTCCACCTCCAGCGGCGTCGGATCCGTATTGATCTTAAACTTCGCAAAATGATTGAAGAATCCTACGATTCCCAGCGCCAGTCCTATGGAATAGCTCACCTCCAGAATCGTGAATCCGGTGGATTCCTTTCCCATGATGATACGGTAAATCTCGCTGAAGACATCCGTCACACTGACATCGTTGTTAAAGGTCATGATGGCAAAGGACGCGCCGCAGAAACAGATAATACAGACAAATATGGTCTTGATCCATTCCCAGGCCCAATTCGGGGACTTCGGCCGGTGGTAATCGATGATAAAATCCACTTCACCCACATTGTTGACGGTGATCGTCGGATCCATCTCTGTGATCTTCTTAATCACATCCAACGCACTCTCCACGTAACGTTTATCTCTGTCCAAATGAATCGTTTTAATGCGCAGGGCGCTGCACTTGTTTGTTACGGCGGAATCATCGCTGTAGACCGTCGCCACATCCTTTAACTGAATCTCCTTATGATGGACCTCAGTAATCTGGCTGATGTTTAGATAGACAGTCTTGCTCATATTCTCATCTGCCCCGCTTTCCGGATGAGTTCTACCAGCGTTCCATCCATTTCGCCGCCGTCCGGCACCGCGGCGATTAAGTACCATACAATGGCGGCCACAGCGATCAGGCATACGACAAGGAGTGCAATTCCCAGCTTATGTTTCATGGATTCCATACGTGCTCACATCCTTTTCTTTCACTTTTCATGAGTAGTATGAGCCGTATGAAGTATTTTATTCTATATTTTTTCGCGCATCTGCTTTAAAATCTTTTTTTCAAGACGGGAAACCTGGACCTGTGAGATACCGAGACGCGTTGCAATCTGGCTCTGGGTTTCATTATAATAATACCTCCTGACAATGATTTCCCGGTCCTTATCGGAAAGCTCTGTCAGCAGCTCCCGCAGCACCATACGGTTTAACAGCTCCTCCTGGGCAGAGTTTTCCTCCTCGATCTTGTCGATGAGAAGAATGCTGTTTTCGTCATTTTTATTGACTGTCCGGTAAAGCGATTCCACCTCCGCTCCGGCCTCTATGGACGCCGCCACTTCCTCCTTGCTGGCCCCGATCTCTCCGGCGATCTCCTCGATGGTCGGTTCCCGTCCAAGGGTAAAGTTTAATGCCTCTCTGACACATTTTACACGGGTGCCCATCTCCTTGATGGAGCGGCTGACCTTTATCATGCCGTCGTCTCTTAAAAAGCGCTTGATCTCTCCTGTTATCATGGGGACCGCATAGGTGGAGAATTTAACCTCGAAAGACATGTCGAACTTGTCGATGGCCTTCATGAGGCCGATGCTTCCTATCTGAAATAAATCCTCCGGATCATATCCCCGTCCTGTAAATCTTCGCACAATGCTCCAGATCAGTCCCATATTCTCGGTGACGAGACGGTCGCGTGCTTCTTTATCTCCTTCGTGAGCCATTTCTATTAATCTCATGGTCTCATCCATAGGACTCACCCGTTAATCTTCTTTTTCATGGTCACAACGGTACCCTTGTCCGGTTCTGACTCCACACGCACCTCGTCCATAAACGCTTCCATAAAAGAGAATCCCATGCCGGATCGTTCTCCCTCTGGATCGGTGGTAAACATCGGTTCCATCGCCTGCGAAATATTGGGAATCCCGATTCCCGTATCCCTCACAGTCACGGTCAGCTCCTGTTTCAGTATCTCCACCTCGAGATAGATGATCCCGCCATTTCCCTGATAACCATGTATCACCGCATTCGTCACAGCTTCCGACACCGCGGTCTTTACGTCGTCCAACTCCTCCAGCGTCGGATTCATCCGAGCCATAAATACGGCCACCACAACCCTTGCAAACTCTTCGTTCCGGGACAGGCTCTCAATTTCCATTCTCAAAACTTCTGGTCTGTTTTCTTCTAACATGTCTTCCTCCTCAACCTGTGACTGCATCTTCCTTTGAGTCATATAATTTCATTAATTTTAAAATGCCGCCCATTTTCAGTATTCTGAGCACCTGGGCTCCCGCTC
This sequence comes from Hungatella hominis, assembly GCF_014288005.1. NCBI lineage: Bacteria > Bacillati > Bacillota > Clostridia > Lachnospirales > Lachnospiraceae > Hungatella > Hungatella hominis. The sequence continues at coordinate 486,418 of NZ_JACOPB010000003.1, forward strand.
CGTAGATCGTCACCTTTCCTCCGCTCCGGGCCATCTGCTTGTATCGGTTTAACAACACTCCAATCCCTGAAGAATCCATAAATCCGGTTCCCGAGAAATCAAACACAATGCGGTTAATATAATTTTCCGAAAGGATCAGATCGGTTTCATATTTTAAGCCGGTGCAGTTGTGGTGATCCAACTCCTCCGGCAGGTGGACAATCAGCACGTGGCCGTCCGCCTCATAGGTAAATAGTGGCTTGTTCATAGTTCTCCTTTCCAAAAAGAATCCCGCTTTCCGGACTCTTTGTTCTAACACAGAGCTCTTTTTTATGAATTAAGAGTCCGGCTCACCGGACTCTCGCGCCGGAGCGCGGTCGCTTCAGCAACCATACTTCCTTAGCACGGAGTGCGCATCCTGCCCGAAGGGCTTTTTGTGTAACAGGAGCACTTTTCTGTTACACAAAAAAGACACGGCAAAAGAGCTCTCTTTCTCTTCTGTCGTGTCTTACTTTTTACGCAAACAGGATTAGAATCCCCGTTCCGTTCTGGCCTGCGCTATCAATGTTTCATCTTTGCTGTTATTTATGATGTCCGTAAACATCTCATTCGCCTGTTCCTTCTGATTCATTCCCTTGTAAATGACGGCCGCCTTATACCTGGCAGCCCAGTAATCCGGCTTTACAGCCAGGCTCTTTAAATAGTAATCGAGAGCCGTCTGGCTGTCTCCCGCGCCCGAAGCCTCGTCTCCAAGGCTTTCCAGCACCTGATATCCCCGTTCCTCCATGTCGGCCTTAATCTCTCCGACGATGGCCAGCACATCCGGTGACGCGATGAGTTCCGTCTTCAAGTCGGCGTAAAGCTTTACCGCCGCGGTAAAATCATCCTTTTTATACGCCTGCAGAATTCCGATCACGTTCTGGTATTGAGCCAGCACGCTGTCCGAATCATTGGTAAATGTGGACAGGGAATCTTCCGCCGTTTTCTTATCTGCCTCCAGGCCGGCGATCTGCTCACTTAAGCTGTCCGCCTTCTGATTCGCCTGGCTTAAGCTCTCGCTGTACTTAAGCATCTCCTGGTTGTGTTTTTCATTGATCGCCCTCGTATTCGCCGGCATAACCAGAAAAAAGACGACCGCCGCCCCCAGAAGCAGGCCCGCTAGGATATTGACGACCGCCATATCCTTCGTATTCTCTCTGTAGCTGGGCGGAATGATGACATCGTCATCCTCCATCTGCCGGTGGGACAGGACATTTTTCAGCTTCCTCTTTTCAGGCTCACGCTCGGAGCGGCTGCCTGTATTCGCCTTGACGATCGACTTATACCAGAGCGCCTTCGGGTGATTCCTGTCTATCTGCAATACCTTGTAGACTGATTTTCCCGCCTTCTGGTAATCCTCTCTCGCAATACAGAGAATAGCCAGCAGCAGCTGGGCCTTCACGTAGTTCGGCTTCGCCTCCACCACCTTGACGAGCTGAAGGATCGCCAGGTCCTCGCTGCCGTTCTGGGCGTAGACGAGGGCCTGGTTAAACCGCCGGATCATGTGGCGCTCCGTGTCGAGACTCCCCTTTTTTCTCTGGATTTCACCCAGATAGTAGTCCGCCCGGTTCTCCTGCGGCTGCAGGTTCATGCTGATGACCCACTGAACAAGCGCATCCCCGACCTCCCCGACCTCATAGTAAATGAGGCCCAGAAGGTTCCTGGCATCCGTCTGATACTTATTAAAATGTAGGCTCTTCTTTAAACATTCGGCCGCGCCGGACAAATCCCGCAACCGCGCCCGCTCTAATCCCATGTTATAATAGCTGTTGGCAATGACACGGGTTTTTCTTACATAATCCATATCTTACCTGCCTATTCCTTACCAACTTCCTTGATCAGTTCCATCATCAAATCATTCATATCCGTCAGATCGCTTCTCACGATCGCGTCCTCTATGGCATCTACTTCCAGACTCGGTCTGTAATCGTTTATCTCGGTTTCAAAATCAATCATCTTTTATACCTCCAAGAATTGTCTTTATCTCTCCCATCAGATACAGGGATCCCACACAGAACAGCAGATGTTCCCCATCCTGCCATGTGAGCAGTTTCTCCAGTGCCTCTTCTGCCGTATCAAAACCATATATTCTGCAATCGGAAACGGCTAAAAACTCCGCCTCCAGCACTTCCTTTGCCATTCCCCGATCCGAATGGATATGGGCTACAGCAACCGAATCCAGCGGCAGACCCGCCGCGATCTCACGGATCATGGTATCGTGGGCCTTGTCCGATACCGAGGAAAACAGAAGACAGGCCCGCTTCCCGCTTTTCTCGCAGAGACGCGCGGCTGTCTTTATAAATTCTTCGATTCCGCCCGGATTGTGCGCTCCATCCAGGTAAAGCCCGGGCGCCGCCTCTTCCATGCGTGCCGGCCATCTCATGGACTCCAGTCCGGCCTTAAGCTCCTCTTCTGATAAGCATATGTCTTCCCTCTGCCGCATCAGTACTTCCACCGTCCTGAGCGCAGTCAGTGCGTTCATCACCTGATATTCCGCCTGGGAGGGAATCAGCACGCGGAGAATGCTGCCGTCAAGCCGCTTAAGTCCCGCCCGGATTCCCTGTTCTTCCCATGCCTCTATCACATAGTCCTGCCTGTCCACCGGATATACCGGGCTGTGGCTGGCAGCGGCCTCTTCCTCGATCACAGCGGCTGTCCCCTGGTCGCCTCTCTCATATATGACGGGAACGCCGGACTTTATGATACCGGCCTTCTGATAAGCGATCTTTTCCACGGTATCGCCTAAATATTCCGTATGATCCAGACTTATGGAAGTGATGGCCACTGCCAGCGGATGACGGATCACATTCGTCGTGTCCAGCCTTCCGCCAAGTCCCGTCTCCAGAACCGTGAAATCATTGTCCATCTGGTCAAACAGCTTCATACCCATGTAAAACAGGAATTCAAAATAGGATGGATGACAGTATCCCTCTTCCGTCATACATTCCGATAAATCCCTGATTTCACGAAAGCTGCTCTCAAACGGTCCATATTCGACCGGCTTACCGTCGAATAAAAACCTCTCCCGCACCTCCGTCAGATGAGGCGAGATAAATGCTCCCGTGTGGTATCCCCCTGCCATCAGCATGGAGGTTATATATGCACAGACCGAACCCTTTCCATTGGTCCCGGCCACATGAATGATCTTTCTCTTCTCGTCGGGGTTGTCCATCCGCTCCAGAAAAGCCCTGATATCTTCCAGGGAATTCTTTTTTCTGGCCCACATGGGGATATCGGCCAGATATTCTTCCGCAGTTTTTTCCAAACTCATCTTACGCCCCGGCTTTCGTTCTTTATGTAATCTTAATCCTTATGCTGCCTTACTGCGCGCCTTTTCCCGCACGCCAATTCGGGCTTTCTTATTTATTATAATATAACTCGGCCATTATGCAACCTCTTTCTTTCGCAAATACAGACGGATTTCTACATTTTTACTCTGGTTTTTTCACGGAAACGCTCCTGTAAAATGAAAAACAGGAGTATTCCGGAACCACAATCCGGGATACCCCTGTTATCATCTGTCAATTTATTCCCGCGGGCAACGAGCCAAGCGGACACGCTGGCGCGTCCATTTGGCGATTGCATGCCCCGCTTTATCGGGTACTGCCGCGAGGGTCAAAAAACCCGTTGCCCGCAGCGCTGCAAATTTGATGCCCCGTTGCTTGCAGCGGATTTTTTGACTATCCGCAGTATGCGATCGCTTCGATCTCAACAAGCGCTGCCTTTGGAAGAGCAGCTACTTCAAATGCAGCTCTGGCCGGGCATGCACCCTCGAAAAAGGTTGCGTAAACTTCGTTCATAGCGCCGAAATCGCCGATGTTCTGTAATAAGACAGTTGTCTTTACCACATTTGCCATAGATAAGCCTTCGCTCTCTAAGATCGCCTTGATATTAGTTAAGGACTGTTTCGTCTGGGAGGCGATATCCTCGCCTGCAAATGCTCCTGTTGCCGGATCGATCGGAAGCTGGCCGGATACGTATACGTAATCTCCGCCTCTCACTGCCTGGGAATATGGTCCAATCGCTGCCGGTGCTTTTTCTGTAGCCAATACTTTTTTCATTCTATGTATCTCCTTTCGTTCTTCACGTTATATATCTAGATTATCACACATTCCGCAAAAGTCAAGAAAGTTTTTTAGGTTATCTTAAAAATATTTAGTTTAACTGTTTTTCTTTTCGTATATTTACCTCTTGTCATCTAGTATTGAATACTATATAATAGGATATGAGGTGAAACTATGAAGACGAATGACGAAAGAATACAGGATATCCTAAAACGTCTGGATACCTTAAGTTATATCAGGCCTGAAGAGATTCCGGGCATTGATCTTTACATGGATCAGGTTACTACATTTATGGATGATCATCTGAAGAACACGAAGCGCTACCCCGAGGATAAGGTGCTGACGAAAACCATGATCAACAACTATGCCAAGAACAACCTGCTGCCTGCGCCCAACAAAAAGAAGTATTCCAGAGAGCATATCCTGCTTCTGATTTTTATCTATTATTTTAAGAATATTCTTTCCATCAACGACATCGAAGAATTGTTCCGGCCGATCACCGCAGGACATTTCGCATTGAAGGACGGCCTTTTGCTGGAGGACATCTACAAAGAGATTTTCGCTCTGGAAGCGGAGGAGATGAAACACTTGCGGGAAGACGTGAAAGCAAAGTATGAACGCGCGGGCGGTACATTTACGGACGAGAACCTGGCTGAGGAAGACAGGGAATACTTACGGCTCTTCGCCTTAATCTGCGAATTATCCTTTGACGTCTATTTAAAGAAGCAGATGGTGGAACAGATGATTGACGAGCTTCGGGAAGCGAACCCGTCCAAAAAGAAAAAGTAAATAAGCGAAGATAAAACGCTCCCTTTCATAGGAACAGTCCCCTGCGGAATCTGTTCCTATGAAAGGGAGCGCTGCATTTATCTCTCCATTTTGTCTGAAGCCGCGGCCTCTCCGGGCTGCACTAGGCCTCTGTATCCTCCAGACGCTTAAATACCATATCATATCCGTCGTTTCCATAATTCAGGGAACGGTTCACACGGCTGATCGTGGCTGTGGAAGCCCCGGTCTTTTCCGCAATCTCCAGATACGTGCGGCCCTCGCGAAGCATCTTGGCTACCTCATACCGCTGGGATAAGCTGAGCAGTTCGTTGACCGTGCACACATCCTCGAAGAACGTATAGCACTCTTCCGGTGTCTTCAGTGTCAGTATTGCCTGAAACAGATGGTCAACCGCATCTGTCTTAATTTTTTTATTCATGGTTTCAATCAGTCCCCTTTATTTTTGCTGTTACTTCATCTATGGAGTATTTTAACATATTAAAGTCATAAAGTCCACCCCCGGACACTTATGACAGCATAAATTTTTCAATGACATGAGCAACGCCGTCGTCGTTGTTGGAAAGCGTCACGTAATCCGCCGCATTTTTCACGGGCAGGACCGCGTTCTCCATGGCCACGCCCAGACCGGCATACTGAATCATGGACAAATCGTTGTATCCGTCACCGCAGGCGATCATCTCGTCCTTCGTCATGTTAAGGCGCGTAAGCAGCCGCTCTAAAGACGCCGCTTTATCAATTCCCCTGGGCAGAACCTCCAGAAAGTGGGGTTCTGAACGGTACACACTGTAATCACGCCCCAGTGCGGCCTTCACCTTCGGTTCCACGAGAGCCAGGTAATCCCCGTCGTCGAGAAGCAGAAACTTTACCACCGGGAAATCCACGTACTGGTCGAAATTTTCTATCCGCCGGACCTCCAGTTTATTGATGTCGGACTCCTTTTTTACATAGATATCTCCGGGGTCCGGCGTAATAATGCAGTCCCCTTCGTATGTAAGAATGTTCACGCCGTGCTCCCTGGCCAGCGCAATGATCTTTTTATTCGATGTCACAGGAAGCTCCTTTGCAAACACGGTCTCACCCGTTTTGCATTCGATAATCCGCCCTCCGTTGAAGGACAGGATATAACCGCCATCCTCTGTGAGTCCCAGTTCCTTCGCCAGCGGCATCACACCATAGGTAGGCCGTCCGGAGGCCAGCACGATGGTTCCCCCCTGGCTTTTCAGCTTCATCAGCGCTTTCTTCGTCCTCGGTGTGATCACTTTATCCCGGTTTGTAAGTGTGCCATCCAGATCCAGCACGATCATTCGATATGCCATAATTCCTTCTCCTGCTTTCGTAAAATTCTCCGTGAAAAGTATATCATACTTCGGGGTAAAATGCAAAATTTAGAAATTCGACTCATAATCCGGGAACTGCTGCCTGTCACATTTCATACAATGTCACTATGAGAAACAACAAAAAAGGAGAATTCTATGAAAAAAATCGTGAGCATCGTTCTCGCCGTATCCATGCTTGCCGTCTGCGTAACCGGCTGTAAAACGACCACAAGGAAACAGCTAAAGCCAGTGGTTCTGAATGAAGTCGCTCATTCTATCTTCTATGCTCCCCAGTATGCCGCCATTGAACTGGGGTATTTTGAGGATGAAGGGCTCGACCTGACGCTGGTCAACGGCGCCGGCGCCGACAAGGTCATGACCGCCCTGATCTCCGGAGACGCCGATATCGGTTTTATGGGGTCTGAGGCCAGCATTTACGTCTATCAGCAGGGTTCTGACGATTACGCCGTAAACTTCGCCCAGCTGACCCAGCGGGCCGGTAATTTTCTGGTCGGCAGGGAAGCCCAGGATAACTTCACCTGGGCCGATTTGAAGGGCAAGAAGGTGTTGGGCGGAAGAGCCGGCGGCATGCCGGAAATGGTATTTGAATACATTTTGAAGAAGAACGGGATCGATCCCGCCGCAGATCTGACCATCGACCAGAGCATCAACTTCGGTTTAACCGCCGCCGCCTTCACCAGCAACGACGCCGATTACACGGTAGAGTTTGAACCATTTGCCACCGGTCTGGAAAAAGAAGGAAACGGCCACGTCATCGCCTCCCTCGGCGTCGATTCCGGATACGTTCCCTATACCGCTTACAGCGTCAAGAAGAGCTATTTAGAGAAGAATCCCGAAACCATCCAGAAATTCACCAATGCGATTCAGAAAGGCCTGGAATATGTAAACACCCATTCCGCCGAAGAAATCGCCAAAGTGATCCAGCCTCAGTTTAAAGAAACCGATGAGGATACCATTGCAACCATCGTTGGCCGCTATAAAGATCAGGACACCTGGAAAGGCGACACTGTCTTCGAAAAAGAAAGTTTCGAACTTCTGGAAAACATCCTGGAGGAAGCCGGCGAACTGAATGAGCGCGTTCCTTACGACAAGCTGGTAACAACCGAATTTTCACAGGAAGCGGCAAAGTAATACCGAATGCCCACACATAACAAACAGATCCCGTTTCCGCTCTTCACCGCCGGAACCGGGATCTGTTCTTTTCACATCATGGCCGTATCAGCCAAATACCACCATGCATTTCAGAGTCTCCTCTGCATCAATCACATAGATCACTTCATTCTCCCAGGCGTACGCTGCTTTGATCTTCAGTATCTCACCAATCCGGTCTGGAGTGTCTCCGGTCAGCCGCGCGTCTGCCGGTACCCTTAAAATCTCCGGTTCCTCCCTCACCAGAAAGCCGCACTGCAGGGCCCCCGTTTCCGTTATTATGACTACCGGCTGGTCTCCGTACCCGCTCTCTTTTGTTCCTGTCATCCGGCTTAAAGAAGCGGCGGTAATAATCGTCCCTTTCCAGTTACACAGACCTTCATAGTAGTCCGGCACACAGGGGATCGGGGTGATACGGCTGTCCCATATGATCTCCCGGATATGGGGAAGTTCGAATCCGTAGACTGCATCCGTCATGCGGACGCACAGAAACTCCAGTTCCTCTCCGCCGTCCTTCTCTCTCGCCTGATCCAAGTCAAAGTCATTCATGGGTCTTTCCACCTCCCGTATTCCGCACCAGGTCTTCGATATCCAGCTGGAGGCAGATGGTTCCGTCCCCCAGCAGGCTGCACCCGGAGATTCCCGTATACTTCTTAAAATGCTTTCCTAAAATAGCCGGAAGCGATTTCTCCACAAGACTGCCCTGGTCTGCCACCCGGTCAGCCACAATGCAGAGCTCTCTCGTACTGCCCTTGATATACGCCATGATTTCGGAACCGATCCTTGGTGTTCCCGGAATATGGTAGAACTTACTCAGGGAAATGACGGGAATATACCGCCCCTCCCTGATCCAGAACTCTCTTCCTTCCTGCATCACCATTCCCGGCCCCTGCGGCTGGTAGGTGACAAACTGAACCACCTGGTGTGCCGGAACCGCGAAGAACCGGTCTCCGGTCTGAAAACGGATGCTCTCGATGATCGTAAGCGTCAGAGGCAGATGCATGATGAAATTGCTGCCTTCCCCTCTGGTACTCTCCAAATGAAGGTGGCCACCGAACGCCTCCACCATCTGACGAACCACATCGAGTCCCACGCCTCTTCCCGAGTACTCGTTAGCCGCCTCCCGCGTCGAAAAGCCGGGCAGAAGGCAGAACTCTAATATCTCCGGCTCGGAATACTCCGATTCCGGCCTCACGAACAGATTCTTTTCTCTGCCCTTTTTGCGGACCTGTTCCAAATCGATGCCGCATCCGTCGTCGCTGACACTGACCACGATCTCACCGCCAACATTGGCAAACAGCAGTGTCACCGAGCCCGCCCGCGGCTTTCCCGCCTTCTCCCGCTCTTCCGGCTGCTCGATTCCATGGTCAATGGCGTTGCGGATCAGATGGAGAAGTGGATCCAGAATACCATCCGCGATCTTCTTATCCACCTCCACATTCTGCCCCTGGACGTGGAAGGACACCTCTTTCTTTTCCTTCTTGCAGATGTCGCGGACGATCCTGCCTAACTGGGGTACCACATTGTAAAACGGCACCATCCGAATCGATATGACCAGTTCCTCCAGCTCCTTTAAAAAACGGCCAACCTGATGGTTCCTGCCGTCCTCCACGCTCCCTTTCGAGGCTTCCAGCCAGGAAGACGCCGCGATAATCAGTTCTCCCGTCAGATTCTGAAGCTCATCCAGCTTTTCCACCCGGACATTGATAAAATCAGCGCTGTTCTGCACAGGAGTCTCGGCTTCGGTCTCCGGTTCTTTTGCAGACTGACCTTCCACCGCCTGTCCCTCCGCCGTCCCGGACAGCTTCGGCATCTCCGCCAGCTCCGTACAGGACTCCACAAACAGCGCGCTCTTAAGCGTCTGTAAGACTGCGCCCGGGTCTTCCGACGTAAAGCTGATATAAAAACCATTATCATGAATATATTCCGTTGTAGAGGAATCCGTCTCTACATTTTCGGGATATATCTTTAAATCCGCACATAAATCCCGGATCTGACGTACAGCCATGTAGGCCCGGACATTCTCCATCCGGCAGTCTTTTTCAAATTTCAGGTGGACGGTAGTCTTCTTTTTTTCTTTTACCTTCTGTACGAGAACCTCTATTTTATCCCAGAACCGGTCTACCGGCTCTGGCTCGAAGCTTTCAAATTTCATTCGTTTCAGTTCTTCCCGGATGAAATCAGTGGCTTCGAAGATTAAATCAAATGTCTCCTGTTCATAACCGGAAAGCCTGGAAGGGTCTTCCCGAAACACCACAAACAAGTCTTCCAGGCGGTGGGTCAAAGTGGACAATCCCGTCAGCCCCATCATGGCGGAAGAACTCTTTATAGTATGCATCACACGAAAGATGCCGTTGATACTCTCTTTGGAGAATACCATCTCCTGCTCCGCCGAGAGCAGCATGGCATCCGACTGGTCCAGAAGCTGGTTGGTCTCCAGTAAGTAGATCTCCAGCATCTCGCCCGTGTCCTCATCAAAAAAGCCCATACCCATCACACTCCCGCCTCTTCCTCATAACCATACCAGACGGTACGATTTTTTCCTGTTTTCTTTCCGCGGTAAAGCGCCATATCTGCGTGCGTCATGTTCATCTTAAAACTCTGTTCCTTATCGAAAAGGCTGATCCCCAGCGTCACAGTGCAGTAAAATGTGGTATTGCCCTGAAGAAAAGGAAACGCCTGAATTTCTTTTCTGATCTCCTCGCAGACTTCAAAACACTCCTGTTTTGTAACTGCCATCAGAATAATCAGGAATTCCTCTCCGCCCCAGCGGACCACCTTATGGCGGCGGCAGACGCTCTCCATAATATTGGAAATACAAACGAGAACCATGTCTCCGGCGTCATGCCCGTAGCAGTCGTTTACGCGTTTGAAATCGTCCACATCGATCATGACCAGTGCATCCTGGCGATTTGGTTCCATCAAATCCTGGGCCAGCTTCTCCACCACAAACCGCCGGTTGTAAAGTCCGGTCAGCTCGTCCCGGTAGGCCACGCGGTTTAATATCTGCATGTTGGCCTTCAGCGTCTCATTTAATATCTTCAGCTCGTCTCTCTTCCGCTTGTCCTCAAGATGCGCCTTCACCCTGGATTTCAGTTCTTCCGGACGGAACGGTTTTTTAATATAATCACAAGCGCCCAGATCAAATCCCCGGATTACATCCTGTTCACTGTCTTTGGAGGTGATAAAGATCACTGGAGCGTGATTCTTATCCTTTTCTTTTATCTTTTCAAACAGTTCATATCCCTCCATATCAGGCAAAATGACATCGAGGAGAATCAGATCAGGAACCACTTCCTCCAGTAACTCCAGAGTCTCCTTCGCTGAATGGGATTTATAAACCGTATATTCCTCATTTTTTAAAACCTTTTCTATCTGCTGGCATATCAGCAGGCTGTCATCGACCGCCAGTATCTTCTGTCTGCCTGTCATGCTTTTTCTCCTTCCAACCGCCATGTTCTACCCTATATAACCGTAATGCCTGCACTCATTGACTTGACTGTCAGGCTGCCATCCGCCGAATCAAACGTGATCGTCCTGCCATAATTCTTACCGGTATCCTCCGCCGTCACACTCACCTTCAGCGCCCCTAAAACAGCTTTTACTGCCTTTACATTGCGCTCCCCTATGCTTCCGAGAGCTTCGTATTTGGAGAACATCCCCGCGCCTCCCGCCAGCTTCGCCGTGATAAAGCGGCGGTTCGCCCCCTGGCGCTCCATCTCTTTTATGAGCTGCTCACAGCCCTTATCCGCGAATTTGTAGGGATTTTCCTGAGACAGGCTCAGTCCTGCATCCGGAAGCATAATATGTGCCATTCCGGCAATACGGTGTTTCTCATCGTATAAGCAGACTCCCACACAGGAACCAAGCGCATAAGTAATGAGTTTTTCCGGCCGGGAAACTACTTTTCCCTGCGCAATTCCCACCACTACAGGATTATCCTTCATATTCCTCACCCAAAGCCTTGAAAATCCGCTCCAGAGAGTGAATCTCCGGAAGGAACAGAATGTGGCTGACCACTTCCTGATCGTCAAAATGGTATTTATCCTCGATCAGAAGCAGTTCATCGCTCAGTCTCGCAAAGTGAATCATCGGAACACTTAATATGGCTCCGGTCATATCGATACAGATGTCCGGGACAGAAACGTGAACCCTCAAATCCATCATCACCGTCATCGCGTTAATATAGGAACAGCACATGATATTGCCGATCTCGCAAATCGCGGAAAGACTCATATCATCCAGATTCCTGACATCCTCGACCTCTGTTCCCAGCAGCTTGTCAAGCATGGTCTGGGCGAACTTCGTGCTGATCAGGAACATAAACATGCCGTTCAAATCGCCTGAAAGCTCCAGGAGCACTCCCAGCTTGATCTCCTCCGGACCGCCCAGCATGGCGGGTACTTCCTCGAATTTCATGATTTTCACATTAGGACGCTCGATCTCAATCCTGTGGTTAATCATGCTGGAGAGTGCGGTAACCGCGTTTCCCGTTCCGATATTACCGATTTCCATTAAAACATCTCTCGCACTCTCACTGATGTCCGAATATTTATTCATCTCATACCTCCGCAGACGATGAAAATGCCCGGTTAAGAGCCTGGACGATCTGCTCCGCCTTAAACGGCTTGACAATAAAGTCCCTGGCTCCGCAGTCCACGGCTTCCTTCATCATGGAATCCTGGCCGATTGCGGAACACATAATCACGAAGGCATTTTCGTCGGCCTCTTTCATCTGTTTTAATGCTTCTATTCCGTTAATGCCAGGCATGGAAATATCCAGAAGCACCAGTCCCGGCCTTATTTTTTTGTACAGCGCAACCGCCTCTTCTCCGTCGGCCGCCTCATATACCTCGTAATCCCCGGATCCGGCTATAATACGTTTCTGCATGGAACGCATAAACACGGCATCATCTACAATCAGCACTTTCTTCTCACTCATGACAGCTCAAATTCCTCCACTAATTTTTTCAATACCTGTGCCTGCGCCGACAGTTCTTCGCTGGAAGCGGCGCTCTCCTCCGCCGTAGCGGAATTTCCCTGTACAATCTCAGACACCATCTCCATGCTCTGTCTGATCTGGATAATGGAATCAGCCTGGCGCACAGAGGCACCGGAGATCCGATCCACCATGGTACCGATCACTTCCGTCCCCTTCACCACCAGGTCCAGCGCTCTGGCCGTCTTATCCGCGGCCCCGGTACCGCCGTCCACTTTTTCCGCGGTCTGCGCCGCCAGACGGGCCATCATCCCGGAGGCCTCCCTCGTCTTCGCCGCAAGGTGACGCACCTCGGACGCTACTACAGAAAATCCCCGGCCCGCTTCACCGGCTCTCGCCGCCTCTACCGAAGCGTTCAGTGCCAGTATATTCGTCTGGAATGCAATATCCTCAATCTCCTTTACGATGCCTCCGATTGCGCTGGAGTTCTCCCGGATTTCAAGAATCGCCTGAACCATGGCCTTCATCTCGTCACTGCTTCTGGTAACCAGTCCAATTACCTCGTCCACCTTTTTGCTGGTCATCACAGCATCATTGGCGTTGCTCTTAACGCTGTCCGATATCTCGTTGATATTGGCCGCCAGTTCCTCCATAGAGCCTGCCTGCTCCGTGGCTCCCTGGGAAAGGATCTGGGCGCCGTTTGCAACCTGCTCGGAGCCTCCGGCTACCTGATCTGCCGTACAGGCAATCTGCATGATCGCACGGTTTAAAAGTCCTGTGATCTGCTCCATCGCATCACCCAGTGCAACGAAATCGCCTTTAAACGCAGTTTCCGGATGGTAGTTCAGCTTTCCGTTTCCAACCGCCAAAAGCCCTTCTTCCACTGCGGACACATAATCGTTCAATGCGCTTATGGTCTCGCGGAAGCTGTCCGCCAGCTCTCCCAGTTCATCCTCTGATTGATATTTCAGCTGAACCTGCAGATTCCCTTCCGCCAGGTTCTTTGCGGCCTCCCGGACCTCACTGACGGGTTTTGTAATTCCCTTTGTAATATAGAGACACAGAGCCACGGTTATCATCAGGATGAGGAACGATAACACCAGGATTACTGCTGTCATCTGCTGCCTTACCGCATGCCCCCTGTCAAGGTATTTCTCCGCATTAACCTTGGAATAAGCGGTAATCGCTTCCAGGCATTCCCTCGTCTTCTCCGCTTTCGGCTCGTAGTCACTGCCATATAAAGAAATCGCTTCCTCGTCATTACCGCTTTTCAACGCCTCAATAACGGCTTCCCTGGGCTGCTTCTGATTTTTTAAAGCTTCACGCAGCTGGTTCACCAGATCGTTATCCGGCATCTGTTCTTTCAGCATGGTTAAATTCGTATCCATATCGCCGAGGATCTCATCAATCTCATCCAACTGTACCTGCCGATCCACATTCACTCCCTCCGTAGCAATACTCAGGACCGTACGGCCAATTCTCTGAACGGATGCCCTTAGGTTACCCGCCGTATAGGACGCAGTGAACGCCTTATTGTAGAAGACATCCAGCGATTTTGATACATAGTATACTCCAAATAGAGAGACGATCACGGTTATGATATAAAAAAAGATAATGATACCATAAGAAACCATGAGCTTCTTTCCTATTTTCATATTCTTCATTTTCCTCATCAGTTTTTTTCCTTCCGTCTGTCATTCTAGATCCAGTATCTGGAACGGTTTACCGTTTCAATCTCAAGCCTTCCGCTGCCGGCCATAAAGCGAACGCTCCGTCCATAATTTTCACCTGTGTCCTCCGAGATAATCGCCAGGTCCAGTTCCTGCAACGTCTTTCTCGCACAGCTTACATTCTCCCTGCCGATATCCGGCTGCCCCGCCTGTCCGGCAAAGCAGAAAATCTTCGCCCCTCCGACCAGCTTTACCCGGATCCGTTCCGGTACCGCGCCGGCTTCCTTCATGGCCTCTAACAGCGCCCGGGTCGCTGTATCCACATACCGCAGACCATTTTTTCCATTGCCTTCCCTCCGTATATCCGGAAGCAGAGTGTGTACCAGTCCTCCAATACCGCCCTCTTCATCATACATACAGACAGCCAGACTCGATCCCAGCGCCATGGTAATGAGAACCGTTTCCCCTTCCGCTACCGCCATCTGATCAGGTTTTATCACGATCTCACTCATCCGCTCACCTCCACCGCTTTCATAATCTCTGAGATAGAGTCTTCACGCAGAACCATGAGCATACAGCTTTTCTGTTCCGCCTCTGCGGTTGAAAAGTTATTGCCAATGCAGATTCCGCCGGGAAATGTCCCTGCCGCAGTCCCGATCAGCGCCGTGATAATGGCTCCTGTCATATCCATGGAAACGGCTGAGTCGGACAGCGTGATCCTCAGGCCGACACAGGCCGAGAGCCCGGTCAGATAGGAAGAAGCCATAATATTGGCCGTCTCCTTGAGCAGATCCAGCATCTGTCCATCCATCTCCCCGGACACCTGCTCCGTGTTCAGCAGTTTCCTGAGAATTACGTCCGTCATCCCTTCTTTGTATATCTGAAGAAGCATACCGTTAATATCGCCGGTAAATGGAATCAGAACGGCCGCCACGTTTTCTTCCGCATAGCCGATCCATTCCGCCAGCCCGTCATAATCAACCGTCTTCATGACAGGAGGGGCGTAACACACCTTTTCTCCGATGATATGGGATAAAGAAGCCATGCTGCTTCCGGTTCCGATATTCCCCATTTCCAGCAATGTTTCTGCCGCCGGTCCGCCCGGCAGCTCCCTTTCGTCCTTCATTTCTCCCTCCTACAAACACGCTTTTACGATTTTCAAGATCTCCTCGTCCTTAAATGGCTTGATAATGAAGTCTGAGGCGCCGCAGCGGATCGCCTCCGCAATCACCTGCTCCTGTCCCACCGCTGAACACATGATGACCTTTGCATTCCTTTTAAACGCCAGAATATCATTCAGCACTTCCAGTCCTGATCTTCCGGGCATCGTAATGTCCAGAAGCATTAGATCCGGCTGCA
This sequence comes from Hungatella hominis, assembly GCF_014288005.1. Classification (NCBI taxonomy): domain Bacteria; kingdom Bacillati; phylum Bacillota; class Clostridia; order Lachnospirales; family Lachnospiraceae; genus Hungatella; species Hungatella hominis. The sequence goes on from NZ_JACOPB010000003.1 coordinate 501,743, forward strand.
CCTCCTTATATTTCTCCACCGCTTCCACGCCGTCGCCCGCTTCCACAAAGTTGTCGTATCCTCCCTGGGTCAGCGCGCGCTTAATCACTCTTCTCATAAACATCGCATCATCTGCTATCATTATCAATGGCTTTTCCATGGCCTACCTCCCGGTTTTATTATTCATATTCATGCAGAACCTGGTTATCTCTCCGCTGATCAGGCCAAGTCCCATCTGTCTTTCCGCTCCGCCGTTTCGTAAGGCCGATTCCGGCATGGAATAAATCTCACTCGTCTCTTTATCCTGTGCAACAGTACAGGCTCCCGCCTGGCGCATGGCCAGCAGCCCTTTGGCACCGTCCTCCCCCATACCTGTAAGAATAATCCCCATGGCTTTCTCCTTCACCGTCTCCGCAACGGAATTCATGGTGTAACTGATGGAAGGGCAGAATCCGCCGTACCGTTTCCCCGGAACACAGCGAATCATGAAGCCGTCCTCCAGTTTTCCCAGCGACATCTGATATCCGTCCGGGGCAATATAGACCGTGCCGTCGCAGACCGGCTCACCCGACTGTGCCTCTTTCACGCGCATCTTGCACAGGGGATTTAAATACTCTGCAAATTTACCGGAAAAGCCATGGCTTAAATGCTGGATCACCAGAATCCCGCAGGTGGTCGATGGCAGCTCCTTAAGGACCGTGAGTACGGCTTTGGGACCGCCTGCCGAAGCCCCGATCACCGCTAAATATCTGCTTTTCATTTCCCTCTGACCCTCCATTGACTCCCCCTCTGCCATCAGGCGCGCAGCGGCCTCTATTTCCTGTAGACAGCCGGACACACGTATTCAAACAGTTCATGGTTTCTGGGCAATAATTCCGTATGCCCCACAAACAGATAACCGCCGGGCTTTAAAGCCCGGTACAGCTTCTCAATCAATTTCTTTCTTGACTCCTCATTAAAATAAATCATAACATTGCGGCACAGGACCAGATCATACTGTCCCAGCCCCACGCTTGGTTTTAAGAGATTCATCCGCTGAAACCGGACTTTCTCTCTTATAGCGCGGCCGATGTCAAACGAAGTTCCCGCCTCGTCCATGGATAAATATTTCTGCTGCCACAATGCCGGAATATTCTCCAGCTCCCGGACCGGGTATCTCCCCTTCTGGGCCACAGCCAGCGCCTGCTCCGAAATATCCGTTCCCACAATGGAGAAGGATGGGAGCCACCCGCCCTGATCCTTATAGTCCTGCAAAAGCATGGCCAGCGTGTAGCACTCTTCGCCGCTGGAGCAGCCAGCGCACCAGATCTGATACGATATGCGCCCCCATTCCGGCTTAATATTGGTAAGTATCTTATCCCGCAGGAAGTCGAAATGCTTCGGCTCCCTCATAAAATATGTATAGTTCGTGGTCAGTCGGTTTAACAGGATGCTCTCCAGCTGTTTAGTCCTGTCCATCTCCATCTGTCTCATGTACTCTCCCATGGAGATATTACCGCGTTTTTCCAGCTCCCCATTCATTCTGCATTCCGCCAGGATTTTCTTCTTTGACAGATCAATTCCGTACTGTCCGGACATATAGGTAATCAGCTGTGTGAACTCCTCATTCGTAAACCGTATCAATCGCGCCCCCTCCGGCAACCTCATCAGCTGCCATTCCCTTTATGCTACCGTCTTCTTTTCTTATCAGTACGATACACGCCGGAACTTCCTCCGGCGCCAGGTTCTGGTTCTTGCCTGTGATCTGGTCGTTTCCCGGCCGGAACACGGGAATCAGTCCGCCCTCTTTATAGATCATGCCTACGAGATTATCAGGCGCCCCCGGCACCCTTATGATTTCAGGGCACGGAAGAATCAGTTCCACCCGTTCCATGGCTGTCACTTCGCACTCGCCGCCATAATACAGGCGCAGCATCTCTCTTCCAAATCCTTCCTGTTCCATGTGTGCCCCTCCTTTCCTTCAGTCAGCCATCAGATCCGTAAATTCCCCGATGGGTGCAGGTCTCCCGTATCGGTAACCCTGAGCCAGATTGCATCCGATCTCCGTCAGAAACGCCTCATGCTCGGCCGTCTCGATTCCTTCAGAAATCACCTGAATATCCAGCTCATGGGCCAGATGAATCACATTGGCGATGATGATCTTCTCCCGGTCGCTTAATCGCTTCTGGAAGAATTCTTTATCCAGCTTGATAATATCGACGGGCAGATCCTTCAGGAGGCTCAGTGACGAGTAGCCCGTTCCGAAATCGTCCATGGACAGGACGAAGCCTCTCTCTTTGATCCGCCGCGCCACCTCCAGGATTTCTCCCGGATTGTTTAAAAATGCGTTCTCTGTAATCTCCAGCTCCAGATACCGGCTCTCCACACCGTATTTGCCAGCGATCTGTTCCAGTTCCTCCAAAAAGTCAGGCTTCGTCAAATGGATCCTGGATATATTCACCGCAATGGGATACGGCGTTCTGCCGCTGTCCTTCCAGCTCTTAATCAGTCTGCAAACCCGCTCAAACACATATAAATCAAGCTCTGCAATAAATCCGTTTTTTTCAAACAGCGGGATAAATTCGTCGGGCGGAATCATCTGGCCCTCCATCATCTTCCAGCGCACAAGGGCCTCGAACCCGATACAGCGCTTACGGGGCAGATCCACCTTGGGCTGGTAATAGACGACAAACTCCTCATTCTCCGCCGCGCGTTTCATGCGGAATGCAAGCTCCCGTTCCTTTGCGAATTTGCGCTCTGCCTCCCTGTTGTAGAAGCTGTAGATACTCTTATGGTAATCCTTTAACGCCTTTCTGGCCATATTAGCGTGGTCTACCAGGATAGACATCTCCGTGTCCCCCGGTTCTACGAGGCAGACGCCCATGATGCAGCTGATCGAGAAGTCCTTCTTCTCCTCCCGCGGAATCTGTTCCACCCGCCGCAGCAGCTGGTCCAGACGGTGCTGCAGGCCGTTAACAGTCTGGTATTCCAGGAGCAGCGCAAATTTATCGGCCTCAATTCTGGCAAAGCACTCCCCGCCGCCCGTAAAATTACTGAGCAGAGAACTGATGCCCACCAGAATATCGTTTCCTGTCTCATAACTGTAATTCGCGTTAATCACCTTGAAATTCTTGATATCCATGGTGACAATCGCCTGTAACAGCGGCGCGTTCTTCAGCCTCTTTCTTCCCTCGCTTAAAAAGCGGTTGTAATTCCATGCCTCTGTCAGCCGGTCGTGATCCATCAGTATCTGCGTAAAACGCTGAAAACGGCGTTCCAGAATACAGGCGGCCATAACGCGCCCAACCAGAGCGAACGTCATGCTCTCCTCCAGCGTCCAGAGCCTTTCTTTTTTATTATCATTCACACTGATATATCCGATATAGTCCCCATTTTCCATGATCGGGAACTGCATCAGGGATCTCGTTTTTCTCAGCTTCTGGCGTTCCGCTATGACCGGATCCAGAATCTCCAGTTCGCAGATTCGGTTGCAGGCCAGCACCTTCCGGTTCCGAAAAAGCTCCAGATACCGTTCTGCAATGAGGCCTGGTATCGTCTTTAAATTATCGTTACGGACCATCGGTTCCTCTTCCATCCAGGAAGAGGTAATCTCATAGTCCTTCCCTCCGGATTTGCGCTCCAGAATATAGGCCTCACCGCATCCATAATAGGCACATATCCGTTTCAATCCCATTTCGATGGGGCATTCCTGTTTTCCGGGCAGAAAATGATCCATAATTTTGCGGATAAAATCCATGTCGGCTTTTCCGCTGTCCTCTATGTACTCAGGTATGGGGCGGATCGAATACGCCGGATCGATTTCCGCGTCCCCCGTCTCTATTTTTCCGCACACTTCTGTAAAACAGAGGAACTTCTCTTCCTGCTTTGCACGCGCCAGCTCCGCCTTTGCCCTCTTTAGCAGAGAGTCGTAAGTCTGTCCCTGTCCGTCTGTCAGCGTGCCTCCCGCCGTCATGTACAGTTTCGTTTCCCGCTCCAGGCTGGTACGGACACTGTTCATGGAAGAGACCGCATCTTCACGGCTGCGGCATCCCAGAAGAAAGATGAGAAAGCAGTTTTCGCCCACTCTCGCCACAAGATCCGTCCGCCTCAGGGTACACTGCAAAAGGAAGGCCACCTGCTTCACAGAGGCCTCCGGAAGTTTCGTCCCACCGTTTGACGCCTCCAAAAGAAAAAGGCCGTCGCCTCCCCAGTTCTCCGCTTCCTTCAAGTATTCATTAATCATCACTTCAGCCGCCGCTTCTGTCCACGTATTGGTCAGACGGTCCAGCCGTTTTTCTCTGTTTGAAACCATGACCCGTTCAATTCCTCTCTTTATTAAGAAACCGTTCTATATCCATCACGAAGGACCAGCATCCGGAGGAATCAAGATACACCGCCTGCGTCAAAAAATCATTCTTCTCTCCGGTCACTTCCTCAGGAAGCTTAAATATTCTGTCGTCCGGGACTTCAAATACGCCGTCCACACGGTCAGCCAAAAGGGCCGGAAGACCGTCCTCCACCTCCAGAAGGACCGCGTACTCCCGTTCCCGGTTGTCCCCCCACGAAGCTCCAACCGAATAAATCTCAGCCTCACACCCGTTAAATGTAATCGTTTTCTCCTGTCCCGCATTCCCCTGAACAATATGGCGTACCAGTTTCAGCGGAATCAAAAAAAAAGCGCCCTCTGACTCAAAACATAAAAATGTTTCCACCATAAGGCACCTCCTTCGCATCTTTCACATTTGTATATACTATTTAATATATTAACGCATAATGCATGAAAAAGCAAGGTTATTACACCTCTTTTGCCTCCAGCATCCAACCTTCCAGACTGAGTTTGAAACGCTTACGGAACAGGTGTGAAATCCACCAGACCGAAACAGCGGCCACCGCCGCCATCACCAGCAAAAATGTCCCAAAATCCATCCATCTGCCATAGGATGTCACAAACACCAGGGAAACCAGAATCGTCAAAATACTGACCACCGCGATCTTCCGTTCCACACGCATCTTCTCCCATCGGTTCTTGACCAGACGGTCTTTCCGTTTTTCCTCCGGCTCCGGACCGGACAGTTCTTCCTTTACTCCGTTTAAGGTTTCCTCATATATCTTTCTGGCATCCTTGTCGTAGTAATCAGAACAATTTTTCTTTATCTCTCTTAATCCGTTCCATATGATTTTCATAATATCCTTTGCCGACGTAAACATGTCCACCCTCCTTTTTTTCTATCATACAACAAAATGCCATAAAAAGGAATAAAAAGTAGGTCATCTGGTAAATAATTCCATGATGTCCCAGTCATACTGCATATTTCTATTTTAGCGGCCATATTAATATAAAAATCCTGTTTTATGGAGCCAATATGCAGACCATTACCCAAAGAGTACTGTCGGACACCGTATACAGCAAAGGGACTGCCGTACTCACTTATACGATCCGTTATCCTTACTTCACCACAACCTGCTCCGAGGCAGCCGCCTTAAGTATCAATGCGTTTTATTCCACCGCCGCCCGAAAGACGGAGGAGTACTGCCGCACAGTCCTGGCTTCCCAGGCCTCCGTTCAGGCAGAATACGCAAAGAAAGACAACTATCCGTTTTTCGGATATGAGTTCATAAGCGCTTATACCGTCACCTGGAATTCCGGATGCATGACAAGCCTCTATACCGATCAGTATACCTATACAGGAGGCGCACACGGAAGCACGATACGGACCTCGGATACCTGGGATTTCAGCAGCGGCAGATACTTGACACTGGCCGATTTCTATCCCCACAATCCAGCTTACCGGGAAGGCATCTTCCGGATTCTGGATCAGCAGGTAAAGGCACGGGAGAAGGACTCTCCTTCCGCTTATTTTGACGATTACCCGACTCTGATTCGATCCACCTTCAAACCGGAGAGCTTCTTTGTAACACCCAAGGGGATTGTCATCTATTTCCAGCAATACGACATCGCCCCCTACTCAACCGGAATCCCCGAATTTTTGATTCCATTTAAAAAAAGCCGGTAATGCCCGTAATAGCAGGCAAAACGGAACTTTTTCCAGGCAGGCCTCTTCCAACTGGTTTCACTTTTTAAATTTTTCTTTCATTTTCCACTTGCAAATTCTACCAAAAAGTGTTATTATATGTTTCGTTCGCTTCTAAGCGTATCATATCGAGGCGTGGCTCAGTTTGGTAGAGCGCTGCGTTCGGGACGCAGAGGTCGCAAGTTCGAATCTTGTCGCCTCGATGATAAAAAGTGCAGGATATCTTTCATAGAAATCCTGCATTTTTTTTATTTTTACTATTCTTATTTTTATTCCATTTTAGTTTCATTCGGCTCCATTGCAGGCTAAAATTTCAAAAATCGGAAAAATCAGAAAAAAAGTGTAAATTAGTGATTGCAAATTTTTTATCTTTTTGCTATAATAGCGGACATGGGGGTATAGCTCAGCTGGGAGAGCGCTTGAATGGCATTCAAGAGGTCATGGGTTCGAATCCCACTATCTCCATGAGTCATATGCTGGAAGTCTTGATTGTACAAGATTTTCAGCATATTTTTTTGTTTAAATGCAGTATTTATTCCATTTTGTCCTGCTCTTCACCGATATATGGAGGTAACGCCAATGCCGCATCACAGAAAGAAAACCATTGCTCAAATGCTGAATGAATGCAGCTCTGAACAGGAATACGGTTCCTGCCTGGACTGCGGGGATTATGCCTGCTGCGAATACGATCAGGTCGCAAATGTCTATGTATTTTCCTGCCATAACGAGGATTGTCCGCACCACTGGCCGCCCTGTAACACGCCGCGTATCGAAGATGCTCCGGACTGGTTCGCCTGGCCCAGGCCGTAGCAAGGCCGTCTTAGGTCCTCGGTCAATCCTTTGGTCAACCCGTTCACCGTTTCAGCCAGCCGCCCAAACTCGCCTATATTCTTCAACATGGGAATGTGGAGAAATACAATTTCCACATCGATCTGTCTCTCTTTAATCTCCCTCATAACGTGGTAATACAGATGATTGCAATAACTTGTTCCTGCATGCTCAGACAACTTCACCCGGCAGGTTCCTGCACAGAGTCTCTCAATCTGCGCAACAGGGAACCGTGTGGTCAGAATATCCTCTCCTGCCCTAGCCTGCAGTTCCACAGAAATCGCATTTTTCAATCCCGGTTTTTGGCCAAATGCCAGGATCCGGTCGCCCGGTTCCATCACATCGATAATCTGTTTTACACATATCATTTTATCATTTTTTAAGTAAATCTTTTGATCCCCTGCATTAACACAGTCAAGCAGTCTCTTGGAGCTGTTATCCTCTCCCTCAAATCCCGCAAGAATTACCCGCATGTATTTCTACCTCCCGCCATCCCCGTAATGCAGCTCCGCTTCCTCCCATATTTTCCGCCACTCCTCCGATTCCGGTTCCCCGAGATTGTACGTCTCTAAGTCTTCACTTCGTGGATACGCATTCCGGAACGCCTGGGCAATGGCTTCATCCCTGCTGATCAGCAGTGTAAGCGCACTGTCCCACGCCACGATCTCAATATCAGCCATTGGATGCTGAATGGAAATCGGATTTTTCCAGAAACCGGTGTATCCGTCCGCATACGGCAGTCCATAGCTTATCACCTGGTGCAGCCGCACCTCTTTCTTAAATCCCGACAGGACGCCCCAGTACCATGGATAATCCTGCTGCCGGACAATCTCCTCCAGCCGCTCCCCCGGCACCCAAAAGAACGCTTCCCTGCCTAAGTTCCCGCCATACGGCTCCAGCGCCTCCGGATAATTTTCATACCCCGTTATCAGCCAGTTCCGTTCCACGACAGCCGGGATAATCGCAGAGAATACCCCGGAAAAATACGAGTAGGCTCTCTCTCCCTTTCTCAGAATCACACCTTTCACAGCCGCTCCTCCCGGCGGTTCACTCACCCGCCGAATTTCGTAAATATGACACGCCCAATTCCCATACACAGGATTGTCGGCAGCAGCTATCGTTCCTGTTCCAACAGCTTCTGATAAATAACCAAATCCTGATCGGTATAGACATCAAATATAACCTGACGGACCGATTCCTTCTGCATTAAGAAACTAACAGCAGTCTCCACCGCGATCTCCGCCGCCCGCTCCTGTGGGAAACAGAATACACCTGTCGAGATACAGCAAAATGCAATCGAGGTAATCTGATTTTCCACAGCCAGTTCCAGACAGGAACGGTAACAGTCCGCCAGAAGCCGGCAGTCTGCTCTTCGCAGCGGGCCGGTAATAACCGGACCGACCGTATGCAGAATCGAATCACACGGAAGATTGAAGGCAGGTGTAAGTTTCGCACGCCCCACCGGTTCCTCGTGCCCCTGGGCCTCCATAATCTCATTACAGGCGAGGCGGAGCTGAATGCCCGCATAGGAATGGATGATATTGTCGATACAGGAATGACAGGGCCGAAAGCATCCCAGCAGTGCGCTGTTGGCCGCATTTACAATCGCTCCCGTCTTCAGACGTGTGATATCCCCCTGCCAGAGACAGATCCGGCCGTTCTCCTTTACAGGAGCCAGATCCGCTCCATCCAGAATGCCGCACGCGGCAATCTCCTCCGACAGATACAAATCCTGTTCCGCCAGAAACTCCGGATCTGCCGGCATTGGAGGCCTTACGTTCATCAGGGAGCGGAGAAGCTGTTTCTGCCCCGCACTATCCTCCGGAATCACAATGCCGCGATACTGAGGCATCTCCTTCTGCATAGCCCGGATCAGATACCTGAGGCGTTCTTCCTGGGTCTTGTAACTCTCATTTTTCAAATCACATCACCTCTCTGACTGCTTCCAGAGCTTCTGCAATGTCCATGTTGACATATAAGGATTTTTCTCTGATCTCCTCCGGCCCCCAGGCTTCTCCCTGATTGATGCAGATATAAAAACCATGTTCCTCCCTGTCTGTCAGCTGCCAGAACGGATATTTAATGATTCCCGGCGTGTTCATGCCGACTCCCAGTTCCAGAAACACCAGCCTCCTGTTCCGATTCTGTCTTATAAAACCGGTATATCCGGCACAGGCGCGCTCCCATGCATCGTCCTCAACGAAGTATCTGTCGCACCGCAGATTGACCTCCATGTCACCGCCGCAGACCGGACATTTCGGCACCAGCTCCGACGGTATTTTCAGATTTTTCTGCCGGGCCACCATGGCTCTTACTTCCTTCTCGTTCTCATACAGCTTCTTATGACAGGCCTTTGCACACTGAAACATACCGTAATCACCCTGAGTCGCAAAGATCCGTTCTTCCGGAAATCCAGCCAGCTGAAACTGATGATCCACGTTCGTTGTCAGGATAAAGTAATTCCTGTCTTTCACCAGCTGATACAAATCCAGATAGGGCTTTCCAGCCTGAACATCGTAGCGGTTACAATAAATATGCCGGCTCCAGTACGCCCATTTTTCCTCCTGTGTGGGAAACGGGTAAAAACCGGCCGAATACATATCTGTCATACCGTAGTGCTCGATAAAATCACCGAATTTCTCCCGGAAGCGCCTGCCTGTATACGCTAAACCGGCGGAGGCCGACATCCCGGAGCCTGCTCCGACGACGACCGCCTCCGCTTCCTTGATAAGTCTCCTCACCGTGGACTGCCATTCGCTCATGGTATCCCCCCCTTTTTTGTGCTCTCACCAGGAATCTCTCATCCGAGAGCGTGTCTGAAAATTGATTTCCGCCACACTCCAGGACTCCTTCGTCTTCCTGTCTGAATTATAAACCGCTGCAGCATTTACAGCAATAACGCACAAAAAAGTGGGATAGTAACCGGTTCGTTTCTTAGTATCCGACAGATACTATTGCTATCTTCATTACCGGTAGAGCACATAGTCCTGCATCTCGCGGATGAAACCGGCCTTTTTTAATAATTCGCCGGCATTTTCCGGATATTCCTTCAAAATCAGGCGCTTCTGGTCAGGAAATAAAAGCTTTCTCTGAAAACAGCGGACGAACTCAGAAAGTACAGCCTCCAGCCCTTCTTCCTCAAAGAACTTAAGAACCTTTCCCTGGCGCTCCATCACTGCGGCCGTCCTCCCCTGCCGAAAGGCGACAGCTGTCCCCGGAAGATTCATAAAGTTTCTGTCCTCCGGCTGTTCCAGAGCCTTTCCCCATATCTGCGCCGGATCTGCTGCATTCAGCCAGACCACGTCATCATCCGGCTGTTTTAAAGCCGCTGTCACGCTCTCATAGTCCTCTTTCCGGATAAACTGCGCCCCCGACATACCGGATACATAGTATCCGCGTCTCACTTTTCCCGTGTACTCCCAGATCCGAAGTACATCCAGGGCCTTTCTCCAGGCCATTGTTTCCGGCTCCGCCTTAGCTTCGTCCGTACCGCCGGCTGACAGCAAATAGGCAGAATCCATGCAGGGATCGCATGCTTTGCGGTAGGTCTCTTTACAGAGGACCGCCGTTTCCTTTAAAAACAGGTCCAGCCACTCTTCCATTGTCCTTTTCTTTACTGGACGCACGATATCCCAGCGGCCTGCAGACAGCGCCATCACCCGTGCATTCACCCGCTGTCTCGCCGTTGCCTTCTTCACCTTTTCCCGATTCTGCCACTGTCTCACCGGCACAAAGCTGTCCGCACAGACAAGACCTTTTTCTGCCAGCTTAAGAAGCACCTCCTGGGCGCTGTCCTGCTTCGGTACCTCCGTAAGGAACTTGAGGAAACTGGCTCCCCGGCGCATCAGCTCCTGATACAGCAGCTTCTCATCACCCTCCAGTTCCTCCGAAAGCCCGGAAATCGGCGCATCCCAGTCGATATCTTCATACCGGTAGAAAGCCAGTGTCCCATCAGGCTTCATCTGCCAGAAATAGTCGCCCTGTGCCAAAAGCTTGTCGAGCATGGCTTCGGTGTAATTTTTTACACGCCGTGCAAAAAAGACGGATTCCCAGAATTTGACCGGATACGTCCTTCCGCAGATCTGTTCCACCGCTCTCCTCAGCTGTTCCTCTCCCGGCGCGGCAACAAAGGCCTTTTGGGCCGCCAACGCCGCATAATGCGTCGGCGGCTGAGTCATAGCCTCCAGACGCATGCCTTTGATTGACGCGCGTCTGGCCCTGTCGTAGAGCTTTGCATGGTAAAAGATCCCGTCGTCCTCCACCACGAGTGATTCTGCCGTCAGCTTTTCCAGTATGCATTCCGCCATACCTTCCGGGAAAAAGTACCGCTCACTCACCGCTTCCCTATTCTGCCCGCCGCGGTAATAGAGCATCCGCCGTACGATATGCATGGCCGCTTCCTCATTCCCCTCCTGAAGAGCCAGCTCATACTCTTCCCGGTGTTCTGCTGCAATCCATATCCCAGGCTCCATGTAGGTAACTAATTCTCTCTCCGCCAGATTCTTCAGCCACTCCACCGGCACAGGCAGTTCTCCGGCAATTAAATCGCCTTCCATCATCAAAAGGGAATGAAGCTGGTCCTCATCCTCCGGAAGCTTCTTCCGCGCCTGAACCCTGGCCAGCTCCTCCGCCTGCGGCTTTATCATATCAGTCTGCTTCAACTCCTCATAGACAGCCTCACGGATTCCCTGCGTAACCGGCGAATACTCATACATCTCCGCCGCTTCCGCCTGCCACTGGAACGGAAGAGACATGGGCGACGGCACATCCACACAGACTTCCCGTACTGTAATGAGCCCAGCCCTGATATCGCCCAGGATCTTTATTACACCGTCAATATCCCACTGGTCCTCCAGGCATTCCCGCTTCGTCTCCCGGATCAGGGGATGGCCTGGCTCGTTAATCAGGGAGGAGAGCATCTCCGTGCTCTTCAGCCGCTGCATCCAGAGCGGCTGACGGCCATTCCGTTTCATTCCCATCATAAGCGCACGGGCCGCATTATAGCGAAAGGTCATATTGAACAGAGGCGTCAGGGGAAGCGCCGCCTCCAGAACACTCCTGGCCTGTCCCTCCTCAATCTTGAACAGCAGCCCTTCCGGAAGAACGTCATCTCCGTAAGGATACAAAAGAAAGCCATCCTCCTCATCCACGCAGCCAATATCGATTCCGCATAGCTGTCTGGCCGTATGCTGCAAAAGAAGAGACAGCGGTGCATTGACCCGTCTCCCAAACAGCGCGTGCACCATGACCTGATTGCTTCCCGTATGATCTCTGAACCGTTCCACAACGATCGTCCTGTCGTCCGGAAGCCCTCCGGTTACCACTATCTGACGCCTCAAAAATGAAGCCGCATTGCAGGCCGCTGCGCCGTCGAGGCCAAGCCGGGCAAGTGTATCTGTAAGTGCATCAGGGCAGCTCGCCAGCCGGCCAGCTTCATCCGGATGCCGTCCTTCCGCCGGCTGTCTATATTCGGTCAGTTGTTCTTCCCCGGCCTCCGCCGCCTTTCCCAACTCCCGGAACAGCCTTCCGAACGCCAGACTGGTGCGAAGCGTCCTGCCTCTCGTCTCCCCCTTCCAGAACGGCAGCCTGGCTCCCTCCGCCGGAACCTGCGTCACTACCACAGTATCCCGGTCCTGGCTGACGATCTTCCATGCAAAAGATCCAAGCACAAACTTATCTCCAATCTGGGATTCATACACGAACTCCTCATCCAGTTCTCCCAGCTTCACCCCATCCTCCGTCTTCGCCGCGTAGAGCCCCTTATCCGGGATGGTACCTCCTGCCGCGACAGCCAGCATACGGCTGTAGGCGTCACCGGTCACCCGCTCATGAATCCGGTCATAGAGCACCCGCGGACGCACCGGAATCTCTCTTCCGTGTTCGTAATCACCAGCCAGCATCCGCAGCACGCCTTTTACGTCCTCTCTCGTCACATCGCGAAAGGAATAAGCCCTGCACAGAATATCCATCACATCATCCACGCTGTACCCGTCGCCTGCCGCCATGGACACCAGATGCTGGGCAAGCACATCGAGACAGAGCCTCGGCGGCTTCGTATGCTCGACTCCGCCCAGTCTGGCGATCTCGGCAGTCATGCCGCAGTAGACGCTCTCCGGTGCTGTCCTGGGATACATATACATCACGCTGACCGATCCCGGATTATGGCCCGCCCGGCCCAGCCGCTGCATCGTACTGGAAACCGTGCGCGGACAGCCGATCTGCAGGACCTGGTCTATCTCGCCCACATCGATCCCCAGTTCCATGGAGGAGGTGGCGCACAGAAGCCGGAGCCGTCCTTCTCTCAAGTCCTGCTCTACCTCCGCCCGCTGTTCCTTCGAAAGACTTCCGTGATGAACTCTGGCAAACCCGTCACCGCCCAGCAGGTTGACGTAATAGGCCAGCTTCTCCGCATACCGGCGTCCTTCCGAAAATGCAATCACGCTTCTGCAGTCCAGACACTTCTGATAGACCGCCATCCCCAGTTCTTCCCAGACCGGATCCTTTCTTCTCCCGTTGGCCGGAGTCGTTCCCACCACCTCAATTAAGACCTTCTTCTCCATGGCCGGAGCGCAGATAACTACCGGCTCGGGGGATAAGTATTCCGCAGACAGCTCCAGCGGCTCTATCGTGGCCGACAGGCCGATGCGCTGGAGATTACGGCCGCAGAGCCGGTCCAGCCTTGCGATGGAAAGCATCAGATGAGCCCCCCGCTTCGTATCGATCAGAGCGTGAAGCTCATCGATGATCACCGCCTCAGCTGTCTTCACGATCCCCTGGCCCGACCGTGAGGTCAGCATCAGGTAAAGCGATTCCGGCGTGATAATCAGAATATGGGGCGGATGCTTCACCATTCTCTGGCGGTCCTTCTGGGGCGTATCCCCAGTTCTGATCGCCACAGTAATCTCCTGCTGCCCTTCTTCCCTTTCGATTCCATCAAGCGGCCGTCTCAAGTTTTCCCGTATATCGCCAGCCAGTGATTTCAGCGGCGAAACGTAGATCAGATAGAGCTTTTCCTCCAGCCTTTCCTCCCTGGCCAGCGTACTTAAGCGGTCAATGAAAACGAGGAATGCGGACAGCGTCTTGCCGGTACCCGTAGGGGCGCTGACCAGCACCGGCTTCCCGGCTGCGATCGCCGGCCACGCCTCCTCCTGTACCTTTGTCACTTTCCCGAATGTCTCCGCAAACCAGCCGGCTGTGGGCTCTGAAAAAATCTTAAGAATATCGTCCGCCATCGTAACCTCCATGCAAAACCACCGTCAGACCGGCCGGTTCCTGTTTCTCTTATTCCAATAAAATAGTTTTTCTTATCATACCATACTTTACGCTGGATTAACAGGCGCCTTTTTCCAGCGTTCTTTAATCTCAGACTCCTTTGTCTGGGGCTTAATCCTATCACGGCAAACATGTCAACTGTGTGTCATGATTATCCGGGATTTCCGTTTATTTTTAGCACCAGTTTTCCCGCCAGCCCCTTCTATTCCCGAACCGGGTACTGGAAATCCCTGACCGCTTCATTAAAGTAATCATTGAATGGCCGCATCAGCAGAAACAGCTCCGACGCCTTTTCACAAAAATCCTCCAGATCACAAAGTTCCTCTGTCTCCAGACGGCATTCAATGTCCCAGCTTTTATACTTTAAGTATTCACTTTGGGGAAAATCAGCGTCATATCCACGGGGAACATTTTTTAAGCGCTCCCCAGTCATCGTAAAATGGTTTTGAAAATCCGGAGCGGATACAATGGTCTCCAATTCCTCTCCATGGCCGCAGATATAATCGCGGATCATTGTCACAGCGTCCTTAAACGGTGCCGCATGCACACCACCTCCTAAAAACACATTTCCCGGTGCCAGATTCAAATAATAGCCGCCCGGAATCGGCGCGCGGCCGGCAGGCGATATATGGGCGCGAAAAGCTGCATGATAAGGGGATTTGTCGCGGCTGAATCTCGTATCCCGGTTCAGCCGGTATATAAGATTCTTTGGATACAGTCCAATCACCGACGGATCTTTTTCCGCCAGGCGTTCCATCATCATCTGAAGAAGTTCTTCAAACTCTGCCGTCGCCTGTTCCTTAAATGCCTTGTGGTCTGCCATCCATTTTAAGTTATTGTTCCGCTCAAGTTCTTTTAAAAAGTCCATGATACAGTTTTCTCTCATCACACCGCCTCCTATGCATTGGAAATTATAGAATAGCAGTCGGATTTTAGAAATTCATCCAGATACTGCCTCGCTGCCTTTGTCGTCCGGTAGGCCGGCAGGGAAGAAAAGACCAGAGACCGGTCGTCGATCTCTTCCATCGCCGTCTTGCACTCCTGAAGGAACTCTGTATTTTCCTCCAGACTGGTATACTCCGGCTTCTCCGGATTCACCCTGTGAGTCGCGATCGCATAGGAAATCCGTTTACTGCAGGAACAGACCCCTTTACCGCTTAAGCCGCAGTATTCATCCAGAAATCCAGCCATCTTTTTCTTGATTCTGGACAGTCTCTGCCTGTAAGCCTCCGGAGAAATCTCCAGTATCTCGGCCGCCAGACGGCTGTCCACACGAAACATGGTACCGAGAATGTAAATACAGCGGCTGTCCGTATCCAGGCACTGAAGCATCACGTTCGTACAGGAAAGCTTTAATTCCTGCTCCAGCAGGTTCCGGTCCACCCCCATCGTTAAATCCGGTATATCCTTTTCTCTTCCGCTCACAATATCTTCGCCGTAGTATTCGAAGCTCAGCGGATGCTGCGCAAACATACTCTTTCTGTAGTTTTTCAGATGATTAACCGCAATACGGAATACCCAGGTGGTAAAAGCGCTCTCCCCACGGAAGGAGGCCAGATTGGTCATCACCCGGATCAGGATTTCCTGCGACGCGTCCTCCGCGTCATGAATGGTCCCCAACATACGCAGGGAGAGATTAAAAACCAGATCCTGCACCCCGGTGAGAAGCTGCTCCAAAGCCCCTTTGTCCCCCTCCGCTGCCAGTCTTACCAGCTCTTGTGTTTCCATTTGTTCCTTTTCGTTCATGTCTTTTTCCTCTCTTTCGCTTTTTTCATATGACGGTTCCTGTATATTTTATTCCTGCATCTAATTAGACAATTTAATATCAGATTTGTGACATAAAACATCAAATAAAAATTTACGGCTCACAGCCAGGCCAGACCGGGAAGCAGAGACCGGCAGAACTGTAAACTGTAACAATAAAAACGAAAAAAAATGAGAATAAGACAGAAAGTTCTTGAAAGCGCCGTATTTCTGTGATATCATACAGTTACAAATAAATATAAGTTCTTCGGGGCGGGGTGTAATTCCCCACCGGCGGTATAGTCCGCGACCCACTGTAACAGTGGTTGATCTGGTGTAATTCCGGAACCGACAGTATAGTCTGGATGAGAGAAGAAATTGTGTGACAGGCAGCAGTGCCTGACACGGTTTGATATGAATTATGACGCCCTGGATCAATTATCCAGGGTTTTTTGAGTTCCGCAAGCCGGACGCTCTGTTCTGTCAGCCGATCATCAGAACTGCAGGAAGCCGCATGATTCCTCTTAGAGATGAACTTACAAAACCAAATTTCAGGAGGATGCAACAATGAAAGAAAACAAACTGCTGTCAACAAAAAATGTGGTATTAATGGGCATGTTCGGCGCACTCGCCGGTGTTCTGATGATCTTCGAGATACCGCTGCCATTTATCGCACCCAGCTTCTACGGTCTCGATTTAAGCGAGGTGCCGATTCTGGTAGGTACGTTTGCGCTGGGGCCGATTGCCGGCGTCGTGATGGAACTTGTCAAGATCCTGGTTAAATTAGTTTTAAAGCCAACCAGCACCGGATTTGTAGGCGAATTTGCCAATCTGATGATCGGATGTTCCCTGATTCTGCCGGCAGGCATTATCTACCGCTTCCATAAGACAAAGAAGAGCGCGGTACTTGGCATGGCCGCAGGCGCTGTCATGATGGCTGTAATCGGTGTTGTCATAAACGTGTATATCCTGATCCCTTTCTATTCGAATTTGATGCCGCTGGATACGATTATCCAGGCAGGCGCCGCCATTAATCCGGCAATCAGCAATGTATGGACTTTCGCCCTCATCTGTGTCGGACCGTTCAATATTATTAAGGGAATTACCGTGTCCCTGATTACCTCACTCGTATATAAGAGAATCAGCGTCATTATCCACAGTGCCGGAAGATCTGAGAACCGGTCACAGGCACGCACGTAATTTCATCAGTAAAAGGAATCCTATTTTTAAAGATTGTTTAAGAAAGCGCAGCATCTGTAATCGGATGCTGCGCTTTCTTCACTCTGATACCTCTTTATTCTCTGGGACCCACGATAAAATCCGCATACAGTTCTCTTCTGCTGCTGCCGACCGGCCGCACGCCCTTGATGATCCGATATCTGCCGGACTCCAGTTCTCCATACAGGCGTTCCAGGTCCACCGTAAGCGCCTTATAGGAGCCGGAACTCACCTGATAGGTAATGCTGTTCCAGATCACGTCAGGATTCACCGGTACTTCCGACATCTCCATGCCGTCAATTCTCATGAGCCTCATCTCGTCTCCAAACAGGACCGGCGATCTGGACTGGTTATTTATCTCCAAAACCAGCTTCTTTTCAAATACCGCCTCCTCCGACCGTTTCAAATCCAGAAACAAATCAGCTTCCGGCTTAAACGGCCGGTCCGCCTCCATAGCAGCAGGATCTTCTCCGACAAAGGAGGCGTCTGTGGAAATAAGAAAGCCGTATTCTGCCCGGCTTCCGTCATCCCAGACGAGTTCCAGCTTAAACCCCCGCAGTATGCCGCCCGTCATATACGCAGACATGTCCGAACTCAGCATCGCGTTCGCATTGGGCGTGAGACAGAATCTCATCTCGTGGTTGTCATACTCCAGTTTCGTTGTTATGATTGACTTTTCATCGTAACGGGGACTCCCGTCTTCTTTCAGGATATAATCGGAGAGGATCGCCTCGTCCGGCTGCTTATCCCCAGTCAGTTCTATGGTAATCCATCGCCCCAGCGGCAGATACGGGATCTCCCGTTCCTCTTTTGCAAGCACGGTAAACGGCTCCGGTCCACAGGCCGCCGTACTGACCGTATCTCCGTCATCTCCCGGTTCATTCCACAGGATCACGCCAGATGCGCTGGGAATCTCCCTGCTCTTCCTCTCCTGAGTCACTCTGATCTGTGGAAGCGGATCACCCTTCACCACCTTAAAAAAGTACTGGTAGTGGGTGTAATTCTTCTCATCTCCCTGCGAAAATTCCAGCTGCACGTAATAGTCTTTTCCATTCACCGGGATGAGTATATCGGAGGGGTTCATCACCTTTCCACTGTCTACCGTGTCAAATCCCATACTGTAGATGATGTAATCGATGGGATTGTCCCCATTCCCCTTGACCTTTATCTTAAAGTCATCCGCATAGAAAACCTCCGGCATATGGTACTCTCCATCCGTCTCCTTCACGATCTTCTTCGGAGTAAGCCAGAGGCTGCAGGACGCTATCTCCTGCTCATTTCCATCTTTATCTGTCTCTGTTGTCAAATTATTCGTCCAGTTCTCCAAAGGCACGTAACTGATACCGTTGGATACTACCGTCACTTCCCGTTCTTCCACCGGCTGTTCCGTGGGCCTTTCGGAGGTTTCCTTCGTACATCCAGCCAAAGTAACGGCCAGAACCAGCAT
This sequence comes from Hungatella hominis, assembly GCF_014288005.1. Classification (NCBI taxonomy): domain Bacteria; kingdom Bacillati; phylum Bacillota; class Clostridia; order Lachnospirales; family Lachnospiraceae; genus Hungatella; species Hungatella hominis. The sequence continues at coordinate 520,241 of NZ_JACOPB010000003.1, forward strand.
TGTAAAAATCATTCGGAAATATCCCGCCATCCGTATTCCCCCTGCCTGCCGCAATCTGATTTCCCCATTCTCTCTTTATCATACCATAAGAGAATAGGAATTTCTTTGCGATAACCTGACGATTTCTTTAATATCCAAATCCATACCAGCGCTTCAGACTCCCCTCGTTAAATACGTATTCCGGCGTCACAAGAGGATAGTTCAGTTCCGCTGCATAGTACCACGGATCGTCCCCGTGAAGGGGATTTTTTATGATCTGAAATTCCTGGGCCGGCATATAGCCCTGAGCCAGCAAAAAACAGCGGCTGCCGTCTCTGTTCTGCGCCACATCAGCCACCATGACGCAGTGTCCCGGACTCCCGCCCTTTATAAACATGTCTCCCGCCTGGATATCGCTCACATTTACAGGAACCGCCTCCTCGTTTAAGGAGAGTGTACCAGCGTAGATCATCACTGTTCTTAAGTATTTTAAAAACGTCTCATAGGAATCATCGGAACCGGATTTTGAAACCCAGGAAGTTTTATTTCCATCTACCACCAGTCTCTTTCCTGATTTCCAGGCCGGATAATCCATTAAAAATCCATTGGTTAAATGAAACGCAATTTTATCGTAGTCCCCCATCTTCCAGAAATACTCCGAGTAGATGCGGATAATACTGTCGGCGCACTGCTGCAGATCACCATCAAATACCGGCATGGAAAATACCGCCGCATGGGCGCTCTGATTTTGTTTCTCACTTCCGTCGTAAAGAAGGACAGGGCTCTGATCCGGTTTCATCGCATATCGCCTTAAATATCCCTGAAAGCTTCCCATTTCCTTGGGAATTCTCGTATAGCCTTCCGGTGTAAAGAAGCGTTCCTCCAGAGTCTTTCCCTCCGGATTAATCAGAGAATCCCGCTTTTCCGATGACTTCTCCGGCTCCGTCACATCATCATCGCCGATCAGATAGATGATCTCCTCCTCTTTCTGCGGTGCAGACGCAGCAGGAACCTGCTCACCGGCATAGGTAACGCTCTGGCCCCCGGTTTTGCATCCCACCGACAGAACCGCCAATATTAAACTGCCGCATATCACCGTATACCTGATGGTTCCTCTCATACTTTTCCTTTCCATCTGCACCATGAACTGCCCGCTCCGGCAGGGACTTTCGCTTCTTTTTTATTGTAGCATAAGTCTCCCGTGATTACTACACGGAAAATTGTCAGGGGTCATGCCGCTATTTCTCGAATACAAACCGGATCGCACCGGACTTCTTCTCCCCTGCCTTCACGGTCTGAAGCCCAGATTCACGGACGAATCCTTTTGCAAAAAGGTTAAAACAATCGGTCGAACAGGACTGGTTTTCGATGCAGAAGAACGGCGCCTTCGGAGTAAACACGACAATATGGCCAAATTCCTCTGTGGCTTCCAGTTTTACCTTGCAGTCGTTATAGAAGATTTCCGCATGCGCTCCCGCCTGGCAGTCCGTATATACGTGATCCAGGGAAAGGCTGTCCACCAACGCGGGTGAGCGTAAATCCGGTACCGTCTCTCCTGCCGGAATCAGCTTCCCGGTAGGAATCTTCTCCTCCGTCATTTCCATGACAGAGGCGGCCGGAACGGTGATCTTCACTTCCTGCTCTCTCTTATTGAAATACGGATGGACCGCGATGCCATAGGACATTTCTCCCTCTCCGCAGTTTTCCACCTCATAGCTCCATACCACCTCATCAGACAGCGCCTTGACTGTTATCCTTAATGTACTTGGGAATGGAAACATCGGGAAATCCGGCTGTGACTCATTCCACATCAAAACACCTGTCACCAGGGCAGTCTGTCCATCTGCCTCCGCCGCCTTCACCTCGAAGGGCAGATTCTTCACCAGACCATGCATCCTGGCATCATACAGCCTTCCAAAGGCCTGAATTTTTAAATTCTCCGAGCGGTTAGGCGTCGGATAGAGGACCGGTACTCCGTACGTCGCCTTTCTCTGATAGCGTTCCTCTTCCCAGGCGATCATCTGGCGGCCTTCCCAATCCATCTGATAGATATTCATGCCATCCTCCGGATTCACGAATACTTCCATGGATTCATTCTGAAGAAGGTACCCTTCTTTTCCATTCCAAACGGATTTCTCAACTTTCATTTTCTCTTCCTCCAGTCAAATCAGCTTGTTTTAGTATAGCACAAACCATCCTTTTTTTCCACCGCACACGTCCTTTCTGGTGATTTCTTTTCTCAGGAAATGTTACAGTTCACTCCCCACCAGTGGCACCGCAGTCCGGTTCGGCCGGGCAGGCTTCCTCAGCCTTTCCTGTGACTTTGCAGGGTATTAGAAGTTCTTAACGCGCAAAATTTTTCGTTCAGGTAAAATTCCCACTTGTCTGAGCGCAGCGAGTTTGGGAATTTCACCTGGTTTTTAGAAAAATTCTGCACGTTTAGAACTTCTTATGCCCGAAACCGGAACTGGAAAGGCTGAGGAAGCCTGCCCGGCCGAACCGGACTGCGGTGCCACTGGTGGGGAGTGAACTGTAACCAGGAAATCCCCGGCTTTTCACAATCCGCAGATCCCGCCTTACCAAATCTCATTGCACCTCTATTACGCAAAAAAACAGCCGGACAGATCACGCGGTAATCACCGCGTAATCCTCCTGCTGTCATCATTTACTCTCTATGTGCTTTTCACTTCATTATTACCTTATTTTCTGAGGCCGGAAAACGCAGAATGCCCAGGCCAGGCTGCCGCTCACATCATAACACGCTTATGCAGCGATCCCCGTCCTATGCAAATGGATTTTCAGACGGATAGAGCATACCCTTCGGCTGGTTGAATCCGATATCTTCCACGCCCAGATATTTGAATACTTCAAATAATGCCTTTCCGAAATGGCCGAATGCGACTGCCCCGTGGTGTGGATAGTTCTTCTCGATCAAAACGTGACGGTAGAATCTGCCCATCTCCGGAATTGCGAAGATTCCGATGGAACCGAAGGAACGTGTTGCAACCGGAAGAACCTCGCCCTGTGCAACGTAGGCGCGAAGCTGACAATCTGCCGTACTCTGTAAACGGAAGAATGTGATGTCGCCTGGAAGGATATCTCCCTCCAGAGTACCCTGTGTTACTTCCTCAGGAAGCGCCCTTGCCATGATCATCTGATACTTCATGGAACATGCGGAAAGCTTTCTGGAACATGTATTTCCGCAATGGAATCCCATAAAGGTATCTCTGTGTGTATAGTCGTATTTGCCCTTGATATCGCCGTCATACATATCATCCGGCACCGTATTGTTGATATCCAGAAGTGTTACCGCATCCTGGCTCACGCAGGTTCCGATAAACTCGCTCAGCGCGCCGTAAATATCTACTTCGCAGGATACCGGGATACCCATACCGGTCAGACGGCTGTTGACATAGCAGGGAACGAAACCAAACTGTGTCTGGAATGCCGGCCAGCATTTGCCTGCAATGGCAACGTATTTGCGGTAGCCTCTGTGCTCTTCGATCCAGTCAAGCAGCGTAAGCTCATACTGTGCCAGTTTCGGTAAAATCTCCGGCTTTAAGTTGCCCTCGCCCAGTTCTTTCTCCATATCTTTCATCACATCGGCGATTCTCGGATCATCCGCATGCTTGTTATATGCTTCAAATAAATCCAGCTCGGAGTTCTCTTCAATCTCCACGCCCAGGTTATAAAGCTGCTTAATCGGCGCATTGCAGGCCAGGAAATTTAACGGACGCGGTCCAAAGCTTATAATCTTTAAGCTGGATAATCCAACCAGTGTTCTGGCGATCGGAAGGAATTCCTCGATCATGTCCGCACATTCTGAAGCGGTTCCTACCGGATATTCCGGAATGTATGCCTTGATATTGCGCAGTCTTAAGTTATAGCTGGCGTTTAACATGCCGCAGTAAGCGTCACCGCGTCCCTGGGTTAAGTTGTCGCCGCTCTCCTCTGCCGCCGCGATAAACATGCTCGGTCCGTCGAAATGTTTTGCGAGCAGTGTCTCGGAGATCTCCGGACCGAAGTTGCCAAGATAAACGACCAGTGCATTACATCCTGCTGCCTTCACATCCTCCAGCGCCTGTACCATGTGAATCTCACTCTCTACGATGCAGACCGGACATTCATAGATGTTCTTTGCATCATATTTGGCAGCATACGCCTCCACAAGAGCCTTTCTTCTGTTGACAGATAATGATTCCGGGAAACAGTCTCTGCTGACCGCCACAATTCCTACTTTTACTTCTGGTATGTTGTTCATATGTATTTTCCTCCTGATTCTTTCTATTTATTGTTCTGCCTGCTGCTTCACTGTTCATTGCCTACGTGCAGGTTTTCACCCTTTAAGCCAATAAAAGCATTTGCCGGAAGACCGCCCTCCTCGTGGCCGATCAGCCATTTGTTTCTTGCAAAGAGTAATGCGTCCTCTTTGTTCTTAATCTCCAACGGTTCCATATCCGTGTTGGTTCCCTTTGGAAGGACAACCACACACCGGAAACCTCCGTCTTCTACGTGGCAGGGCGCGTAGTGAAGCGTGGTGCCGTAGACTTCGATTACCGTTCCCGCCGGTACCAGAAAGGCCTCCATCAGAGATGTGTCGTACGTGTAATCTGCCCCGATATCCTGCTGTTTTCCGATGATCAGGACTAGATCCGTCACCGCAATGTTGATCTCGGAGTTTCTGTGGTATTCTACCGCGTTTAACTTCGTATTGTGACCGTTGCAGTAGCCGATCTGAATCGGAAGCTCCCCGTACACATTGTTCTGAATGACTAAAGCCTCAGGCAGCGCCTCCAGCTCCGGAACGGATGGTACATAGATAACATCGTCCGGGAGAGGTGTATGTTCCATCTCTTTTAAGATACCGGTTACATCAAGACCGGTAATCACCTTTCCGTAGGCAGAAAACGCTTTGTCTGAAATGTCTTTGATCTGCATACCCATTTAAGTATTCCTCCTCTTCTCCTATAAAGCAGCAAGCTTCTTATAGCTGTTTTTCAAATTCCCATAAAGCTCTTTATAGAGTTCATGATACGCCTTATATTTGCCAACCACACTCGAATCCGCTCCGGTGCTCTGCGCCTCAGAAATCAGCTCGTCGCAGGCTTTCTCCACGCTTTCGTAGATTCCACAGCCGACTCCGGCCAGAATTGCCACGCCGAGTGCCGGACCTTCCGTCTGTCTCACCGTATTCACACTGCAGTCATATAAATCTGCCAGCATCTGTCTCCACACAGGGCTCTTGCCGCCTCCGCCGCAGGCCATCATACTGTCAACATCGATGCCCATCTCCTTTAAAATGTCATTGCAGTCAGAGAGAGAGTAGGAAACACCTTCCATGACGGCACGCAGCATATGAGCCTTCGTATGAATCGCAGAGAGTCCAAAGAACACGCCGCGGCAGTCCGGATCCAGATGGGGCGTTCTCTCCCCCATCAGATAGGGAAGATAAATCAGCTTATCACTGCCAGCCGGGATATTGGCAATATCACGATTGATCAGGTCATAGACGTCCACGTCCTGTCTCTCTGCCTCTTCCACATAGTCCTGACAGAAATTATCCTTAAACCATTTTAAAGAAAGTCCAGCCGCCTGCGTCACGCCCATGACATGCCATGTTCCTGGCACTGCCGCGCAGCACGTATGCACGCGTCCCTTTGGGTCGATCGTTACCTGGCTGCTGTGTGCAAACACGACCCCGGAGGTTCCGATCGTCGTAAATGCCGTTCCGTCCTTTACGACTCCGGTACCGACTGCCGCCGCCGCATTGTCACCGGCGCCGCCCACCACCTTTGTCTCTGTGGAAAGTCCCGTCTTCTCCGCGATATCCGGCAGAATCGTTCCCGTAACCTCGCAGGACTCATAGACTTTGCCGAGAAGAGCTTTATCAATGTTCAGTTTCTCCAGCACCTCATCCGACCAGCAGCGGTTCGGCACATCCAGAAGCTGCATCCCACTGGCATCAGACACTTCAGTCGCAAACACACCAGTTAATATGTAACGGATATAGTCCTTTGGAAGCAGAATATGCCTGCATCGCTCATAATTCTCCGGCTCGTGATTTCTCACCCATAAGATCTTCGCCGCTGTCCAGCCTGTCAGAGGCGGATTGGCCGTAATCTCAATCCAGCGTTCCCGGGGCATGATCTCCAGCATCTCTTCCACTTCTTCTCCGGTCCTCTGGTCACACCAGATAATGGAAGGACGGATCACATTCCCGACTTCATCGAGCATGACAAGTCCGTGCATCTGACCGGAAATACCAATTCCCTTTACCTCGTCCTTTCCCGCTCCCGCCTTTTTCACCACGTCTTCCACGGTGGCAATCACCGCGTCCCGCCAATCCTCGGGTTTCTGCTCCGCCCAGCCGTTATGCGGCTGATACAGCGGATACTCCCTCGAAGCCGATGCAATTATATTGCCTTTTTTATCAAACAGCACGGTCTTCGTCGCCGATGTCCCCACATCAATACCAATTAAATATTCCATTTGCTGCCTCCTTACCTGTTTCACGCAATTTGCCATAGTTTTATTATACCGTTTTCCGTCAGATTACGTGAGCAGGAACTTGACCACCTAATAGCACTTTCTTGCCCTTTTCCTATATTCACTGGGCAGACAGCCGTAACGTTTCGCAAAGGCCTTCGCAAACGCCCTGCTGTCCGAGAATCCGTGATTCACAGCAATATCACCCAGTTCATGGGCTGTATGCACCATCTCCTTCACCGCGTACTCCACCCTTAAATCCTGCAGATAATCGCGGTAGGTGATATTGGCGTACCGCTTAAATATTCTGGATAAATACGTAGGGGAAAAACCAAAGCGGTCCGCTACCTTTTCTAAGGACAGTGCCTCGTCGTAATGATTTTTCATATACTCCGTAATCTCCGACAGCTTCTCCAAATGGATCTTCTGCCTGATAATATCCGGAGCCTGCGCCTGATCCTTGAACTCCGTCAGAAGCAGATACTTGACAAATTCAAACAGCCCGCCCATCTTCAGCTCCCAGGCATACGTTTTCCTCTCATACGTCCGGTACATCTCCATCACAAGACCCATCAGCTTCCCATTCTGCTCCCCCGATCTCCTGGAAAATGACAGATACGGCTGCTCCTGCAAGTAAACCTCAAATGTCTGCACAGGAATCTGCAATACCAGGGTCCGGTTCGGAAGCGGCGCGTCGATCGAGTGCACTTCATTGGAATTCACTATAATAAAATCCTTCTCACCAATTGGAAAATGGTTCTCCCCCAGATAAAAATCGATCTTCCCCTCCATAACAAGAAAAATCTCGATCGACCGATGCCAGTGACTGGCCCTCTTATACTTCCCCTCTCCGCCCTCAAAGAGAAACAGTTTAAACGGCAAATTATCATTCGGTATAATCATCTCATGGCTGGAATCCATCTCTTCTCCTCTTAACATACTTAAGACAGTCTGCAACTGACTTTGACTTTGATAGAAAAAACAGGCCATCCATTGTATCCATTGGCCTGCCTTTCCGGGTTACCCAGTTATCTTTGTTCCAAAAGTTTTTTCAAACGTTCAATTTCCTTCTGCTGCTCCTTTATCTCCCGTTTATGTTCCTCTATCTCCTGCTGCTGTTCCTCCATCTCCCGTTTATGTTCCTCTATCTCCCGCTGCTGTTCTTCCATCTCCCGTTTATGTTCCTCTATCTCCCGCTGCTGTTCCACAATCTCCCGTTTACGTTCCTCTATCTCCTGCTTCTGTTCCTCTATCTCCTGCTTCTGTTCCTCAATCATATACTGCACTGTATTTCTATCCAGAATCTCCAATGCTTTCGAATACATACCCACCAACTCCTCTGGTTTTACCTGAAATTGAGCTATCTCTTCGTAAATTTCGCGAAAATCCGGGTATCTCTCTATAATCCTCATGATATCCTCCGGCCTGTCAGAACTTAAGAAGAGCAGCCATGCCTCTATTTCCTCATTTAAATTGTAAGTGATTTCCCGGAAAACATCAAGAGCCACAAAAATATATTTCTGCAGTAAATTCAGTTCCAGCCCCGTATCAAACACCTGGCTGGAGCGGTGAATATATTGTCCGGCGATTTTATGAAAATCCACGCTGCTGTTCTCAATCAGGACAATGGTATACACATTCTGAAGCTTCTTATATGTAGACCCATTCTCTTTCCTGCCTTTTATCCGGCTATACTGCCGGAGTATTAGATCTGAAGAATAGCAGGCGGCCCGCTCTCCCGGAAATGCGTAGCCAATACGCTGAATTTCAATGTTCACCAATTCTCCGCTCTCAAGTTCTGCCAGGACATCCATAATCAGCAAAGAGCCTTCCGCCGTAATCCGGTTAGATTCCGGGGATAACACCCGTTTTACCGTCACCTTCTGCTTCATAATACAGGAGAGCATCATGGATAAGCGGTCATTGTGTACATCCGGATCAAAAATCAGTTTAAAAAAGGGATCATAACTGATTTTCAGTCCGCTGCTTCCCATGGAAAATCCGATCAGCTCCTCCTGAAATTCATTCGTCAGGAGTTGAAACTTATGCCATATATCCGGATTGGATTTCAGCATATCCAATACCTGTTCTCTGCTTTTTTTCATCAGCGGGAATAATGGCTTTCCGGTCTGTGCGTTCTGTGCCTCCCGTCCCTTTAATCCTCCTTGCTTTTTCTGACTTTCTAATACCTGTTGCGGTTTCACCTGTGCCATATGCACTTTCCTCCTTAGATTCCTGCCTCTGAACTTGCGGCCGATACGGCCATGAACGGTTCTGCAAATCACGGTTCTAAATAACCATTTTCCGACAATCCAAATACCGATTAGAATTACATAGAAGTGTGTCTAAAATTCAGCAGAAGATATCTGCCTGAATGAGTTTATTATACCTGATATTAACCATATTTTCAAGTATATTCTACAATATATATGATTATTTTTTTACTAAACATCCGATTACCCGTTTTATTAGTGTCCGCAAAAATTCACAGTGCAAAGAATCTGCCTTGCCGGACTTTCGCACCGGAGCGCGTTTTCTTTAACAGCCATTCTCCCCTGACGCAGAGTACGGTTTCCGCAAAGCATACGAAACACAAAAGCCGCCCGCACAGGATCAGAAAACGATCCCATGGGGCGGCGTAACTCTTGCATTTCTATAACTCAGAAATTATTCCTCGTCAGAATAAACCGGTGCATCTTCATCCATCTGAGACATATCCTGCATCTGAAGAGCCTTCATGCTCAGGCTGATCTTTCTGTCGTCTTCGTTGAAGTCAACAACCTTAGCCTCGATCTCCTGGCCGATGGCTAATACGTCAGATGGCTTATCTACATGGTCCCTGGAAATCTGAGATACATGAAGCAATGCATCTACACCTGGTTCCAACTCAACGAATGCGCCGAAATCAGTCATACGTGCAACTCTGCCGGTTACAATATTGCCTGCTGCGTACTTCACAGCGGCATCCTTCCACGGATTGGTCTCCGGGAACTTTAAGCTTAATGCGATCTTATCACCATTGATATCCTTGATTAAGACTCTCATCTTCTCGCCAGCTTTGAAAACCTTCTTCGGGCTCTCAACTCTTCCCCAGCTCATCTCGGAAATATGAAGTAAACCATCTGCGCCGCCAAGGTCGATGAATGCACCGAAATCGGTTACGTTCTTAATCGTTCCTTCTACGACATCTCCCGGATGGATTCTCTCAAATAATTCTTTCTGCATCTCGGCTCTCTTGGCAACCATAAGCTGCTTTCTGTCACCGATAATTCTTCTTCTCTTCGGATTGAATTCGGTAATTACGAATTCGATCTCCTGGTCTGCATACTTGGATAAATCCTTCTCATATGTGTCGGATACCAGGCTTGCCGGAATAAAGACTCTCGCCCCTTCCACTACTACGCTTAAACCGCCGTCCAGAACAGCAGCTACCTTTGCGGTAAGAACCTCATGGTTCTCAAACGCTTCTTCTAATCTCTTGTTTCCTCTGTCAGCTGCCAGTCTCTTGTAAGATAACGCAACCTGGCCTTCGCCATCGTTTACCTTAACGACTTTCGCTTCCATCTCATCACCAACAGATACAACAGTTGCGAGATCTAAATTCTGGTCATCCGTGTACTCATTACGCGGGATGATGCCGTCGGATTTAAAACCTATATTCAAGACGATTTCATCTTCTTTGACGTCGATGACTTTACCTGTGACGATCTCTCCTGTACGTATTGTTTTTAATGATTCCTCTAACATTTGTTCAAAACTTAACTCTGACATTAGTATGAACCTCCTCGATAATATGATTCGGGGTTGAAGCCCCGGCTGTAATACCTACGCTGCGCACAGAACTTATACATTCAGGATCTAAATCACCTAGTGTCTGGATATAGTAAGTGTTCTTACATTCCTTTTGGCATATCTCGTACAGCTTCTGGGTATTGGAACTCGTCTTCCCACCAACCACGATCATGGCGTCCACTTCTGAAGCTATCCGTCTTGCTTCCACCTGTCTCTCCTGTGTTGCATTGCAAATCGTATTTAAAACAAGTATATCATAACGCGTTTTAGAAAATTTTTCAACTAAATCTTGAAATTTCTTGTAATTAAATGTCGTCTGGGACACGATACACAGCTTTTCACCCTCTGAAAACGGCAAATTGTCCACTTGGTCGGGTGTTTCCACCACTAAAGTATTATCATTTCCCCAGCCTTTAATACCCTGCACCTCCGGATGCGATTCATTTCCAATGATGATCAGGCGTCTTCCCGCCTGATTCTGTTCCTGTGCGATCTTATGAATCTTCTTCACAAAAGGGCAGGTGGCGTCCACAATCTCGATGCCGTTCTCTTCCAGAATATCGTAAACATGCTTTCCCACACCGTGGGAACGTATGATGACGATTCCGTCGCGGAGTGCCTTAAGCTCCTCCTCTGACTCGATGACCCGTACGCCCTTTTCCTCAAAATCCTTTACCACTTCTTCGTTGTGGATGATCGGACCGTAGGTATAAATCGGTTTTCCGGCGTGCTCTATCTGTTCATAAACCTTGTCCACGGCGCGTTTGACGCCGAAACAGAAGCCCGCGGTCTTAGCAACAATCACTTCCATAACGTTTTGTCTCCTTAATTCTTCCAGAACTGACTAACCAATCCCATATTCTGCCGCCAGCCGGAGTATCTCGCTGATCACCTCGTCGATGGTCAGGCCGGAGGTATCGACCAGAACCGCATCCTCTGCCTGTTTCAGCGGGGAGTTTTCTCTGTGCATATCGCGGTAATCTCTCTCCGCAATCTCCTTTTCAATCTCCTCCAGGCTGCACGGCTCGCCCTTTTCAGTCAACTCGTCGTAGCGGCGTTTTGCCCGCACCGCCGTGCTCGCTGTCAGATAAATCTTTAAATCCGCTTCCGGGAGCACGCACGTACCGATGTCCCTGCCGTCCATGATGACATTCTCATTTCTGGCCAGTTCCTTCTGCAGCTCCACCAGCTTCTCGCGGACTGGTAAGTATATGGAGGAGGCAGAGGCCATCTGGCTGACCTCCTCCGTCCGGATCAGACCGGACACATTCTCTCCGTTTAATATCACCTGCTGGGCGCCGTTCTCATAGGAAATGGTGACACCCACCTCTTTTACCGCCTCCGAAATCACGGCTTCCTCGTCCGGTCTGATTCCTTTTCGTAAAAAATACAGCGCCATGGCCCGGTACATGGCTCCGGTGTCCACATAGACGAAGCCGAGTTTCGCAGAAACAGCCTTTGCGATGGTACTCTTGCCTGCCCCTGCCGGGCCGTCTATTGCAATGTTATAAATCTTTGACATCCTTGACTCTCCTTTTATCTATGGGGACGCGCCCCTCTCTGTCTCTTCTGCCGCACAGGCCCGCGTCTGACTCACACACGCCTCTTCTGCCGCGCAGGCACACGTGTGACTACTAGTACAGCGTTGCGCAAATTCCTGTGATATAGCACTCGCTATCTACGCCAGGTGCATGCCCGCGAAGCTAGCCGTAGGGTCCACTGCGCCGTCGCTTCACGGACGCACACCTGACGCAGATATTAAGCACTATATCACAGTTATTTACGCAATGCTGTACTAGTCATTCAGGATCCGGCCTGGCAGCTTCGCTTCCGGCCGTCCAGGCGGTGGACCAGGCGATCTGGAGGTTAAATCCTCCTGTCACCGCATCCAAATCGAGCACCTCCCCGGCAAAGTAAAGCCCGGAAATCAGCTTCGACTCCATGGTAGAGGGATTCACCTCTTTTACAGAGACGCCGCCCTGCGTAATGATGGCCTCGTTGTAATCGCGAAGCCCCGTAATCGTCACGGTAAATGATTTTGTCGCCTGGATTATCTGTTTCCGTTCTTCCCTGGTGATCTCATTCACCTTCTTTTCCGGAGAAATCCCGCTCCGTTCCACCATGACCGGAACCAGCTTGGATGGGAATAAATGAACCAGCGCGTTCTTAAACTGCTTGTTTAAAGTCCCCTCAAATTCACGGAGCAGCCGCGCATCCAGCTGTTCCTCCGACAGCGCCGGTTTTAAGTCGATAACGAGAGAAAGCGGTCCTTTCTTCAATTCCTTTACGGCGTAGCTGCTGGCGCTTAAGAGCACCGGGCCGCTGACTCCGTAATGGGTGAAAAGCATCTCCCCGAACTCCCGGTAGATCACCTTTTTGCCGCGCATCACCGCGGCCTCAATGTTCTTTAAGGAAAGGCCCTGCAGCTCCTTCACTACCGGTTCCTTCACCACAAACGGAACCAGGGCTGGTGAAAGCTCCGTCACCGTGTGCCCGGCTGCTCCGGCAAACCGGTATCCGTCCCCGGTGGAGCCCGTAGTCGGATACGACAGGCCGCCGCAGGCCACAATCACCGCATCTCCGTACACCTTCGTCTCCGTGCCGCCCTTTTTCAAGAGAATCCCGCGGCACCGGCCGTCTTCCAGAAGAAGCTCCTTTACCTCCGAGTGAAGGTGAACCTCCGCTCCCAGTCTCCCAAGCATTCCGGACAGCGCCTTAATCACGTCCGAAGACTTGTCGGACACCGGAAATACCCGGTTTCCCCTCTCGGTCTTCAGCGGACACCCCGCCTCCTCCAAAAGTGCCATCATATCAAAATTATTAAATCCATAAAAACTGCTGTAAAGGAATTTGGAATTTGTCACCACATTCCGGAACAAATCCTCGGTGTCGCAGGCATTGGTCACGTTACAGCGTCCTTTGCCCGTGATAAAGACCTTTTTCCCCAGCTTTTCATTTTTCTCAAAAATATGGACGGTGCCGCCATTCCTAGCTGCTGCAATGCCTGCCAGCATCCCCGCGGCGCCACCGCCCACAATGATTACTGTTTTCATTTCCTGCCTCCTGCTCCCTATTAATTTACACTAAAAGACAGGAAAACACAAGCAGGACTAACTGTTATTTTTTGCCGCACGCCTTTACCCGCTCCTCCAGAGCATCGACCACAGTCCTTAAGACCTTCACGCGGGCATAGTACTTGCAGTTGCCTTCCACGACAACCCACGGCGCGTACGTTGTGGAGGTGCGCACCAGCATCTCGTTTACAGCGGTCTCGTACTGGTCCCATTTTTCCCGGTTTCTCCAGTCCTCGTCCGTAATCTTCCACTCCTTCGCCGGATTCTGCTGGCGTTCCTTGAATCGGCGTTCCTGCTCGTCCTTGTCGATATGGAGCCAGAATTTGATGACCACGGCCCCGGCATTGGCCATGTGGGCCTCCATCTCGTTGATTTCCTGATAGGCCCGCTTCCAGTCCGCCTCCGAACAGAAGCCCTCGATCCGTTCCACCATGACGCGGCCGTACCACGTCCGGTCGAAGACGGCGATATGGCCCGCCTTCGGAACGTTGTTCCAGAACCGCCACAGATAATGGTGCACCTTCTCGATATCATTGGGGGAGGCGGTCGGGTTCACACGGTATCCGCGTGGATCCAAATGACTGGTGAGCCGTTTGATAGCGCCGCCCTTTCCACCTGCGTCCCAGCCCTCAAATCCTAAAACCACCGGAATTCTCAGGCGGTAAATCTCGCTGTGCAGAAACTCCAGGCGCTTCTGGAGCCGGTCGATCTCTTTTTTATACTCTTCCTTGGTCAGCGTCTTCGTCAGATCCACACCGGAGAGCACACCGTTTTGATATCTCTCTTCCTTCACCGGAGGTTTCTCCGACACTTCCGGCTTCGGAGCCGCTTTCTCTCTCAAGGCCGCCTCGAAGCGGTCCGCTACAAGGGTCATGATCTTGGCGGCGGCGTAATCCTTGTCCGTCGCCTCGATGATGGACCACGGCGCACGCTCCGTATCGGTCTTCTGAAGCATCTCCTCGTTGATCTCCAGATAACGGCCATACTCCTTGTTCCTCCGCCAGTCATCCTTCGTCACACGCCAGGACGTCTCCTTGGAGTCCTCCAGCTTCTTGAAGCGCTTCTTCTGCTCTTCCTGGGAAATATAGAGGAACAGCTTGATGATCACCATTCCGCCGTCATCCAGCTGGCGCTCAAACGATAAAATATCCTGAAAGGCCTCCGGCAGATTCTTCTCCTTGATCTGTCCGTCGAACCGTTCGATCGTCACCTGACGGTACCAGCTCCGGTCGAAGATGGCGATCCGGCCGTCGGCCGGTGTCTTGGTCCAGAATCTCCACAGGAACGGGCGAAGCTGTTCTTCCTCGGTGGCCTTGCTGTTGGCAAAGACCTCGAATCCTCTGGGATCCATCGCCTGAATCAGCCGGTTGATCTGCGTTCCTTTTCCGGCCGCACCCATGCCTTCAAACACGATCATGACAGGGATCCCCGCCGTTCTCAGTTCCCGCTGCAAAAGGCCCAGTCTTTCGCTCTGCTCTCCGATGACATGCTTGTACGTATCTTTATCCATTTTCTTCGATAAATCAATTTTTTCCAGCATAACCCGTTCCTCCTTCAATCCTTCTTCCGTGAAAGCCTGTTTTCCTGCCAATCAGGCTTCTGTCTTCTCAAACACCTTTGCAACTTCCTTCATGACCTCGCTTACCTTGATCATCTGCGGACACTCCTTCTCGCAGCGGTGGCAGGAGCGGCAGTCGCCCGCTTTCTTTTCCAGAGCCTCGTACTCCGCCCTGGCCTCTTCCTCCCTGTGCGCCGCAGTCATGTTGTACAGCGAGAATATCTTCGGGATATCCAGGCCAAATGGACATGGCATACAGTATCTGCATCCGGTACATCCCACCAAAGCCATGGAATCAAAGACGCGCTTTGCCTCTTTTACCACCTCTTTGTCCTGCTCCGTCGCCATACCCACGCTGCTTCTTTTCGCGTACTCCAGATTCTCTTCCACCTGCTTTTCATCGCTCATTCCGCTGAGCAGCAGGCTGACCTCAGGCTGATCCCAGAGGAAATCCAGCGCGTACTCCACAGGAGACTTGTCCTCCGGAAATACCTTCTTTAAATGGGATGCCGGATTCGCCAGCCTCCCGCCCAGCAAAGGCTCCATGATCACCACCCCGAGGCCTCTCTCAGCGGCATACTTAAGCCCCTTTGTTCCAGCCTGGTGCTCGGTGTCCACGTAATTATACTGAATCTGGCAGAAATCCCATCCATCATAATAATCTATGATATCCTGAAACACGTCATATGAATCATGGAAGGAAAATCCAAGATAGCGGATCTTTCCCTCAGCCTTCGCTTTTTCCATCCGCTTAATCAGTTCAAACGGCTTTACCTTGTCCTCCATGCGTTCGCCGCTCAGAGCGTGAAGCAGATAAAAATCGATATGATCCGTGTTCAGCTTCTCCAGCTGCTCATCCAGAATAGTCTCGAAATCCTCCGCCTTCTCCAGCTTCCATACGGGACATTTGGTCGCAAGATACGTTTTCTCCCTGTATCCGTCTGCCAGCGCTTTTCCCACGATTTTCTCGCTCTCTCCCAGATGATAAGGATAAGCGGTGTCAATGTAATTCACGCCCTCATCGATGGCATGACGGATCATACCGATAGCGCGTTCCTCATCGACCACCTCATCGTGAAGCAGTGGAAATCTCATGGTTCCGAACCCCAGCGCTGACACTTTAATTCCTGTCTTTCCAAAATTGCGGTATTGCATCTTAGTCCTCCCTGATGTATAAAATTTTGATTTTATTTTACCACATATTTCCTGTATTCTAAAGTATTTTCTGGCTATATTTATCTGCACTAGTTGTAAAATAGTTACATATCTGGTAAAATAGGGTATCAACGAAAGAAAGAGGTGACTGTTATGCAAAAATACGTTTGTGAGCCATGTGGATACATATATGATCCGGCTGATGGAGATCCGGACAACGGAATCAATCCAGGCACAGCTTTTGAAGATCTTCCTGAGGATTGGGTATGTCCGCTCTGCGGAATGGGCAAAGATGTCTTTGTTCCGGAGGATTAATAAGTACTGCAGCAAAACCGGTCCGCACAGGCTTTTAAGCCTCTGTGCTGACCGGTTTTTCATTTGGATATATGGATATACCATTTATCAGATTTCGGTTGAGATAAAGATATCGTAGATCGCCTTGATGGCCGCCTCAAAATCTGCATTTTTAACGCCGATAATGATGTTTAACTCACTGGAGCCCTGGTCGATCATCTTGACGTTGACACGGGCGTGGGCCAGCGCGGAGAAGATTCTTCCGGCGGTGCCTCTCGTGGCCTTCATGCCGCGTCCCACGACGGCAACTAACGCCAGGTCAGATTCCAGTTCCACGAAATCAGGCTCGACGGCGCGGTGGATTCCCGCGATCACGGACTGTTCGTATTCCTCGAATTCGGACTGATGGACAAACACGGTCATGGTATCGATTCCCGAAGGCATATGCTCGAAGGAAATGCCGTATTTTTCAAATACCTCCAGAACCTTGCGGCCGAACCCTACCTCGGCGTTCATCATGGCTTTCTCAATGTTGATGGAGCAGAAGCCCTTCTTGCCCGCAACTCCCGTAATGGTATAGCGCGGCTTGCGGCAGGTGCTCTCCACGATCAGGGTGCCCTTCTCCTCCGGCCTGTTGGTGTTGCGGATATTGATCGGAATGCCTTCTTTTCTGACCGGGAAGATGGCGTCCTCATGCAGAACGCTGGCTCCCATGTAGGCCAGCTCACGGAGTTCTCTGTATGTAATGGTCTCAATGACCTCCGGATTATCGATGATACGCGGATCCGCTACGAGGAAGCCGGAAACATCGGTCCAGTTCTCATACATATCAGCATGGATGGCCTTCGCCACAATGGAGCCTGTGACATCGGATCCGCCTCTTGAGAACGTACGGATGCTTCCGCTGTGAGTGGCGCCGTAAAAGCCCGGAATAACCGCGCGCTCCACATGCTCTAAGCGTTCTCCCAGCTCACGGTTGGTGATATCCGCCTCGAAGCTGCCGTCTTCATCGAAGAAGATGACCTCTGCCGCGTCGATGAATTCATAGCCTAAATAGTTGGCCATGACGATGCCGTTTAAGTACTCGCCTCTGGATGCCGCGTAATCACGGCCGGCCTTCTTTATGAAATTTTCCTCGATGGTCTCGAATTCATGATCCAGATTCAGGTTTAAATCGAGTCCGTCGATGATCTCCATGTAACGGCTCTTAATCTTCTCCAGAATCTTCTTGTAGCTTTTTCCCTCTGCCGCCGCATCGTAACACTGATACAGCATATCCGTAACCTTCTCGTCCTTGTCGTTTCTCTTGCCCGGCGCAGATGGAACCACATAGCGTCTGCTCTTTTCGGAACGAATGATGTCCCCAACCTTCTTAAACTGTCTTGCACTGGCCAGAGAACTGCCGCCGAATTTCACAACCTTTTTCATGTCTTCTTTCTCCTCTGTCACATATCCAATTTATTTAACCGAAATAATATCGTACTTGCCGGGCGCTGTCAAGTGTTTTGTAAAACGGTTTTTTCAGCCTCCTGGCGCGCGGCCAGAACTTTATGATGCTTCAGCCAGCCTCCCGACGCGACACGCGCGGCGTAGACCACCGCTCTCACGGCCCAGTCCAGAACCATGGCAATCCAGACACCGATCAGCCCCATGCCAAGATACCGTCCCAGAACGAAGCTCATGGCAATCCGGCACAGAAACATGGACGCAATGGTAATGCACATGGCAAATTTCACGTCATCTGCGGCACGCAGGGCATTGGGAAGCGCAAAGGATGGCGCCCAGATCAGCACGCAGCATAATCCGTGAAGCGTGCAGATGATTCTGGCCAGCTCCGCCGTCTGTTCTGACACATGGTAGAAGCCGATAATGTGCGGCAGAAATACCAGCATCGGAAAACAGATGAGGAAGTGCGCTCCCATGATGAGGAAAATAAAGTTCTTTGCATACCGTTTCGCCTCCTGATACCGTTTCGCGCCCACGGCCTGCCCCACCACGGTTATCATGGCCAGGGAGATGGCGCTGCCCGGAATCACCTGAAAGGAACAGATGGTTCCCGCCACCGCATTGGCGGCAATGGAGGTCGTACCGAAGCTGGAGACCAGCCCCGCCACAAGAAGCTTACCGCCCTGAAAGAGGCCGTTTTCCACTCCCATGGGAACTCCGATCCCCATGATCCGCCGGATGATGGCAGGATGGAAGCCCAGATGAAAGTTTTTGTCGATGCACAGCGGAAGCTTTGGATTCCGGATCACCCACACCAGGATGACTGCCGCGGTAATTCGTGACAGCAGCGTGGAGATCCCGGCCCCGGCCACCTCCAGATGAAAGCCGTAAATCAGAATGGCATTTCCCACAATGTTGATCCCGTTCATCAGCATGGACACCTTCATGGATATCCCGGAATTGCCCATGGAGCGGCAGATAGCCGCCGACCCGTTATACACCGCCAGAAACGGAAACGACAGCGCCGTCAGGTAGTAATACGTTCTGGCGTAATTCATGACAGATGGTTCGATCTTCCCGTAAATCGTCCGCAGAATCTGGTAGTTGAACAGTAAGGACAACACCATTAAAACCGTTGAAAATATCAGAACCACAAGAATCAGCTGATTGGAGGCCTTTAACGCCTCCTCCCTGTTTTCGTCCCCCAGCTCCTGGGCCGCTATGACAGCGCCTCCGGTAGCCATGGCGGTAAACACGTTGATCAACAGAATATTAAGCGTATCCACAAGGGAAATTCCTGAGACCGCGGTCTCCCCCACTCCGGCCACCATGATCGTATCCGCCATTCCCACTAAGACGGCGAGAAACTGTTCGATGATCAGCGGCAGAATCAGCCGCCTGATGGCCGCCTTCGAAAATATCGGTGCTTCTTCCATTTCTCTCTCCCTATTGTATACTGCCCTCCGGCTTCTTATGACCGTTTCGAAGCATTCGGAGGATTCGTCTGTTTGCCGCGTCATTTTGTTTGTCTGACACGGACATCCATCCCGAAAAAGAGTCGTCCTGATTCGCCTCGCCGCAGATATCCACACCCAGAATCCGGCGGCTCTCCAGACAGCGGTACGCCCTCTCAAGCTGTTCCAGCGTCATGGTTCCCTGATCCCAGTCAGTCACCACTTCCTTTCGCCCGAACGCGTCCTTGTCTATGGACAGATACACGGCCTCCGACACCTCTGTTTCCAGAGCCTTAAGCCATGAGTCATCTGCCCCTGCCGCGTTCTCCGAAAACACCTGCACGCGGTCCGCATACTCTGATTCTACGGTATCTGCCAGCGAATCCGCGACACCGATCAGGATCACCTTTTTTAAGTATGGCTGGTCGTCCAGCGCCCGTTTGATCCAGCAGCCGCAGGACAAAATTCCAGCAAATATAGAAGGCTTCATATCCGTATGATGGTCAAATACCACCAGGGTAAACGGCTCCCGAATCTTCCTCACCATGAGATAGCTTAAATAGTGGAAATTTCCGCCGTCTATAAAGTGAATCCAGCCTGACAGCCCACTGATCCGCGCCTCAATCTCCTCCATGGATGCCTCATCACAGAATCCGTTTACCCCGGACAAATCCGAACAGTCAATCCATTCACAGTCCCCATCTTTATAGAAGCTTTCTCTCTCGTAAACTCCTGTAAAATTCAGCACTGAAACTGATATCATCGTTCTCTTCTCCCGATTGTTCTTCCCTTTCCGGCGTTCTTAAACGCCCAGCTTTTCCATCTCTTCGTTGACAGAGGCCTCGCAGGAACGCATGGCCTCAATGGTCTTTTCAAACAACTCCTCTAACGTCCAGCCGAGCCTTTCGGCTCCCTGGGCGATCACCTCGCGGGAACAGCCTGCCGCGAACCGTTTATCCTTGTATTTTTTCTTCAAACTGGAGACCTCCATATCCATGACGCTCTTCGACGGACGCATTCTGGCGGCGGCTCCGATCAGGCCTGTGAGTTCGTCTGACGCGAACAGTACCTTCTCCATATCATGCTCCGGTTCCACATCAGAGACGAGTCCATAGCCATGGCTTACGACCGCATGAACAAGCTCCGGTTCAGCCCCTGCTTCGGCCAGAAGCTCCGGCGCCTTGATGCAGTGCTCCTCCGGATAATTTTCAAAATCCACATCGTGAAGAAGGCCGGCGATTCCCCAGAAATCCTCGTCCTCACCGTATCCAAGTTCCTTTGCATACCAGCGCATGGTGCCTTCCACCGTAAGCCCGTGAAGTATATGGAAGGGCTCCTTATTATATTTCATAAGAAGGGAAAGCGCCTGGTCTCTCGTTACATTTGTTTTCATATTCCTGTCACTCCTCTGTAATTTGGTAACTATTCAGCCGTGCGGCAGTTTGTACAGAAACGTGTGTTACAAGCTCGCTTGTATAAACACTTTTCTGTGCAAACTGGCATAGGGCGGAACGCCCGGGCTTCTTGTTTTCGCTCTTTTCGAAAACAAGAAGATGCACGGTTGAGTAGTTACATAATATTTATGTTGTCATCCATCATATCACTGCTGATTTCCGATATCAAGCTTGAAATGCTGGTTTCCCCCACAACTTTGATCCCATGCTCCTTGAGAAGGCGGGCTGTCACCCCGTCTCCGGCCGTCTTAGCGCCCGAAAAGGTTCCGTCGTAGATGATTCCACTGCCGCAGGACGGGCTGCGCTCCTTCAAAATGGCGTACCGGCATCCATACAGCTTTGCGATCTTAAGCGCTTCCTCCCCGCCCTTTTCGAAATGCGCTGTCACATCCTGGCCCTTCCGGTTCATCACCTGGACACGCCCGCCGTCTCTCCGGCATTCCGACGGCTCTCTGGGGGTCTCCATCCCTCCCATCTGCTCCGGACAGACCGGGATCAGTTCATACTCCCGAAGCAGCTTCAGTACCTCGTCACGACAGCCGTTCTTTCCGTCGTAGCGGCAGTTGACACCCAGCAGACAGGCGCTGACCAGTATTCTTGTATTTTTCTTATCCATGGATAAGCCTCCTTCCAAAATCGTCTCCGGGAACTATGGCCTCAGATCCCTTACTATTTTCAGTTTGTTTTCATTACATCCCGCATCTTCCAGCATGGAATCCATGTATTTTCCGAAAAAGAGCTCTGCGCCTTTTTCTTTCCAAAGTTTCCAGCCCTCGGTATCCGTCACTTCTTTTTCCGGTTTTGTCATGCCGGCAAAGTAGTTCCTGTTCATCTCCACGGCCAGTTCCGTCATCTGCGCCAGCTCCTCCTCCGAAACTGACAGCGCTTCCAGCTCTTTCTTCATCTTTTTTCGCGTGCACGCGTCAAAATACGCCTTGGACAGCGCTTCAAAATCCCCATATTCACCGGGGATTCCAGCTTTTTCCTCAGCCCATCGATCCACATTTACCGGCTTCGTTTCATACGCGATGCTTCCATCCGGATCAACCGTCAAAACGCCGTACCGGTGCGGGGACACGGTGAGGGATCCGGTTGCGATGTCATAAAGGCCGCCGCTCTCCGCAATATGCTGGATATGAACGTGACCGCTTAGATTCAAAGCGATCCCATGAGCTTTCAGCAGCTGTTCCATCTCCTCATGATGATCCAGCAGGAAGCCCTGTGACAGAAGTTTGTTCTGAGCCAGGACATTCTGGTGAGTCACCGTGAAGATGGAGGCCCCCGCTTCCTCAGCGCGTTTCATCTGCCGCTCCGCCCACTGCATCGTGGAATCCTTAATCCGGCCGGGTGCATCCTCCGTATTCGCGTCCAGAAGCAGCAGCCAGACTCGTTCCGACAGCTCATACAGAAAGCTTAAGGATTCTTCATCCTTTCCAGTTGCGTCCTGATACCCCAGACTGCCATATATATCACGAAATTCTTCGCCGCTGACCCGTTCCGTCCTCGTCACCGTCTCTGCCTCAAATTGGGCGGCAAACGGATAAAGGATATCATGATTTCCGGGCAGCACAAGAACCGGGATTCCCTGTTCCTGCAGCTTGAACAGCTTCCCGGCCAGTTCCTCATGGCTTGTCTTCTCACCGTTAAAACTGAGATCTCCGCTTAAAATAAGCGCGTCCGGATGCAGCTTCTCTACCTCCTCTAAAAAAGCGTCCGTAATCTCCGGCGCGTACTGAGTCAGCTTTCCATCCCCATTTCCGACCATTCTCATAAATCCGGTTCCATAGTCCGTAAGCTCCGGTGATAAATAGTGCAGATCTGTGGCAGTCACGACGGTAAGAGGAGAAGTCTCTTTCTCCGCCAATGGCCTGCTGCTCCCGCAGCCTCCAAGCGCGGCACAGAGAAATGACAGAAATACAATATGTGTTTTTTTGATCATAGACGTCCCATCCTGTTTATCTTAATTTCGCAGTTTAAATTGTTACATGATATCAGACTTTGCATTTAAGACTGTTTCATGATATCAGACTTCGCATATCAAACAGCTTCATTATATCAAACCTCTATTCGAGGCACAAGCTTGTAAAAGCGGTAACACTGCCTTATAATGAAATCTGCAGTTTCACACAACCGATGAAAAGGATACTATGTAATTTATGAAAAAGAAACACAGCCCGATTTTGTGTAAAAAAAGAATAAAACATCTGATTTCCGATGTCAGACACTGCCTGCCCGGAATACTTCTGTGCGCAATTTTCCTTTCTGGCATGACTGCCGCTGCTGGCAAGGTGTGCCCGGCCCGGCTCTTATTGGGGATTCCATGCCCCGGCTGCGGACTTACCCGAGCCGCCGTCCTGTTGTTAAAAGGGGATATCCACGGCAGTCTTCTGCACAATCCATTTCTCCTGCCGCTATTGGCCGGAGGGCTTTTATTTCTGTACGAGCATTACGTCCTGGAACGAAAAGCGCGCCTGTTTTCCGTCTACATAGCCGTATGCATCTTCCTTATGGTCGTGTTCTATATCATCCGCATGAAATACTGGTTTCCTGACCGGCCGCCCATGATCTATGAGCCCCGGAACCTGCTGCACCTGCTTTTCACAGTTCTGAAATCCCCGGGGAGCCTGTAACCCGGCAAAGAAAAAATAGACAAATTACGACAGTATATGATATAATTTTAACGGTAGATAGATTAAATTACAGGAGGTACTAAGTATGGAAAACAACACAATGGCGACAGATCCTAATAAGGCTGTCATGACCATGGGGGAATGGCTGATCACGTTAATC
This sequence comes from Hungatella hominis, assembly GCF_014288005.1. Classification (NCBI taxonomy): domain Bacteria; kingdom Bacillati; phylum Bacillota; class Clostridia; order Lachnospirales; family Lachnospiraceae; genus Hungatella; species Hungatella hominis. Next base: position 543,723 of record NZ_JACOPB010000003.1, read on the forward strand.
GTTCTGGCTATCCCATGTGTCAATGTAATTATGTATTTTGTCTGGGCATTTGGCAATGGAAACGAGAACAGGAAGAATTTCTGCCGCGCCGGACTGATCGTTATGGCAGTGGGAATCGTGCTGTCCTTAATTTTATACGCTGTAGTTGGCGCAAGCCTGGCTGCTGCATTAAGTGCAGGCTATTAAGTTTCATAAAACGGCATCAGCCGATAAGGGGCGGCCGCACCGATGACTGTACAATCATCAGGGCGGCCGCCCCTTTCGTATCTTCTTTTCAGATTTATGCCTTTTCCTCTCTCTTTCTCATCACCGTATCAATAATCCCATATTCCTTCGCCTCTTCGGCGCTCATAAAATGATCCCGCTCCGTATCCCGCCAGATCTCTTCCTCCGTTCTTCCCGTATTTTCAGCCAGAATCCGATTCAGCCGTCTCTTATCCTGCTGAAGCTTCTCAGAATAGATCTGGATATCCGTCGCCTTTCCTCCGATCTTCTCCACTGCCGGCTGATGTATCATGATTTCAGAGTTGGGGAGGGCAAAACGCTTGCCCTTCGTCCCCCCGGCCAGCAGAAATGCGCCGAAACTGGCTGCAAGTCCGATACAGATCGTCGATACATTGCACCGGATATAACGCATCGTGTCGTAAATGGCCAGACCGGCCGTAATAGAACCACCCGGACTGTTAATATAGAAGGAAATGTCCTTCGCCGGGTCCTCCGCTTCCAGAAATAACAGCTGGGCCACCGCCAGCCGGGCCGTCTCATCGTTCACTTCTTCCCCCAGAAAGATATTTCTGTCCTTTAACAGACGGGAAAAGAGGTCGTAACTGCGCTCCCCCTTTGACGTCGTCTCGATCACACTCGGTACCAGACTCATGCCGCACACCTCCAGTTATTCTTTCTTCCGCAGAAGGCGGTTCCCCCTGTCTTCTTCTGCTTTGTCTGCTCACGAAGAGGCGTAAAATGCTTCCGTTCCCGGTAGGTAAACGGCGTGCATCCGTAAGCCCGCCGGAATGCCAGTGTAAACGCCTGCTGAGACTGATAATCCGCCTCGCCGGATATCTCAACGATCGTCTTGTCCGTCTCCACCAGCTTTCTGGCCGCCTCCGTCAGTCTCCGTTCCATGATATAGCGGTGAATGGTACAGCCGGTTTCCTCAGCAAAAATCCTGTTCAAATAAAAACGGGAATACCCCGTATGTGCTTCCAATGCTTCCAGGCTCAAATTTTCCCCGGTTCCCATGTTTTTCTCAACAGACTCCAGAATGTCCTTTACGATTCTGTTTTTTCCATCCATTTATTGCCACACCTCCAGTTATGTTCCAATACAAAACCATCTTCCTCATGGGAAATCAGGTCTCTTTTCTCCCATTATAACAGGCTGCCTTCACTCTGTCTTAATAAAAAATGATGTTTCCGCTAAAAATCCATCCTTCCGGTTATACTATAATGCAATGGACCGCTGAATTCATACTAAGTTCGTATAAAAATACAATGACATTTTCCCGATTTTGTAGTATACTTCTTACGAAATTATATGTGTGAGATTATGACGAAAGGATGGCTTCATTATGTACTGTGTAAAAAATATTAAAGATGACCTGTTCTGGGTCGGCGGAAGCGACCGCAGGCTCGCCCTGTTCGAGAACGCATACCCTATTCCAAACGGGATCTCCTATAATTCTTATCTTCTTTTAGATGAAAAAACCGTTCTCTTCGACACGGTCGACCGGGCAATCACCGGGCAGTTTTTCGAAAATGTGGAATCCGTTCTGGCAGGAAGAACGCTGGACTATGTGATCATTAATCATATGGAACCGGACCACTGCGCAACACTCGGCGAACTGATCAGACGATATCCGGATGTCTCCGTGGTCTGCAACGCAAAGACGATTCCGATCATCAAGCAGTTCTATGAATTTGATATCGATACCAGAGCCGTGATCGTGAAAGAAAACGACACCTTCTGTTCCGGCAGACATACCTTCACCTTCCTGATGGCCCCCATGGTACACTGGCCGGAGGTCATGGTGACGTATGACACCACGGACAAGATCCTTTTCTCCGCGGATGCCTTCGGTACCTTCGGCGCCATGAACGGCAACTTGTTTGCGGATGAACTCTATTTCGAACGTGACTGGCTGGCTGATGCCAGAAGATATTATACCAATATCGTCGGAAAGTACGGCGCATCGGTTCAGACGCTGCTTAAAAAAGCCGCCGCACTGGACATCGAAATCCTCTGCCCGCTCCACGGTCCTGTATGGAGATCCGATATCGCATGGTATGTGGACAAGTATTTAACCTGGAGCAGCTACGAACCGGAAGAGAAAGCCGTCATGATCGCATACGGTTCCATCTACGGCAACACGGAGAATGCGGCGAATATTCTGGCCTGCCGGCTGGCAGACCGCGGCGTGAAGAACATTGTCATGTATGATGTCTCCTCCACGCATCCGTCCACCATCATCTCCGAGGCCTTCCGCTGCAGCCACCTCGTATTCGCTTCCGCGACGTATAACGGCGGCATCTTCAGCTGTATGGAGCACGTACTCCTCGATTTAAAGGCTCACAATCTGCAGAACCGCACCGTGGCACTCCTGGAAAATGGTTCCTGGGGCGTAACAGCCGGACGTAAGATGGGAGAGATCATCTCCGAGATGAAGAACATGACCATACTCGATGAAACCATCACGATCAAATCCTCCTTAAAGGAAGACCAGATGGCGGAACTCGGTGCTCTGGCAAATTTAATTGTAGATTCCATGAATTAGCGGGTCCGGTACGACGGACTCTCCTGACAAACAGTAAAAAGCCCTGTCCGGAACTGCGTGGTCTGACACGCCTTCCCGGACAGGGCTTTTTCGTATCGCGTTCGTAAAGCCGCGCAGTATGGACGCCGGCGCCATGCAGTACAGTCCTTCGTCACTCGTCCGCGCGGTAAATGGCAAACACCGTACTCAAACGGGCCGGATACGATTCCATGATCTCGCCGTCATAGACGATTCGGATCTCATCTCCCACCCTCACCTCGGGCACGCCCTCTGCGGATATGACATTCGTCGGCACGGTAATGCGGTCCGCTGATTTCCGTTCTTCTTCCCCTTCATCCGGCTCCACCAGAAAATACTGGTCCGAAATCTCCAGCACCATACCGCAAAAATATCTCTGTCCTGCTTCCTCCGAAGTAAAAAGCATCCAACAAAATACACCAGCGATACAGAGAAACAGGATCCTCAAACTATTTCCACACTTTTTCATCTAGATCACCTCAGTAAAAAACATCCGTCCATCAGAGTCCGTCAACACGGCCTTTGCACCGCGGAACCGGTAACTGGAAAGTAAGAGCGGCTTCTCCCTGAAAATCACATCTGCCGGCGCCCGGCTGCCCAACTGTTCCCCTTTTATCTCATACCGGTAAAACTGGGAATGCCTGCCATATCCGCCATCCATGATAAGAGCCGTATGACTCCGGTTGATCAGGAACTCGGAACATCCTTCCGCCTTCGGGCGGTAGATGACATCCCTCTTAAAATCAGTCTTCACCAGATGAAACTCGTCGTAATAATAGAACCACAGCGCGCCCTGTTCATCCACATTCATCGCATAGCAGTCATAGATCGGATATTTTTTATTTTCCCACAACCGCTGTCCCCGGGCATCCCATACGATCAGACCGCATGCGCCCACCGGCTGGTCCCAGCCAAAATTTCCGAACACGCCCTCGTCGAAGTATCCGGTAATGATGCGGCCGTCTTCCGTCACGATACAGCTCTCGATTCCGTCACCCAGGCACATCTCTGCCAGCTTTGTGCCATCCTTTTTTAAGAGAACTCCGTTATTCTCCGCTGTCCCATCTTTATATTTCCTGCACCGGGCGCCTACCAGAAGAATATCTTCGCCCAGAGGCATGACGTGATGAAAATTCATCTCATGAAACCCCAGCGGATACATCTCTCCCCCCAGCAGCGTCCCATCCGTCCAGTTTACCCAGAGGCACAGCGCATGGTAGTCCGTATTCGCCTCAGTATCTACAAACATCCCGTTGATCCGTTCCGGCACCGAACGGGCAAACAGAAGCCATACGCTGCCGTCGTAACCGATCGTATCATTCACAAAGGTCTCATGTTCCAATCCATACTGTTTCTGCAGCGCATTTCTCTCTGTATAGCTGGTCACATATATATTTCTGTCCATCCCAAATCCCCTTCTCACACGGTTATAAATCGGTTATAAGCTGCTTATCATTCGCGTGTGTCTGCACTTATAGGCCTTCACAGCCTCTTCCAGCTTCTCTAAAAAGGCTTCCTCTCCGAATGTATTGAGCTTAAAGAACATGGCCTGGCTTCCACCGGATGTGATGGCAGTCAGCCTGAGTTCCCCTTCATATCCCAGAATCGTCACATTCAAACTGACGCGGTTGCCTCCCATATAGCTGTACCTCTCATATACCATTGTACAGCACCGCACACCGTTAATCTCCTCCTCATGCTCGTCTTCGAACGATGCGGATATACTGCCGTTTAAAATTTCATTTTTTAAGTATTTTTTAAAATGGTCCAGATTCCCAGTTAAGTCAGCTTCAAATTTTGCCATGTATCTCACTCCCTTCTGCCGCAGCCGGCGTATCATCATAGACCGCGAACGGCAGCCACTCCACCGGCTCTCCTCTGTTCTGAATGGCATCTGCAAATGCTTCCACTTCTTCTTTCGAATTCTCTAAGAGTCCAAATCTTCCCGGTTTCAATTCGAACCGTTTCATCAATTCTTCCTGAAGGGAATTGCACAGGTACGTGTGGAAACCTGAGATATCCCAGCCAAGAAGATCAAAGCCAAGGAATCGACGTTCTTCGGTTCCAGTCACTTCTTTCTTTTGGATTATCCTGTCCTCCAGAGACGGCAGGAGTGCCTCTTCCAGCGCAATCCCGATCAGGCGGTATCCCGGATCCACGCCCCTCCGATTATAAAAATAACGCCTGTATATGTCTTCTGCGTCCTGTTTGAACAGGAACCGGCTGTCTGTATCCAGCCGGTCCTCCCCGAACAGACGCAGGGTTTCTTCTGAAAAATCTATAAATTCCTGTTTCTCCATCCCAAGCCGTTTCCGGTATTTCTCTTTTTGCCTTTCATCACTGGTCATGCAGGAAAATGGCTGCGGCTCCGCATCACAGATGCAGCCGCTGGCAGTCAGAATCCATTCGGAAAAATCCTTTAGAAATTCCGGGCACCGGCAGGGACGTATGATATAATAGCCATAATTTACATACATTTCTGTGTCCTTCCTTTTCTGGCTCTATTTTACCAGATATTATTTTCCCATGTCTTTCATTTTCCTTAATATTTACGCTACAACATTTGTCATATAAGTGAAAGAAAATAAAGGTATGGAAGAAATATTCTCCATACCTTTTTACTCAGTATCCTGATAGTGTGTAGTCCTGTTTAAAGTTGATTTCCCTGTCCCGTTTACACCAGCATATAAAATGTATTTTTTCATTTAGAACCTCTTTTGAGCTATTACTTTCTTTTGCTTTCTCTGCAAAATAAAATCACTTAACATAGAAAAAAAACCTGCTCTTCTTCTGTCTCTGCATTTAAAACCAACTCCATAGTTTCGTCTATATCCATATCCTTACATTCCTCATATAATTTCTTTGCAGCTTCGGCCTTCGACATAAATTTTTCCTCCTTGTTCTAAAAAAACAGAAGTAACGCTGAAAGTCAAATTTATCGACCTTTCAGCCCTTCAATTAACACCACCAAATTTGATGGTGATATCTTCTCGGGTTCTATCTTTCACTTCATTCATACCACTGCGCAAGCAGCGAATCGGAAGTATGTCATTACATTACATGTTAATGCAACAGTAATGTTTATTATACAAGAAAAAGTGTTAAAAGAAAAGGCATAAAGTTTTTTCTTCCCCTCTATTTTCTTTGCATTTCATGCTTAATACCGCACTTCCAAGACCCATTCGCCGCTTGTATATCCCCTTTTAAAATGATATACTGGTAACACTTAGCGAAGCATCTTTAAGCTAAGCGCGCATCTTAAAATGGTCTTAAAGGTGTGTTTCGGCAGGAAACACAGCAGTTTTCTGAAAAGGGTGAGAATCATGTGCAGAAACAAAAAGAAAAACAACGATGTATTGCTCCATGCAAAGCCGGCAGAATCAGCGACATTTGCATGGAGTAGCTGCAGTCGCTGATCAAGTACGGCTTTGCTGCCTGACAATAAAAAACAGGGAGTGAAGCGCTATGAAATATATCAATGCGGCCGCGGTTCTTCCCGCCTCGCTGGTGGAAGAGCTGCAGAATTACGTTCAGTCCGGATATCTTTATGTTCCGGCCAGGGAAGACCAGCACAGGGCCTGGGGCGAACGGAACGGAGGCCGGGAGGAACTGAGGAAACGCAACAAAGATATCCTTGATGCATGGCAGAATGGAGTGTCCATGGAGACGCTGGCGGACCAGTACTGCCTCTCTATACATGCCATACGGAAAATCATTTATCAGAAATAACGATTACTCGCACGCTCTGCGCACGAGTCACCGTGACAATCATGGAAGGACTGCGGAAAACAGTCCTTCTTTTTTTGTACAAAACAGTACAGAAGCGACTGGTAGATTGAGATTTCACGGAATTTCGGGTATCCTTAACAGGAAGGATAGAAAGAAAAAAACAGAAAGAAAAGAGGTTGTTACAGATGAACACTTACGAGACTGCGCGGATGGGATATGGGGAAGCCGATATCACACCTGATACTGTTGTTGAACTGGTCGGATTTTTCCGTCCGGACAATCACTCAAAGGGCATCCGCGACCCCTTGAAGCTCCAGACAATGGTCTGGGAATACGGGGAAGAAACGGCCTGTCTTATTACCCTGGACAGCCTTGGTTTTACCGTCCATTTGGCCAATGCCCTGCGGGGCCTCATTGCGGACCTGCTTCATACGGGAACCGATCACGTCATGACTGCATTTTCTCATACACATTCCGCCCCGAACGCCGCAGAGGAGCCTGAATACTTTGATTTCGTATGCCGCAGGGCGCAGAGTGCCGTAAAAGACGCTCTGAGCAGTCTGTCTCCTGCCTTGGCTTCATGGGGCATCGGAAAAAATACTGTGGGATTGAACCGCAGAACGGATTCCACCGACTTCGACAACCGGCTTGGAATCCTGTCTGTCACCGCACCGGAAAACGAATCTCACAGGGTGCTGCTGCTGCGGGTCACTGCCCATGCCAACATTCTCTCCAGCGACAATTATCTCATATCAGCCGACTACTTTGGCATTACAAGAGAGCAGTTGGAAGCGCGCTTCGGCTGCAAAATCATGATGATGCAGGGCGCCTCCGGAGACGTACGGCCTCGGTTTCATCAGGAAAACACAGAGTATCTGGAGATTCACGGCTTCGAGGCGGCGGCGAAGGGATTTTCAGAAGAGTATCAGAAAATATACCGGCTTCAGAGCCAAAAGGCCCTGGAGCAGACGGCAGAGGCTATCTGCCAGGCCGTGTCAGCCGTTCTTCCCACAATGGAAGCGGAGCCTGTCACTCATCTGACCATGAAGTCGGTTTTCAGCCATTTTACAGCGGATGTTCCCTCCCTGGCACAGGCGGAGCGGATTGCCGATGAGGCGCTTATGGAGGCCGGCATCGATGGAACCGACTGGCTCCGGGAAGTGAAACGCCTTAACGGCGAGGGTATTTCACAACAGTTTTCAGAGGTGGAAATACAGTACTTTTCCCTCAATGACGGCTGTCTGTGCGGGATTGCCAATGAAGCCATGTGCAGGATTTCCATTGACGCCATGGAGGCTGCCGGAACGCCGCTGCTCTTTTTAAACGGCTATACCAATGGCTGTAACAGCTACTTACCGACGGCCGGGGAGTATGAGAAAGGCGGCTATGAGGTGCTCTGGTCAAATCTCGTATATTTTCCATACCACGGCCGGGTCATGCCCTTTAACCGCGATACGGCCGGACAGCTTGTTGAGGAAGTGGTTCAGAACTGGAAAGATTAGCCTGTGATTATTCTGTATGTGGATAGAAACCGCTAAAATACTGATTCCATTCCCGCTGTTTCTGTAGTAGAATAAAGGATGGCGCCCTTGCGCACTACTGATACAAAACATTGATCAATGACTACGGAGCGGATTTACTATGGAAAAAAGCACGTCTTCGACCCTGATGACAGAGGGGTCCATCTGGAAAAAAATTATCGCATTTGCTGTTCCCTTATTTCTCGGGAACCTTTTTCAACAGCTTTACAATACAGCGGATTCACTGATTGTCGGCAATTTTCTGGGGAGCAATGCCCTCGCTGCCGTCAGTTCTTCCGGCAACTTAATCTTCCTCATGGTAGGTTTCTTCAATGGGATCGCAATTGGAGCCGGTGTGGTCATCGCCCGGTATTACGGCGCCGGGCGGCACGGTGACGTGCAGAAGGCCGTTCACACCACCATTGCCTTCGGCCTTGCCGCAGGGGTTGTGCTGACCGTGATCGGTGTGGTACTGGCGCCGATTATTCTGGTGTGGATGGGAACTCCGGCCGATGTACTTCCGGAATCCACCGTCTATTTCCGAACGTATTTTGCAGGCTCACTGTCCTTCGTCATGTACAACGTGTTTGTCGGCATCCTGCAATCCGTGGGTGACAGCCGCCATCCGCTGGTCTATCTCATTATATCGTCTCTCATCAACATCGTGCTGGATCTTGTGCTGGTGGGGATCTTTCACTTTGGAGTAGGGGCAGCGGCGTTTGCCACCATTATCTCCCAGTTTGTCAGCGCGTTTCTCTGTCTGCGCCGTCTCATGAGAAGTCCGGAGGAATACCGGGTCTGCTTAAAGAAAATCCGGTTTGACACAGGACTCCTGCGGCAGATCATCGCAAACGGTCTCCCGGCCGGTTTTCAGAACTCCGTTATTTCTCTGGCTAACGTGGTAGTCCAGTCCAATATCAACCGTTTCGGGAAAATGGCGATGGCGGGATGCGGCGCCTATTCGAAGATCGAAGGCTTCGGATTCCTGCCGATCACCTGCTTTGCCATGGCCCTGACCACGTTCGTGAGCCAGAATCTCGGCGCCGGACAGTATGAGCGGGCGAAAAAGGGAGCCAGCTTTGGCATTCTCTGCTCCATCATCACTGCAGAGCTCGTCGGCATTTTCATCTATGCCTTCTCGCCCCTGCTCATCTCCGCCTTTAACAATGATCCGCAGGTTATCATAAATGGAACGGCCCAGGCCCGCACAGTGACTCTGTTCTATTTTCTTCTGGCATTTTCCCACTGTATCGCGGGAATTCTCCGCGGCGCCGGAAAATCCACGGTTCCCATGCTGGTTATGATGGTCTGCTGGTGCATCATCCGGGTGACGTACATCACCGTAACCGTTCACTTTGTTCCGGATATCCGCGTGGTATTCTGGGCCTATCCGCTGACCTGGTTCTTAAGCTCGGTCGTCTTTCTCCGTTATTTCCTGAAGGGCAGCTGGGTGCATGGCTTTGAGCACTAGTGCCTCCCGGCGCGAATACCAGAGCGTGTCACATTTTTCGAAACACGGGTATGTACAGGATAAGTGTCGCGGCCATGACCACGGCGCAGACAGCAATCAGTGCATTCGCCGCCGCGGCCGGGATATGTGGCACGAGAATGAGCACAAACATGACGACAAACAGCAGCGCCGTGCACACTTTTCCAAACCACATGGCGCCGTCAAGCTTCTTGCCCTCTCTCAGCTTCACCAAGCCCATAACTGCCATGAATCCCTCCTTGACGACAAAGAGTACCACCAGAACCGCCATATAAGGATAGCGGGTCCACAGGCATAAGAGAATGGCCCCGTGCGTCATCTTATCGGCAAACGGGTCCAGAAATTTGCCGAATTCCGTGATCATATTGAATTTTCGGGCAACCAGTCCGTCAAACATATCCGTGATGGACGATATTCCCATGACAGCCGCCGCGGCGTAATAGCCGCGGTCCGTCTCCGCATGGAGATAGAGATATACAAAGACCGGGATCATCAGAAGCCGGAAGTATCCCATAAGGTTTGGAATGGATAACAGTTCCTTTCTCGTATATTTTTTCATTTTGCATCACTCCTATCCGGCGATTTCGCATCGCCAGCCAGTAAATTTTGTAAAGACCTTCGGATCATGCGCTCCATCTCACAGGGGCTTCTCTCCGGTTCCTCAAAAAGCCATTTCATCATAATATTCCATAAGCCTCCCATGTTAAAAAACAGACAGTACTCCAGCTCTTCTCCGCTCATGGTTTCTTTCCAGTACGCTTGCATCCGGCCGTAAATTTCGGGCCAGTACGTATTGGACACCTCGATGAGACAGCAGATCTTATCATCCCTGCATACAGACTGCAGAAATGTCTTATGCTCTTTCCAGAACGAAAAATACACCTCTGTGATATGCGCCGCAAAATAGGCGGTATCCCGTTCCAGATACCGGACATATTCCCTGCACAGGCGTTCGCAGCAGCTTCGAAACAGATCTTCCTTTGAGGAATAATTTCTATAAAATGTCCGCCTTGATAAATCCGCCCGCCTGCATATTTCCACCACCGTGATCTCTTCGAATTTCTTTTCCTCCATCAGAGCCGCCAGCGCGTCCATCAGCCACGTTCGGGACTGCCAGACAACCGGATTGCTCGTCTCCTTCATCTCTCCACCTTCGTTTCTCTGATCCTTTTTACAGGATTATTTTCAGGCTGGCACACCGGCCCCCCTGATGTAGCACTTGCCCACAGGGCCTTGACGCTGTCAGTTACCCGCATTATACTATGGAATACTTTCCGTTACAAGTACAGGAGGATAAATGACATGGAACCAATCCACGAAAATTTCTCGTACCGGCACGCGGTATCCGGTGGGGCAGACCCGGTCCCGGCCCTCATTTCCCACAGGAGGGAACGTCTGGCTGCGGACTGTTCCCGCTGCTGCGGCCTGTGCTGCACGGCGCTCTATTTTTCCAAAGCGGAGGGATTCCCTGACGATAAGGAAGCCGGGATTCCCTGCGCCCATTTATGTGAAGATTTCTCCTGCGAGGTTCACAGCTCTCTGTCCGGACGCCGCCTGAAGGGATGCATCAATTACGACTGCTTCGGGGCGGGGCAGACGGCCACAGAAATCGTATTTCAGGGGAAGAGCTGGCGGCAGCTTCCTGATCCGGAGGAAATGTTCCGCGTCTTCTTCCTTGAATTAAAGCTGCACGAGGCCATGTGGTATCTGGAGGAAGCCGCAATACTGCGCCCCGCATCCGCACTGCGCCCCCGTATCCATGCGGCGCTCACCGGCTTAGAGAAGCTGGCAGACGGTTCCCGGCAGGACCTCACGGAAGACGGGATCCGCGATAGGATCACTGCGGCCAACAATCTGTTGAAGGAGACGATCCGCCTGACGCTCGATTATGCGGCTTCTCAGAAGCTTCCTTCGAAAAAGGGAGGCATTTCGCGGTCTGCCCGCAGCCACTCCGCCTCTTCCGGTAAATCTTCCCGTAAAACTTCCGGGACGAATGGCGCGGGGCCCCTGCGCTTCCTCGGATATCATTTTCAGGGGGCAGACTTAAGTGCCATGGATTTTTCTTCTTCCTTTCTCATTGCGTCCGACTTGAGGGGATGCCGTCTCTTCGGAACGTGCTTTCTGGGAACCGACCTGCGGGATGCCGATCTTAAAGGCGCCGATTTAAGAGATGCCTTTTTCCTCACGCAGATGCAGATAAATGCCGCAAAAGGCAGCCGGGATACCCGTCTGCCTTCCTGGTTAAAGATGCCTGATCACTGGGAATCCGGCAGATAAATCGTAACATTTCCTGTTACAATAAGTCAGTCCTGTCCGCCGGAACATTTCGCCGCGTCAATGGCGAGTACGATCATCAGGCAGAGGAGCGCGTCCTCTTCCCTTACAATATCGAGAACGTACGTGTCTGAAAAGTGGAGAAATTCTTTACTGGCCGTCATGATCAGACTGCCTGCGCTGTCTTTTACACGATAGTCCCATTCCAGCCAGTCTCCGTCCACTGTCCAGCCGTTGCAGTCCAGCGTGAATTTGGGCTTTAAAAAGGTCAGTTCCTTGCGGATTTCTCCGATCTCCTGTCCGTTTATGTACATCAGAAATTTAGGCAGAAAGGTGAGCACTCTCTCCTATACGGTTCCGATATGGTTATCGAAACGGTCATAGATTTCCAGCAAATGGCCCCAGCTTAATTTTCCCTTTACCGTATAGACCGTATTTCCACTCTCGTCATAGATGTCGTAACTGTCAAACCAGGAAAACAGCCGCTGTTTAAATAGTAATTGCATGATCGTTCCTCCCTGTTATGAGCACTCAGCGGTTTGGCCGCTTCGTGCAGTGCTGCTTTATGCCCCTTCATTCCGGGGGATAAATTTTGCCATGTAATACTCATCCGCGTAGGCGCCGCCGACACGCATGGAATTCTTTCTGAGCCCTTCGATTACAAAACCGCTCTTTTCATAGAGATGGACAGCGGCTTCATTGTCCTTTCTCACGGTCAGCTCCAGGCGGGTAATTTCCTGAGATACGGCCCATGCATCCAGGCGTTTGAACATCTCTGTGCCGATGCCCCGGCCGCGGTATCCGGCCCGGATTCCGACTACCACATATGCCGCATGGCGGATTCGGCGGCGGCCTCCGGGTCATTTTCCGTTCCCCCGGTTCCAGCATCATCATATCGGTCTCTAAATCCAGGGACCGCATCATTTCCACATATTCCCGGGCATCCTCCGGTCTGATCTGACGGTACTCCATCGATCCGTCCCCTCCATTTCCGCCATAAAGGCAGTTATCCAATTCCCGTCTGTTTGTTCCCACAAGCAGTCGTCAGATGGACCCGTTAGCGAGCCATCTGACTCGTTGCCTGCGGATCCATCTGACGACTGCCGCGAGGGTCAAAAAGCCCGCTGCCTGCGGCGCTTTTTTGACTTGGCACGGGTCACAGCCACTCCGTCACCTTATCGACGAAGCAGACTCCGTCTAAATGATCCAGCTCGTGGCAGAAACATTTGGCCATCTCATCGATTCCGGTCAGAGTGACCTCTTCTCCATTTTCATCCAGCGCCTTCACGATTACGGTCTGGGGCCGAATGGTCCTTCCGTATTTCTCCGGAAAGCTTAAGCAGCCTTCGATGCAGTCCTGTTCCCCTGTCTGTTCCACAATCACGGGATTTACCAGCTTCATGAGCCCGGTTCCCATATCGATGACGACAAGGCGTTTTAAAATTCCTACCTGGTTCGCTGCGATTGCAGCTCCGTTAGGCGTCGCATGAAGCGTATCTGTCATATCGTTAAGGATTTCCCGGATCCGGTCATCCACCTCTTTCACTTCTTTACATTTCTTTCTCAGTATCTCATCTCCGTCGTAACGCATGTTTAATACTGCCATGATTCCACTCTCCTGCATTTATATTTTATTCGCTGCAGCGTCTGCCCATTTCAGGACGGCTTTCCCCATCGTTTCCCGGTCCATGGTGTCCACACGCAGTACATCCGTGTCGGAACGGTTTAAGAACCACTCCCGTTTCAGGGGAAGAAGATACTCCCGGTGAAAATCAAAAAATTCTCTGGACCGGCTCTTATCTCCCTCTTTCCGCGCCTTCAGCGTCTCCTCATCTGCGTCCAGGAACAGAATCCTGTCCGGCATACAGCGTCTCACCGCCTCCAGTTCCCTGCAGAGAGGTCCTTCAATATCCCAATTTTCACCTATAGACTTCGGGTAATTCAGCGTGTAGAACTCGATCTCTTCCGCGCCAAAATCCATCAGTACCAGTTTATGCTCCTTTGCCGCTTTCCACCGCTCCACTTCATGATTCAGCCAAAGCCTCTGAATCTCCAGGTAATCCTCATAACAGTTCTTTATGAGGCCTCGGCGGTGTACCTCACTAATAACCGTTCCATTGTCCTCCCTGCTTAAAAAGATATCGGGACGGCGCTCCTTTACATACTGAACGGCCGTGGTTTTTCCCACGGCCATACAGCCCTGCAGCGATAGAATTACTGCCATATACCGTTCCTCCCTACAGCCAGATATCTCTTCCGTTCCATGTCACACTCTCTGCATCTCCGTCGTCGAGGCACCAGCCCAAAAGGCTGGCCACAAATCCAGGCGTAACAGGAAAATCTTCCATAACCGGCTCGTCGGCTTTCTCTGTATCCTGGCCTGCGTCAGGCTCCTTCCCGGCGCCCAGTTTCGGAATCCGATACCGCTGCCAGCAGCCGCTCGTCGTTCTGTTCTTAAATACTCTTCCGATGGATACCAGATACCGCCGCTCCCCATGCTGTTCCGTGGGATAGAGCACAATCAGCCCTTTATCCTCCGACGCGATATGCAGTACGGGTCTGTCATAATCATCATCCCGCTTTACCCACCAGTAATAGGTGCTGTCCCCACAGACTAATGTTCTTTTATGCTTCTTTGCAATTGCCACAAAAAACCTCCCGAAATTTCTCCGCGCTATTCCAGCCGCTTTTCCTCCTGCTCCATCTAGTGCTCCATCCGGTCAGGAACTACAGTGACAGTGCTGGATATTTTGTCAGTCTGCAAGGCGGAGGAGGGAAGCGGAGTGGTTCCTCCGCTGACTGACGACAACGCGGCAGATGGCAAAATAGGCAGTGCTGTCACTGTAGTTTCTGGCCGGATGGAGCACTAGTACTGCATTGTGTAAATAACTGTGATATAGTGCCCGATATCTGCGTCAGGTGTGCGTCCGCGAAGCGACGGCGTAGTGGACCCTACGTCTAGCTCCGTGGGCGTGCTCCTGGCGCAGATAGCGGGTGCTATATCATAGGAATTTACGCAATGCAGTACTAGCGGCGGCACACAGCCAGGACAGGATACAGAATGACGGCCAGAACAAGGCCTCCAAGGCCCTGAATCAAATTCGACGGCACGCTGGCCAGGGCCGCTGCCATTCCATAAAAACAGGTTTCATAGAGCCAGTACCCGCATGCTACAAACACCATGTCAGTCAGCCCTCCGATCACCACACCGGCGGTCCGTTTTCCGGCCGTCGCTGAAAGTCTCCGAAATACAAGGCCGCAACAAAAAGCGGTCAGCCCCTTAATCAGAAAGGTGGCCGGCACGTACAGCAGATATCCGCCCAGGAAATCCGCCAGCGCAGAACCAATTCCTGCGGCCAGGAGCCCCTGAACCGGTCCAAGAAAGATTCCCGAAAGAATCACCAGCGCATCTCCCGGATGGATATATCCGTTCGTACCCGGTGTCGGAATCCGGATCACCATCGTCGCTGTACATACCAGCGCCATAAACAGCGCCGTCATCACCATTTTTCTGGTATTATTGTTCGTTTTCATACAAAGTCTCCCTTCCGGTTTTCAATGATAATGCACTTACTATAAACCGAAAATGGACTGTTTCAAATATCCAGTTTTTAACTTTTTAGCAATGCCAGTTTTATCTTCCAGCCACACGCCTGCTCCACCACTGTTTTATTGTATCATAAACATAAAATTCGTGAAAGACCTCATTCAGTGTTTCGATGTACTTTTGCCCTGAGTTGTTACAGTTCACGGCCAATGTCATTTAGTTACCTATCCAGGTTGAATTCTAACATAGGGTCTAACTCAATTTTTTAATATATTTTCCCAAAAAAGGTTGACACAGCGGCAAAAATGTGCGGCCGCTCTCGCTGC